>JAYVSO010000020.1:0-61616 GCA_043775315.1 Verrucomicrobiota bacterium
CGGCTCGACCAGTATTTCACGAGCGTCCGCGATCTGGAAAGCCGCCTGCAGGCCTCGCAGGGCTGGGAGAAAAAACCGAAGCCGGTCGTGAAGGCCCCCGTGCCCGTCGATCCCGCGAGCCCCGCCGCCTACATGGAGAAGGTGAAGGTGATGTATGATCTCGCGCGCCTCGCGTTCGAGACCGACTCGACGCGCTGCGTCACGCTCATGCTCGACAGCGTCGCCACGCAGCCGCCGCTCGAGATCCCCGACGCGCACATCACCGACAGCTACCACAACCTCTCGCATCACGGCAAAGCCGACGAAAAACTCACGCAGCTCAAGACGCTCGACGAATGGCACATGAAGCTCCTCGCGAACCTGTTCACGGAGTTGAAGAACGTCCGCGAACAGGGCGATACGCTGCTGGATCGGACGATGATCCTCTACGGATCCAACCTCGGAAACGCCAACACCCACGTCACCACGAACCTGCCCACGCTCTTCGCGGGCGGTGGTTTCAAGCACGGGCAGCACCTCGCCTTCGACCCCGAACGCAACTACCCGCTGCCAAATCTCTTCGTCTCCATGCTGCAGCGGATGGGCCTGGAGACCGACAAGTTCGCCTCGTCCACGGGCACGATGCGTGGGTTGGAGATGGCCTGAACCTGAGGCTGGGATGGCCGCTTTACAGGAAACCGGCCTCCTCCTCCGCCCATTCCGTAGGTTGATTTCGCGACTTGGACTGCTGGGCCTGATAGGCGCTGCGATTGTCTTGGGAGCGCTCCGTCTTTCCGCCGTCGAGGCCTTCACTTCGGCTTTCATCTCCGAAGTCCTAGCAGTGAACCCGGTCGGGCTGAAAGACGAGGACGGAGATCGCCCGGGTTGGATCGAGATCCATAACGGCGGGCAAACGACGGTCTCATTGGCGGGATGGTTCCTCACGGATTCGCGGCTGAACCCGACGAGGTGGCGTTTTCCCAACGTCGACATTCCTCCGGACAAAGACCTGCTGGTGTTCGTTTCTGGAAAGGATCGGACCAACAACCTCGCTCCGCTGCACGCCAACTTCCGCTTGGAAACCCGGTGGGACTATATCGCCCTGTTTGGCCGCAGGACCAATCTCGTTTCGGAGCTTCGCCCGCCGCAACCGGCCCCGGCCGCCGGTGTCTCGATCGGTCGCGTCCGGGGTGAACCAGGTCTGGTAGGTCCGATGCCGCGGCCCACGCCGGGGCGGCATAACTCCTCCGGCGCGCGGGGATCCGCTCCGCTGGTGCGCTTCTCAAAACCGGGCGGCAACTTCCTCCAACCGCTCACGGTGGATCTCTCCGGCGGTGCGACGAACATTGTCGTCCACTACACGCTTGATGGCACGTTGCCGCATTCGGGCTCGCCCATTTACTCGGCCCCGTTGTCGGTCACCAACAGCGTGATCGTCCGCGCACGGTCCTATCAGGACGGGCTCCTGCCTGGGCCGCCGCGCACTGAGGCCTATCGCCTGATCTCCTCCAACGTGGTCGGGTTCACGACGTCGTTGCCGATCCTCGTGATGGAAACCTTCGGAAAGGAGGTGTCCGTGTCGGCGCAACGTTCCTTCGTCCACATGGCGTTCCACGAACCCGTCAACGGCCGGACCTCGCTCACGAATGCCCCGACCCTGGCCACGCGGGCCGGCTTTCGGGTGCGTGGTTCGACGTCGGCCGGGATGGCCCAGCAGGGATTCTCCATCACATTTCTCGATGAGTTCAACGGGGACTGCGAGCTCTCGCCGTTGGGCCTGCCGGCCGAAGCGGATTGGATCCTTTACGCGCCGAACGATTTCGAGCCGGTGATGATCCACAATCCGTTCATCCACCAGCTCAGCCGCGACATCGGGCGCTACTCGCCGCGCACGCGTTTCGTGGAGGTCTTTCTGGTCCGCAGCGCGGGACCCGTGCGCGACGTCCACTACAACGGCCTCTACGTCCTCGAAGAAAAGATCAAGATCGGCAAACACCGCGTCGCGATCGACAAGGCCGCCGCGGACGACTTGAAGGCGCCCGAAGTCACCGGCGGGTATCTCCTCAAGTTCGACCGACTCGGGCCGGGTGAGGAGGGTTTGAACGCATCCGGGGCGGGCATGGTGTTCGTCGAGCCCAAGGAGCAGCTGATGGTCGTCCCGCAGCGGGCACCGCAGATCAAGTATCTCCGGTCCTACTTCAGCGACTTCGACCGTGTCCTCCATGGGGCCGATTGGAAGGATCCAGTGAAGGGTTACGCGTCGTTTCTGGACATCGAGGCGGCGATCGACTTCCACGTGCTCGAAGTGCTCAGCGGCAATGTCGACGCCATGTTGCTGAGCACCCACTTCTACAAGCCGCGGAACGGAAAGATCACGTTCGGCCCGCACTGGGACTTCGACCGCTCGCTGGGCTCCACCGATGGTCGAGACGACGATCCCCGCAACTGGAACACGGGACCGTTCTTCAGCGGCGCGTGGTGGCCGCGCTTGTTCAGCGATCAGGATTTCTGGCAACGCTGGGTGGACCGCTGGCAGGAAATGCGCGGAACGCATTTCTCGACCACCAACCTGAATAGCCTCGTCGATCGCCTCACCGACGAACTGCGCGAAGTCCATGCGCGCCAATACAAGCGGTGGGACCTCAGACCGCGCGGCGGCTCCTTCCAGAGCGAGATCGACCTGATGAAGAAGTGGCTTTCGAACCGGGTGGACTTCATCGATGGCCAGCTCACTCAACCTCCGGCCTTGAACCGTGCTGGTGGGAAGGTTGAAGCAGGGTTCCGCCTGTCGCTGGCCGCGCCCGCCGCTTCGACCAACACCGCCGTCTACTACACGCTCGATGGTTCCGATCCGCGCCGGCCTCAGGGCGGCGTGTCTTCGAACGCTTTCAGCTACAACAGTCCGATCATGCTGAGTTCGAACTGCACCATCGTTGCCCGCGCCTGGAACCCGGATCGGCGCCAGACAGGCGGGCCACCGGTGTCCACTCCTTGGTCCGGCAAGGTGACCGCAACGTTCGAGGTTGTCCGACGTTAGGGAGCCGCCCGGCCTGCGCGTCTTGGACAAATACACCCGGAATCTGACTCGTCATGGCCGAACGTGATCCACCAATGTCTCATCGATCCTCCCAGCCGATGAAACGATTCGCTCCCTTTGATTTCATCCACCGCTCACAGCCGCTCGCTCTGTTGGTCGGTGTGTTGCTGGCTGCGGTTTCATTTCCCGCATTTTGCGTGGTCAGCGGGAGCGCGGATTACGAGAAGAACATCCGGCCGCTGCTCAAGGAGTATTGCCTCCGCTGCCATTCGACGGAGAAGTCCAAGGGCGATCTTGATCTGGAACGCTTCATCTCGGCGGCCGAGGTCGCGAAACATCCCAAGGTCTGGCAGGGCGTGATCGAGCAGATGGATCTGGGAGAAATGCCGCCCAAGGACAAACCCCAGATGAAGACTGCCGAGCGGGAACGCTTCCGTGGCTGGGTCAATTCCGCCCTCGATGCCGCAGGCAAGGCTCGCGCCGGAGATCCTGGCCCGGTCGTGCTTCGGCGGCTGAACAATGCGGAGTTCACCTACACGATCCGTGACCTGACCGTTGTGCCGACGCTCGATCCGGCGAAGGAGTTCCCGGGCGATTCCGCCTCGGGCGAAGGCTTCATGAACGTCGGCAACTCGCTCGTGATGTCGCCATCGCTCGTCACCAAGTATCTCGACGCGGCGAAGGACGTCGCGGCGCACGCGGTCCTGTTGCCCGATGGGATCGCCTTTTCGCCCAGCGCCTCGCAGCGGGATTGGGCCGAGGAACGGCTCGCGGCCATCCGCGCGTTCTACGCCCGCTACACGGAAAGCGGCGGCGGTTCGGCGGTGAACCTGCAAGGCATCAAGTTCGACACCAAGGACGGCGGCGTGCTGCCGCTGAAGAAGTATCTGGAGGCGACGCTGGAATTGCGTGGAGCGCCGGTCTCCGACGCGGCACGAATCAAGTCCCGGCGGCTTCCCCGGCTTGCCGCAGACCGCAGCCTCAACGCCAAATACCTCGGCACTCTCTGGTCCGCGCTCACCGACACGAAACCATCCCTGCTGCTCGATCCGCTCCGCGCCCAATGGCGGCTCGCCAAGCCCGGCGACGCCGAAGCCCTCGTGCAAGGCATCGCCCAATGGCAGCAGACCCTGTGGCGTTTCACCCAGGTCGGCCACATCGGCAAACGCGACGGTCCCAAGGCGTGGCAGGTGCCCGTGACTCCGCTCGCTGCGGCGCGTGAAGTGCGGCTCAAGATTCCGGCGCCGGCTGTCGGCAAGAACGAGGTGACCCTGTATCTGGCAACTTCCGACGTTGGCGATGGCAATGAGAGCGATTTCGCCGTGTGGGAGAATCCGCGCCTTGTCGCGCCCGGCCGACCGGACTTGTCACTGCGTGAAATTCGGGCCGCTGCCGCAACCAACGCTGGCAATGCCGCCTTGGAGGCCGCCGGGCTTTTGGGTCTTGATCCCGCTCTCTTCGGCAAACATCCCAACGGCTCGCTCGTTGATGCTCGGAGCCTTTGTGTTCGTGCCCCGTCCGTCATTAAAGTGCGCTTACCCTCCTATCTTGTGGAAGGTCGCGAGTTCGTCGCCACGACGACGCTGCACAAGGAAACCGGCCGCGAAGGCACTGTGCAGATGCAGGTGCTCACGACGAAGCCGGCCTCGCTCGGCCTTGCCGCCGGCGTTGCGAAGGAGCAGGGCGGCAAAAGCACATGGTCGGATGGCGAGCGGCCCGTGGTTTCGGATTCGCCGATTCTCGTCGCGGAGGGCAGCGCGGCGCGGAAGCGGATCGAAGGCGCATTTGAAGAATTCCGGCAGCTGTTCCCGGCCGCGCTTTGCTACACCAAGATCGTCCCGGTGGATGAAGTCGTCACGCTCACGCTCTACTACCGCGAGGACGACGCGTTGCGGCGGCTGATGCTGGACGACCAGGAGGCCGCGCAGCTCGAACGCCTCTGGTCCGAGCTTCACTACGTCAGTCATGATGCGCTCAAGCTTGTCGATGCCTTCGAGCAGCTCTGGCAATACGCCACGCAGGACGCCGACCCGAGTGCGTTCACGCCACTGCGCGAGCCCATCAAGCAACGCGCCCAGGAGTTCCAGAAGCTGCTCGTGGACACGCAGCCGAAGCACCTCGACGCCGTGCTGAAGTTCGCCGACGGCGCGTATCGGCGTCCGTTGACCGAAGCCGAAAAGGAAGAGCTGCGCGTGCTCTATCGCAGGCTGCGCGCGGAGGAGATCCATCATGACGACGCCATCCGCCTCACGCTTGCCCGCACGCTGGTGGCCCCGGCGTTTCTCTACCGCGCGGAGAAGACCGTCGCGGGCGGCAAGCCGGGGCCGGTCTCCGATTCCGAACTCGCCACGCGCCTCAGCTACTTCCTCTGGTCCTCCGCGCCGGATGCCGAACTGCGCGCCGTGGCCGATGGCGGCAAGCTGCACAAGTCCGAGGTTCTCGCCGCCCAGACGAGACGCATGTTGAAGGACGACCGCGCGCGCCGGTTGGCGACGGAGTTCGCCTGCGCGTGGCTGCACATCTACGACTTCGACCAGCTGGGCGAGAAAAGCGAACGGCACTTCCCGACCTTCGCCGGACTGCGCGGCGCGATGTATGAGGAGACGATCCGTTTCTTCACCGACCTGTTCCAGAACGACGGCTCCGTCCTGAACATCCTGGACGCCGATTACACCTTCCTGAACGCCGAACTGGCGAAGCACTACGGCATCACGGGCGTGAAGTTCGCGAGCAGCAACGACTGGCACCGGGTCGACGGCGTGAAGAAGTTCGCCCGGGGCGGTGTTCTTGGCCAGGCTGCGACGCTGGCCAAACAGTCCGGCGCCTCGCGCACCAGCCCCATCCTGCGCGGCAACTGGGTGGCCGAGGTTCTCCTCGGCGACAAGCTGCCACGTCCTCCGAAGAACGTCCCGCAGCTGCCCGAAGACGAAGCCACCGAGGCGCTCACCATGCGCCAGCTCACGGAGAAGCACAGCAGCGACCCCAAGTGCTACGGCTGCCACCGCCGCATCGACGCCTTCGGGTTTTCCCTCGAAGCCTTCGACGCCATCGGCCGCCGCCGCGACCACGATCTCGGCGGCCATCCGGTCGACACGCACGCGAGGGCGATGGACGGGACCGAATTCACCGGGCTCGACGGTCTCCAGAGCTATCTGCTGAACCAGCGCCGTGATGTTTTCCTGAAACAATTCTGCCGCAAACTGCTCGGCTACTCCCTCGGCCGGGGCGTCCAATTGTCCGACGGTCCTCTCCTTGGCGAGATGCAGGCCAGGCTGAAGAAGAACGGCTATCGTGTGACCTCGGCCATCGAGACGATTGTCCGCAGCCAGCAATTCAGGGAGATTCGTAGCAGGGAAATAGTGAGCGCCGAATGAGGAAAATTCTCTGTGGCTTGCAGCAAGTCCACGCAACACCCTCCCTTATGAAAGCCACGTTGAGGCCAGTCGCGTTCGAGGCGCCACCCGCATACGTTTGGTTTGGTGAATGCTAACTATGAAAATACGAGCTCCAAGAAATCGCACGCTGACATGCACCGAAGGTGAGTTGGTGGCCTTGGCTTCGACACTCCTACGCCTTTCAGCACCCGCACCCGCCTCGTCGCTTGTGAACGCCGTTGTGCAGCAAGACGTCTTCGATGCCGTGAAGCATCTTCCGCAAGGCTTCGTCGATTTACTGATACTAGACCCTCCCTACAACCTCTCGAAGAACTACAATGGGCATTTGTTCAAGGCGAAGGAGAAGCAAGGATACACTGAGTGGTTCGCTTCCCTGCTGGCGCGGTTGAAACCAACGCTGAGGCCGGATGCGACGGTCTATGTCTGCGCGGACTGGAAAACGTCATCCCTCATCGCGCCGGTGCTTGAAGAACATTTTTGCGTCAGGAACAGGATTACTTGGGAACGTGAAAAGGGGCGGGGAGCCAAGGCGAACTGGAAGAACAATACGGAAGACATTTGGTTCTGCACCGTGGGCGAAGACTTCGTATTTGATGTCGAAGCGGTAAAGCTAAAGCGGAAAGTCATCGCTCCATATCGAGATGCCGAGGGTAAGCCGAAGGACTGGGACGAAGGTGAGGAAGGCAATTTTCGCCTCACGCATCCCTCAAACATCTGGACCGACATCACGATCCCATTTTGGTCGATGCCTGAGAACACCGATCACCCGACGCAAAAGCCCGAGAAGCTGATTGCGAAGCTCGTCTTGGCGAGTTCCAAAGAGGGGGCATTCGTGTTCGACCCGTTTCTCGGCAGCGGAACAACAGCGGTCGTGTGCAAAAAGCTCAACAGGCGCTACCTCGGGATTGAGCAGAATCTCGAATACTGTTGTTGGGCGAAGAAGCGCATCGAGCGCGTCGCGGCTGATCCTTCAATTCAGGGATACGCTGATGGTGTGTTCTGGGAGCGCAACAGTCTGAGCGACCAGAAGGCCGACAAGGTGCCGGTCCGCGTGCCTGAACCCAGGCTTACCCTTTTCAATGAATAACCCACTTCAGGACTTTGTTCGCTTCGTTGCGGAGCGTGATGGCATCAATGACAAAGGGGCGCTTTCTCAGGCGGTGGTAACACGGTTTGGCCTGACGAAAGACCGGTCGGTGTTCTATTGCGCCGATTTCGCGGTGCGGTTTAGCGCCTCCGCCAGTGTGAACTTCGGCAACACGGTGCTTTCCTTGTCGAACTTGAAAAAATTCGACGACAGACCGTTCGTAGTCTGCCTCGTTACTCCGACTGTAAATCACTGCTTCTTGGCCAATACGACGCTGCTAAAGAAAATCAGCCACAGCTCTCAGGAGCTTCGCGAAAACAACATCAAGGGAAGCTTCAACGGGTCCGACATCATCCGAAGCTTTGAGGGCATCCCGAATAACGCCGCCAATCTGGATAGGCTGTTTGAGATACACGCCGGGATTGGCTTTGATGGGAACCTCGTGCGGTTGGTGGAAGCCACGAACAACATTTCTCCCACAGGCGCAAAGTTTGCGGTTGGTGCGGCTGAAGAGGCTGCAATTCTCAGTGCGCCGAAACGGGCGGCGAATTTTGTAGGCTCAGCCGATGCTCAAATGTTGAAGGCCGAGTTGGATGCGAAAGTAGAGAAATTCAAGAACGAGATCCTCTTGGCGTCGCTCATTGAGAACGTGAACGTCCGAGGCCGAATCATTGAGTATTTGATCGCCGGGGAAGATGATAAGCTTCGGAGTGAGTTGGTCCACGCGTTGAAGAACCGCGAAAAGGGAATCCCAGCGTTTAAGACCGAAAACACGCTCGGTGACTACCAGCGCATCTTCGACGCGTATCATACGGAGACCGACGTGAAGACGAAGATCATGATCCTCAACTCCAATCCGAAGGCTTACAATATCGACAAAATGCTGGAGTTCTTGGCGCACGAGAAATCCGTCTTCATGTTCTACTTCGTTGGCGTAGATGCGACGAAGATCGTCAACACAGTCTTGGTTTCGATGTTCGAAACCAACCTCCTTGATTGCACCATCGTCCTGCGCCATTGGGCCGGACGAAATTCACGAGGCGTCACCCAGTTTGAAGGCAAGACGATCAACTCGTTGATCAGTTCGCCCATGTTCGCGATTGATCAAGAGGTTTCGGCTGTCTTCCTTAACAAGCTAATAGCTCTGTGAGTCTCCGAGAAGACATATCACCAATCAGAAATCCAAAGCGAAAGCCGAGTAGGAGCTTATGCCAACACATCAATTCTCCCGTCGCACGTTTCTTCGCGGGGTCGGCGTCACGATGGCGCTGCCTTGGATGGAATCGCTCACCGTCTGGGGCGACACGCCGCCCGCCGGGGTCAAGCCCGCCAGCGAAGCGCCGGTGCGTCTGGCTGTCTTGTTTTCCGGCAACGGCTTTCACTCGAAGGAATGGTGGGCCAAGGGCGAGGGCAAGCAGATGGAGCTCGGAAAGGTGCTCGCGCCGCTCCACGACTTCCGCGAGAAGATGCTGTTCGTGCGCGGCCTCTACAACGACGAGTCCACCAAGGGGAACATCCACAGCTCGCAGACGGGAAACCTGCTTTCCGGCGCGCCGTTGGCGTCCGGCGGTGAGATTCGTTCGGGCACGAGCATCGACCAGTTGATGGCGCAGACTTACGGACGTTCGACGAAAGTTCCGTCACTCGTGCTGGGCTGTGAGAAGTCGAACCCGTCCGTGCACAAGAATTACTCCATGCTCTACAGCTCGCACATTTCGTGGAGCTCGCCGACCACGCCGACGCCGCTGGAGATTTACCCCGCGCTCGCCTTCGACCGGCTGTTCAAGGACGAGGTGAGCAAGGGCGACAAGAGCGTGCTGGACGCCGTGCTCTCCGACGCGACGGATTTGCGCCGGCACATCAGCGCGAACGACCAGCGCAAGCTCGACGAGTATCTCGATTCCGTGCGCGACGTGGAGCAGCGCATCGAGAACGCCGGCAAGAAGGGCGAGTTGCAGGGCTGGCGTCCGACGCTCACGAAAGATGAGGCCGTGCGCCAGCACCCGCGACCCGCCGACGGCATCCCGCAGGACATCGCCGAGCACATGAAGCTGATGTGCGACATTCTCGTGCTCGGCTTCCAGACCGACACCACGCGCATCACCACGCTCAAGCTGAACAACGATCACAGCTCGCTGCGTTTCCCAAATCTCGGCGTGGATTACATGATCCACCATCTGCTTTCGCACAGCGACACGGCGGACTGGCTGAAGGTGAACCAGTTCTTCCTCGAACAAGTCGCCTACATCGCGCGCAAGCTCGACGCCATCCAGGAAGGCAGTCGCACGCTGCTCGACAACACGATGCTGATGTATTGCTCCAGCATGATGACGGGCAACCACAACAACGATCAGCTCCCGGTCGTATTGCTCGGTGGCGCCGGCGGCCGCATCCAAGGCGGACGCGTGCTCGACTACAAAGAGAAGTCCGAGCGCCAGATGTGCCGGCTCTACCTCTCGATGATGGACAAGATGAACGTGCGCCTGCCGAAGTTCGGCGATGCGGGCAAGGCGCTTGAGGAGGTTTAGCGCGGCTGGGTCCTACTTCAGCGGCATGCCCGGCTCCGGTTTGCCGTTGGTGGTGAGGATCTGGAAGTGGTGCACGCCGGCGGCGAGAGAGTGGTCGCTGGTCCAGACGGTCTTGTGGTCGGGCGTGACCTCGATCATCGAGACTCCCTTGTTCGCGGCATGGCTGCCGACGACGGTGTTGCCGTTGGCGAGGCGCTGTGAACCGCACGGGTCCTTGAACTGGCCGCCCACGTGTTCGTTGGTCACCTTCCAGACCACTTCCCCGAGTTGATTGAACTCCGCGACCTTGTTGCCGTGCGTGAGGGAGACCAGCGTGTTGCCGTTGTCGAGGCGGATGGCGGTGAAAGGCCAGTTCTCCGCCTTGCGGCCGCCGAGTTCTTCGAGATCAGTCTTCAGGGCGCGCACGACTTTGCCTTCCGGAGAATACTCCTTCACGGCGAACGCGAGCAGATGAGGCACCAGGTAGTTTCCGTTCCGCAGCTGCCGGGCCATGCGCGTCTGCAGGTGGGTGTTGTCGGTCTCCGGCTGCAGCGGGACGTCGAGCACGATTTTGCCCTGGGGATTCACTTCAAGAAGCCTCGGTCGCCCGCCGAGTTCCGTGACGAGCGTATTGCCGTTGTAGAGCCTTTGGGCGGTGCCGATCTCGCCGTTCTCCTTGCTCCTGGTGTAGCTGAAGACGACCTGGTTGGGTTTCTCTCCGGACGGGGCCACTTCCTCCACGCGATCGGAATAGGCCAGCAGCACGTTGCCGCTGGGCAACACGAAGCCGTCGCGGGTGCCGCCGCGATACTCCCAGGTCGCCTTGCCATCCTCGCCGATGATCGCGGTCTTGGCGCCCATGACGAGATACGAGTGGCGGATCGGGCTGTCGGAACCCGCCTCGGCGGCGGCGCCGGAAAGTCCGATTGCAAGGGCGAGCACTGGAAGTATGAGTTGGCGAAGCATGGAATTGCCGTAGAACACATCAAACCTTGGCTCCGATGAAAAGCCAAAGTCCCGGGGCAAGTTGCCGGGATTTCGGTTCGACCTTGGTTCAGGATCGGTCGACAGTCCTACCTTCAGCCCAATGAAGATCCGTTTCACAACTGCAGTGCTGTCGAGCGTCCTCGCATGGACGGCGGGTTCGGTCGGCGTCCTGGCGGCCACTTCGGGTCCCGAATTCTTCGAGACCAAGATCCGGCCGGTCATGGCCGAGCATTGCTACGAATGTCACAGCGCCTCGGCCAAGAAGCTGAAGGGAGGCCTGCGGATGGACGGACGTGAGGAACTCCTCAAGGGCGGGGACACGGGTCCTGCCATAGTCGCCGGAAAGCCGGAGAGCAGTCTGCTTGTCACGGCCATGGCTCATCGCGACAAAGATCTGGAGATGCCGCCGAAGAAGGATCGTTTGCCAGCGGCGGTCATCGCGGACTTCGAACGATGGATTCGCGAAGGCGCGGTGTGGCCGGCCGGTGATGCGGCCTCTGCCGCGTCCAAGCCGGCTGCCTTCAATCTCGAGGAGCGTAAGCGGAAACAGGCGTGGCTCTGGGAGGCTCCCCGGCGTCAGAAGATTCCCGCCGTCAAGGATGCCCGGTGGCCGCTCGGTGCCGAAGACTGGTTTATCCTTCACCGCCTGGAAGAGGCCGGGTTGCCGCCGGCGCCGGCGGCCGATGACCGCACGTGGCTGCGCCGGGTCCACTTTGTCATCACCGGCCTTCCCCCGAGCCCCGTGGAGATCCAGGTGTTTCTCGCGGACGCGAAACCGGGTGCGCGCGAGCGGGTCGTGGATCGGTTGCTGGCGTCGCCGCATTTTGGAGAACGTTGGGCGCGGCATTGGATGGACCTGATGCGCTACGCCGAATCGCGCGGGCACGAGAGCGACTACATCATCGCCAATGCCTGGCACTATCGTGACTACCTGATCCGGGCCTTCAACGTCGGGCTGCCCTACGATCAATTCGTCGTCGAGCAGGTGGCCGGGGATCTCTTGCCGAAGCCTCGGTTCCGGCCCGGGACCGATATCAACGAGTCGGTGGTTGGGACCGGATGGGCTTTTCTCGGCGAGGAAGTTCATTCGCCGGTCGACATCCGGCAGGACGAATGCGACCGCATCGACAACAAGGTCGATGTCTTCAGCAAGACGTTCCTCGGGCTGACCGTCGCCTGCGCCCGTTGCCATGACCACAAGTTCGACCCGATCCGCGCGCAGGACTACTACGCCCTGAGCGGGTTCATGCTTGGTTCGAGCTTCCGGCAGGTGCGCTTCGAAGCGATGGACAACAACCGCAAGTCGGCGGCCGAGTTGATGGCACTGCGCGAACGGTTTGTGCCCAAGGTGGCGAAAGCGGTGGCCGCTTCCCGTGGCGACGGCATCCGCCGAATCGCCGATTACCTCGTGGCAGCGGATGAGGTTCTTGCGACCGGGGCGCCTGCGACGGGCGGTCTCCAAGCCGTCGCACAGAAGGCTTCGCTCGATCCGACGCGCCTTGGGCTTTGGGTGGCTCAACTGCATGACGCAAAGACGAACACTGCGAATCCGCTGGGTTGGTTCGCGCGAGGCGGTTCAAGTTTCTCTTCAAGGGCGTTTCCGACGAACGACTCGGGCACCCGCATCATCGCGGACTTCACCCGGCTCGGTCGGCAGCCTTGGAAAGTTGATGGCGAAGCCTTCGGTTCGCGGCCGGCCCTTCCTGGCGACATCATCCTCGGCGGCAATCCCACCAACCCCATCGCCCGCGTCATGACCTACGGCGCGGCGCGGCGCGACCTGTTCTGGAACCGGCTCAAGGCCCCTCCCGGCAATGAAAACGACTCCGGTTCCCTCGCGGCGACGGCGCGGTCGGGCCAGATGGTGCGCACGCCCACCGTGACTCTCGGCCTGGGCAAGCTCCACTACCTGATCAGAGGCAAGACGCTGGCCTACGCGGCGGTTGACTCGCACGTGATGGTGACTGGGCCGTTGCATGGCCAACTCGTTCGGAAGTTCGACAGCGGCGTGAAGAACGAGCCGCGGTGGTTCACGCACGATCTCAGCGCTTACAGTGGACACCGCGTCCATGTGGAGTTCGGTCCCGAGGGTGACGCCGAACTGGAGGTGCTGATGGTCGTCGAAGCCGCGGAGACGCCGAAGTGGCGTCCGGGAATTTCGTTCGACTCCGCTACGACGGCCCGGCCTGTAGCGACCTACGCCAAAGATTTCCAAGCAGCGGTTGCTTCGGCGAACAAAACACTGGGCCGGGGAGCGTTCTCCAAATCACCCGAAGCCGAAACCCAGGCGGTGCTGGCGGACTGGCTGGTGCGGAACCCCGCCCTGTTCGGCGATTCGCCCGCCGCGTCGACGTTGCGGGTGGCGAACGAGTTCCTCGCGGGCCAAAGCAATGTCGCAAGCAAGGTCCGCTGGGAATCGAGCACCGCGGTCTCGTGGTTCGACGGCACCGGCGTCGATGAGAACGTCCTGGTGCGCGGGAAGCCCTTCAAGAACGGCGTTCTCTCGCCGCGCAGCCTGCCGGCGGCGTTCGCCGCGGCGAAACCCATCACCACTGCGGCCTCGAGCGGTCGCTACGAGTTGGCCATGCAAATGGTCGATCCGTCGAACCCGCTTGTCGCGCGGACCATCGTCAACCGCGTCTGGCACCATGTCTTCGGTCGCGGGCTTGTGGCGACGGTGGACAACTTCGGCCTGCTCGGCGACCGGCCGACGCATCCGGAACTTCTCGACCATCTCGCGTGGCGGTTCGTCCGCGAGGACGACTGGTCGCTGAAGCGGCTGATCAAACGCCTCGTGCTGACGCAGACTTTTGCCATGGGCAGCCACACCGCCGATGCCCGCGCTGAGGAACTGGATCCCTCCGACACCCTTCTCCATCGCATGCCAGTGCGCCGGCTCGAAGGCGAAGTGATCCGTGACGCGTTGCTCGCAGTCTCAGGCCGGCTCAATCCGGCCGTTTATGGTCCTCCGGTTCCCGTCCATCTCACCGAGTTCATCGTGGGACGCGGGCGCCCCGACACGAGCGGGCCCCTCGATGGCGACGGCCGTCGTAGCATCTACACCGCGGTGCGGCGGAATTTTCTCCCGACCTTGATGCAGACGTTCGATTCGCCGACGCCTTTCAGCACGGTGGGAAAACGGAACGTGACCAACGTTCCCGGCCAGTCGCTCGCGCTGATGAACGATCCGCTGTTCCATCAGCAGGCCCGCGTCTGGGCCGAGCGCCTCCAGCGCGAGATGCCCGATGCGGACGGCGCGACGCGGGTGCGGTGGTTGTTCGAATCCGCCTTCGGACGATTGCCCACGCACCAGGAGTCCGGTGCGTGCCTCGAATCGCTCGGCGAGTTGGGCCGGTTGCAGAACACCACGGACGCCCGGAGCATCGAGGCGTGGACCGAGTTGTGCCACGCGCTGCTCAACGCCAACGATTTCATCTACGTGAAGTGACATGAAGCAACCGCGCACCAATCCCTTGTTCCTCGACCCGCACATCAACCGCCGGGAGATGCTCCGCCGGGCTTCAAACGGATTTGGCGCGCTCGCGATGACCGCGCTTTTCGGCAGTAGCGCGGCGAACCTCATCGCCGCGACAGGTGCTGCGGCGCCCCGTCCGATGGCGCCCAAGGCGCCGCACTTCAAGCCGAGGGCGCGCAGCGTCATCTTTCTCTTCATGGAGGGCGCGGTGTCGCAGGTCGACAGCTTCGACTACAAGCCGATGCTGGCGAAATACCACGGCGAGGATCCGCGCAAGGCCATCGGCAAGCTGGAGAAGACCCAGTTCGAGAATGTCGGCAAGGTGCTCAAGTCCCCGTGGAACTTTGCCCAGCACGGCCAGGCCGGGACCTGGGTGAGCGACCTGTTTCCGCACATGGCCAAGAAGGCGGACGATCTCTGTGTAATCCGCTCGATGACGTCGAACTTCCCGGAGCACACGAGCGCAAATTATTTCCTGCACAGCGGCCTTGGGCTTCAGGGGCGTCCCAGCATGGGGGCCTGGGTCACCTACGGTCTCGGCAGCGTGAACGAGGATTTGCCGGGCTACGTCGTGCTCAACGGCGGCCAGATTCCCTCCGGCGGCCTCGACAATTTCGGCAGCGGCTTTTTGCCCGCGACCTATCAGGGCTCGTTGCTGCATGCGCGCGGGACGCCGCTGGCCAACGTCGTTCCCAGCGAGAAGATCGGGCAACTGCAGGAGGCCAAACGCCGGTTGGTCGGACGCCTGAACCAGGGCAGTCTCCAGGATTCAGGGCGTGCCGACGCCCTGGAATCGGCGATCGCGAACTACGAACTGGCCGCGCGCATGCAGGTGGCGATTCCCGACCTCATGGAGTTGAGCGGTGAGAGCGAGGCCACCAAGAAGCTCTACGGCCTCGATGCCGCCTACGAACACACGCGCACTTATGCCCGCGAATGCATCCTCGCGCGGCGCATGGTCGAACGCGGCGTGCGTTTCATGGAACTGACCATCCCGATGGTTGACGGCTATTCGCGTTGGGACGCGCACGGCGGCCTGATCAAGAACCACGGCGACAACGCCCGAGCCATCGACCAGCCGATCGCCGGATTGCTGACGGACCTGAAGCAGCGCGGGTTGCTCGACGACACGCTCGTCGTGTGGGCCGGGGAGTTTGGCCGCACGCCGTTCGCGCAGGGTGGAGATGGCCGCGACCACAACGAATACGGCTTCAGCGTCTGGCTGGCCGGCGGCGGCGTGCGTGGCGGCATGACCTACGGCGAGACGGACGACTGGGGCTACAAGGCCACCGTCGACAAGATGGAGATGCACGACCTCCACGCGACGATCCTGCACCTGCTCGGCCTGGACCACGAGAAGTTGACCTACCGTTTTGGCGGTCGCGACATCCGGTTGACGGATGTGCGCGGCGAAGTGGTCCGGGGCATTCTCGCCTGAACAGCTCGGGGCAGGGGCGCGGTATCACTCGTCCCCGTCCGGACCTCCAAGTCCCAACGTCGTGTCGCTGAAATCGTATTTATTGATCTGCACGCCGGCTGCGCAGAGCCACTCAAGAAATGCCGGAACGCCGACGGCCGGATCCTCGAAGGTGATCCAGTTGAAGATCAGCAGCAGGCCCTCCTGCTGGAGGTAGCCGCTGCGGAATCCATGGCGGAAGCCGGGCTTGGCACCCGGTTGCACTTCCGCACCGAGGCGGTTGGCCATTCCGTCCCGGACCGCCTTCACGGCCGTCAAGTTTGTGAATGCGCCCGGTTGTTGCCGCTTCCGGAACAGAGCCACGACCTCGTCGTCCAGGGTGCCATGGTTGGTTGCGATGATCGACGCGACACGGTTCTCATTGCGGACTTCGAGCATGCGGGCGAGTTCTTTGCCGAGCTTGGCCGCATCGGCGGCGTCCCCCTGACGGCGGGCGCGGACCATCGCCTTGGTCGTCTCCTGATACTTCGGGTCGGGCTTGGAGTCGGCAGGGTCGTGATACTCCAAAAGCCGCAATGTCCGGGCTGCGGCTGCTTGCGCCGCCTTCGCGGAAGCGGGCCTTGAATCGTCCGTCGACCAAGATGGGATCAACGTTCCGTAGCCAGATGAAACACCTTCGAACTGCTCTGCGACTCGGCCCGCCTCCTCTTTCGACCGGGCGATGGCCGCAAGACGGAAACTTGGGAGCTGGTTGGATGAACCGACGAAGGTGTTCGTGGAATAGGCTTCCAGTTTTTTGAACCAAACGACTCTCAAGGCGTCGTTGCTGGCAGGATGGCTGAACACGATGCTGGATCCGATGCGGCACGCGGCTGAGCCGTCGGGCAGGTCGCGCGATATCCCGGTGAACGCCGCCGCCGCGGCCTTCTCGGACGACAGTTTGGTCACGATCACGGTGCGGGCCCCTGTGCCGGCCGAGTTGTTGTCGCGGGATTCAACGCCCGCGCACGACAGTGCTGTTGTCGGCTGGAGCGCGGCGGCCGCGAAAAAGTTCCCGATGCTGCCCTCCTTTCCGATGAAGAGAAAGATCGCCAGCAGCGCCGACACGACGATGCAGCCGACCTGGGTGAGCAGGACCGCGGAGGTCGCGAGCCAGCCGGGAGGCCGGGCGTTGAGCGTTTCGAAGACCTCCAGCGTGAACTGCGCGTAGACCTTGGCGTTGTGCCCTTTTGGCATCGCCGCCTTTATCCGCGTGGCGATCTCGTCCGCAGTCGCCAGCGGGACGGTGCGTGCGTCGTCCGATGACGTGGCGAATCCTTCACGCCGGAGCGCATGCGAGATCTTCGAGAGCTTGTAGGCGATGGGCAGCCGGAGGAACGAGGGGATGCTGAGAAACATCAGGATCTTGTTCCCAAGGGCCATGCCCAGTCCCACGAGGCCCAGCCCGGCGAGAGCGCGGAACGAGACATCGATGACGGGGTTCCGGCAGAACAGAGTCGTATGCACGACCCAGCCGCCGTCGAGCGGGAGAACGGGGATCAGGTTGAAGCCGTTCAACAGAAGGCACACCAGCGCCGCCTGGATCAGGACGTCGTTGCCGGTGATGAGACCAGAGATCCCGAGTATGACCCCGAGGACGATTCCAGGAACCGGGCCAGCCAGGGAGACGATGGCCTTTTTCCAACCGGGCACATTGTAGTTCACGCCGGACACGGCGGCTCCGAAGAACGGGATGAAGAACATCTTCAGGTTCCGGTAGCCGAACGCCTTCATCGCCAGCCAATGGCCGGCCTCGTGGATGAAGAGGACCGGCAGCAGCATCAGCACATAGCCCCACGACCACTGGGTGCGTCCGGCACCCAGGAAGAACAGCATTGATATGAAGAAGATGATCCATGCATTGCCCCAGCCCGCGGTCTTCGTCTGGAGTTTCTCCACCTCGGCCAGCACCTCGGGGTTGCGGATTTGTCCGAACGCGACGTCGCCCAGTTGGCGTCGGAGGTCTTCCTCTACCTTCTGCTGGGTGGCGGAAGGCCGCACAAACACCCCTCGATCCAAATGGAACGCGGTCACGGCCGCGTGATGCTGCTCGGAGGCCTCGATCACGACCTGGCCCGGCGAGACCGGGTTGACCGTCTTGGCGACGGACAACTCCCCGACCCGTCGTTGGTGCCGGTCCCAAAGTGCGGCCGCGCCGGCTCCCGCGGCGAAGACGGTTTCGCATTCCTTCGGGGCCAGCAGATCGGGCTTTCCGCCGGACGACCACAGCCACGTCCCGTCGGTGAACCGGGTCAGGAACATCGGGAACAGATGGAGGCGGGCGGGATTCGGCGTCGTCCAGATCCGGTGATGCAGGCGGACCCACGCGTTTCCGTAGGAATGTGCCGCGGTCGCCGTGTAGATCCACGTGGAGTTGTTCACGTCGACGATGCGGTGGAAGACGAAACCGTCGAACCCAAGTGAGCGCAGTTCCGGGAATTTCTGTTCGAAACGTTCCGCGACCTCGGGAGGGAACTGGTCAAACCCGACGCGATAGCGCCGGAGGCTGGGGACGTTCGGATCGTCCGTCGAATTGGGGAATTTGGTTCCAAGCCGCGAGAACAGAAGCGCGAGGATGGCGTTGAGGAAACTGCCTCCCCGGCGGAACTCCCGGAATGTGATCCTGCCGGAATTGACCCCGAAGAAGACCTCTGCCGGCGGCGGTGGAGGTGCGACCGGAGGAGGTGCCTGGGGCGTGGGGAGTGCGGGTGGCTCCGGAGGGATCTCGTGGTTGGGCTCCATACCTTGGGCCGCATGAGGCCCTAATCGTGGCGCCGTTTCAACCGTCTTCTGCCGGCCGCACGGATCGTCGCCCAATCTGATCGCCGGTTGGGGCTCCCGACACTGGCCCGCTCCAAGTAGGTCAAATATTTCTCGAAGGCCGGCGTCCAATTCATCCATGTTATCAGCCGTGTCCCGTATCGAGCGAAACATCCAGGTGAACTATCGCCATCAGGTGTTCTTCACCGACCATGCCTTCCGGTCGGAGAATACCCTGCTGCGCGACGTCCTGGTCGATGGCCATCCGGCCTGCCGGACCAAGGCGCTCGTCGTCGTCGACGAGGCGTTGGCCAAGTCGCAGGGCGATCTTCTCGCCGCCATCGAGGCCTACTTCGCCGCGTTTCCTTTGGACTTGGATCTCGTCTGCGCGCCACTGGTGATCGAAGGCGGCGAGCGGATCAAGAACAGCTACCACCGGGTCAGCGAAATCCAGTCGCTCGTCGACAAGCACCACATCGACCGGCACAGCTACATCATCGCCATCGGCGGCGGCGCGCTGCTGGACATGGTCGGCCTGGCGGCGGCGACCGCGCATCGGGGTGTCCGGCATGTCCGAATCCCGACGACGACGCTGTCGCAGGACGACTCCGGCGTGGGCGTGAAGAACGGGATCAACGCCTTCGGCAAAAAGAATTTCCTCGGGACGTTCTGCCCGCCATTCGCCGTCATCAACGACTTCCAGCTTCTGGCCACGTTGCCCGATCGCGACAAGCGCGCCGGCTATGTCGAGGCCGTGAAGGTCGCGTGCATCCGTGATCGTGCGTTCTTCGACGAGATAGAACGAGACGCCGCCAAGCTTGCCGCGTTTGAAGCGGGGCCGATGAAGCGCCTGATCTTCCGATCGGCCGAGCTGCACTTGAACCACATCGCCTCGTCCGGCGATCCGTTCGAGTTCGGCTCCGCGCGTCCGCTCGATTTCGGACATTGGGCCGCGCACAAGCTTGAGCAGCTCTCCGAGTATCAGCTTCGCCATGGTGAAGCGGTGGCCGTCGGCATCGCGCTCGACGTGATCTACGCCCGTGACATGGGGTTTCTCCCCGCGCCGGCCGCTGAACGGATCATCCGGCTTTTGGAAGCCCTGGGCTTCGAGCTTTTCGCCAACGAACTGCTCAACGTCGACAAGGACGGGCAGCTGATGGTGCTGAAGGGCATGGAGGAGTTCCGCGAGCACCTCGGCGGCGAACTGACGATCACCTTGCTTGAGGAGATCGGCCGGGGAGTGGAGGTCCACGAGATGAGCCTGCCGAAGATCTGCGGCGCCATCCACGAGCTCCAGGAACGGCACATCGCCCGTTCGGCGAAGCTGCTGGCGACGGGTTGATCGCGTGCGATCGGTCTGGCTGTCAGTGAAGGCGAGGCCTACGGTTTCGGCGGATTCGATGTCTCCCATGTCGCAAAGTATCCTCACGGTCGACGCCTTCACCGATGAACCGTTCCGCGGCAATCCGGCCGCCGTCTGCGTTCTCGACGCGCCGATTCCCGATGCGCGGATGCAGCTCATCGCGCGCGAGATGAACCTCGCGGAAACGGCGTTCCTTCATCCCATCGACGGCGGCTGGAGCCTGCGATGGTTCACGCCGAGCGTGGAAGTGGACCTGTGCGGCCACGCGACCCTCGCCAGCGCGCATGTGCTCTGGACTTGCGGGCATTTGCCGTCGAACGCGACAGCACGATTCCAAACTCGCAGCGGCTTGCTGACGGCGGATCAGCGCGACGGATGGATCGAGCTGGATTTCCCCACGACACCGCCGGTGGTTGAAGCGCCTCCGGCGGGATTGGTCGAAGCACTCGGAGTCAGCGCGACGTATGTGGGACGGACACGCTTCGATTGGTTCGTGGAGATCGCCGATGCGGAGGTGGTCCGTTCGATGGCTCCGGATCTGCATCGGCTGCGTGGCGTGAAGTCCCGCGGGGTCATCGTCACCGCGGTGTCGGATGATCCCAGGTTCGACTTCGTGTCGCGTTTCTTTGCGCCGGCTTCGGGGGTTGATGAGGATCCGGTCACGGGTTCGGCGCATTGCGCACTCGCACCGTTTTGGGCGGGCAAGCTGGAGCGCCGCGAACTCGCCGGTTGGCAGGCATCGGCCCGAGGCGGGCTTGTGCGCGTGGTGCATGCGGGCGATCGCACCAAACTGCTCGGGAAGGCCGTCACGGTCCTGCGCGGTGAACTCCTGGTCTGACGCGATGGCTCCGGAACCTTCCAAGCAGCCTGCCGATCACTACCGCGCCGACGCCGGTCGGCGATACCACGAGGTGAAGCGCGGAGTGCCGTCCGGTGCGTTGCCGTGGGTCACGCGGTTGCGGGCCGACAAATTGCAGCCCTTCGTTCGTCGAGATGATGTCGTGCTGGAGTTCGGGGTCGGCGCGGGATGGAACCTCCGTTCCCTTCAATGCATGAGGAGGATCGGCGTCGATGTCGCGGAGTTCCTTGGCGCGGACCTCGCCAAGGCGGGCATTGAGTTTTGTGGCTCGCTTGAGGCGGTTCCGGATCGTGTCGCCGACGTGGCCATCTGCCATCATGCGCTCGAACATGTGATCGATCCGGCGGCCACTTTAAGGTCGTTGTCCCGTGTGCTGAAACCTGCCGGGACGTTGCTGCTGCATGTGCCGTATGAGATCGAGCGACGTTACCGGCGGTTCGATCCGGCGGAGCCGAACCACCATCTCTTTTCGTGGAACGCGCAGACGCTCGCTGCGCTGGTGACCGAGTGCGGATGGACCGTCGAGTCGGCCGGGGTAGGGGAGTTCGGCTACGACCGTTGGGCAGGCGTGCAGGCTCTGCGGTTCAAGCTGGGCGGAGGCGGATTTCGATTCATCCGCCGTATCGCACACGTCCTAAAGCCCGGTCTCGAAGTCCGGGTGGTGGCGAAGCTTTCCGCCTGATCAACGGCCGGCCGTCGATTACTTCTGTCGTTGGATCTTTACGCCTTCGCGGGCGATCTTCCTCTTCACGTGCCGCCAGAAGAGCCAGTTCAGCGTCACCACGATGGCTGGAGCAATGATGACCCAGATGCTGAAAACCATCGAATGGTCCTCCCACAGTTTCTTCACCCCGGCGGTCGCCGCCGCCAGCACGCCGAAGCCAAGAGCCAACGACCATTCCATCACCCAGATCAATCCGAGCATGGTCTCCTCGGTCGAACGCGTGGTCGGTTTTGGTTTTTGGGATGGGTCGGACGGCATGTCGGTCGGATGGTAGTCCGGGTGGCGTGGGTTGCAAAACATGCGTTGGACCGGCCGCCTGGCCTGCGGCAGTTGCGTGCGGGGAACGAGCAGCTACCCATTGGTCATGAAATGGCGCAAAGGCCAGCTGCCGACCAAAGCCTGTGAGGCGTGCGGACGGCCGTTCGAGTGGCGGAAGAAATGGGAACAATGCTGGGCGGAAGTTCGCTTTTGCAGCGAAGGATGCAAACGTCGTCGCGCATGAAGGTCCTCGTCAGTGGCGGAACCGGGTTCATCGGCCGAAACGTGGTGCGGCGGCTTGTCGCCGCCGGCCATGAACCGCGCGTGCTGGTGCGCGACGTGGAGTCGGGCAAGGCCCGGGCTTTGGCCGCCGATCTGAAAGCGGTGCTGGCCGCGGGCGACATCCATGACGAAACGGCTTTGAACGCGGCCGTGGTCGGTGTCGACGCCGTGATCCATCTCGTCGGTATAATCAGCGAGATCGGGCGGAACACCTTTGAGGAATCCCATGTCGGCGCGACACGACGGCTGTTGGACGCGGCCAAGCGCGCCGGAGTGCGGCGATGGGTGCAGATGAGCGCGCTCGGCACGCGGCCGAACGCGCGGGCGCGGTATCATCAGAGCAAATGGGCGGCCGAAGAACTGGTGCGGGCCAGCGGGCTTGATTGGACGATCTTCCGCCCATCGATCGTTTATGGGCCCGGTGACGGACTGGTCGGGTTGTTCGCCCAGATGTCGCGATGGTCGCCGATTCTGCCTGTGATGGGATCGGGTGCCGGCCTGATGCAGCCGATCCATGTCGAACAAGTCGCGAAGGCATTCGTGGGTGCGCTGACAACGCCCGCCAGCATTGGGCAAACCTACGATCTCTGCGGCGATGAACGCTTCCGCTTCGTCGAGATCCTCGGGCTCATCCTGAAAGCACTCGGCCGCCGCCGCCTGATTGTTCACCTCCCGATGCCTCTGGCTCGATTGCAGGCAAAGGTCATGGAGAGCGTGTTTCCCGCGATTCTTCGCCGGGCGTCACCGTTGACCTGTGACCAGTTGCTGATGCTGGAGGAGGACAACGTCGGCGATGCGGCAAGGGCCAAGGCGGACTTCCGCTTGGACTTCGGCAGGTTCGAGGAAGGCATTCGAACCTACCTCGTCCCGTGACGGGAACAGTGGCGGGACCTAGTCCGGCCGCTCGACGAGCTTCGCGTAGGCCTTGACGCCGTCGACGATGCCCTTGGCGAGGGTCTTGCGGTAGGCCGCGTCGTAGATGCGCCGGCCTTCGGTGGGATTGGTCATGAATCCGCCTTCGACGAGCACCGCCGGCATGGTGGCCGTCTTCAAGACCGCGAAACGGGCGCGCACGATTCCCCGGTCTTCGGCCTTGGTCTCCTTCACCACGCTCTTCTGGATCTGGTAGGCGAGAAGCATGTTCTGGCTGTCGTTCCGGTTTCCGGGGAGCGAACTGCCGTTGTAGCCCTCGGGTCGGGCGTGGCTCGACGGGGCACCGGCCGGGGTCAGGCAGAAGACCTCGATGCCGGACGCGGATGTCGCGGAGGCCGAGTTGAAGTGCAGGCTGAGGAACAGGTCGGCTTTCCGCTTGTTCGCGTAGGCCGGCCGTTCGTCGAGTTCAGGGTATTCGTCACGGTTGCGAGTGGTGATCACCTTGTAGCCGGCTTTCTCCAGTTGCGCCTGCACTTCACGGCCAAGAAGCAGGGTGTAGTCCTTTTCCCGTCGGGATCCCTCGGTGTTGCCGGGGTCTTTGCCGCCATGACCGGGGTCCAAGCAGATCGTCCGGATCTTGGCGCCGTCGCTCATCTTGCGCGGATAGAGCAGGGGCGTCAGATGGTTGGAAATGTCCGAAGGAGTGATGTGGAGCTGGCCCGACTTCAGGGCGATGGGGAACGACAGAGTGATGCGGACGCCGTTGACCTCGATCCACCGGGAGTCGGCTTCGAGGGTGATCTTTCCGAAGGCGCCGGCGAGCGATGCTGCCTTGTCCCGTTGAAGCCATTTCAGCTCGAGGCCGTTGGGTTTCGCCCAGTCCCTTACCGCCGCGTAGGGACGGCCGCTGATGGTGACGGTGTCGTAGTTGGCCGTGAACGAGGCTCCATCGAGCGACGCGCCCCCCCCGGCCAGCAGCAGGATCAGGGCGAAGAGGTGTCTCATGGGCGCTGGATTTGAAGTGCCGGCGCGTCCGGCATTCAAGCGAATTGCCGCAGCGGGCCTGATTGTCGGCAGAAGATTGCCTGAAATGGGGCACGAATGGGGAAACCCGTTGACCGGTCCATACCCGGTTACTAGGTTGCGCGGGCCGTTTAATTGCCACCATCCGGAAGCCATTTTCAACCAGCCATGACCACGCCCGATGCCGCTCCAACTGCCGCCGCCAAAGGACTCGAAGGCGTCATCGCCGCGAACACGCGGTTGAGCGACGTGAGGGGCGACATCGGGCAGTTGATCTACTGCGGCTACGACATCAACGAGCTCGCCGGCAAGGTTTCATACGAGGAAGTCGTCCATCTCCTCCACCACAACCACCTCCCGAACACGAAGGAGTTGGCCGAGCTGAAGGCGACCTTGGCCGGGTTCCGGGACATTCCCCGGGGCGTGATCGATCTGGTGACCAAGCTGCCGAAGGATTGTCCGCCGATGCACGCGATCCGCACCGGCGTCAGCGCGCTCGGCTGCTACGACACCACGGCCGACGACGACACGATGGACGCCCAGCGCCGCAAGGCCCTCCGGCTCATCGCGCAGATTCCGGTCATTACGGCCTACTTCCACCGCGCGCGTCAGGGCCTGTCGTTGGTCGCGCCTGATCCGACGCTGGGTGAAGCGGCGAACTTCCTCTACATGGTCGACGGCGTTAAACCCTCCGCCGAAAAGGAGAACACGATCGACCTCTGCTACGTCCTCCATGCGGACCACGGCATGAACGCCTCCACCTTCAGCGCGCGCGTCACCATCGCCACATTGTCGGACATGTATTCGGCGATCACGACGGCGATCGGCACGCTCAAGGGCCCGCTCCACGGCGGTGCCAACGAAGGCGTGATCAAGATGCTCCAGGAGATCGGCTCGCTGGATAAGGTCGACCATTTCGTGGAGGAGAGCCTCGCCCAGAAGCGGAAGATCATGGGCATCGGCCATCGCGTCTACAAAGTGCTCGATCCCCGTGCGCCGCACCTCAAGCGCATGGCGCTCGTCCTTTCCGCGAAACTCGGCGACCCGAAGTGGATCCAGATGTCCGAGCGCATCGCCGAACTGATGCTGGCCAAGAAAAACCTCCACGCGAACGTCGATTTCTACAGCGCCACCGTCTACTTCAGCCTCGGCATTCCGACAGACCTGTTCACGCCGATCTTCGCCATCGCCCGCACCAGCGGTTGGACGGCGCACGTGCTCGAACAACTCGCCGACAACCGCCTCATCCGGCCGCAGTCGGTCTATACGGGGCCGGTCGGCCTGAAGGTGACGCCGATCGCGCAGCGCTGAGACAATTTGATGGAGACGAAGGCGGGCCGGTAGGTCCGCCTTCTCCTTTACGGACGAGAGACAACTTAACTTCCAGATGAACATCCACGAGTTTCAAGCCAAGGCCCTCTTCGAGAAATACGGCGTGCCCGTGCCCAAGGGTGCCGCCGCCAAGACGCCCGAAGAATTCATCACCGCCCTCTCCCAGCTTCCCGAAGGTGCGACGATGGTGAAGTCCCAGATCCACGCCGGTGGTCGCGGCAAGGGCACCTTCACCGACGGCTTCAAGGGCGGCGTGAAGTTCACCAAGTCCAAGCACGACGCCCGCGAGATGGCCGGCAACATGCTCGGCAAGACCCTCGTCACCGCGCAGACCGGCCCCGCCGGCCGCAAGGTCCAGACCGTCTATTTCACCGTCGCGAGCGACATCAAAAAGGAATACTATCTCGCCATCCTCCTCGACCGGGCCACGTCCAAGCCCGTCATTGTCGCTTCGACCGAAGGCGGCGTGGAGATCGAGACCGTCGCCCACAACGCGCCGGAGAAGATCCACAAGGTCCACGTCGATCCCGCCTTCGGCCTCGCCGACTTCCAGGTCCGCGAACTCGTCTTCAAGCTCGGCTTCAACCCAGTCGAGGCCAAGAACGCCGCCAAGCTCATCCGCAACCTCTACGCCATGTATTGGGAGACGGACGCCGCGATGATCGAGGTCAATCCCCTCATCACCACGCCCACCGACGAGGTGCTCGCGCTCGACGCCAAGGTCTCCTTCGACGACAACGCCCTTTACCGCCATCCCGAGATCGTCGCCCTGCGCGACCTGAACGAAGAAGACTCGAAGGAGATCGAAGCCTCCAAGTTCGGCCTCAGCTACATCGCGCTCGACGGCAACATCGCCTGCCTCGTCAACGGCGCCGGCCTCGCCATGAGCACGATGGACATCATCAAACATTTCGGCGGCAACCCGGCCAACTTCCTCGACGTCGGCGGCGGGGCGTCAAAGGACCAAGTCGTGGCGGCCTTCAAGATCATCCTCGGCGACCCGAACGTGAAGGGCATCTTCGTGAACATTTTCGGCGGCATCATGGACTGCAACGTGATCGCCACCGGCATCGTCGAGGCGGTCAAGGAAGTCGGCCTCAAGCTCCCGCTCGTCGTCCGCCTCGAAGGCAACAACGTCGCCGCCGGCAAAGCCACGCTCGACGCGTCCGGCCTCTCCCTCGTCTCCGGCAGCACCATGGCCGACGCGGCGCAGAAGATCGTGAAGCTGGTGGCGTGATGTGCAGACATCTGCCTTAACCCCCTAAAACGATTTAAAACACTACCGAACATCGCTGTGCTTGGATTTGCCACAATTCGTAAGGACGGATTTCCGGAGGAGCGAATTGATCAAGAACGATGGCTGTCGCTAATCACCGAGTTTCCGAACCTTCGTCGGGTGGATACTCTAATTATCGGATCTGAATGTTTCGATGCTCTTGGAAGCGCAGAGATGGTCCAAGACGGAGTGGCAGTGGGGTTTTTCATTTTTGAGCAGGGTCAAATCTACGTTGATGGACCTTACTCAATGTTCGACTTGGCCAACTGCATTGCCGACATTCTGGACGCGAAAGTGTTTGACGACGCGGGAGACGAGCTAGTCGAGGTTCCTCATGATGATTAAGATCTCCGAAATCGCTTTCTCCTGCTATCCCGTGACCGATGTGGTGCGGGCGCGGGAGTTCTACGAGGGAACGCTGGGGTTGAAGGCCACGATGGTCTTCGGCGAACCCGGCGGGATGCAGTGGATCGAATACGACATCGGCGGCGGCACGCTCTCCATCGGCCACGCCCCCGGTTGGAATCCCAGCTCCGACGGCTGCACCGTGGGCCTGGAGGTCGCCGACTTCGATGCCGCCATCGCCCATCTCAAGTCCAAGGGCGTCCGCTTCAAGATGGAGCCGTTCCCTACGCCCGTCTGCCAGATGGCAATGATCTTCGATCCCGACAACAACGTCATCGGCATCCACCAGCGCAAACAGGTGAAGCTGCCCGTCTGAAGACGAGATGGCGCACCCGAACCGGAAAGACTAACCTCCCAGCCATGAGCGCGACGCTGACATTCAAAGAAGAAGCCCTGTTGGCCATCAGCCGCCTGCCCGCCAAGGCTTCAACGAAGAAGGTGCGTGAGACCATCGACATCCTCGCCGCTCTCCGGGCCGCCAAGGAAGATTCCGCCGCCGGCCGCGTTGTGCCGCAGGCCGAGGTCGAACGTCGCTTTCGTTCATGGGTGAAGAAGTGACATGGAAGGTTCTCTGGGCGAATCGCGCACTTTGCGATCTGGAGCGTATCATCGCCTATCT
Organism: Verrucomicrobiota bacterium; assembly: GCA_043775315.1. Taxonomy (GTDB): domain Bacteria; phylum Verrucomicrobiota; class Verrucomicrobiia; order Limisphaerales; family CANJSG01; genus CANJSG01. Next base: position 27,698 of record JAYVSO010000020.1, read on the forward strand.
GAACCGAAGAAACCCGTCCGCCGCTTTGAAACTGGGCCAAGCCATCCTGAAGAAGACCGATCTCCTCGGGCGTCATCCCGTGCTTGGCACCGTTCTGCACGAAGATCCCGAGTGCCGCGTCGTTCCGCAAAGCCCCTACAAGATTTACTACCGACTTCTAATCAGAGAACGCTCCGTTGAAGTTCTCCATATTCGTCACGGTTCGCAGGACGCACCGACATACGACGATCTTGGAAAACCGCTCTCTTAAGACCTCATTTTCATCATGGCCATCCTCGTCACTCCCCAAACCAAGATCCTCGTCCAAGGCATCACCGGCGACTTCGGCGGTCGTCACGCCAAGCTTTCGCTCGACTACGGCACCCAGGTCGTCGCCGGCGTCACTCCCGGCAAGGGCGGACAGTTCTTCGAGCACGCCGGACACCGCGTGCCCATCTTCAACTCCGTGGCCGACGCCGCCTGCGAAACCGGCGCGACCGTTTCCGCCATCTTCGTCCCGCCGCCGTTCGCCGGCGACGCGATCCTCGAAGGCGTCGCGGCCGGGCTCGAACTCGCCGTGGCCATCACAGAGGGCATTCCCGTGAAGGACATGATCCGCGTGAAGCGCGCCATGCAGGGCAGCAAGACCCGCCTCATCGGTCCCAATTGCCCCGGTGTCGTGACGCCCGGCACCGGTGAAAATTCGAAGGGCGGGTGCCGCATCGGCATCGCCCCCGGCTACATCCACAAGAAAGGCCGCGTCGGCGTCGTCTCCCGCTCCGGCACGCTGACCTACGAGGCCGTGTTCCAGCTCACCAGCAAGGGCCTTGGCCAGAGCACCTGCGTCGGCATCGGTGGCGACCCGGTCAACGGCACGTCGCACCTCGACGTGGTGAAGCTCTTCAACGACGACCCGGAGACCGTCGGCATCATCATGATCGGTGAGATCGGCGGCAGCGCCGAAGGCGAGGCCGCGCGTTGGATCAAGGCGAACTGCAAGAAGCCCGTCGCGGGTTTCATTGCCGGAGCCACCGCGCCGCCCGGACGCCGCATGGGCCACGCCGGCGCCGTCATTGGTGGAGCGGAAGACACCGCCGCCGCCAAGATCGCGGTCTTTGAAGAATGCGGGATCGAAGTCGCCGTGACCCCGAGTGACATGGCCGACGCGTTGATCCGCAAGGCGCAGGCGATGGGCGTGAAGTTGACCTGAAGATTTGGTTGTCCGTTTCTGAATGCAGAAAGGGCCGGGAGAAATCCCGGCCCTTTTCGTTTTCGTGAAAACCCGGGTCGCGCCTGTCGTTCAGACCATGCTTATCCGGTTTGCTGACAAAGCCACGGAGCCCCGAGCATTGCTCGGCAGGAATGAAGGCATTTAGGCCGAAATCCGAGCGATGCTCGGCGCTCCAACCGATCCAGAAGTAAAATTGTTAGCCAACCGGATAAGCATGTTCAGACCTTCAGGATCTCGTGTTCCTTCTGGACGAGATGGACGTCGATCTTGGATATGAATCCGTCGGTCAGCTTCTGGACCTGCTTCTCGGCGTCCTCGATGGCGTCCTCGGAAACGCCGGCCGTGCCCTTGGTCTTCTTGAGCAGTTCGATGGCGTGCCGGCGCTCGTTGCGGATGGCCACGCGTCCCTCCTCGCTCATCCGTTTGCAGAGCTTCACGAACTCCTGACGCCGCTCCGTGCTGAGCTCGGGCAGGATGATGCGCAGGAAGCGGCCTTGGGCGGCGGGATTGAGCCCGAGGCCGGCGGCCTGGATGCCCTTCTCTATGGCTTTCAGGGTGGATTGGTCGAACGGCTGGACGATGAGCATGCGCGCTTCCGGCGTGGTGATGGTGGCCAGTTCCTTCAGGCGCATGTTGGAACCGTAGGCCTCGACCATGACGTTCTCGATGAGGGAGGGGGAGGCTTTGCCGGTGCGGACGGTGGAGAACTCGTGCAGGACGTGCTCCTCGGTCTTTTGCATCTTCTCTTCGGTCTCAAACAGGATTTCGTCGATCGTCATGGCGGAAGAGTGGTTGGTGGATTGGTAAACTTGAACCGAAATCAGCTCGTCACCAGCGTGCCCACCTTGGCGCCGAGGACGACGCTGCGGAGGTTGTGGGCCTTGAAGAAGTCGAACACGACGATGGGCATTTTGTTGTCCTGGCAGAGTGCGAACGCCGCGGCGTCCATCACCTTGAGCCGCTTCTGGAGGGCTTCCTGGTAGGTGATGGTGGTGTAGCGCTTGGCGTTCGGGTTCTTCTTCGGATCGCTGTCGTAGATGCCGTCGACCTTGGTGGCTTTGAGCACGGCTTCGGCGCCGATCTCGTTCGCGCGGAGGGCGGCGGCGGTGTCGGTGGAGAAATAGGGATTGCCCGTGCCGGCGGCGAAGATGACGACGCGGCCCTTTTCCAAATGGCGGACAGCCCGGCGGCGGATGAACGGCTCGGCGATCTGCGTCATGGTGATGGCGCTCTGGACGCGGGTGGGGACGCCCTTCTTTTCCAGCGCATCCTGGATGGCGAGGGAATTGATGACCGTCGCAAGCATGCCCATGTAGTCGCCGGTGGCGCGGTCGATGCCCTTCTCGCTGCCCTGGAGTCCGCGGAAAATGTTGCCGCCGCCGATGACGACCACGACCTCCACGCCGAGTTCGCGCACTTCCGCGATCTGCTGGGCGATGCCGTGGACCTCGTCCGGGCTGATGCCGAAGCCGGCTTCACCGCCCAAGGCCTCGCCGCTCAGTTTGAGCAGGATGCGTTTGTATTTGGGTTTCGGTGTCTTGGCTTTCGTCGTTTTGCTCATGGTGGGGGAGAACGCGTCGGGGATGGGCGTTCGGTGCGCGAGTTTGTAGCGGTCGGTCGGTTGGGAGTCAACTTGCCGCCGGAAATCCATCGGTTTCTTGCTAAGGCACGCGCCTTGGCCACAGTCCGCACGCATGCGTTTCTGCGCGATCGTCCTTCTCCTCGGCCTTCCAATGATTCCGGCTGCGTTCGCGGCGGAGACAAATTCTTTTCCCGGCGACGGGTGGATCACCAACCGGATCACGCTTCCCCGGCTGATAGGGACGAATCGCGTGAACTTCGCCGACTTCGCCCGGCTTCACTCACGCGAAGCAGGCAGGCGGCTGAAGGTCCGTTGGCCGGGGGACACCAATGCCACCGACGTGACGGCGTGGATCAGCGTCGAACCGTTGGGGCATTGGAAATCGCGTGACTGGCGTCCGCGCAGGATGGCGCTCGGCGAACTCGGCTGGGAGGCGAACGTGCCGGTGGAGGATCTCGACGAGCCGATCGCCTATTTCGTCTCGGCGGTCCGGTCCGGTCGGACCAACTACTCGATTCTCCGGAGCGTGGTTCCGCGTGACGCGGAGCTTCCGCAGCCGACTTCCGCGTTCTGGCCGTTCCTGGAAGGGTTTGAAGACGGATTTCACAGCTGGTGGACCGAAGGCGAACGGCCGGGTGCGCCCTTGTCGCTGTCGGCCGAAGCCCGGACCGGATACGCCTCGCTCCGCCTTGTCATTACCGAGCGGGGTCGATCAGCGACGGTCTTGACCACGCGGATACGGGGCTCGGTCATCCATGCAAGCGAAGCAACTGGCCTGAGGTTCTGGGTCCGTGGAACGGGCGGGGAAGGAAGGCTCAAGCTGACGGCGTTCGCGGATGCGGAGACCCTGAGCCAGACGAGTGCGAGCTTCCGGACGGATGTCCCGGTTGGCGGCAAGGGAACTTGGCAAAAGGTCGAGGTCTTGTTCGCCGAACTGGGTTCGTTTCCAATCGCGGCTCTGGATCGCCTGGCATTTGAGCTCTCCGGTCCGGGCGGCGCGGCGCTCTTCCTCGATGATCTGGAGCTGATCGGCCCTTGGGCGGATGTGAAGTGACGGACTTCAAAAGCAAAACGGCCGTCGGTGGCGACGGCCGTTGCGGGGAAATGGTGTGGAGGCCGCTCAGGTGTCGATCGCGTAGATCTTGATCTTGTTGTAGAGAGTCTGGCGCCCGATGCCGAGGCGCTTCGCGGCTTCCAGCTTGTTGCCGCCGGTTTCCTTGAGCACCTGGATGATGGTGTTGCGTTCCATCGCCTCCATGAGGGTCAGGTCCTCGACTTCGGCCGGGTTGAGCACCGTCGTGATCGACAGGTCCTGCACGTCGGCGTGGTCGCCTTCGGCCATCAGGACCGTGCGCTGGACCTCGTTCTGGAGCTGCCGGACGTTGCCGGGCCAATCGAACGTGCGGAGCATTTCGGCGGCCGTCGGCGTGAACCCGACGAGATTTCGGCCGGCCTGGCCTGCGAAACGTTTCAGGAAGGAGACGGCGAGCGGCAGGATGTCCTCGCGGCGTTCACGCAGCGGAGGCAGCGCCACGGAGACGGTGCTGATGCGGTAGAACAGGTCTTCGCGCAGCTTGCCTTCCTTGATGGCCTGCTCGGGCGGTCGGTTGGTCGCGGCGATGACACGGCAATCGATCTTGTAGGTGGCCTTGCCGCCGACGGGGCGGACTTCCTTCTCCTGCAGCACGCGGAGGAGCTTGCTCTGTGTATCGACGGGCATTTCCGAAATCTCGTCGAGGAACAGCGTGCCGCCTTCGGCCTGGCGGAACAGTCCGTCGCGGTCCTGGGTCGATCCGGTGTAGGCGCCTTTGACGGATCCGAAGAGTTCGCTTTCGATCAGTTCGCGGGGCAGGGCGGCGCAGTTCACGCGGATCATGGGGCCCTTGTTGCGCGGGCTCATGGCGTGGATAAGGTCGGCGATGACCTCTTTGCCGGTGCCGCTTTCTCCGGTGATCAGGACGGACACTTCGCTGGGCGCGATGCGCTCGACCGAACGCATGACGTTCTTCATCGCCGGGCTCTGGAAGATCGGCGACATGCCGCCGCTCATCGTCGAGAGGGCGCGCCGGAGGCTACTGGCCTCCTCGGTCAAACGCTTATGCTCCAACGCACGCTCGACCATGATGAGGAGCGATTTGTGGTCGAACGGCTTGCTCTGGAAATGATACGCGCCTCGCTTCGTGGCTTCGACGGCGAGATCGAACGTCGCGTAGCCGGTGAGCACGATGACCTGCGTCTCGGGCCACTGGCGTTTGATCATCGGGAGGAGCTCGAGGCCGTCGCCATCGGGCAGGACGAGGTCGAGCAATACGACGTCGGGCTGCGGCCCGGTGAAGGATTCCCTGAGTTCCCCGGCGCTTGCCTTGAGCATCGGCTCGTAGCCGCCGAGTTGGAGAATCGTATTCACGAGGACGCGGATTTCATCCGAGTCGTCGACCACCATGACGGTTGCCTTCATAGATTTCGTGGGCTGCTGTTGCAGCAGGCCTGTGTAAAGTCCGAGAAAAACTCCAAGAACCCGGCGTGTCGGTCAATCAATCGTTCCGGATGAAACTGGACCGACATCAAGTATGGCAAGACAGGACTGCGCGCTTCGAGCATTTCGACGATCCCGTCGAACGGGCAAACACCAGTCGCTTCGAGGAGCGGCGCCACCTTGTCGACCGCCTGATGATGCGATGAATTGACCCTCAGATGGCCGTCCGGCCAAAAGGCGCGCATGCGGCTGTGGGGCTTCAGCAGGATTTCGTGGACCAGTTCGTCCTTCTGCTTTGGACAGCGGTGTTCCAAGGCGTGCGGCCGTTGGCTCGGGATGTCCACGAGCAGGGTGCCTCCGAGGGCGACGTTGAGGAGTTGATGGCCGCGGCAGATCGCGAGCAGCGGTTTCTTCTGCCGGAAAACTTCATCGATCACCTGAAGTTCGATGGCATCGCGGACCGGGTCCGTTTCCTTGACTGTGGCCGCGAGTTGCTTGGGGAGCCTCTTGCCGTAGAGCGCCGGTTGGACGTCCTCGCCGCCGGTCAGCAGCACACCGTCGGCGCGGCTGACGCATTCGATGACGATCTCGGGGTCGGTTTCGCGGGATAGGATGAAGGGAACGCCGCCCGCCTTCGTGATCGAGCGGGCGTAGCAGTCCGACAGGCTGAGGGACAGGTCGTCAAACTCGTAGCCCTGCGGCTGGATGCAGGGGGTGATGAGGATGAACGGCCGTTCGCTCATCGGTGAAACGCCGGGATCTCCGTCTCCGGGAAAAGCTCCTTGATGCGTTTCCGGATCTTGGCCGCGGTCTCGGGACGCGCGGCCATCCGGCGGATGCGTCGGTCCACTGCGTCGAGCAGGGAGAGCCAGTCCTCCACCGGCGCGGTCTTCAGGGGCTCCCAGTGCTCGAAGCGCTCCTTCTGCGCGTAGAATTGCCAACGGTCGCCCTTGGCCACGGCGTAGCAGTTCATGTGGGTGCCGTCCTCCAGCTTCCGCCGCCAACCGATTTGTCCTTTGTTCATGGTGGGAAATTCTCGGGTGGATCAGGCCACGAACTCCTTCGGTTCCGGGAGATCGACGCTCGCGACTGCCATCGCCGCGATGCCTTCCTCGCGTCCGATGAATCCGAGGCGCTCGTTGGTGGTGGCCTTTATTCCGATCCGCTTGGGGTTTACGCCCAGCGCTTCGGCGATGCAGAACTTCATCGCCTCGATGTGCGGTTTGATCCTGGGAGCCTCGCATACGAGCGTCATGTCGACATTGACGATCCGTCCGCCGTGGAACTTCACCTGGCGTGCGGCTTCTTCGAGGAACACCTTGCTCGGGGCGCCTTTCCAGCGCGGGTCCGTGTTCGGGAAAAAATGGCCGATGTCACCCTCGCCGAGCGCGCCAAGGACCGCGTCCGTCAACGCGTGCAACAGCGCATCCGCGTCCGAGTGGCCGTCGAGGCCAAGCGTGTGTGGAATCTCCACGCCGCCGAGCACCAGCTTGCGGCCGGGAACCAGCGGATGAACGTCATAACCGATGCCTACGTGAACCATGGGCAGGGAGTATGGGGTCGATCGGCAAAACGCCAAGCGCCGGATGGAATCGAAACGCTGGTAGTTGAGTGGCGGAGACCTAAAACGGTGCCCGCGCGTCGCACCGTCACCCGGAGGATTCTTCCGACCGCGGGGTTTCCCCATTGAGACGAGCCTCGAGCGCAGCCACCCGTTTGACGAGGTCGGGCAGGTGCTGGATCGCGATCAGTTGGCGTTTCAGACGGCGGTCCGGTTGGGCGGGGGTGCCGAACCATTTCTCGCCCTCCGGCACGTCGTGCATGACGCCGGACTGCGCGGAGACGATCGCCTTGCTGCCGATCTTGAGATGTCCGGCGACGCCGACCTGGCCGGCCAGAGTCACGTAGTTGCCCATCTTAGTGCTGCCCGCAACGCCGACTTGGGAGATGAGAAGGCAATGGTCGCCGATGACCACGTTGTGGGCGATCTGCACGAGGTTGTCGATCTTGGTGCCCCGGCCTATGGTCGTCGGTCCGAGCGCGCCGCGGTCGATCGTCACGTTAGCCCCGATCTCGACGTCGTCATGGATCACGACGTGGCCGACTTGCGGAACTTTCCGGTGCAGTCCCTGATCCAGGACGTAGCCAAAGCCGTCGGAACCCACCACCGTTCCCGCATGGATGCGGACGCGGTTTCCGATCTGGGTTTTGGAATACACGGTGACATTCGGCTGCAGGACGCAGTCTTCCCCGACGATGCTTCCCGCTCCGACGAAAACCGATGCGATCAAAGCCGTGCGGGGGCCAATCTTTACCCCGTCCGCCACGGTGCAATGCGGCCCGATGTGGGCCGTCGGATCGACTACCGCAGAGGGTGCGACGACGGCCGACGCATGGATTCCAGCCACGAACTTCGCTTCCGGAAAAAAGATCGGCAGGACCTTGGCGAAAGCGATCCGCGCATTGGGGACGCGGATGACTGTTTTCTTGTCCGATTGAAACGGCCCGTCGACCAGGATGGCGACGGCCGCGGACTGTTCCGCTTTCTGGAAGAAGGTTTCGTTTTCCGCGAAGGTCAGATCGCCCGCTTTGGCGTTGGTCGCCGGCGAGAAACCGGAGAGCGTGATCGTTGGATCGCCGACGACTTCGCCGCCGAGTTGCTGGGCAATTTCTAGGGCTGTGAATGGCATGGTTCCGGAGGCGCCTACTTGCCGCGCCGGTCGATGATCACGTTGCCCGCGCCGAGGACGATGATCTTCGGGTGCCAGTCATCGGCTTCGGATTCATCCAGCAATGTGTAGCTCATGATCGTGATCAGGTCGCCGGGCTTGCCGAGGTGGGCCACGGCGCCGTTGAGTTCGATCGAATTGGAGCCCCAGGAACCCTTGATGATATAGGTCTCCCAACGTTCCCCGTTCGCCATGTTCGAGCAAAGAATCCGTTCGTAGGGCCGCATGCCGGAAGCTTCCAACAGGTCGGCGGCGATCGTCAGGCTGCCCTCGTAGTCGACGCTCGCGGCGGTGACTGTGGCGCGGTGGATCTTCGATTTGAGGAGGTGGACCAGCATCGGTTGGCCGGGAAACTAGGGTTGGCCCCACCGGTCCGCCAACTCATTTTGGCGCAGGGCCAAGTCATCCGTTGACCCGGCCGATGCCCGCCGACTATAAGCCGGGGGTTTCCTGGCAATCGCACCAACAGCTTCATTCCACGTTTATGAGCAGAAAGATTCGTTACGGCATGATCGGCGGCGGACGCGGCGCGTTCATCGGCGCCGTGCACCGCATCGCGGCCAACATCGACGGACAGATCGAACTCGTCGCCGGTGCTTTTTCCTCCGATGCCGAGAAGTCCAAGGCCTCCGGAGCCGACTTCTTCCTCGCTCCGGAACGCGTCTATTCCAGCTACGCGGAACTCGTCGCCAAGGAAGCTGCGCTGCCCGCCGACCAACGCATCGACTTCGTCGCCATCGTCACGCCGAACCACGTCCATTTCCCCGCCGCCAAATCCGCGCTTGAAGGCGGTTTCCATGTGCTGAGCGACAAGCCCGCCACCTTCGACCTCGCCGAAGCCAAGGAACTCGCGGCCATCGTCAAGAAGACCGGCCTGCTCTACGGCCTGACCCACAACTACACCGGCTACCCGCTGGTGAAGGAAGCCCGCCACCTTGTCCACAGCGGCAAGCTCGGCAAGATCCGCAAGGTCGTCGTCGAATATCCCCAGGGCTGGCTCGCCACCCGCATCGAGGCCTCCGGCCAGAAGCAGGCCGCCTGGCGCACCGACCCGAAACGCTCCGGCGCCGCCGGCTGCATCGGCGACATCGGCACGCACGCCGAGAACCTCGCCGAATACATCACCGGCCTGCAGATCAGCGAACTCGCCGCCGACATCACCGCCTTCGTGAAGGGACGCAAGCTCGACGACGACGGCAATGTCCTCCTCCGCTTCAAGGGCGGGGCCAAGGGAGTCCTCCACGCCTCCCAGATCAGCGTCGGCGAGGAGAACAACCTCAACATCCGCGTCTACGGCGAACTTGGCGGCCTCGAATGGCACCAGCGCGAGCCCAACACGATGTTCGTGAAATGGCCCGACCAGCCCATGCAGGTCTATCGCACGGCCAACGGCTACCTGAGCGACGCCGCCAAGGCCGCCGGCCGCACCCCACCGGCGCATCCCGAGGGCTACCTGGAAGCGTTTGCCAACATCTACAAGAACTTCGCCACCGCCATCCGCGCCCGTCAGGCCGGTGAGAAGCTGAAGAAAGACGACCTCGCCAATGACTATCCGAAGATCGAGGACGGCATCCGCGGCATGGCTTTCATTGAAGCCGTCGTGAAGTCCTCCAAAGCCAACGCGGCCTGGACCAAGCTGGACGCGTGATCAAAACGCAGGTGGCGTCAGTCGCGCTGCGACTGACGGCCGGGCCGCAGCGCGGCCCGGCTCACCTTGCTACAGAGTTGAACGGGCGCGGAGCGATCCTCGCCCGTTTTTTTGTCGAACAGGCGTGGCCGGTATCGGAGGAAACAGCAGAGGATTGCGGAAAGTTTGTAAGGATGTGGTTCGAGGCCGGTTAATATCTCTGAATACACTGTTTCTCCCCCCCATGAGACCACTTCCCTACACCCGCTGGTTTGCCCTGCTCTTTGTCGCCGTTGTCCTGCACGTCGTTCCAGGGCTCAGGGCTGCACTCCGCTTCAACGGCACCAATTCCTACGCCACCATCAACGGTTCCTTCATGGGTGGGGCGACGGTGACAAACTTCACCGTCGATTTCTGGTTCAAGCCCGAGGTGACCAACAGGGTTCAGTTTCTCTTCAATAAGATCGAGAACTGGAAGGAGCTTTCCATCCGCCTCAACGCGGATGGCTCGGTGGGCTTTCTCCAAGTCTGGCCGAACGTCTATCGTGACGTGGTCTCAGGTCCGGGAATGGTGAAGTCCAATGTCTGGCAGCATCTGGCCATCGTCGGCCAAGGGGCGAGCTGTTCGCTCTATCTGAATGCCCAACTCGTCGCCACCGCGCCCATCAATCCGCAGACTTCGTTCAACGCCGTGATGAGCGGCGATGTGGTGGCACCCATGTCCTTCGGGTTTGCCGACTATGCAACCCTGCCGGATGGAAACTGGTTCCAGGGATTGCTCTTCGATTTCAAGGTCTGGAACCGGGCCTTAAGTTTGGGGGAGTTGAGCGATCTGCAGACTGGAGGAGTTCCGTTTATCTCTTCAACGGGATTGATGAACCTGCTGGGTTTCAAGGAGACATTGGGAATCCAGTTTGCTGACTCCGTGGGAACTCTTGGAAGCAGCGCCGGATCGGTCTTCAACACCATTTGGACCAACGATTCGCCATACAGTGCCTCCAACAAAGTCATTCGTGTGCCGCAGGACCAACCCACGATCGCTGCCGCCGTCAACTTGGCCGTCTCCGGTGATACGGTGCTGATCTCGGACGGCACCTACAATGAGCGCAGTATCCTGTTGACGAAGGCGATCACTCTCACGTCCGCGAATGGCAATGCGGCTACTAGCGTGAACGGACAGAACCTCGGGGGCATTTTCCAGGTCAACTTGCCACCCGGCGATTCAGGCAAAGTGACAATCCAAGGCATCACCATCAAAGGGGGCATTGTCGGTGGCGGGTGGGCGGCGGGAATTCGGCGGTTTGCCGGCAGACTTGAAGTCCGGGATTGCCTCTTCGAACAGAACTACGCGAATGGAGGGGTGATTGATGCTCGCGGGGCGGCAGACTACTCGGCCTATGAGCAGGCAAAGGCTCTCGTTGTTGACTGTGTTTTCCGTAACAACTCGTCTGAAAACTTTGCCGGTGTGCTGGGTGTCACCGCAGTGCGCTGCCTGTTCTACGGCAATACGGGATTCAACAATCCGGCGGTTATCGGTTCGTCTTGGGCAACGAACTGCACGGCTTACAACAACACTGGCGGTGCCGGAAATCCGTGGACAACTGGCGGAGCGACTTCAAGCACGTTGGTCAATTGCATCCTCTGGGCCAACTCTGGATTCAACGGTCAGCAGATAGATGGGACCGCTCCTGGAACCGTAGACTACAGCACCGTCCAGGGTGGACATGCCGGAACGGGAAATCTCAGCTTAAACCCGCTGTTCCTAAATGCCGCCACCGGTGACTTTCATCTCCAGGCAAACTCTCCGGCAATAAATGCAGGCCATCCGATGATCCTAGACAGTGATGGGACACGGTCTGACATGGGTGCTTATGGCGGTGCGTTCGACTACTGCTCACCCCACAAAGCTACCGCAACGCCCACCCTTGTGAATGGACTAGTGGCCGGCGCGACCATAGTTGATCCAGGGTGTGGCTACACCAATGCCCCGACAGTTTTGATTCAGGGCGGCGGAGGCAGCGGAGCGACGGCGACAGCCGTAATGAGCGGCGGGAGGGTGGTCGCCATCAACATCGTCAATGCGGGTTGCTGCTATACCAACTCTCCGAACATCGTCATCGGTTCGCCGCCATTCGTGCCTACGGTGAGCATTGCCGTGAGCAGGGTGAAGGTGACACAGAATGCGGTGCTGGGCCGGAACTACGTCCTTGAGGCATCTACGAACCTTGTCATCTGGGGCGCAGTCGGGCCTCAGTTCAACGCCACCTCGGAAATAATCGTGAGCGAGTTCGATGTCGATCTGGGGCTCCGCTTCTTCCGTATCCGACAAGTTCCTTGAGCCGTTCAACCGGTTCGACCTTGATCTATTCACTGGAATGTTCCACTGGAGAATTACTCAATGCTCCACGCCCAGACCACGGATCCCAACCTGATCGATTCCGCCAAGGACTGGCGGGATGACGCGGGGTGGAAGGTGTTCTTCGACCGCTACGCCGCTTCTATCCGCAAGCACGCGTGCTCCAGCGGATTGTCCGAGGCCGAGGCGGAGGACGTGCTTCAGGAAAGCATGGTCAAGGTCGCGCGCTATCTGCCCGGCTTCGAGTATGACCGGACCATCTGCAAGTTCCGCACCTGGCTGAACCAGATCGTCAACCAGCGCATCTTCGAGATGTTGAACCGCCGGCGGAAGAGCCTGTTTCCCGAGGAGGTGGTCGAGGAACTGCGCCAGCGCCTGCATCCGCAGGCATCGAGCGCCGAGGATCCGGTGAGGCAGGCCGAGGCGGACACGCGCCTGCTGGAGGCCTGCCTCGCCCGCGTCCGCTCCAAGGTGAAACCGAGGCACTGGCAGATGTTCGAGTCCCATGCGATGCACGGCAAAACGGCGGCTGAAACTGCGCGGCTGCATGGAACCACGGCGGCCAATGTCTGGATCGTCCGCCACCGCTTGTTGAAAGCGCTCCGCATGGAATGGAAGGACTTGCTGGAGAAACCGTTCACCGAAGAGTCTGCGGCATGACCCAACAGGGAGTGCTTCCGTGGCCGGCGGATTTCACCGTCATACGAATCCTGTCGCAGGGTCCGGGCGGGGTCGTCGCCTTGGCGATGGACCAGGCCGGAGGCTTGACCGTTCTCAAGCTGCTGCGGTTGGTCGAAGGCCGTGACCCGGAAGCCGCTTTGCTCAAGCACCGCCGGTTGCTGGAGCTGTCGGACAAGCCGGGACTTCTGCCCATTCTCGGCTGCGGCCTTTCGATGGATCGTCTGTGGCTGTGGGAATTGCTTGTGCCCGTGGACGACTCTGCGGGCGTTCCATTGACGGACACCGGAGCCTACCAGCCGGACAATTTGCGCGAAGTGCTCCTTCGCGAAGGAGCGGTTGCTGCCAGCCGTGTAGCGGAGATGGGAATTCGTGTTCTTTTAGGCCTGGCGGCGCTTCATGCCGCCGGCCTCGTTCATCGTGATGTCAAACCCGCGAACTGCTTCCTCATCCAAAGGAAAGTCGTCCTCGGTGACTACGGACTGGTGGCCCCGCCCGGCGAGCCGTTCGACTTCTCCGGCACGGAGGGGTTTATTCCACCCGAAGGCGGAGCCGACCAGGCTGCGGACCTTTTCGCATTGGGCAAGGCGCTCTATGAGCTTTGGACCGGCAATGATCGTCTGGAGTTCCCGTCGATTCCGCAGGCCTTGCTGGATGCGGCGGACTGGCCAACCAAGGGCAGTGCACTGAATACTGTCCTGCTGAAAGCCTGTTCCAGCAATGCGCGGGACCGCTATGCGGCTGCGGGGGAGTTCGCCGCCGATCTGGCCGCTGCCGGTGCAGGGAAGTTTCCGCCAGTGAACCGGCGGCGTTTTGTCGTGGCGTCTTTCGCCGTCGGGGCCGGCCTTGCGGGGGTGGGCTCGTGGCTCGCGACAAGGCAGCCGCGTGCGGTGGCCGTTTGGAAGAGGGTGAAAGCGTGGGACCACATTCCTTCCTACTGGGGGCCCCGGTCACTAGTGCCTGATCCGGGGCGGAACCGGCTGCTCAAGCTGCATTGCGACGGGGGCGAATGCGCCATCCACGAGATCAGCCTGAAGTCATGGGAGATCCGGTCAACCGTGTTGAAACCGCCTGTCAACCGGTTTGAGGAGGCCGTCGTCCATCCCGAGGAAGGAACCCTTTGGCTCGCCGAAAATGGGCGTGGGGCCATGTGGCGATTCGATGTGGAGAAGCTGGCGTTCAGCGAGGTAGGTGGCGGTGGCCCCTCGTGGAATGAAGGCTTCCGAAATTCGGCCTACTGGAATCCCGTCACCGCGCGGGCCGGGTGCATCGGTGGCTACGGCCAGTTCAGGGTCAACGGCCGGCGATGGGAGTTCGACGCGGCAACCAGGAGCTGGATCGAACTCAAGGGCGATGCGGCTTACGCGAGTCCTTGGCCGCGCCAGGTGCCGTGGCTCATGGTGGAACCGGAGAGACGGCTGCTCCATCTTTTCGGCGGCATCGGAAACTCTACCGGCAAACAGGGCGCGCGCGATGCCGGGATGAAATTCTTCAACAGCCAGTTCCACTTCCTGGGCGATCTTTGGACGCTCGACCTGGGGACTGGCAATTGGACGCAGCGTGCACCAGTGACGGCCTTGGAGCTTGATCGCGACCATTCAGCCGCATTGCTGGCCGGGTCCCGCAGCGTGGTCGTGGTCCATTCGGTCGAGAAAAACGCCGCCGCCGGAACACCTCCTGCGGTCTATCGCTTCCAGATGGATCGTGATGTCGAGTTCACCGCGCTCGAATCCCAGGGAGACATCCCCGAAGGACGGGCTTCCGGATTTCTGACTTCGAGAGGTCTGGAGAACGAGTTGGTCGCCTTTTTCCAAGATGGAATCTATACCCTGTCGATCGCGGGATGACGGAACACCGCCGTGGCGGCGGTCGCGGGTCGCCTACTCGGCGGTTCGGTTGCGGCGATCCATCTTCTTCGCGGCCTTTGCCACCTGCACCATCTTCTTGCGACTCGGCCCTGCATTTCCGGCAGCGTTCATCTCCTTCTCCGCTTTCTTGAGTTCCTTGGCGGAAAACTCCCCGGAGGACGAACTGCCCATGGCGTCACGGTTGGGTTTCCCGGACGAGCCAGTGCGGTCTGTCGGATAGCTGAAGGATCTGCCGGTCGAAGCCAAAGTTCCGACCGGTTGAACGTTTGAGGGCGTGAAGGGGGTTGCGAGATCCTGCACACGCCACGTGCCTCCGTCTTCCATGCGGAGTTGTTTCAGGAGCGGGAGTCGGACGACGTTGGTTTCCGACTGCAGTTCGACATGGTCCGACGAGATCGTCAGCAACGTGAACGAACCGATCGTCTCGCCGGTGTGGAGCATCTGCTTGAACCCTGGATCGGTGCCGTCGGAGGTGCTTTTTCTGGGGAGCTGGGGAGCTGGTTCGGCCGGTGCGACCGCTTGCTTTGAAAGCTCGGGTTCGGACTTCGGCGATGATGCCGCGGAAAGCTCTTCACCGGAAACCCGGGTCCGCAAGTGCTGGCGCGGCGAGAAGCTGGACCAAGCGCTTCAGTGGGTTGCGACCGGGGTTGGGTGAGGAGCGCATCGGTGAATGCGGTCGTCAAAGTTTCAGGGAATCGCGGCACTGTTGATCGGGTTTACTTGCCCCGGCGGACCCGTCTCGACCGCAAATCACCTCTTCAGCCCACGCCGCAGCAGGTCGAACTGGTAGAGGGCGACTACGACCAGCGGATGCTTGATCCGGCCGCTGGCGACGAGGTCGGGAATCTCGGAGATGGGGACGAGCTTGGTCACTAGGTCTTCGCCGCCGTCGAACTCGGTGGTGTGCTTCAGCTCGCAGCCTTCGATGATCACCGAGAAACAGGTGTTGCTCATGATGGCCGGGTTGGCCGCGACATCGCCGAGCGGGCGGGCGTTGACGCCTTCGTAGCCGGTTTCCTCGCGCAGTTCACGCACCGCAGTGGCCACGGGGGACGTGTCCTCCGGGTCCATGATGCCGCCGGGGATCTCCAGCTCGACGGTGTTCGTGCCGTGGCGGAATTGCTCGACCATGACGAGTTCGTCCTTGGGCGTCACGGCGACGATGTTCACCCAGTTCGGCGAATCGATGACGAAGAAGTCGAAGGGTTTGCCGGTCCTTGGATTGATCTTCTTGTCCGAACGGATGGTGAAGATCCGGAAGTTGCCGACCGGCGTGGACGAGATGAGCGGCCAAGGTTCGAGCATTGAGGGAAGGGGATTAGGTCTGAAGATTCTTCGGCGCGGCCCAACCCTGGGCCATGAGCTTGAGGAGATGGGTCATCGCCTCGTCGTAGGGCTGCCCGCGTTGCTCGCTCAACTGCTTCGCGCGTTTGTCCAATTGCTCCGCCATCTCACGGCATTTCTCCATGGGACAGCCGAGTGCTGCGAGGACGGGGGCGAGCTGCGTAGGGTCGAGGGGCATGACGGGGAATCGTGGAAACAAAAAAGGCTCCGGTCATCCCGGAGCCTTCTGGTTTGAATCGGTTACTTCACCTCGGAAGCGGGAACGATCTTCACGCTTGTGACTCCCATGCGTTTGTCCGGCCGGTCGGGAGAATGGGTGGCGGTGGAGTTGATCTTTTCGAGGACGTCGTCGCCCTTGATCAGCTTTCCGAAGGCGGTGTATTTGCCGTCGAGAAACGTCGCCTGGTCATGGCAGATGAAGAACTGGCTGCCGGCGGAATCGGGGTCCTGGGATCTCGCCGCCGAGAGCACCCCACGAACGTGGGACTTCTTGTTGAACTCGGCCTTGATCTTGTAGCCGGGTCCGCCCATGCCCCATTGGGATTCCTTGGCGGCATCCTTGGTGTTCGGATCGCCGCCCTGGATCATGAAGCCCTTGATGACGCGGTGGAACGCGGTGCCGTCGTAGAAGCCCTGCTTGGCGAGCTTCTTGAAATTCTCCACATGGCCGGGTGCCACATCGGGCCAGAATTCGATGACCATGACGCCCTCGGTGGTGGTGACGACGGCGACTTCGTTGGTTGTGCTCACAGTTTTCGTATCTTCTTTCTTCGTTGCGGGTTCAGCGGCCATGAGCGGAAGGCCCAGGGCCAAAAGGCAGGTGACGAGTATTGATTTCATGTTGTTTCAGACGGTCCGGCCGCGGCGGCGGTTCAACGCTCGCGGAAAATAATAAGGGCCTTGGCCAGGTCATAGGGCGACATCTCCAGCTGGACCCTGTCGCCCGGCCCTATGCGGATGAACTGTTTCCGCATCTTCCCCGAAATGTGGGCGAGCACTTCGTGGCCGTTCAGCAGGGCGACGCGGAACATGGTCCCCGGCAGCGCCTGGGTCATCACCCGTAGACGGGCGATAAGCTGCCAACCGGCACTTTGAAATCAAGGGAAAGTTCCCTTTGGCCCGGGCGGCTCAAAGCAGTCCGCGCTCTTCCAGTTCGTCCTCGTTCAGTCCCAGGAAATGCCCGAGCTCGTGCAGGTAGGTGACATGGACTTCGTCCTGGAAGATCTCCGGAGCGTTTTCTGCGAATTCCCAGATCACGTCGAGGAAAAGGACGATCTGGGAGGGCAGGGGAGACGCGCCCTGTTCGTGGAGAGGTTCGCCGAGGAATAGCCCGAGCGTGTCCGTCTCGATGCCGTCGTCGATCATCTCCCGGGTCGGCCGGGCTTCGTAGGAGACGGGCAGTTGGGCGGCGTGGCCCCGCAGATCTTCGGGCAGTTCGGCGATGGTCCGAGTCACTTCGGTTTCAGCCAACCGCAGTAGCGTGGTCCAATCTGGCGGAAGCGGATGACTCATGGCTGTGGCGTCCGGGACTTGGTGAAGCGGTTGAGGACGGCCGGGTTCTTCTCGAAGAAGGCCGCGAGCTCCGAAAGGAAGTGGACCGTCTCGGGGCTGAGATGATGCTCGATGCCCTCGATGTCGCGGCGCTGGGTCTCCGGATCGAGGCCGAAGATGGAGAAGAAACGGGTCAACGTCTCATGCCTCTGCTGGATCTGCGTGGCGACCTCTTTGCCCTTCTCCGTCAGGATCAGGCCGCGGTATTTCTCGTAGTTCAGGTAGCCGAGCCCGTCGAGCTTCTGGACCATGCTGGTGACGGAGGCCTGCTTCACGTTGAGCGACGAAGCGATGTCGACCACGCGGGCGTAACCCTTCTCCTCGATCAGTTCGTGGATGCGTTCAAGGTAGTCCTCCGCGCTGGTGCTTGGATGTGAGGTCCCGGGCATGTGGGCCTGAGTAAGCCCTACGCCCGGGGGCGAGGCAAGCCGACGGCTGCGGTGGACTGCGAATTGACGCGGAGCCTCCTAGCGGGTTTGAGTCGGGGCGTGAACCCCATGCGCAACACCATCCGATCGATTGCCGCCGCCCTCCTGGTCGCGGCCACCGCATTCGCGAGCTCGTCCCGGGCCGCGGACTACAAACCCACCGTCGGCATCCAGTCTTGGACGCTGCGGAACATGAGCTTCGACCAGGTCGTCGAGTTCGCGAAGAAGCACCAGATCAAGCAGCTCCAGTTGATCGGAAACCACATGAACCCCATGGCTTCCAAGGAGGAGACCATGAAGAAGAAGGCCGTCCTCGATGCCGCCGGACTCACCGTCTACACCTTCGGAGTCACCGGCACGACGTTGGACAAGGAACAGAACCGGAAGCTTTTCGAGTTCGCCAAGCTGATGGGCATCAAGGTCATTGTCACCGAACCGGGCGACTACAAGATCCTCGATAACCTCGAAGAGCTGGTGAAGGAGTATGACATCAAGATCGCCCTCCATAACCACGGCGTCTTCTCCCCCTACGGCAATCCCGCCGTCGTGAAGAGCCTGCTCAAATACCGCGACCCCCGCATGGGCGTCTGCCTCGATGTCGGCTGGATCGCCAGCACACGGCTCGATGTCGCCAAGGTCTTCCGCGACTACGAAGGCCGCGTCCACGACATCCATCTCAAGGACAAGAAGGTGAACAACACCGAGAAGGGCGACGTGGCCACCGACACCGAGATCGGCAAGGGCGACGTGAACTTCAAGGGCCTCTTCGCCGAGCTGAAGAAGGTCAAATGGCCCGGCGTCATGGCCATCGAGACAGACAGCGGAACCTTTGCCGGCGCGCCTGATCCGTTCGTGGTGGGCGCGATCAAGTTTGTGGACGAAGCCTTCGCCGCGACGCAGGCCGCCAAATAAGCGGGGCGATCCATCTGAAAACAGAACAGGCGCCGGTCACCCGGCGCCTGTTTCGTTTTGGAAATCAACGGCCGTCCAGCCTACTTCGGCATCTCGGGCTTGTCGTATTCGCCGAGCTTGCGGAGCCAGACGTTGCGGAAGCGCATCGGATTGTTGTGGTCCTGCAGCTGGATGAACATTTCGGGATCGTGCGGCTTGTTGTAGTTGCCGTTGTTCTGGTGAGGGGTCGTGCCCGTGAATTCCTTGCGGTGGTGCAGGACGACGCCGTTGTGGATCACGGTGACGGCGGCCTTCTTCGCGATCTTCTTGTCGGCATCCCAGCGCGGGGACTCCCAGATGATGTCGTAGCTCTGCCATTCACCGGGTTTCTTGGAGGCGTTCACCAGCGGGGGTGATTGGCCGTAGAGTCCACCGGCCTGGCCGTCGGGATAGGTCGGGTTGTTGTAGCAGTCGAGCACCTGGATTTCATAGACGCCGTTCATGAGGATGCCGCTGTTGCCGCGGCCCTGGCCGTCGCCCTTCACCTCGACGGGCGTGGCGAACTCGATGTGGAGCTGGAAATCGGCGAAGCGTTCCTTGGTCTGGATGCTGCCGGTCTTGGGCGCGACCTCCATGTAGCCGTTCTCGATCTTCCACTTGGCTTCGCCGCCGCCGCTGGTCCACTTGGATAGATCCTTGCCGTCGAAGAGGACGATGGCGTCGGAGGGCGGTTTGGCGCCGTGGCTGAAGGATTCACCGGGCGTCACGATGCGCGGTTGGGGGCGGTCGCCGTCGTGGACGTGCCACTGGGTGCCGGGGATCATCGGCGTGGTGGTGTAGCCGAGCTTGCCGTCGGCGGCGATGACCGCTGCTGCGGCAACAGTAAGGCCCAATGTCAGGGCGAGAGGTTTGGAGATGTTCATACAGGGTGCGTTCCGTGTCTCAGACGCGCCGGTCCTTGGCAAGATTCATCGCGGATGTGCTCCCTCCTAATCATGCTCTTACTCGTTCTCTTAATCCGATTGAGACAAAGATTACGAATCCAGATTAGGACACTGCCTGCGGCCGGACCCACCGCTCACGCCCCCGGCTTCATCCACTCGAAGACCTGGTAGTGGTCACCGTTCATTCCGAGCTTCGTGTAGACCTGCTGCGCGGCTGCGTTGCGGCGGTCGACGTAGAGCCGGAGTCCGCGCACGGCTTGATCCGCTTCAGCCAACGCCTTCACATGGGCGTAGAGTCCCTTGAACACCCCGCATCCCCGTGCCTCCGGGGCGACGAAGACGCTTTGGATCCACCAGTATTCGCCGTTGCGCCAGTCGCTCCATTCCAAGGTGACGAGCAGCGAACCCAAGATCCGCCCGTCCTGTTCCGCCATCACATAGCGGCCGAGCGAACGGTTCCCGATCACCGCTTCGATGCCCTTCAGTGTCGTCGGCAGATGAAGCCGCAGATCCTCCGTCTCCAACGCCATGGCCAACTGGAACTCGGCGATGACCGGGATGTCGGCCGCCGTGGCCTCGCGAAAGTGAAGCGTCTTCATGATATAAGTCGGTGAAACAAAGTCGTCCTGCTCCCTTACTCCCCCGCACCCTTGCCGTCCGCTCACAGGCCCTTCGGCTGAAACTCCTTCAAATCGAGCCGGCCTTCCGTCTTCACCCGCGTCGAGCCGAACATCCCGACGCCGTGCAGCGTGCTGTCGAGCGCGTAGTCGAACACCTGGGACTGCATGAGTCCCGAGATCCGTGTGGCCATGCGGAGATTGCTGAAGTGGACCTCGACCTCCTGCGTGACCGAACTGAGGGCGGGCACCTCCAGTTCCTGGTTGGTCACGCCGTCGCCGATCTTGAGGCCGTTCAGCGTCACGCGATGGATGGCTCCCTTCAGGCGGATCGGCGAGGCCGTTTCATTCTGCACGCGGACGGTGAAGACCGCCGTCGTCTCGAAGGCCGTGGCGCCCGTGAACTGGAGATTCGCGAGCCGCACGCTCAAGCCGCCGGAATCCCCGGTGGAAGCGCAGCCGGCCAAGCCGAGGGCCAACACAGCAACCATCAGGAGGCAAAAGGAACGACGCCGGAGAATCATGCGCAGACGCTGAAGCCCACCGCCCGTCGGTCAAGCCGCGAACCAAGTCCCGGCAGTCGACGACATCAGGAGGTGGGGCCAGCCGCGCTGCGGCTGGCCGCCGAGTCGCAGCGCGACTCGGCCCACCTGTGGGTCGCATAGACGTGGTGCAATGGTAGGGCGAAGCCTCCCGGCGAGCCGCCTTGGGAGCACCGTCCGATGATCGTGTTCGCCGTGGGAAGCCATGCGCCACGAGCAGCCGTCAGTTGTTGCCGCAACGGCCGTTTTGTTCCGAGGCAACGCAGCGGCGGCTCGCCTAGAGGCTTCGCCCTACCAACCGCCGACACGCAGGTTGAGTGCGTCAAGTTCGGCAAAAGGGGGACACCTGGGAGTGGAGTCCTTGGGGTTCAGTCGGCGAAATGGAACTGTGGCCGAGGTTGGTGCCGAAGACACCGCTTTCGCACTGCCAGTTTGCGTGCTTAGTGGCCGCCTCCGCGAATCTACACTTTTAATCCGGCTCCAATGGCAGGATGATTTACTCATGAGTGGGGTCATCAAAAAGCGCACGTGGATCCTATGCATCCCCATCCTGCTTATTGGATTTTCCACCGTCGCCTCCTGGTGGTTCAACACGGTGGAGTCCAAGCTGCGTCGGCTGGTTTTCCAACCCGCGCCATCGTTCGATGGGAACACAGGCCTCCGGGCAATAAAGAAAATGTCCCCGGCGGACGTTGCCGCTGTCACCAGCCCATCTGCTGCTCCTCTGCTGATGAATTACCTGACGAATCCGCCTCAACCGTCCCGGGTCGAGCGATGGCTGTCGATCAATGGACAGAGGATCGGCCTGCCCATCTTCACCAGCACCGATCCTTCCGATGTCGTCGCCAATGCGTCTGGGATCATCCAGTCCCTGGGCACAAACGCCCTTCCGATGCTTCCCGTCCTCGCGAGCATGCTTCTGGAAACGAACTATCTGGACCTGATTCAAGGGGTGTTCACGACCAACAGCCCTGCCCGTTTGATTATGACCAACAATGCGGTCAACGGACGTATCAACGCTTACTATCGGATGTGGGAAGCAAAGCACGAGCTGGCGCATTGTGTGGCTTCGGTTGGTTTTGAGGGGCTGCCGGTTCTGTTTTCCGGAGCCGGTTCAGCGGACATTAGGGTTCGACAGGCTTGCAGCCGTGGCTTTGATCGGCTTGGGAAATGGCAGCCCGATTTTTGGCACCGGGTGATGGCGAGCTACGAACAGAATCCTGATTGCTTGCAGCCGTATCGGCTGGACCACCTCGCCATGCTTTCCAGTTGCCACGCTAACCCAGGGAGGGTCATGCGTCTCTTGGAGCGGGAGTTTTCAAACACGAATCTTGGCATCAAGATCCAAGCGGCGCGTGTGGCTCTTCATTTCTTTGTGAGAGCATCCTCCCGCTTCGTTCCCGAATCCTCCGAGGATCGGCAGTTGATCGCGAACTGGCCGGAGCGCGAGCGCAGCCGCATCGAAGGAATGAAGCATGGATATCTTGATGAGCTTGTCGGGTGCTGGAAGGCGTCCAGTCCCGGTTCCAAGTTCAAAGACGAATTGGAGGATGTCATCGGTGACTACGACATTCGCATCCTCGAAGGGCTCACAGGCTTCCGCTATCGCTGATCTCTTGGGAAAGCCTGTTGGCTCACTTCGCCTTGGCGGCGAAGCCCGCTTTCGGCTTGCCGCTTTCATCCAGCTTGTCGCAGGCCCAGAGGAGGCCGCGGGTCACGAGGTCGAGGTAGACGGGGTCGGACATGGTGGCGTTGCTGTGGCCGAGGGTGGTGCCGAAGACGCGGCCCTTGCCCACCTTGTTGAGCCAGACGACCGCGTGGGTTTTCTTCGTTTCGACGCCGTATGATTCCGCCAGCGGCACGAAGTCGGGCCAGAGCTTCTCGTTCTTGTAGAGTTCGTCGGCCTTGTCCAACCACGTCATGGGAAAGCCCTTCATCACCGGGTGCTCGGGCTTGAGATTCTTGATCTCGAGGTCGCGGCCCTTCTCATGGCTCATGGACTTCTGGCCCACCACTTCGCGCCAGGCATCGGTCGGGGCCATGCGGTAGCTGTGGGTGGAGCAGTGGAGCAGGACGGCGGGGACGCCCGCCTTGTGCGCGGCGGCGATGCCTTCGACGAAGGCGACGTTGGTCACAAAGCCAAAGCATTCGTTGTGGACGACGACGTCGTAGCCGGCGGCCCAGTTGGGATTCAGGTAGAGCGCGACTTCGTTGGTCCGGGCGTCGCCGGGTTCGTGGTGGATGGTCCAGACGACGTTGGCCCGGGCGGAGATGCCTTCGCTGATGATCGTCTTCTGCGCGCCGAAGTCGTGGCAGCAGCCGCCGCAGATCATGAGGGCGCGGAGCGGTTTGACCTCGGCCGCACGCAACGAAAACGACGCGACTAGGAGTGTGAGAAGCAGGCGGAGGATCATGCATGGAGGCTTCAGGGCCGGCCCGGCTGCGTCAAGGCATGGTTGGGTTGCCGATGCGTATGAGCACGACCCTGGCCGCGAACACCAATGGCTGGTAGGGCGCGGCACTCTGTGCGCGCCGCCTCGGGGCCAAGGGATGGTTATCCAGCCTCTCGCGGAAAGCCCGGAGCGAAGTTCGTCCTCTCGATGGAGCCGCCGAAACCGGGCTGGACTTCGGAGATCCGGCGGCGGCGCGCACGGAGTGCCGCGCCCTACCGCCTGTAGGTTCTTGGAAGGAGGTGAAAGACTACTTCTTCGCTTCGATCGGGCGGACCTTGATGTTGCGGAAGGAGACTTGGCCGTGGTCGCCCTGGAGGGCGATGGCGCCGTGGCCGGTCTTCGCGAACTTGGGCATCTGGGCGAATTTGCTCTTGGCCACGCGGGCCTTGAAGTCGTCGCTGCCGAGGACGTAGTCGAAATACTTCACGCCGTTGATCACGTGCTCGCACTTCTCGGGGCTGATGAGGATCTTGATGTGGTTCCACTCTCCGGCGGGTTTGGTGGCGTCGAGCGTCTTGCCGGTCTTGGGATCGATCGGGGGCTGGTAGAGCGCGTAGAGCCAGCCGCAGAGCTGGGGATCCTTGGCCTTGCCGTTGTCCTGCAGCTGGATCTCGGGTCCGGTGGCCCAGGCGGTGCCGCCGTCGTCGGTGACATGGAACATGATGCCGCTGTTGCCGCCTTCGGAGATGTTGTAGTCGAGCTGGAGTTCGAACCACGTGTAGTGGTCGGGCGTGACGATGTCGCCGGCGTCATGCGGATCGACGCAGACGAGGGCGCCGTCCTTGACCTGCCAACCCTTGCGGACTCCTTCCTTCTTGAAGTTGTGCCAACCGCCAAGCGTCTTGCCGTCGAAGAGCAGCTTCCAACCGGCGGCCTTTTCGGACGCCGTCAGTGTGTTGGCAGGGGGAGCTTCGGCGGCGGTGAGCAGCAGGGAAGTTGAGAGGGTGGCGGCGGCGAGAGCGGCGATCAATGGATGTTTCATTTACCGTAGGCTTGCCGAGGCGACTTCCGCCGACAACGGGAAATATGAAGGAGGCTGGACGGGATCAATGCCGGGCCTAGCCTCGCCGCATGAACCGCCGCCAAGCCTCCGCAATTCTCGTGTCCACGCCTTTTCTCCTGCCATCCTGGTTGCGGGCCGCGGACCAGCCGGAGAAGACGGCCGACCTGCTGGAGAAGCTCCGGGCCAAACACAAGCTGCCCGCGTTGGCCGTCGCGGTGTCGAAGGGCGGTGCAACGGTGGACCTGGCGGGTGTTGGCGTGCGGAAGGAAGGCGATCCCACGCCCGTCACCATCGGCGACCGCTTCCACATCGGTTCCTGCACGAAGTCGATGACGGCCACGCTGGCGGCGATCCTGATCGAGCAGGGGAAGGTCCGCTGGGACACGACGATCACGGAGGCGTTGCCCGCGTTGAAGG
Organism: Verrucomicrobiota bacterium; assembly: GCA_043775315.1. Lineage (GTDB taxonomy): Bacteria > Verrucomicrobiota > Verrucomicrobiia > Limisphaerales > CANJSG01 > CANJSG01. The sequence goes on from JAYVSO010000020.1 coordinate 52,414, forward strand.
GAAAGATCCACCCGGACTTCGAAACGGTGACTATGGAGATGCTTCTCCGGCATCGCGGCGGACTGCCGACCGAGGCTTGGCCTGCGGCGTGGAAACGCGCATGGGAGAAAGTCGGCACGCCCACCGAGCAGCGGCGCGACTTCATCGCCGCCGTTCTCGCGAAGGAGCCGGCCGCCAAGCCGGGCACGAAGTTCATCTACTCCAACCAGGGATTCGCCGTCGCAGGTGCGATGCTGGAGCAAGCGACAGGCACGCCGTGGGAAAAACTGATCACGGAAAAGCTGATCCAGCCGCTGGGCATGAAGACGGCCGGGTTCGGTGTGCCCGGCGCCATCGGCAAGGTCGATGAGCCGTGGGGCCACGTGGTCAAAGGCGGGAAGAACCAGCCTGTTCAGTCCGACAATCCTCCTTCCATCGGGCCTGCCGGCACTGTGCATTGTTCGCTGGAAGACCTCTCGCGCTACGCCCGCTTGCATCTCAGGCGCGGCGTCGGCGAAGGCGCGTTGCTCAAGCCCGACTCCTTTCGCCGCCTGCACACGCCGCCGGAAGGACAGGACTACGCCTGCGGCTGGAGCAGCCTGGCGCGGGGTTGGGCGGGCGGAAAGGCGCTCACGCATACCGGATCGAATACGATGTGGTTCGTCGTCATGTGGCTTGCGCCTGAGCGGGACTTCTCCGTCGTCGTCGGGACCAACGTCGCCGGGGACGAAGCCCCGAAAGCCTGCGACCAGGTGGCCGCCGCGATGATCGGGAAGTGGCTGCGAGGTTGAGCGCGAGTCCGGTGACAGGCGGGCAGTTTTGATGACTTGCCTCGGCTAGCTGTCCGGCGTGGTTTCCCGGTCGAAGCCGCCGCACATCATGGCGATGAGGGGGAGGAACATCGCGACCACGATGCTTCCGACGATCACGGCAAGGAATACGAGGAGCGCCGGCTCCAGCAGCGAGGTCATGGCGCTGGTCGCGTTGTCCACCTGTTCGTCGCAGTTGTCGGCGATCTTCATCAGCATCTCGGGCAGGGCGCCGGTCTGTTCGCCGACATCCACCATGCCGGCGATCATCGCGGGAAAAATTGGCGACGCCTTCAGCACGGGGGCTATGGCCTCGCCTTCCTTGACCCGTTGATGAACGGATTCGACGAGGTCGGCCATGACCACGTTGCCTGATGTTTCGCGGAGGATCGTCAACGCCTGGAGAATCGGGACGCCGCTGCTCACCAGCGTGCCAAACGTCCGGGCAAACCGGGAGATCGTCGCCTTGCGCATGACGGGGCCGAGCGCGGGCAGGCCCAGCTTGCAGCGATCCAAGGTCCATCGCCCCACGCGCGTGCTCACGACCAAGCGGAAGAGAACGACTGCCGCCACCGCGCCGAGGGCGATGGCCGGGATGTGGTTCTTGATCGCGTCGCTGATGCCGAAGACCAGTTCGGTGAAGGCCGGCATGGCCATTCCGCCCATGCCTTCAAAGACCTTCTTGAACTGGGGGAGGACGAACACGAGCAGCACGCCCACCACTGCGGCCGCGACGAACATGACGGCCGCGGGATAGAACAACGCCGCGGTGACCTTGCCCTTGATCTTCTCAGCCTTCTCCATGAACTCCGCCAATCGTCGCAGCGTCACCTCCAGCGCGCCGGCGAGTTCACCTGCCTTCACCATGTTCAGATAGAGCCGGTTGAACACCTTGGGCCGGACCGACAACGCCTCGGCGAACGTGCTGCCGCATTCGATCTGATGCGCGAGTTCCGCGATGATGCCCTTCATCTGGCGGTTCTCCTCCTGCTCGTTCAGCAGCCGCAATCCGCGGAGAAGTGGAAGCCCAGCCTCGATCAATGTGGAAAGGTTCCGGGTGAAGGTCGCGAGTTCGGAGGTCTTGATGCCGCTGCCGAATCCCGGGAGCGAGAAGTCCATCCAACGCCGCCAACCTGTGGCGCGGGCCGTCGATGAAATGCGCGGTTTGACGGGCGTCTTGTCGACGATGAGGCGGATGGGGTGCAGCCCCATTTCCTTGATGCGCCGGAGCGCCTCCGGCTGGTCGGACACGTCCATCGAACCGCGGGATTCTAGGCCGCGAGAGTTGATGGCCACATAGGAAAATTGCGACATGCTGCCTCCGTTGTTCAGTTCACCGGCGAGCTGCGATCCGGGATTGTTGTCCGGCCCCGAGCTGTATTCCTTTCGACCGGACACGGCGGTGTGGGTCACGCGCGAATTGTTCGGAGATATTGGCTACGGCTTCCGGCGCTGCGGTCGCTCCCGACGATCCGATGTCGGTTTGAGGTGATTTCCTGAAACCGGCTGTAACCGTTGGCGCGGCACGGTCTCTCTATCGGGTAGCAGCTTCCACGTTCCCACCAACAAAGGCCCATTCATGAAAACTCGGACGGCGGTATTGGTTTGTCTCACTTCCATCGGTGTCAGCGAAGCCATGGCCCAGGACTGGCCCCAGTGGCTCGGCGCCAACCGCGACGCCAAGGCGGCCAGCTTCAAGGCGCCCAAGACCTGGCCCAAGGAACTGACGCAGAAGTGGAAGGTTACCGTCGGCGAAGGCGTCGCAACCCCGGCGCTCGTCGATGACAGGCTCTACGTCTTCTCGCGTGAGCAGGGCAGCGAGGTCCTCCGGGCGCTCAACGCCGCCGATGGCAAGGAGCTCTGGCAGGATAAATACGACTCGCTCGGCGCGAGTGGTCCCGCGCAGGGATTCTCCGGGCCGCGCAGTTCGCCGGCCGTCGCCAATGGCAAGGTCGTGACGCTGGGCGTCCGTGGGATGATTTCCGGGGTCGATGCGGCGACCGGCACCAAGCTTTGGCGCAAGGACGAGTTCAACTCCTTCCCCAATTTCCACCCGTCGAGCTCCCCGATGATCGTCGACGGGCTGGCCATCGCGCAGCTGGGTGGACGCGATAACGGAGCGCTCGTGGCGTATGATCTGACCAGCGGAGCCCAGAAGTGGAAATGGAGCGGCCCCAGCCCCTCATACTCCTCTCCGGTGCTGATGACTGTCGGAGGCGCCAAGCTCATCGTCGCCCAGACCGAATCAAAACTCGTGGCCGTCAACGCCGCCGACGGAACGCTCGCCTGGGAATCCGCCGCTGCCCCGCAATCTGGCGGCCCCGGAGGCGGTGGACCGGGTGGAGGTGGCGGCAGGGGCGGTGGTGGCCGGGACTACAAGGCTTCGACCCCGATCATCGAGGGTTCAGTCATCATCACGGCCGGACGCGGGGTGTCGGCAGTGAAGATCGACAAGGAAGGCGGCAAGTTCGTGGGCCGTGAACTCTGGAGCAATCCGGACAAGACCATTTCGTTCAACACGCCCGCGCTGAAGAACGGCCTTATCTACGGACTCACCGGGAACAACGAGCTGTTTTGCCTCAGTTCGAAGGACGGCAAGACCGCGTGGTCCGCCCCGATGCCGGCCGGTGCGTCAGGCGGTGGGATGCGTGCGTCGCTGCCTGCCGGATCTTCTGTGGCGACCGTGTTCGGGCAGGCGACTCCGCCCGAAGGACAACGCCGTCCCGGTGGACCCAATGGTCCTGGCGGGCCGGGCGGGTTCGGTGGACGCGGTGGTGGTGGAGGAATGGGCGGTGGCGGCGGTGGTTACGGCACAATCGTCGATGCCGGAACGGTCCTGTTCGCCCTGACTCCGAGCGCGCAGCTCGTCGTCTTCGAGCCGGGCGAAAAGGAATTCAAACAGGTCGCGAGCTACAAGGTCGCTGCCGGACAGACTCACGCGTATCCCGTCGTCTCGGGCAACCGGATCTTCACCAAAGACAAAGACTCGCTGACGCTCTGGACGGCTGAGTGATCCCACGCTTCAGTGATTGGCCCAGATCGAATCGGTCGACGCATGCATCACGACTTGCCGTGGCTTTCCATGGGCTTCCCGCCCGTTGTGGGTGCTGTTGACGCCGGTGTAGAACAGGTGCCAACGGCCGTTGCGCTGGACCAGTTGGCTCCCGCCGTAGATCCCAAGGCAGTCGGGTGCCGGTGGATTCCCGCGCGCGAGCCAGCCACTTCGTAACGGCCGCCGCCACTCGACGCCGTCGTGCGAGTGGCACCATTCCAGATCCATCGTCTGCGCCCGGCACCGGTAATGCCCCAGCATGCCAACCCGTCCCCGCGGTGTGTGGATGACGGCGAGATAGTAGAACTGCTGGTCGGCCGGATCGCCGGCGTCGCGTTGGATGATCCGCTGCCGTGTTTCGAAATTAAGGCCATCGCCCGACGTGTAGCGATCGATGACGCGGAGAAGTCCCGGTGCGTTGTCCTCGGCGACATAGGCCGGGTCTGACTTGTCCACTTTCACGAGCCCGACCGAATACATTTCAAACGTGCCGTCGGCCATTTGGTAGAGGTTGGTCGCGTCGTTCGAGATCAACCGGCTTGAGGCGGGCGGTTCTTCCGACGTGCGGTTTGTCGCGAGCTTTCCGAGAGTCACGCCATCGGGAGCAGGGCGGCCAGCAGCGGCCCGGTCGTAGGGGTGGTAGAGGACTGGCCGGAGCGGATCTATCACGCGGTAGCGGCGTCCATCGTCGCTTTCGGCCGCGAGGTAGCGGGTCACACCGGGACCGTGGGCCCAGAAGTAGAGGCGATGCCGTCCGTTTCGGAGGCGGACATGGACCGGCTGGATCGGGCGCCACTTGTCCGGAAGATTCCCGATGGCAAACGGCGCATCCGCCGGATCGCCCGACGAAAGCACGGCCGGGACCTTCCTCAGCCGTTCGCCCAGGGAACCTTCCGCATAGGCGATCATGAAACCCGCCCGACTGCCTGAAACGGAATACCAGAGGCGCCAGTCGTCCTTTCCGATCGGTTCGGCGCGGGCCGTGAAGTTCTGCACGTCGTCGCCTTCCCAAGGCTCGGTGCCTTCGAGCACGATGCCGTGCTTGCGCCAACGATCAGGGGCGCACGGAAGTGGTGTCGTGTCACGAGGCCCGCCGACGTGGCGCGAATGGCATCCCGTCGCCAGGGCCGACACGGCGGCGCCTGATGTCAGCAGAAAGGTTCTGCGGTCTACGGGGTGCATGCACGAAGTCATCCGGCTGCAACGGGTGATGACAATCGAATTCCTCGGCCGCTATCGTCCAGCCATGTCCTCCCGATTGATCGCCTGCTTAATCTCCACGGTTGTCTGCGTCGTCGGAATTGCCGGCGTGCCGTCAGGCTACAAGGGCACGCCATTCGCCGATGCCGTCCACAAGGCGGGCATGGCGAACATCCCCGGCATCGTGCAGTGCGCGCTCTACGATCTCGGCGGCGAAGGCGTCGCGTATCACGACACCGACTCCACCAACAACGGCAGCGGCAAACTGAATCTCGAACCAGGCCACCAGCGCGCCCACGCCGGCGAATACATCTGGCACTTCCGCAAGGGTGAGGGCGTGGACGTGTCGTTCGTGAAGGACTGGGCCGACCTCAACCACACCAACCTCGTCAGCCCGCACATCAACCAGTTCTACATCGGTTGGACCGAGGACGGGGAGTGGTGCAACTACACGGTCAACGTGGCTAAGGCGGGGACCTATCGTATCAAGGCGCTCTATGCCTTCCAGACGAACACCGTGACCTTCGATCTCAATGGCAAGGTGGCTTCCACGTGTCGACTTCCAGTCAAGACCGCCGGCTACCACTATTGGAACTTAGCCGATATCGGAACAATCCGTTTCCCCGAATCGGGTCCACAGCTCCTGACCTTCCACTACGGCAAAGGAAACAACTTCGCCTACTTCGAGTTCGAAGAGATCGCTTCAAACCCGGTAGCCAAGCCCTGAAGCGTGGCGACTCTCCGGCCTCCATCCGATATCGTGTCGCCGAACGGGACCGCCGAAACCGGACGCTTCGCCGGGCTCTGCGGCGGCCTGACACGCTGGCTCGGCTGCGAGGAGGTGGATCGTGACCCAAGGCTGAAAGCCGTTTGCGCCGCCCTCCTGTTCTACTTCCACATGACCTTCGCGTTCTGGTGGCGGCACTCGGGGTCGCTGTCCACGCGGGGCAATGAGACGTTCGACTTCGTGCCGTCGCCGTTGTTCCAGAACCTCCGCTGGCTTGTGTTCATGGACGGCTTCCAGACGGAGTCCTATCTGTATCTCCTCGGGATGCTGGCGCTGCTGGGAATGTTTTCCCTGTTCTGCCTTCGCACAAGCTTGCTGGCGCTTTGCCTGTTGGCGTTCCTGTTCCTCAACAAGGTCTTCTTCTACCTGTGCGACCTCCGTCTGTTCGCCAACTACCACCACTTCCATCTCCTCTTCACGTTGGTTGTCCTGGTCTCGGCTGAAAAGATGCGGTCGTTCCGCGCGGTGCTGGCGTTGAGCTACGTGATGTCAGCCATCGTGAAGATGACCCCGTCGTGGCTCTTCGGCGAATACTTCAACTCGGTTCCGGGAAAGCTGCCTTTGTTGCCCCAGGCCAACTGGCTGGTGACGTCGGCGAGCGTGGCGTTGATCGTCCTTGAGCTGCTCGGGCCGCTCTGTTGGTTCACGCGGATCAAGTGGCTCCGGCGTTTGTCCTTCGGCGCGTTCATCCTCTTCCACATCTACTCGGGCTTCATCGTGGGCTACTGGTATACGTCGCTGATGCTGCCATTGGTGGCGGTGGCGTTCTCGGGATTCGACAAACCGCTGCAGACGGGCTTCCGGTTTTCCCGACGTCACTGGCCGACATTTGCCATCTTCGTCGTCGCACTCTCGGGAAGCTTCTATCATCTGCTGATCCCGGGCGATGCGCGTCTGACGGCGGAGGGAAAATACTTCGGACTGTTTATGTTTGATGCCAACCGCGAGGTGCGGTTTGAAACGGATATCCAGAAGGGAACCAACTTCTGGACCATCCAGGTTTCACGATCCTGGCGGAACCCGGGCGATCAAATCGGGGCTGATCCCGGTATGCGGATCCACTGCAACTACTACCAGAACGGTTGGCTCTCGAACTCGTTCGCCGTCACCCAGCCGATCCGCGATGGCAGCGAGGTCCTCTTCAACCCGCAGTATTTCCTGAGCGCGAGCATCCGGACGATTGGCGATCCCTACCTCTACTACCATTACGCCCGCGAACTGGTGCGGCGCCATCATCCGGATCGCGTGGCAATACGGCTCGATGAACGGTTGGATGGGCACGTGGAAGTTGTGCGGTTGGTGGACATCGATGACTTCGCCGAGCTGAACCCGTCCTACGATCCGTTCCGGCACAACTCTTGGATCACCCTGCCGGGACCTGAATCGCCGCCGCAGTATCGGTGGCCGTGAGCCGATCCCGCGCATGCGAGGGGGACAATTGTTTTCGTTCGCTCGCTACGGCCTGTAGAATAGCGGTTCGATTTCTGCCTTCACCGCGACGTCCATCCTGATGATCGACGGCCACGGCCTTTTGAACTCACCACCGGGGAGGTTCTTCTTCGCGTCAATGCCGAGTTTGCGGCCGCTGGCGATTTCGCTGGTCGCGTGGTCGAGCACGTCGGACGGGCCTTTGGTGAGTCCTTGCGGACGGCCACCAGGCTGTCGCGTTGCGGGTCGGTGTTGGCGCAGGGGCGGAAGAGCACTTCGCCGGTGTCATGCACGTTACTGCGCCTGCAGCCGGAAGAACGCCGCGTTGTCCGGCACGGTGAACTGGAACTCCAGCTTGCCCGCGCCGTTGATCGTCGTGGTAAAGCCGGGCGTGTTCATCGGGAAGGGAATGAAGCTGCCGGGCAGGAGCGTCGTGCTCTTCTCCACGCCGATGGTCAGGGTGAACAACCCGTTCGTCGGGTTCTTCTGGAGCAGCGGCGTGCCCACGTTCAACGCCTGCACCTGGGCCGGCGTGTAGAGATTGGCCCCATTCGCATTGGCGAACAGCGTGTTCACCAGCGCGGGCTGCGCCACCTGCCAGTCAAAGCCCAGCGCGGCCATGTTGAACTCCGACGCGTCGTTCAATCCGTCGCCATCGGTGTCGATGGTGAAGGAGAGACCGGTGCCGGTCAGGGTAATGGCGAAGGTTCCGTCGTAGATGTCATTATTCAGGATGCGCAGCGTCGTCGTGCGGCTGCCGGCGGCGGCGGGGGTGCAGGTGACGGTGAAGGTGGTGCTGCCGCTGGCGGGCACGCTGGTGAGCATCCCGGTGGTGTTCACCGTGAAGTCGCCCGCATTCCCGCCCGTTACGCCCACGCTGGTGAGGGCGAGCGCGCCGGGGCCGGTGTTCCTGATGGTGAAGGTCTTCACGGCGCTGCTGCTGCCTAGGGCCACCCCGCCGTAGCCGATGATGGAGGCCCCGCTACTCAGGGCTGTCCCGGCGGGCTGTGCGACGATGATCTTGGGGACGGTAAAGACATAGGCCGCGCCGGATTGTGCGGCGCTCTCGTTAGGTGTGCTGTTCACGCCCGTCGTGCTGCTGTCCTCGAGGACAGCCCCGACCACCACGGTGTCGCCCGAGACGGCCACGGAGTAGCCGAAGTAATCACCCGCCTGCGTGGTCCCGACGGCGGCGGGCTTCAGATAGGCCTGCTGCGTCCAGACCCCCGCGCTGCGCACGAAGACATAGGCCGCACCGGAGTTGGGGGCGCTCTCGTCGGGCGTGCTGTTCACGCCCGAAGTGCTGCTGGCTTCGTAGGGAGCACCGACGACCACCGTGTCGCCCGAGACGGACACGGAAGTGCCGAAGTTATCATTCGCCTGCGTGGTGCCGACAGCGGCGGGCTTGAGGTAGGCTTGCTGCGTCCACGTCGTCCCGCTGCGTGTGAAGACGTAGGCCGCGCCGGCGAAGCTGGCACTCTCGTTAGCCGTGCTGTTCACGCCTGTCGTGCTGCTGTCTTCCCCGATCGCCCCGACGACCACCGTGTCGCCCGACACCGCCACAGAGCGCCCGAACAAATCCCCCGTCTGCGCGGTCCCGACGGCAGCGGGCTTCAGATACGCCTGCTGCGTCCAATACGAGCCGCTGCGCACGAAGACGTAGGCCGCGCCGGAGGCGGAGGCGAGATCATCGGGCGTGCTGTTCACGCCCGTCGTGCTGCTGGCCTCGCCGCGGGCCCCGACCACCACTGTGTCGCCCGAGACTCCAACGGAGTAGCCAAAGGAATCACCCACCTGCGTGGTCCCGACGGCGGCAGGCTTCAAATACGCCTGCTGCGTCCAAACGCCCGCACTGCGTACGAAGGCGTAGGCCCCGCCGCCAGCAAGGGCGCTCTCGTTGGGAGTGCTGTTCACGCCCGTCGTGCTGCTGCCCTCGAAGCGCGCTCCG
>JAYVSO010000021.1:0-40888 GCA_043775315.1 Verrucomicrobiota bacterium
CTCGGGTACTTCAGGAACCATTGCTCGCTGAGGCGCGGCTCGACGGGCACGTCGGCGCGTTCGCTGAAGCCGACGTTGTTGGTGTAGGGCTCGGCCTTCTCCAGCGCGCCCGCCGCCTCGAGGAGTTCCGCGGATTTCTTGCGCGCCGCGAACCGTTCGAGCCCCGCGAGATCCGCGCCTGCCTCGGCCGTCATCTTGCCGTCGGGCGTCAGGATATCGATGACCGGCAGCTTGTGCCGCAGCCCGATTTCATAGTCCGCCTTGTCGTGCGCGGGCGTGACCTTGAGCACGCCGGTGCCGAAGTCGAACGCGACATGCTCGTCCGCGATGATCGGGATGATCCGCTGTTCCTTCGGCACGTCGAGCGGCAGCGCCTTGATGACATGTTTGCCGATGAGGTGCTGGTAGCGCGGGTCCTTGGGGTTCACCGCCACGGCCGTGTCGGCCGGGATGGTTTCCGGGCGCGTGGTGGCGATGGTCAGGAACGTGCCGGGCGCCTCCACCACTTCCACGCGGAAGTGATACATGAAGCCCTTCTGCTCCTTCATCACCACTTCCTCGTCGGACAGCGCGGTGAGCGAGGCGGGGCACCAGTTGACCATGCGTTTGCCACGGTAGATCAGGCCCTTCTTGTAGAGGTCGACGAACACCTTCTGGACGCACCGGGAATACTCCGGGTCCATGGTGAAACGGGTGCGGGTCCAGTCGCAGGACGCGCCGAGCGCGCGGAGCTGCTTGAGGATGATGCCACCGTATTTCTCCTTCCACTCCCAGATCCTGGCGACGAGCGCCTCGCGGCCGAGGTCGTCGCGGTGCTTGATCTCGCCGGCTTTCTTGAGGGTCTTCTCGACGACGTTCTGCGTGGCGATGCCGGCGTGGTCCGTGCCGGGCAGCCAGAGGACTTCCTTGCCGTCCATGCGCGCCTTGCGGGCGAGGATGTCCTGGATGGTGTTGTTGAGGACGTGGCCGAGGGTGAGGACGCCGGTGACGTTGGGCGGCGGGATGACGATGGAATAGGCCGGTCGCGTGGCGGAAACGCGGGCGGGATCGGCCGTGAAGCAGCCGTTCTGGTCCCAGAACGCATACCACTTCTCTTCGACGGACTGCGGCTCGTAGGCCTTGGGGATCTCGGTCATGTTCGTAATAAAGTCCGGCAAGCCTACCGGACCTGCCGCAAGCGAGGCAACAAGGGGAAAGGTTCTAAGGTGTCCTAATCATAATCTTCCTCGTTCTCCTAATCTGATTAAGACGAAGATTAAGAATCCAGATTAGGACACCACCAAAGCTCCTAACGAACAGGCTTCAAAGCCCGCGTGGCGAGGAAGCCGGGGAAGTGGCGGGAGAGCGCCTTGTCAGGCCAAGCGTCGTCGTAGAACCCGGTCAGGACGAATCCGGCTTCGGTTTGCCCGCCGAGGATTTCCTCCCAGGAATGGCTGAAGATCATCGGTTCGCCGGCCTTCTCCAAGTCAGCCCGCTCTTCCGCCGTCAGGTTCACGAGATCGGAGTAGGGCAACCGATGGCGGAGGACCAGCTCGCCCTTGTTCGCAAGCGTCTCGTCGAAGATGAAGCTCGCCGGATCGGTGAATCCGGCCAGCAGGCTTCCTCCGGGCCGGAGCACCCGGAACGCCTCGCGCCAGATGGGCTGGAGATCGGGAACGAAGTTGGTGGAGCACGGGTTGACCACGAGATCGAAGCTGGCATCGGCGAAGACACCCAAGTCGCGCATGTCTCCGAGAACGGTTTTCAAAGCCAGCCCGTCGCGCTCGGCCACGAACCGGTCCTGCTCCAGCTGCTTCGGCGAATTGTCGAACACGGTCACGTCCGCGCCCGCTGCCGCGAGGATCGGCCCCTGTTGGCCTCCCGCCCCGGCGAGGCAGAGGACGCGGCAGCCCACCAGTTTCGGAAACCAAGCACGGGGGACCGGCTTGATGGGCGTGAGGACGATCTGCCATTCGCCCGAGCGGGCGCGGGCGATGACTTCGGATGAGACGGGTCTAGTCCAGCGGTTGCCGCGCTCCACCTGCGAGTCCCAGGCCCGGCGGTTGTAGTCGGAGACATTCATAGCGCGCGGAAAAATCGGGCACCAAGAGTTCAGCCGCCCCATTCACGGATCGGCTTCCAATCAGCCATGTCTTCCTTCCAGTAGAGGCAGGTCTCCACGTCGAGGGAACCCGCCTCGACCATCGCCGCCACCGTGGCCGCGGAATAGGGACCGATCTGCTTCCCGCCTTCCCACAGGAGGATGTCTGCCGGCTGTTCTACGGGTGTTGATTTCAGGGCGCGGTGGCGGGAAACGATCTCGACGGTTTCCGCCTCGTCTTCCTCGTCGTCGCGATGGCCGGGAAAGCGGTTCTTGAACGCCACGCGCATCACGGCCAGCGCCGCCATCCCGAAGACGAAACCGCCCACGTGGGCACCGAAAGCCACTTCGCCTCCGCCGCCCCTGAGATCCGCGAAAAGCCCGATCACATCCAAAAGAAACCAGAACGAAATCACCAACCAGCCCGGCAGGGAGAACGTGCCGTAGACGGGCCGCAGGAAGATCAGGAAAAAGTAGCCCATCTGCACGCCCGCCTTTGGCTGCATCAGCACAAAGGCGCCCATGCAGGCCGAGATCGCCCCGGAAGCCCCGCAGAGCGGCACTTCCGAGCTGAAGCCCTCGCTGCTGCAGATGATCTGGACCAGCGCGGCCACAACTCCCGAGACAAGATAGAAGCCGGTAAACCAGCCGCGCCCCAGCGTGTCCTCGACGGCACTCCCGAAGAGGAAGAGATACGCCATGTTCCCAAGGATGTGGAAGAACCCCGCGTGGGTGAACATGTGGGTGATCCAGGCGAAGACGCCCGACTCCGCCGGAGTCAGCATCATCCGTGCATACCATTCCAAAGAGTCTTCACCCCGGGCCGAGAATGTCATGACGAACGCCGGAAGGAACACCAGGACGCAAAGGCCCATGAAGGTGAACATCACCACCGGATAGCGGCGTGTCTGATACTCGACTCCTAGGGGAAAGATCATGGTTCTGGAATGCGGTTTGGGATTGCCTTGGCCCGACGGCCAAAAGCTTTCACCAACCGCGCCGGAGCCGGTCAAGCCTACGCTTCAAAGGTCCTCTGCGACCAACTGGGCGGGCGGTCAAGGAATGGACAGCCGGAGCTGCAGGAACTGGTTCGGCTGGGTGGCGGTGCTGACGTTGGAGCGGATCACGACCAGCTCGGTGCCGTTGCCCAGATCGGTCACGCTGTGCTCGGTGCTCCCGAGCGAATCGGCGAAGAGCACGCTGCTCGAAACGCGGATCGTTGGCGTGACGCCACTGGCCGTTTTACTGCGGATGAAGCTGATGGCCGGATAGCTCTGCGCCGAGATGCTGACGCTGGTGCTGAAGGGTTCGATGCCGGACGCGCCGTTCAACGGCAGCGAACCGAAGTAGTATTCAAACAGGTTCGGAATGCCGTCGAAGTCGGCGTCGTCGCCCGGAGCGTTGTTCGAGCCCGTCAGACCGGCACCCGCCGCCCACGTCTCGAAGGGCGAGCCGGCGCCCATGCCGAGCCAGGCCGGATCGCCGGTCAGAAGAGCGAGACGGTTGACCGTGGTGCCGGCGTAGGTGGTGAAGTTGCCGCCGACCCAGATGCGGCCGTCCGCTTCCAGGGCCAACGCGGATGCGGCGGTGAAGTTGAAGCCGTTGCCGGGCGTGAAGGTTGCGTCGAGCGACCCGTCGGGCTCGAAGCGGGCGATCTGGTTGCGCGTGGTGCCGACCGTGTTGAAGCCGCCGACGATGACGACGCGTCCGTTCGGCTGGAGCACCATCGCGTTGACCGAGGCGTTCGGCAGCGCCCCCGGCCAGTTCAGCGTGGTGCCGTCGGCCGTCAGCCGGGCGAAGTTGAGCGAGGAGACGCCGTTGATCGTCATGAAATTGCCGGCCACCAGAACGCCGCCATCGGCGAGGGCAAGCAGCCTGGTCGGGCCGCTGGCGCTGGCACTGGCGTTGAACGACAGGTCAACCGCGCCGTCGGATTGGAGGCGGATGATGTTCTGCCGATTGCTGACGGTGATCGAACCGCCCACGTAGATGCGGCCGTCGGCGCGCGGCGAGACGGTCTGGATCTGTTGGGCGAACTGCTGGTTCAGCCGGAACGACGAGTCGATCGTCCCGTTGGCGTTGAGTCGGACGATGCTCGGATAGGAGAAGCCGCTGACCGTGGAAAACGACCCGGCGACAAGGATCTTCCCATCGGCCTGCAAGGCCACGTCGTAGACCGCCTGGTTCGGTCCGGCGCCGAGGTTGGCGAGGAACGTGGCATCGAGCGAACCGTCGCTGTTCAGTCGGGCGAAAGACTTCCGGGCCTGGCCGCCGATGTTGTTGAAGAAGCCGCCGACCAGGAATCCGCCGGAACCATCGCGCACGACCGCCATCACCTGTCCGTCGGGCGCGGGATTGAAGGTGGCGTTCGCCGTTCCGTTGGTTTCCAGAAGGGCGAGATTGGCGCGCGCGGTGTTGTTTCCTGCCGGGCCCACGGCGGTGAAGGAACCGCCGATGACCACCCGCCCGTCCCCGAGCGGAACGACCACGCCGATGTTCCCGCCGCTCGCACCCGCGGGATGCGGCCAGGTGGTCGAGATCGAGGCCGGCGGCGGAAGCACGGTGAGCTGCGCGACGACACTGGTGACAAAGCCAAGACTGTTGCTCGCGACGAGTTGGTAGAAGCCGGAGTTCGTCAGCGACAGGTTCGTGTAGGCGAGCGATGCGTTGGTCGCGCCGGAGATCAGGTTGCTGTTTAGCAGCCATTGGTAGCCGATGTTTCCCAGGCCGAGCACGGTGGCGCGCAAGGTGAAGGAATTGCTGACGAAGCTGATTCCGCCGACCGGCTGTGCGCGGAAGACGGGCTGCGAAAGGATGAAGAGTTCGGCCGGAAAGCTGGTGTGCACTCCGCCCGTGAGGTTGGTGGCGATGACGCTGTAGAAGTTGGTATCCACCAGCGTCGCGCCGGTGATGGTGAGATTCGTCGTGGTCGCACCCGAGATGTTGCCGCCGTCGCTCAAAGGAGTCGCCCCACGAAACCAGCGAAAGGTGACAGGCGAGGTGCCGACCGTCTGGACGGCGAACTGCACGGTGGTGCCGGACGGCACGAACTGGCTGACGGGATGGACCGAGAAGGCCAGCGGCACGGCGTCGCCGTTCAGGATTACAAGATTGTATTCCGCAACTCCTTCCCAAGAGGCGAACTGCCCGCCGAGCGCGATCCTACCATCGGCGAACGGTGCGATGCGGTAGATTCCAGGGCTCCCAATACCCAAGCCATCACCGATGCCCTGTTCGAAAATGAACGACGAGTCGGGCGTGCCGTCACTGTTGAACCGGGCCAAACCGTTTATGAAGGGACCGAAGCGAAAAAAGGTTCCGCCAGCCAGGATCTTTCCGTCGTCCTGCAGCGCGATGGCGCGGACAACGGGCTGAGTGACCGCCGAAACATTGGTCATGCCTGAGAGGAAGTTGGTGTCGAGGCGGCCATCGGGCGAAAACCGCCCGAGCGCAGGGCGGAGAAAACCGTTGATGGTGGTGAACGAACCACCTACCAGCACACCTCCACTTGGCTGCACTGCAAGCGTAGCAACACCGGCGAGAGTGTTGGTGTAGCCCAGCTCAACCAAGCCGGATGACGAGACTCGGAAGACTGTGGCGGCGTTGTGACCGCCATACTGGCCACCGCCGACGAGGACAATTCGTCCGTCGGGCAGAGGCTCGATGAGCGTTCCGGACGCGGTGGGAGCGTAAGACACGAAACTTTCGTCCACAGACCCGTCGGAGTTGAGGCGCGCGAAGCCCCTGGTGGATGGCTTGCCATTTACAAAGTTAAAAGATCCGGCGAGGAGTATCTTCCCATCGGACTGGAGGGCGATATCTGCAACGGGGCCATTGGGGCCGGATCCGATGGCGTTGATGAATGCGGTATCGAGCGAGAGATCGGCGTTGTAGCGAACAAGGTAGCTGCGGCTGACGGCGTTGTTGCTGATCGCTCCGAAAAATCCACCTAGCAGAATCTTGCCGTCACGCTGGCGAAGCATGTCATTCACTACGCTTGTCGGGGCTGGGTCGAACGCGTCTACCATGCCGTTGGTGGTGAAGAGCGCGACATAGGCGCGCGTGGTGGTGAAGAATCCGTTGGTCTTAACAACGATGAAGTTTCCGCCGACCATAAGTCGCCCATCTGACATCGGGATCAGTCCGAAAACAGTGTCAAACGTGCCGGCCGGTCCAGCATCCGACGGAAAACCCGCCGCTGTAGAACCGGCGGTCTTCTGCACAACAACGTTGGCGACTAAGCTGGTCGCGCTGCCGAAGGCGTTGCTCGCGACCAGCGTGTAGGCGCCGCTGTTTCCGGCTCCGGCTCCATTGAGCAGGAAGGACGATCCATTGCCGGAAACGGGTGAGCCGTCCTTGAACCAACGCAGGTCCAGGGCGGGCGCGCTTTGGACCTGCGTCCGGAGCGCGAGGCGTCCACCCAGGGGAACAATTCCGCCCTGAGGATGCGCGAGGAAGTTGGGAAGCCCCTTCACCGAAAGCCGGGCCACGCGGCTGGTGACATTGTCTCCAAGGCCTCCTGTGACTCGCACCGAGTATTCACCGGCAACGGCGGACGACAGGTTGAGCGTGGCGCTGGAGGAACCCGTGACGCCCGCGCCGTCCGACAAGGGCAGCCCGTCGCGGAACCACTGGAAGGCCAGCGGCGACTTGCCCTGGGCGGTTATGCTGAAGGTGGCATTGCTGCCGACGCCAACGACCTGGTCATACGGCTGCGAGCCGATGGCCACGCTGTCGGCATCACCGACCAACCGCACCAGATTGGGGGCGCTCAGGCCTTTGAAGGTGGTGAAGCTGCCGCCGACCCAGAGCTGGCCGTTGGCTTCGGGAACGCCGCGGAAAACCTCGGCGTTGAAACCGGCGCCGACGTTCACCGACGAATCGACCGTGCCGTCCGTGTTCACCCGGGCGAAGCGGTTCGAATGGACCGTCGGAGATCCGCCGAAGCCGGTGAACGGACCGACAGCCGCGAGACGCCCGTTCGGTTGCAAGGCGATGCTGTTGATCGATTCGTTGTTGGTTGCCCCGAGGAGGAACCGTGCGTCCAGCGCGCCGCTCGGGAAGAACTTCAGGATCCGGGTCTGCGAACCATTCTGCTAGCCGGAGGCGTAGAGCGTGCCGTCGGGCTGGAGGATCATGTCATAGACGCTGCCGCCGAATGACGGGTTGTAGAACGGATCCACGGAGCCGTCGGCGAAGACGCGTTTGGGCGAGCCACCCGATCCGCCATAGCCGCTGAATGTGCCACCCAGCAGGGCGCCGCCGCCGTCCAGCGGGATGATCCGGTGGATCGGACCATTGGCACGCGGCAGGAATCCCCGGTCCACGGAACCGTCGTCGTTCAGGCGCGCGCCGTATCGCAGTCCGTAGGGTCCGCCCACGCTGGTGAAGTCGCCGCCGATCCAGATCTTGTCGTCCGGTCCGACGGCCACGTCACGCACCAGACCGTTCGGTCCGCAGTTGAGGTTGGCGGTGAAGTTGGTGTCCACGGTGTAGTCGGCGTTCAGGCGGACGAGATTCGTGTTCGCCAGACCATTGAACTGGGCGAACTGCCCGGCGATAAGCCAGCGCCCGCGATTGTCGCGCACGATGTCGTAGACGGCCACCGTGCCGAAACCGTCGGGCAGATTGGTAAAGGTCAGGTCGGTGGTTCCGTTCGATTGCACCAGCACCAGTTTGCTCCGGGGCAAGGTGAAGTCGCCGCCGACCAGCGCCCGGCCGTCACCCAGCGGCCAGACCGTCCGGACGCTGCCATTGAACGCGACGCCCGGCGCGAAGGTGGCGTCGCGGCGCACGGGCGACGAGATGATCGACAGAACGGCATCGGCGCTGTTCGTGCCGCCGGCCGTGCTGGCCAGACGCACGGAGTAGGCGGCGGCCGTGTTGCTCTGGACGTTGACCAGGGTGAGCGACGGATTGGTGGCGTTGAGGATGTTCACCCCGTTGGAGCGCCACTGGTAGGTGAAGGGCAGCGCGCTGTAGCCAAGGGCGTTGAAGGAAACGGTCGTGTCCTCGGACGCGGTCACGCCGACGGGCTGGAGCGCGAAACGCGGAGCCGATTCGTCGTCGAGGATTTCGACGGCCAGATTCGGATACAGGCCCAGCGTCGCATCGTTCGTCGGCGAACTGAGCGCGACGGTGAACGTCTCGTCGGCCTCCAGCGCGGCGTCGTTGTTCAACGTGACGTTGAACGTCTTGATCCCGGTTTCGCCATCGGCCCAGCTGAGCGTGCCGTTGGCCGCGGAATAGTCGGTGCCGCCACCCGTGGCCGTTCCGGGCGTGACGGTGTAGTTCACCGAAACCGCCCCGCGCGAACCGGCCACCCGCGCCACGGCGATGGCCACGACGCCGGCGTTTTCATTGATCCGCAACGAGGAGTTCGTGAACTGCAACGAGCCCGGCCCGGCGGTCAGGATGGCGACCCTTCCCCGCGACTGGCCGTTGACCGTGGTGAACGAACCGCCGATGGCGATGCGGCCCGAGGCGTCCATGGTGATCGAGCGGACGTAGTCGCTCACGCCGGTGCCGGTGATGAACGTGGGATCAAGCTGGCCGTCGGGCATCAGGCGCACGAGGCGTCCGACCGATTGGCCGTTCCACTGGGTGAATCCGCCGCCGACGATGATCCGGCCGTCGGGCTGGACGTAGGCGGAGATGATGACGTCGTTGGGACCGGTGCCCACGTTGAAGGACGGATCGAGCGAACCGTCGGGGTTCAGCAGCGTGATGTAAGGGACGGCGTTGGTCGTGGTGCTTGAACGGATCTGGGTAAAGCCACCACACACGAGGATGCGTCCGTCCGGCAGGACCTGCAGCGTGTTTTGCAGCGCGGCCGTGAAGCGCCCCGGAGGCTTGAAGCTGAAGTCGAAGGTCCCGTTGGTGTTCAACCGGAAGAGTTCCGTCGTGTTGGCGAAGGCGTTGCCGTAGGCGGCCACGAGGATCTTTCCGTCGGCCTGGCGGGCGAGGGAGTAGGTCTGGGCGCCGATGTTGACGCCGACGAAGTTGGTATCGACCGCGCCGGTGGGGAGGAACTTCCGCACCACGGTGCTGTCGCCCACAAGCACGCCGCCATCGGCGAACGGCAGCGCCGCGTAGATGGCCGAGGCGGAGAGGGTGAGATTGGAATAGGTCAGGTCGAGGGAACCGTCGGCGTTGAGCCGGGCGATGCGCGACCGGTTCGTGCCCGAATACTGGGTGAACGCGCCGTTGATGAGCCACTTGCCATCGGGGAAAAGCTGCACCGAATAGACGAGGCTGTTCGCGCCGACGCCGTTCAGCGGGAAGGACGCGTCGCGCGAGCCATCGACATTCGAGCGGGCGAGGTAGTTCGGGATGCTCACTCCGCCGTATTGGATGAAGGCACCGCCCACGATCAGTTTGCCGTCGGGCTGGAAGAACAGGCCGTAGGGATCGCCGCTGAAGCCGACGCCGGGAGTGACGAAGAGCGGATCGGGCAACCCGGCCGGGACCTTCACGGTCAATGCCGCGCCCAGGCTGTCGGTGAAGCCCTTCGCGTTGGTCACGCGCACGGAATACGAGGCGGCAAAGTTGGTCTGGACGTTGACCAGGCCGAAGTAGGCGTTGGTCGCGCCAGTGATGGCAACGCTGTTGGAATACCATTGGAACGTGACCGCCGGTCCCGGACCGACGCCGACGGCGAAGAACACGGGGAAGCCGAGATAGACCGACTGCGGCTGCGGCTGGGCGAGAATCGTCGGCGGAGAATCGTCGTCGACAATGGTCACGACGGAGGCGGAAAGAGTTCCCAACGTGGCCCCGCCAGTGGGCGACGAGAGACCCACGAGGATGGCCTCCAGGCCTTCCGGTGCCGCGTCGGAGGTGATCGGAATGGTGAAGGCCTTGATCCCGGATTCGCCGTTCGTCCAAGACAGCGTGCCGCTCACCGCCGTGAAGTCCGCGCCGCTGGTCGCCGTGCCGGATGCAGTCGCGTAGGTCACCGAGACTGCGCCCACGCTGCCGCCGAAGCGGGAAACGGAGACCGTCGCGAAGCCCGCCGCTTCGTCTACGAAGAAGCCCGAAGTAAACTGCAGCCGCCCAGGTCCGACGCCGTATCCGCCGACCAGACGGGCAATGCCGCTGTAGTTCTGCCCGTTCAGCAGGGTGCCGTTCGGATAGTTGGTGAACCATCCACCGACCACGATCTTGCCGTCGAGGCCGACGCCGACGGTGTAGATGTGGACGAGGTCTCCGAAAGACGGCAGCACCGGCGGGGGCGCAAACGTCGGATCGACGTTGCCCGAGGCGTCGATGTAGGCGAGTTCACCGCGGGGCTGTCCACCCACACCGTTGAAGCGGCCGGAGACGAGGATGCCGCCCTCCGGCCAGGGCACGATGTCGGCCACCCAGCCGTTGGGCGCGCCCCCGGCCGGATAAGACGTGTCAATGGCGCCAGAGGAAGTGAGCCGCGCGAAGTAGCGCGAGTTGTAGCTGACGTTGTTGGTGGTTCCGCCCTCGATGAATCCGCCGATGTAGACGCCGCCCGAACCGTCCGGCAGAAGCGCCTGCACCTGCGGAAATGGACTTGTGTGCGTGGGCAGGAACGAGCCGTCGAGCGAGCCGTCCGAGTTTAGTCGAACAATTCCCGGGGTCTTGACGCCCGCCCAATTCGTGAACGTGCCACCGACGTAGATCTTGCCGTCGGACTGCGCCGCAACCGAGTTCACCGCGAATCCCGAGCTGAAGGCGGGATTGAACGAAGTGTCGAGCGTGCCGTCAGTGTTGAGACGCGCAACCGACGGCCGGAGCGTTCCGAGATAGGAGGTGAAGCCGCCGCCGAGCAGGATCTTTCCGTCCGGCTGCAACGACAGATCGTAGCCGTAGCGCAGCGGACTGCCGCCGACACCGCCGCCGCCCGGGAGGAACCCTGTGTCGAGCGTGCCGTCCGAGTTCAACCGGGCCACGCCCACCCGCGACACGCCGTTCACGGTGGTGAAGTCGCCGGCGATGAGGATTTGTCCGTTGGTCAGGACGAGGATGTCGTTGATGTCCGCCGCACCGCCCGCGCTGGAAACACTCGCGCCGAGATTGGCCTGGAATGCGGTATCGAGCGAACCGTCGGCATTGATGCGGCAGAGATACTTGATGGGCGTGCCGTTGAAATTGGTGAACCTCCCCTGCCCTCCCGCCAGCACCTTTCCGTCCGGCTGGACCGCGACCGCCTGGATCTGGCCAAGGTCGAAGTATTGGGAGGCCGACGGATCGCTCGCGCCGTAGCCCACCGCGAACGTCGAGTCCAGCGCGGCCGAAATCGTCGCGGCCGACGCCGCTGAAACCAGCACGAGGGCGAATAGCAGGGCCAACCAGCGAACATGGCGACTTCGCGACCGAGGACGGAGGAAAACGGTGTGCCCAAATTGTCGGGAAATTGCGTTCATGCTGGATGTGACGTTGGAAGTGCCTCGCTTGACGGACAGGCGATCCGAACGCAACGGGCCTCGGATTCGCCTCCGTTCCTCATGACACTGCCCGGCTTTATGCACGAAACAGGCCTGGGAATCCATACGTAACCACACGTAGGTGATGGGCTGACCGCTCTGCTTGAATGGCCACCAGCCTTGACACGTCGATTCGGGGCCGCGATTCATTCGCAAACCTCCTGCCATGAATACCCGCTTCGATTCTCTCCTCCTCGCCGCCGGACTCCTCGCCGCTTTCTGCGCTCCACTCCGGGCCCAGGACTGGACCCACTGGCGCGGGCCGGACTTCAACGGCTCGTCCACGGCCAAAGACCTGCCCGTCACCTTCTCCAAGACCGACAACATCAAGTGGGCCGCGAAGATGCCCGGGCCCGCCGCCGCGACTCCCATCGTTCTCGGCGACCGCATTTTCGTCAGCTCGACCGACAAGGCCACCAAGACGGTCGTCGCGCTCTGCCTCGACCGGAAGACCGGCAAGGAGCTTTGGAGGCACGAAGTCGGCGTGGGCTTCAACCGGGACAACAACAGCAACTACGCCTCGCCTTCGCCCACCACCGACGGCGACCGGGTCTATTTCTTCTACGGCAACGGCGAACTCGCCGTCTTCACTCTCGACGGACAAAAAGTCTGGCAACGGAACCTGGAGAAGGACTACGGCCAGTTCGCCATGCAGTGGACCTTCTCCAGCAGCCCGACGGTCCACAAAGGCATCCTCTACCAGCAGATCCTCCAGCGGAATATGCCGGTCAACGGAAGGGGCAAGACCGACGGACCGATCGACAGTTTTCTCCTCGGACTCGACCCAAAGACGGGCAAAGAGATCTTCAAGGTTGTCCGGCCTTCCGAGGCCAAGCAGGAGTCGCTCGAGGCCTTCTCCACACCGATCCCCTTCACCCACGCCGGCCGCGAGGAGATCCTCATCTCCGGCGGCGATATGCTGAGCGGGCATGATCCCAAGTCCGGCAAGGAACTCTGGCGTTGGGGCACCTGGAACCCTACCCGCATCGGCCACTGGCGGCTCGTCCCGTCACCCGTCGCGGCCGAAGGCGTCGTGCTCGGGTGCGGACCGAAAGGCGCGCCCGTCTTCGCCATCAAGCTCGGAGGCAACGGCAATCTCGGGGACAAGGGCATCCAGTGGAACAGCGAATCGAACCGCGAAATCACGACCGACGTGCCGACGCCGCTCTACTACCAGGGCCTCTTCTACGTGCTGAACGGCGGCAAGAAATCCATCAGCGCCGTCGATCCGAACACGGGAACCCCGCTCTGGACCGGACAATTTGACAGCACTCAGGTCTTCGAGAACACGCCGACCGGCGCCGATGGCAAGATCTACTGCATGAACCATCGCGGCGACGTTTACGTGGTCTCGGCCGGCAAGGAAGGCTTCAAGATCCTGCACAAGGCCGACATGGGCGACGACGAGGACCGTCGCCTCCGGCCCTCCATCGTCCCCTCGGGCGGCAACCTCTTCATCCGCACCGGCGGGACGCTGTATTGCGTAGGGAAGTGATTGAGGACGGACACGAACAGCACTAGCTTTCCGACCATGAACTTGCCGATCACCGCGCATGTCGTTCGAGACGGAAAATGGTTTGTCGCCTTCTGCGCCGAATTCCCCGAGGCGAACGGCCAAGGACTGACCCGCGACGAGTGCATCGGAAACCTGAAGGAAGCCATCGAGCTTCTTTTCATTGATCGGCGGGAGGACGCCCGAAGCCGCATCCCGTCTGGGGCCGAACTGGTAGAAGTCCCGTGAAACGCCGGAATCTCGTGCGGCATCTCGAGGCACACGGATGTCCACTGAAACGAGAAGGCGGTTCCCATAGCATTTACTGGAATCCGAAAACAGGACGCCGTGAACCCGTTCCGCGTCATACAGAGATTTCCGACCTGCTTGCACGGAAGATTTGCCGCTGCTTGGAGATCCCCGATCCTTGACCCCACTTCCTTTCCAAATCGCCACGCTCATCTACGCTTTCAACGAAGCCGACGACGTCCTGCTGCTCGAACGCGCGCAGGAACCCAATCTCGGCCTCTGGAGCCCGTTCGGCGGCAAGCTGAAGATCGAGACCGGCGAATCTCCCTGGGCCTGCGCCTGCCGCGAGGCCGATGAGGAGGCCGGCTTGAAACTAAGCCCGCAGGACCTGCACCTCACCGGCATCGTCAGCGAGCACGGCTACCTCGGCTCGGCCCACTGGCTCATGTTCCTCTTCGAGGTGAAGCCGCGACTGCGCGATCTGCCGCCGGCGCATCGCGAGGGACGCTTCGAGTTCATCCCGCGCAGCCGCTTGGACCAGCTTCCCCTGCCCTCCACCGACCGCGAACAGATCTGGCCGCTCTTCTGGAAACATCGTGGCGGCTTCTTCTCCGCCCACTGCGTCTGCAATGCCGACGGCTCGACGACTTGGACGATCGAAGAATCCAAGCCGGTCATCCCGCCGCAGTCCGCGCTCGCGATGCCACTCTGAGCCACCGGGACCTCGCGCGTGACATCACCCCGCCAACTGCTCCTCCGCTGCTACCGCCTCGGTGTGCTTGGCGCCATCGCCTGGCTGGTGCATTGGCAGATCGGCTGGCTGGAATCTCGCCGGCCGTCTCCGTTCTCGATCGAGACGGCTCGAAGGCATTTCTCCGGTGCGACCTCGATCCGCCTGACGGATCCGGTCCGCGGATTGAACACGGTGTTCAACGCCGCCCGTGAACCGCTGGGAACCTTGCTAACCACGTCGCCTGAAACCGACGACATCGTCGGCTACTCGGGACCAAACAACCTTCTCGTCGCGTTGAACCCGGACGGGGCCGTCAGGGCCGTGGAACTCCTCCGCTCCGGCGACACTCCCGAGCACGTCGAAAAGGTTCTGCACGATCCCGACTTTCTCCACGCGTTCATCGGTTGGCGGCCCAGCGAGGACGCCGCTCCGAGGGTAGAGGCTGTCGCGGGCGCCACGCTCACAAGCTTCGCCGTGGCCGAGAGTCTCCAGCGGCGGCTCGCCGGTGCGGCCACCTCGCTCCGGTTTCCGGAACCGGTCACGGTCGCGGAAGCGGCCACCCTGATCACCAACACGGTTCGCCTCGAACCCGACGGACGCCGCCTCCGCGCCCTCGATTCCCAGGGTCGCCTGCTCGGCTTCGCGCTCCGCACATCGCCCGAGGCGGACAACATGGCGGGCTATCGCGGCCCGACAGAACTTCTCGTCGCGCTCGCGCCCGATGGACGCACGGTTTCGGGGCTCAAGATCCGTCGAACCTACGACACGGCCTCCTACGTCGACCGCATCCGCGATGATGAATCGTATCTCAATTCGTTCGTCGGCCGGACCACCGACGCGCTTGCGACACTGGATTTTCGGGCGGCGAAGATCGAAGGCGTGAGCGGCGCCACGGAAACCAGCTTCGCCATCGCCGAAGGACTGAAGCGGCGTTTCCAGACCACCGAGACGGGCCCGGCCAAGACGGGATCAACCTTGATGCGAAAGCGCGACTGGGCGCTCGTCGGCGTAATCGCCGCCAGTCTGCTGATGGCGTTCACGTCGCTCCGGGGCAATCGTTGGATTCGTTTGGCCTGGCAGGCCGTGCTCATCGGCTACGTCGGTCTGGCGTCGGGCGACATCCTTTCACTGGCGCTGTTCGGAAGCTGGCTGAACCACGGCGTCACGCTGCACGCGGCGCCGGGACTCGTTTTCCTCGCCGCCGCGGCGGTGTTCGTTCCGTGGGCCAGCCGGCGACAGGTCTACTGCCACCACCTCTGTCCGCACGGCGCGGCCCAGCAGTGGATGGGCGCGCTCGGCCACCGCGTCTTGAGACGGAATCGCGATTCAAATGACGCAAGACCGTCGGGCCCGTCGAAGTGGACTCCCTGGTTCGAACGATTGCCGGCGCTGCTGTTGGCTGGCGCGTTGCTGGCAATGGTGGTGGGTGTGCCGGTGCGGCTATCGGCGCTGGAACCCTTCGATTCGTGGATCTGGAAAACGGCCGGCTGGGCAAGCATCGCCATCGCGATCGTAGGCTTGGGCGCGGCGTTCTTCGTTCCCCAGGCCTACTGCCGGTTCGGCTGTCCGACGGGTGCGCTGCTCCGATTCGTTCGCTCGAACGGCTCGTCGGAACATTGGGGCCCACGCGATTGGGCGGCTCTGGGTTGCCTCGGCCTGGCGCTGGCGGGCACCGGGGCAACGCGCCAGCGCGAAGGCCCGGGCCCGGCGGCGGAACCGATCGCCTTCTACGGGCAGACAATGGGGACGACGTGGACGGTGAAGCTGCGCGGTTCGGTTCCCGACAACGCCGCGTTGAAACGGGTGATCGCCGATACGTTTGAATCAGCGGAGGCGCTGACATCCCATTGGCGAACGAACACCCCGGTCGCGCTGTTCAATCGAACCAACTCCACCAAACCGATCCCCGCGCCTCCCGAACTGGTGCAACTCGTCCGTTGGTCGGAGGAGGTCAGCCGCAAGAGCGACGGGGCGTTCGACATTACCGTGGGACCACTCGTGCGGGCTTGGGGATTCGGTCCGGCTCCGCGCCGGAGCGAGCCACCATCGCAGGCCGAACTCGACGCGATCGCTCCGGGCATCGGCTGGCAAAAGCTTCAAACGGAACCGCCCGGGCTTCGGAAGCTTCATCCAACCGTCGAACTGGATCTCTCCGCCATCGTGCCCGGATGGGCGATCGATCGGGTGGCGGTTGCCCTCCGCGAACGCGGCTTCCGCGATTTCCTCATCGAGTCGGGCGGAGAGCTTCGGGCCTCGGGAAGCTGGGCCATCGCGATCGAGCACCCGCGTCGGGCCCATACCCTGCGCGACCAATCGATCGGCACGTCCGGAACCTACCGGCAAACGTGGCGCGCCGGGGACCGCGAGTATTCGCACCTCCTCGATCCCCGGACTCTCCGGCCGATCACGCACACGACCGTCAGCGTCAGCGTCCTCCACTCCGACTGCGCGCACGCAGACGCCTGGGCGGCCGCACTGAACGTGCTCGGTGTCGAGCAGGGCCTGCCGTTGGCGGAAAAGCTGGGGTTGGCGGCGCAGTTCGTGGTGGCGGAACCGGGCAAACGGTCACGGGTTGTCCAGAGCAACGCGTGGCCGGCCAACGGGCGCTGAGGAGCCAAAAAGCAGGGTGTCTTTGAAAACAGCGTCGGCACAGTTCCGCGATGTGGGATGCTTTCACTCCTTTGCATCTGGCTCGTGATGGCCGTCATTGGATTGGGAACCCACTAGGCCGACGCCTTGCCGAGCTGCCGCACCATCGCCTCGAACTCGCGGATGATTGCGTTGATCAGCTCCGAACGGGGGCCGGACCAGATGACACCGATGGTAACCGGCTCGAAGTCATTGAGGACGATCCGCCTGATGGCGGGATCGGTTTTCACGCCCGGCACTTCCACGCCCACACCGATGCCGAATCCGGAAGCGACATAGGTCTCGACGAGGTTGAGCGAATTGACGACGTGGCTCGGAATCCAGTCCACGGACAGTTTTAGCAGGCCCGTCTGGAAGTGCCGGGCGACCGCTTCGGTGGCCGACATGCAGATCAGCGTCTCTTCGATCTTGTCGGCCTTCCACAGATCGTCCGCGCTTTTGATCCTGCTGTCTTTGGGAACCAGCAATGCCAGGGGCAACCGGATGATCTGGTGGGAATCGATTCCGGCCGGGATCCGGCCGTCGAGCACCGTGATCGCGAGGTCGATCTCCTGGCGACGAAGCCAATCCAGCAGCTGGGGCTCAATGCCTTCGTGCATGCTGACCCTTAGGCCGGGCATCTTCTTCCTCAGCGACCGGAGCACCTCGGGAAAATGGTGACGCAGAACCGTTCCGGACGCACCGAGGCGGATGAACTGGTTGGCCGTGCCGCGGATCTCGTCCCCGACCCGCTCGATGTTGCCAAGAAAAGGTTCGATGAATTCGTAGAGCTTGTGGCCCGCCGGAGTCAGCTTGAAGGGGCGCCGTTCGAAGAGCTTCGTGCCAAGAGAATCCTCCAACTGCAGGATCTGCGCGCTGACGGCCGGTTGCTGGATGCCGTAGGGTATCTGCCGGACGGCTTCGCTGATGCCCCCATGCCGGGCGACGTAGTAGAACAGCTCGATGTGGTGGAGGTTCAACATGGCGATGGCCCCAGAATGGGACGCGCCGCGATTTCCCGCAAGGCGGCTGCGGGCACCGGATGGACGCGGCAAGCCGGCTGCTAATCGGTTCTCAGTGAACTGGACAGACTGCCAAAGATCGCCTGCTATCTGGCCGTGAAGAACCTCAACCCATCCAAGCAGGCCATGCCGCTCGCTCGGTTGACGAGGGCGAGATCGGTCGCATCCAAGCGATCCGGAACCATGCTGTAAGAAAAGGACCACCTGTCCCGAAATGACCACCGAGCAAACAAACCAACCGAACAATCTCCTCGAGGGATACGTGCCGGACAATTTTTTCGACGAGATGGTATCCGGAATTGGGGAGGTCCGGCCGCACTACAAGCGTTTCCAGGAACTCTTCGCGGGCATGACGCTCAAGGAGTTCACCCAGCGCTGCCAATCGGTCGACCTGGCCTTCCTTCGGCAAGGCGTGACCTTCAACGTCTACGGGGATTCCCAGGGGACGGAGAAGATCTTCCCGTTCGACCTGCTCCCGCGGATCATTCCAGCCAGCGAATGGGCGATGTTGGAACGAGGGTTAGTCCAGCGGATCACCGCGCTCAACCTCTTCCTCCACGACATCTACCACGAGCAGAAGATCGTGAAGGACGGCGTCATCCCGGCTTCCTACATCCTTACGGGAAAACATTTCCGACGGGAGTTCACCAATTTCCAGGTCCCAAAGGACATCTACATCCACGTCTGCGGCACGGACCTCATCCGCGGCGGCAAGGGCGAGTGGATGGTTCTCGAGGACAACGGCCGCTGCCCGTCCGGCGTGAGCTACGTGCTGGAGAACCGCCGGGCTTTGAAGCGTTCGTTCCCGGGAATGTTCGAGCAGATCGGCATCCGACCGGTTGAACAGTATGCGGAGGAACTGCTGAAGTCCCTGCAATACATCGCGCCCGCCGGCGTGGCGGATCCCACGATCGTCCTGCTGACTCCGGGGGCCTACAACAGCGCCTACTTCGAGCATACCTACCTCGCCCGGCAGATGGGCATCGAGATCGTCGAAGGGCGCGACCTGGTCGTCCGTGATACCCGGGTCTTCATGCGCACGACGAAAGGCCTCCAGCCCGTCCATGTGATCTACCGGCGCATCGACGACGACTTCCTCGATCCGACCGTCTTCCGCCGCGATTCGATGCTCGGCGTTCCCGGCCTCATCCGCGCCTATCGCGCCGGCAACGTGTCCCTCGCGAACTCCGTCGGCACCGGCATCGCCGACGACAAGGTCATGTATTACTTCGTGCCGCGCATGATTAAGTATTACCTGGACCAAGATCCGATCATCCCGAACGTCCCGACCTACCTGGCCAGCGAGGAGGCGGACAAGAAATACATGCTCGAGCACCTTCCCGAACTCGTCGTGAAGGCCGCGAACGAATCCGGGGGCTACGGCATGCTGATGGGTCCGAAGGCGTCGAAGGAGGAGATCGAGAAGTTCCGCGGCGCCATCGAGGCCGATCCCCGCAACTACGTGGGCCAGCCGATGATCTCCTTGTCGCGCCACCCGACGCATGTCGACAACGGCTTCGAAGGCCGCCACATCGACCTGCGCCCCTACATCGTCTACGGAGAAAAGATCAGCATCGTGCCCGGCGGATTGACCCGGGTGGCGCTACGCAAAGGCTCGCTCGTCGTCAATTCATCCCAGGGCGGCGGCAGCAAGGACACGTGGGTGCTCTACGGCGATGAATGACGATCAACAGCCGCTTATTGGCATCCTCTTCGCACGTTCGACCATGGCGTATTCCATGTGGAACCTCTATCGCGAAAATACCGACGTCTGGGTTTTAGGTTCGGTGAATGGGTATCGAGCATTCATTGAACTCCTGGAAAGCCGGGCCAATGGTGTGGCAGGGCACACGCGACTACTCTCGGGAACTGGCTCGGCCGGAATGGATGTGCTCCTGCTGCCTACTTGCCACAACGCAACACGACCTTTCCTTAACTTTCAAGAGAGGTTGGTATACCAAAATGGCCGTTTCAACATGGAGTTGATGATTGGTGGATGCCGCATCGGCTTTGAGTTCCTGAGAGATGAGTTTGCCGAGCTACTAGCACGAAAGTCGGATGATCCCGACGATCACCAGCATGTGGATGACAATGCGCCCCTTCTCATACAGCCGTCGGTATTTTTGAACATTCGTGGGCCAGTGGCAGCATGGACGGAGCAGGCAATGGGAAACATTTTGTGGCAAAGATTCGTGATCAAAAATGACGAACGCCTACCAAGTGACGTCTCATATATTTCGCCGGAATCATGGGACTACGAGCTTCCAGGATACGACGATCTCCACGCCCGACTTCCCAGGGCAACTACGTGCGGGACTGGGGAAATCGAAGATCATAAATCATAAACCACAATGCTCTCCCGAGTCGCAAACTGCCTCTTCTGGATGTCCCGCTACATCGAGCGTTCCGAGAACATCGCGCGCATCGTCGACGTCAACCTCCAGCTCCTGCTCGATTTCCGGGACCTGGACGAACACCGCCTGTCGGAACACTGGCTGCCCATCGTCCAGGCCACGGGTGACGAGGAGGCCTTCTTCAAGGTCCATGGCAAAGCCACCGGGCACACCGTCACGGAGTTCCTCGTCTTCCAGCCGGACAACCCGAACTCGATCGTCTCGTCCATCTCCGACGCGCGTGAGAACGCCCGCATGGTGCGCGACCAGATCACGAGCGAGTTCTGGGAAGAGATCAACCGCCTCTACCTCTTCGTCCGCTCGCGGCAGGCGCGCGACCTCTGGAATTCCAGCCCGTTCGACTTCTTCCAGGAGATCAAGGCCACGTCCCTCCGGCTCCAGGGAATGGCCGACGCCACGCTCATGAGGAACGAGGGCTGGCTCTTCATGCAGCTCGGCAAATACATCGAACGCGCGGACAAGACCTCCCGGATCCTCGATGTCCGCTACCAGACCTTGCCGGAGCGGGGATTTCCCAAGTCCATCAGCCAGGAAGAGGTCCTGGAATGGTCCGCCATCCTCAACTCCTGCAGCGCCTGGGACGCCTACAAGTCCATCCACGGTGCGGAAGTGCATCCCCGGCTGGTCGCGGAATTCCTCCTTCTCTCCGAGGACTTCCCCCGCTCGTTCAAGGTCTGCATCGCGCAGTTCAACCATTCCCTGCGGAAGATCTCCGGCGTCCCCGAAGGCCGCTTCAGCAACGAGGCCGAACGCCTCACAGGTCGTCTGTTGGCCGAGGTCCAGTTCTGCACCATCGACGAGGTCTTCGAGCGCGGACTGCACCAGTATCTCGATGATCTCCAGCTCAAGCTCAACGCCATCGGCGCGGCCATCTTCACCGCCTACTTCTTCCAATCGATCAAGACCATGGACGAGGAGATCTTCGTCCAGCAGGAGGAACAGCAGCAGCAGACGCGCTTCGCGCCAATGACGAAGCCAGAAGGCCAAAACCCGAAGTCGACCAAACCTATCGGACCGCATTTCCCATTCGGTATTCGGTCTTAGTCCTTCGTCATTCCTCTTCCCAAACATGTCCATCCACGTCGCGCTCCACCACAAGACCCACTACACCTACGACAAGCCGGTCGGGCATGGACCGCATGTCGTCCGCTTGAGGCCGGCGCCGCATTGCCGGACGAAGATCCTCAGCTACTCGCAGAAGATCACGGGCGGCGAGCACTTCATCAATTGGCAGCAGGACCCCTTCGCGAACTGGAACGCCCGTCTCGTCTTCCCCGACAAGATGAAGGAGTTCAGCGTCGAGGTGGAGGTCGTGGCGGAAATGTCGGTCTACAACCCGTTCGATTTCTTCCTGGAGGACAGCGCACAGAAGTATCCGTTCGCCTATGATACGGGGCTCAAGAAAGAGCTCGCCCCCTTCATGGAGTTGCCAACCCCCACGCCGTGCCTGCTGAAGCTGGTGGACGAGCTGATGGCGGCATATCTGCTGAAGGGCGCGCGCACGAATGATTTTCTCGTCGAGGTCAACCAGCGCATCCAGAAGACGGTCAAATACACGATCCGTCTCGAACCGGGCGTGCAGTCGCCGGAAGAAACTCTGACCAAGCTGAGCGGTTCATGCCGGGATTCGGCCTGGCTCCTGGTCGAGATCCTGCGCTCGATGGGACTGGCTGCGCGCTTCGTCAGCGGCTACCTCATCCAGCTCGCGCCAGACCTGAAATCGCTCGACGGCCCGAGCGGCACCGAGGTGGATTTCACCGACCTGCACGCCTGGTGCGAGGTCTATCTGCCGGGCGGAGGATGGATTGGCTTGGACCCGACATCGGGCCTGCTCGCCGGTGAAGGCCATATCCCGCTTTCCTGCACGCCTGAGCCCAGCAACGCCGCGCCCGTGACCGGCGCGGTGGACAAGTGCGAGTCGGATCTTCATCATGAGATGAAGATCACGCGCATCTACGAATCACCGCGCGTCACCAAGCCCTACACCGACGAGCAATGGGACGACATCGAGGTGCTCGGCCACGTCATCGATGACGACCTTGCGAAGCACGATGTCCGCCTCACGATGGGCGGCGAGCCCACGTTCATCTCGATCGACGATCCGGACGGCCCGGAGTGGAACTTCACCGCCATCTCGCAGAAGAAACGCAATCTCTCGGACACGTTGCTCAAGCGGCTCAGGAAAAAGTTCGCGCCCAATTCCCTCGTCCACTACGGCCAGGGAAAATGGTATCCCGGCGAATCGCTCCCGCGCTGGGCCTTCGGCTGCTACTGGCGCAAGGACGGCCAGCCCATCTGGCAGCGCGACAGCCTGATCGCCGAGGAGTCGGCGAACTACAAGCACGGCATCGACCATTCCTCGAAGTTCATCAACGCCCTGAGCAACCGCCTCGGTGCGGATCCGAAATGGATCATCCCCGGCTTCGAGGACCCCTACCACCACGTGTGGAAGGAGCGCCGCCTCCCCGCGAACATCGATCCGCACAAGGCCAGCTTGAAGGACGAGGAGGAGCGCGTCCGTCTCGCGAAGATTCTGGAGAAGGGCCTCGACAGCGTCGTCGGCCATGCGCTGCCGATCCAGCGGGCCTGGAACAACCACGCGCCCGTCTGGGTCAGCGGCCCCTGGTTCCTCCGATCAGAACGCATGTATCTCGCGCCAGGGGATTCCCCGATGGGCCTGCGTCTGCCGCTCGATTCCCTGCCCTGGGTCACGAAATCGGACTACCCCTACATCAACGAGCTCGACCCTACGGCGGAACGCCCCCCGTTGCCGTCTGCGGACGAGTTTCGCCAACGCTATCTGCGCACGGAAACGCCCGCCCGCCGTCATGCCGCCGCACTCCGCCAGCGCGGCCAGACCGCGGACGACGCCAGGAAGCAGGCGCTCCGAGACGACCCGACACGCCAGCCGAAGACCGGCGAATCCGCCTCATGGATTGTCCGCACCGCGCTTTGCGTCGAACCCCGCAATGGCAAGCTTCATGTCTTCATGCCGCCTGTCGCCACGCTGGAGGACTATCTGGAAATCGTCGCCGCTGTGGAAGACACCGCCGAGCAGCTGCAGACCCCCGTCGCCATCGAGGGCTACACGCCGCCGCGCGATTCACGCCTCAATGTCCTGAAGGTCACGCCCGATCCCGGGGTGATCGAAGTGAACCTCCATCCTAGCAAGTCCTGGGACGAACTCGTGGACCGCACCACCGTTCTCTATGAGGAGGCGCGGCAGACCCGGCTCGGCACGGAGAAGTTCATGGTCGACGGCCGCCACACCGGCACCGGCGGCGGAAACCACATCCTGATCGGCGCGGAAAACCCGACCGACTCGCCGGTTCTACGCCGGCCCGACCTGCTCCGTTCGCTCATAGCCTACTGGCAGAACCACCCGTCCCTCAGCTGGCTCTTCAGCGGCTTGTTCATTGGCCCGACTTCGCAGGCCCCTCGCGTCGACGAAGCGCGCAACGATTCGCTCTACGAGCTCGAGGTCGCGTTCAAGGAACTTGATCGACAGATCGGTTTTTCGAACGGCCAGAATGTTCCCCCGTGGCTGTCGGATCGCCTGTTCCGAAATCTGCTCACCGACTCCAGCGGCAACACCCACCGGGCCGAGTTTAGTATCGACAAGCTCTACTCGCCCGACGGCAGCGCCGGCCGGCTCGGGCTGGTCGAGATGCGTGCGTTCGAGATGCCACCACACGCGCGCATGAGCCTCGCGCAACACCTGCTCTTGCGCGGCCTCGTGAGCAAGTTCTGGAGGGAACCCTACACGAACAACCTCGTCCGCTGGGGCACCGACATCCATGACCGCTGGATGCTCCCGCATTTCTGCGAGACTGACTTCAAGGACGTCGTCCGCGACCTGCGAGACTCCGGATACCCGTTCGAGTTCGACTGGTTCGCGCCGCACTTCGAGTTCCGCTTCCCCCGCATCGGCGACTTCGCCCAACGCGACGTCCACGTCGAACTCCGCACCGCCCTTGAGCCGTGGCATGTCCTCGGCGAAGAAGGAGCGGCCGGCGGGGCTGTTCGCTATGTGGACAGCTCGCTCGAACGGTTGCAGGTGAAGGCCCGAGGCCTCGTGGGCGACCGCTTCGCCCTCACCGTCAATGGCCGCCGCATCCCGCTCCACTCCACCGGCATTAACGGCGAAGCCGTCGCGGGCGTCCGCTATCGCGCATGGCAGCCGCCCAACTGCCTTCAGCCCACCATCGGCGTCCACGCGCCGCTCGTCTTCGACCTCTACGACACTTGGAACAGACGCTCCCTCGGCGGCTGCCAATACCACGTCGCGCATCCAGGCGGACTCAGCCCCGATACGTTTCCGGTCAACAGCTACGAGGCCGAGAGCCGTCGTCTGTCGCGATTCTTCACACAGGGCGCGACCCAGAGGCCGTTTGTGCCGCCGACTGAGCCGGTGAACTCCGATCTTCCGTTCACACTCGACCTGCGTGGCTGATTCCCAGCAGCAGTCGAATGACGGAACTGGCCTCCCGAAGCCGGATCCAGTAGTCACTCCGCGACGCATGACGGCCAAGCCCGCCGACATTTCAACGGAATCAGCCACTGCCAAGCTCCTCGAAGGTTACGCCCCGGAATCGGGGGTCTTCGACGAGCTCATGGACCGTGATGGCGAGCTCAAGCCCGCCTACATCCCGCTGCTCGATGCCCTGGGCCGCCTTTCCGGCGACGATCTCCAACGCCGCTGGGAAACAGGCCGGCGAATCATCCACGAACAGGGGATCACCTATAACGTCTACGGCGATCCGCGCGGCATGGAGCGGCCGTGGCAGCTGGATCCGATACCCTTCGTCATCGGCCATCAGGAATGGCGTTCCTTGGAAAAGGCGCTCATCCAACGAGCCACGCTCATCGACAAGGTCCTCGCCGATTGCTACGGCGCGCAGACCTTGATCCGCAGCGGCTGGCTGCCGCCGGCCTTGGTCTTCGGGCAGCCGGATTTCCTGCGGCCATGCCACGGACTGCGCCCACCGAACGACACGTTCCTTCACCTCTACGCCGCCGATCTCGCCCGCTCGCCCGATGGCCAATGGTGGGTCATCTCGGACCGCACGCAGATCCCGACGGGCGCAGGCTACGCCCTGGCCAATCGCCTCGTCACATCTCGCGTTTTGCCTGAACCGTTCCGCGACTGCCATGTGCAACGGCTCGCCGGATTTTTCCGTGCACTTCAGGGAACCCTCGCAGGGATGGCATCCCGTCGAACGGACAATCCCCGTGTCGTCCTGCTGACACCCGGGCCCTACAACGAGACCTACTTTGAACAGGCCTGGCTGGCCCGATATCTTGGCTACGCCTTGGTCGAAGGCCAGGATCTCACCGTCCGCGACGACCGCGTGTTCCTGAAAACGCTCAGCGGCTTGGAACCTGTCGACGTCATTCTCCGCCGCGTCGACGACGAATTCTGCGATCCGTTGGATCTCCGCAACGACTCGATGCTGGGCGTCCCCGGATTGGTCGAAGCGCTCCGCGCGGGCAATGTTTCCGTAGCCAACGCTCTCGGCACCGGCATCCTGCAAAGCCCGGCCTTCCTCTCCTTCCTTCCCGGATTGTCGCGCCAGATCCTCGGCGAAGATCTCAAGCTTCCTTCCGTGGCGACGTGGTGGTGCGGCCAGAAATCGGCCCAGTCCTACGTCCTGGAAAACCTGGACGATCTGTTCGTCAAACCCGCTTTCCGAACCCACCTCAAGGGAAGCGACCCGGAACGACGCCTCGAGGGCGCAGAACGGGAGGCCTTGAAGAAGCAGATCCGCTTTCAGCCGCACTTGTTCGTCGGGCAGGAGCGCGTGCGCTTCGCCACGGCGCCGTCTTGGAACGGTGAATCCCTCTCGGCCCGGCCCGTCGGTCTTCGGGTCTATCTCGTCGCGACCAAGGACGGCTATCAGGTGATGCCCGGTGGACTGACCCGTCTCGCGCCGAGCGCGAACGGCCGTTTCATCTCGATGCAGAAGGGCGGTTCCAGCAAGGACACGTGGATCCTGAGCGAGGAGCCGGTCGACGAAGTGACCTTGCTCCAGACGTCCAGCCAGGAAGTCGAACTCCGCCGCGTCGGGAACAACCTGCCAAGCCGCATGGCCGACAATTTCTTCTGGCTCGGCCGGTATTCCGAACGTTGCGACGCCACTGCCCGGTTGCTCCGGAGCACCCTGCTCCGCTTCAACCCGGAGAGCGCCGGCAGCGCCGCGCCCTTGCTGGAGCCTCTCCTGATCACGCTGTTTAAGCAGGGACAGATCGGCGCCCTGGAAGACCAGCCGGAACTCCGCAGCAATCCCGCCGCGCTGGAAGCGGAACTTCTCGCGGCGATCTTCGATCCCGAACGTCGCAGTTCGCTCCGGGGCATCACCGACAATCTCCAGCGGCTCGCCATGGTGATCCGCGACCGCACCTCGAACGACCTCTGGCGTTCCGTAAGCCAGCTCGGCGAGAAGCTCGCCACTCCGACCGCAAACCTGGCCTTGCTGGCGGGCGACGCCGTGGGCGTGATAAACCAACTGCTCCTCGGCATCGCCGCGTTTCACGGTCTCGCCCGCGAAAACATGACCCGTGCGCAGGGCTGGCGGTTCCTCGACATGGGCATGCGGATCGAGCGCACGATCTACCTCTGCAACTTCCTCGATTCCGCCCTCCGCAGCCCGGAAGCGGACAACCCGAGCGTGCTCGAAGCCGTGCTCGAAGTGGCCGACAGCACGATCACCTTCCGCAGCCGCTACAACCTCATGCCGAACATCGCGGCGGTATACGACCTCGTGATGCTCGACGATACGAACCCGCGTTCGCTCCGGTTCCAGCTCGACCAGATGTCCAAGCATGTCGAACGGCTGCCGCAGCAGAAGGACAACGCGCTTCCGAGCGAGACCCAGCGCGTGCTGCTGCAATGCCTGACCCGTCTTCGCCTGATGGACCCGCGGCCGCTGAGCCGGCAGACCGGCGACTGGCACGACAGCGAAGTCGGCGCCGTGCTCCAGGACGTCATCGACGCGATGCCGAAACTGTCCGACGCCATCGCCGTGAACTACTTCGCCCACTCGGCCATTTCCCGTGCAGGAGGCGCATGAACTACGTCATCACCCACACGACGGTTTATGAATACTCCGAGGCGGTCACGGTCTCTCACCATGCGGCGCGGCTGAAACCACGCATGACGGAGGTTCAGAACCGGCACGACTTCACCCTGCGAATCCTCCCCGAGCCCACCGTCTGGAACCGGCGGACCGACTACTTCGGCAATCGCGTCGCCTTCTTCGGCATCCAGGAGATCCACCGTCGCCTGGAGATCACGGCCGTGTCGCGCGTGTCCGTGAAGCGGCAAACCCCGCCGGTGCCGGGCCTGTCCACGGAATGGGAGAATGTAGCCGATCTCTTCCGCGATCCTGTTTCTCCCGAAGTGGTGGAGCCCTACCAATACTGTTTCAGTTCACCGCTCCTGCGGGTGTCGATGGAGTTGGCGGATTACGCGGCGGGCAGCTTCAAGCCTGGCACTCCGCTCCTCGCAGGCGTCCTCGACCTGACCAAACGGATCCACAAGGATTTCAAATACGATCCCGTCGCCACGACCGTCGCGACGCCTCTGGAAATGGTCCTCAAGCACCGCCGAGGCGTCTGCCAGGACTTCGCGCATTTGGCGATAGCCAGCCTCCGTTCACTCGGATTGCCCGCCCGCTACGTCAGCGGTTACCTCCGCACGCATGCTGCGCCGGGCAAAGCCCGCCTGGTCGGAGCGGATGCGTCCCACGCGTGGTTCTCGGTATTCTGCCCGAGCTTCGGCTGGATCGACTTCGATCCCACGAACAACCTCATGCCCGCCGACGAACACATCACCGTCGCCTACGGACGGGACTTCAGTGATGTCAGTCCGGTAAGCGGAATCATCACCGGCGGTGGTCAGCACGAAGTGAAAGTCAGCGTGGATGTGGCCCCGGTGGAAGACTAGGCGCCGCCGAGGTCAATTCCCCGGACCAGTCGGATCGGACGGCTTGCGCGGATCACCGTCCTCGCTCTTCAAGCGTCGAAACATCACGACATACTTGAAGATGAACAGCGCGCCGAACACCACCCAGCAGGCGATCGAAACGATTCCATGCGTCGCAAAGGCACCGACGACGCACGCGACTTGGACCAGCAGAAGTCCGAAGAGTATCCGGCGGTTGTCTTTCATCGGTGGGTTCCGGTCATAGGGCTCTCGTCGCTCACTGCGCCGTGATCCCGGGTTTCGTGAATGCTTTGACGTCGGTGAAGCCTGCGGAACGTGCGGCCTCCGTCGCCTTGAGCACCGTTCCCCATTGCGCTTCGGTGTCCGCGCGGATGAAGACCGGGATCTTCTTGCCGGCAACTGCCTTCTCCTTGAGCAGCGCCTGGAGGCGTTCAGCCGTCACCGGTTGGGTTCCGTAATAGATCGGCCCGGACTTTGGGACGGTGATCACCACCTGGGCATCTCCCGAGCCGGCCTTCTCCGCGCTGCGTCCATCAGGCAATGTCAATGCCACGGCCGGCTGGTTCTTGAACGTGGTGGAGATCATCATGAAGATCAGCACGACCATCAGCACATCGATCAACGACACGATGATGACACCCGGCGTGGTCCTCTTCTTTTTGGCGACGAACTTCATGGTGATTCCTCAGCGGTTGCCCGATTCACCGGCTCCGTGACGACGCAGGAATTCGTCGCAGACGTTCTCCATCTCGATGGCCAGCGTCTCCACGCGCCGGTTGAAGAAGCTCCAGGACACGAGCGACGGGATGGCAGCCATCAGGCCGAACATCGTCGCGTTGAGCGCGGTGGCGATGCCCCGGGCGAACTCGCTGTTGTCATTGGTCGGTCCGCCTTTGCCGATGCTGGCGAAGAGCAGGATCAGGCCGTAGACCGTTCCGACCAATCCCATCAAGGGCGCGGCGCCGACCACGATCTCCATGATGAAAAGGCCACGCTCCATCCCGGCGACCTCCTGCCGCGCCCGGGTTTGCAGCGCGTTCGCCGTCTCGGGTTTCGGCCAGTCGCGATGGGTGTCGGCGAAGAGAAGAAGGCGGCTGATGGGCGACGGGTTCTGTTCACAAACCGAACGGAGCATGGGCAGATCGCTGGCGGAGCGGCAGTTCTTCGCGGTGGTCATGACGACTTCGGGCAGGATCTTTCCACGTCGGAGGGCCATGGCGCGTTCGATGATGAGAGTGAGGCCGACAATCGACGTCAGGATGAGCAGGATGATGATGACGGTTTCCATTCGTGGACTTTCGGGATCGTTTATTGGAGGTAGTAAAAGGTGAAGGTGATCTTACGCAGATCGGCCCCGATCTCACGCCGCATCTCGCGCGGCCATTCGGGATACTTCGCCGGGTCGATGATCGCGCTCTGACAGTAGAGGGTCAGGGCCGGATTGACGTTCGACTTCTTGACCGACATGTCGGTGATGCGGCCATCGGACGCGAGGTTGAACTCGAGCTGCACCTCGCCCACCTGGTTGACAGAGACGCTGTCGAGGATCTGGAACCACCGCTCGCGAACGGCATCGATGAACGCCGCGTCGTAGGCCCCGAACTTGGAGCCCTGCACATCAAAACCGAGGCGGCCCTTGTTCGAGACCCCACCCTGGATCTGCGTTCGCTCAGTCGGATCTCCACCCTGTTGACGCGCCTTCACTTCGGCAATCGAACGCGGACGTCTCGGCTGCTGAGCCGACTCGGCCAGGCCTTCCCCGACCTCGCCGGTCGCGGTTCCATCAACGGTCCTGGGCTCGGCCTTTGCCATCAGGGTTTCGCCGCCCTGCCTCTGCTGGCTCTTCTTTCCAGCCTTGGTCGGCGAGGTGACATCCGACTCTTTCACGTCGGGCTGAGCAGTCGTCGGAGGCTGTGGAACCGATGGCTGGAGCGGGACGTTCTTCGCCTCTTCGGCCGACCGTTTCCCGCGCGGTTTGCTTTCGGCCACCTTGACCAGCGGCTGCACACGACCCTTCACATTCGGATCTTCAGAGGGTTTCGTCAGGTCGGGATTCGCCGCGAGCTGATCCACGGCTCCGTAGAACTTAGGTTTCTCCGGCGGGGTCGTCGACGCCAGAGGGTCAACATCCAGAAAAGTCAGTGCCGAAGCCGGAGAGGCCTGGGCTTGTTGCTGGGCCGCCAAGCGCGCTTGGATCGCCTTCTGGGTTGGCGTCAGAAAGTTCTGCAAAGCCTGCAGCCACGCGGGAATGCCCTTCGGTTGCCACCAGCCGAGATGTTTACCGATCAGGTAGGTCCCATAGCCGCCCGCATGCAGGAACAACGAAAATGCCACAGCCAACGCCAGGGGCTCCTTGAGCCACCGTCGCCATACGACTTGCTGTGATATTGTCGCCATCAAGGATATGAAGATGGCCGACGTGTTCCAACCGGGCAACTGTCGAACCGTCTGTCCCGCACGGAAGTCTGACGGGACAACCGTCTCCGTTGCTCAACCTGAGTCGCATCTCTTCGGCGGGACCGTAGTCAGCCGAGTTTGAAATCGAGCTGGTCACCCTGCTTCGGAGGCACGCGGAAGGAATCCACGGAAAGATGCGTCCGCCGGCCGCCGATCCCGGCCTTTCGACAGCCGGCGTGGAACAACTGGTTTACCTGCTCGGCGAAGATTCCCGTCCCGGACATCCGCGTCGCGAAGTCCGCCTGGTAGAGTTCGCCGTCGCGCACGGCCCGGATGCGGTTGAGCACCTTCTCGGAGCTGTTCGGATACCAGCGAGTCAGCCAGTTCTCGAACAGCTCCTTCAGCGCGTGCGGCAGCCGCAGCATGACGTAGCCCGCGGACATGGCTCCGGCATCCGTCGCCGCCTTCAAGATGGGCATGATCTCGTGATCCGTGAGTCCGGGCACAACCGGCGCCACCATCACGCCGACGGGAATCCCCGCCGCCGCCAGCGTGCGGATCGCCTCCAGCCGTTGCCGGGGTGACGCCGTCCGCGGCTCCATGCGGCGCGCCAGTTCCGCGTCCAATGTGGTGATGGTGATGTAGACGACGGTGGCCTTGAACCGGCTCAGCTCTTGCAACACATCGACGTCGCGCATGACCAACGCGTTCTTCGTCACAATGCCGACGGGATTGCGGAACTCTGCGAACACTTCCAGGCAGCGACGTGTGATCCGCAGTCTGCGCTCGACCGGCTGATAGCAGTCCGTCACCCCCGCCATGGCCACGCTCTGGGGCTGCCAGGGCGGTGCGGAAAGCTCCTTCCGCAGAAGCTCAGGGGCGTTCTCTTTCACCATGATCTTGGTCTCGAAATCGAGTCCGGACGAGAACCCGAGATACTCGTGGAACGGCCGCGCGTAGCAGTAGATGCAGCCATGCTCGCAGCCGCGATACGGATTCAGGCTGTAGGTGAAGGGAATGTCCGGGCTGTCGTTCTTGTTGAGGATCGTCTGCGTGGCATCGCGGTAGAAGATCGTCTTCGGCCTGGGCGGACCTTGCTCTAGTTCATCCGGAAAAGGCTCCGCGTCGAGATCCGGTTCGAGATGCAGGCGCTCGAAGCGGTTGGGCGGATTGCTGGCGGCTCCGCGACCGGGAATGGGTTGGCCAGTGTTCATCGGGCTATTGCTACCGTTACCGCGCGGACAACGGCTGTCCGCATCTTCCCGAACTTCTCCCGATGACTGCACGCTCAACGAGGATCGTTTTCCATTTGTCACCTGTCCTTCATGCAGGCGGAACAAGCGAGGTCCCTAATTTCAAAACCTGAAAGATATGAAAGCCCTCTTTGTCCTGTCGGCGGCCTTGCTTGCCGCATCTGTTGACGCGGCGGATTCGTCCAAGCCGAACGCACAAATGGCATCGAGACGCAGAGATCTCGTCCAGGAGGCACGGCCAGCATCTGAAGCAGTTCCAAAGATCTCCCCAAAAACCACAACCAAGCCGCTTCCTGATCTCCCCGAGGGAGTCGCGGATCTGAAGTTCGCAGAGATCTTCAAGTCCCCGGTGGGAGAGCGTGGGTTGGAGTTCAGCGATAAGGCGAAAACTTTGGACGGAAAGAATGTCCGCCTGCTCGGCTACATGGTGCGCCAGTCCACCTATACACCGTGGAAGATCTTGCTTACCGCGATGCCCGTCACCGTCTGCGAAAAGGAGTATGGGTTCTGCGACGACCTTCCCGCGTCCATCGTCCACGTGACATTGCCAAAGGGAACTTCTCCGATCCCACAGTTCACGCCCGGACTGATGCTGCTCACAGGAACACTTCACCTCGGCAATCGCGAGGAAGCCGATGGTCGGATTTCAACCGTCCGTCTGGATCTTCTTCCACCACCTACAGCACCTGCGGCATCCATCCCAAGAGCCGTGAACGAAGCGGCTGTTCCTTGACTCGGGCTGCCAGCCAAGTCGCCAAGCCTTCCTCAGACCAATGATCCACTCCCCTGCCAACAAACAACTGCCAAACATGAAAACAAAGACCTCCGTATCCCGTAGAAATCGTCGAAGCCTTTCGAGGCTATTCTTGTCTGCCGCCGCGCTGTCTTCCTTTGCAGGAGCCAATGCTGCCCCTGTGGTATCGCGTCTGACTCCGCCGAGCGCGCTCTTCACTTTCAAGGATCCGGGTGCGCCCTACATCGCTCGTTTCCTGCCCGGCCAGCGGTTCGACCTCCAAGCGACCGTCCGGCCGGACTCCGGACAGAGCATAACCGGCGTGGTATTCTCCGTCGATGGCACGCCGGTATCGGGCCCCGTCTCTTCCACCCCCGCCACCGTCGCCGGCCTTCCGGTCAACACCTCCATCTGGAATCGCCGGGCCTATTCGCTGACGTCGCCCGGCGTCCACACTTTTACCCTTACGGCCCAGCAGAGCGACGGCCAGACGGTCGTCACAAACGGCAACTTCGAGATCGTGGCGGTTCCCCAGCTGGGTCGGCGCGCCAAGAATGTCGTCTTCTTCATCGGCGACGGCATGGGCATCGCCCATCGCACTGCCGCCCGGATCATGCTTCAAGGCGTGCAGCAGGGTAAGGCCAACGACCTCCTGGAGATGGACAAGATGCCGAACACGGCCATCGCCATGACGCACTCCTTGAATTCCATCGTGACTGATTCAGCACCTGGAGCCGCGTGCTACTCCACCGGCAACAAGTCCAACAACAACCAGCAGGGCGTCTTCCCGGATGACACCACGGACAACTTCGACAACCCGCGCGTCGAGCTGGTCGGTGAATACCTCGCCCGCACCCAGGGCAAATCCCTCGGCATCGTCACCACGGCCGACGTGTTCGACGCCACGCCGGGCGCGTTCGGTTCCCACACCCAGAACCGGGGTGCGGGCTCCGGCATCTGCGACCAATACCTCGAC
Source organism: Verrucomicrobiota bacterium (assembly GCA_043775315.1). GTDB lineage: Bacteria > Verrucomicrobiota > Verrucomicrobiia > Limisphaerales > CANJSG01 > CANJSG01. The sequence continues at coordinate 33,378 of JAYVSO010000021.1, forward strand.
GAGATGGTGCCCAAGGCCGACCTTCGCGTGCTGCTCGGCGGTGGGCGCAAATGGTTCCTCCCCTCCACGACATCCGGCTCCGCCCGCACCGCCGCCACGGACTATGTGCTGCCGTCGGAACTGGCCACGGCCTGGGGCGTGACGCCGGGTGCGGTCGACACGACGCGCGACCTATTGGCGAACTTCGTCAGCGCGGGGTTCACCTATGCACCGGATGCGAATTCGCTGACCAACATCGCCCCGGCCACGACGAAGCTGCTCGGCCTTTTCTCCTTCTCGAACATGAACGTCGCCAAGGACAAGATCGACAAGCGTCGCGGAGCTTCAACTATTGTCGACGACTACGGCTTTCCAGACCAGCCGATGCTGGACGAGATGACCGCGAAAGCACTCCAGGTATTGAACAAGAATGCCAACGGATTCGTGCTGATGGTGGAGGGCGCCTCCATCGACAAGCAGGCGCACAACATGGATTCTGACCGCTGGATACAGGAAGCCATCGAGTTCGACCGGGCCATCGGCGTCGCCCGCAAGTTCGCCGAGACGAATCCCGACACGCTGCTCATTGTGACCGCCGACCACGAGTGCGGTGGCATCAACATCATCGGTGCCTCGACCGTCTCCAACGCCAGCCTCCAAACACGGGCCGCCGGACCCAACGCGAATCCAACAGCGACTCTGCGCGACCAGGTTGTCGGCAACTATGATGCAGCAGGTTTCCCCGTGTATCCGATCTCCGCCGACGGATACCCCACCACCACCGATCCGGATTTCAAGATGCTCATCGGTTACGCCGGAAATGCGGACCGCTACGAGGACTGGCTTACAAATCCCCGCCCTCTGCGTGACACCCAGCAGCCTTTCAACGGCTCGGCGCCGCTGAACACCTATCCCACCGGCCCTTTGAATCGTGATGTCGCCGGAGGTTTCCTCATCACCGGACAAGTGGCCGGTTCATCCGCCGTCCACACTGCATCGGACATCCCCGTCTCTGCCCAAGGCCGTGGAGCCGGTCTTTTCAGCGGCGTGATCGACAACACGGAAGTGTTCTTCAAAGCCATGCAGGCGGTGCTCGGCGGCTCCAACAAGTAACACTCCACACGAGACATGAAACAAACGCTTCGTTCCCTCCTTGTGCTGGCCGCCTGCGGAACTTGCCTCTCCTCGTCGGCAGCCGCATTCAACTTAAACTTTGATTCGTTGACCGACGGGGCCAACGCAAATCTCGGTGCCCCGTCTGGCCTGCGTTTTGACTACGCGGTTCTGTCACCCGACTTGGACCTCTTCGGCGATCCAATTTTAGGAACCGACAAATGGCGAATCGATCTGGACCCTTTGACGCCTCCCGTTTCCGTCAAAGACCATGCCCTAGACGCCTTCCTTCAACCTGTTCTGATCAGCTTTAGCACGTTGTTCGACGTCACCGGTTTTTCGACCCGGTTGGACAACGATTCGTTCGGCATGAACGGAACTCTGCCCGGATTGGAGGACATCTCCGTCCAGTTCTTCGGATCATCGGGCAATCTTCTAGGCAGGATTGCCGTTGATCAGACTACTCCTGGTTTCATCGCTTCAGGAGCCGGTTTCAGCGGTGTGGCCTCGATACTTCTCCCCGGTGGGGCCACCTACGACGACATCAGCATCCGCACTCCATCCGTAGCTCCGGTTCCTGAAGTCACCCTGCCTGGCACTCTTGGCGTCGGAGCCATCACCCTTGGCGGCCTGGTTCTCCGCCGCCGCCGCGCCGCGAACGCCGCCTGATCTCAAACACCACAAAAAACGACAAGCCGGGTTTCCCGAAAGGGAGCCCGGCTTTTTCTTTGCCCCGTTCGGCGACTGGATGCTCCCCGTCGGCTACGAATCCCTGACGGTCGCGCCGAGCACCTGCTTGAGATGAGCCACGAGCTTTTCGTGGACCCCGTTGACCTCGGCATCGGTCAGGGTCCGGTCCGCCGCCCGGTAGGTGAACGCGTAGGCCATGCTCTTCTCGCCTTCGGGCACGTTCTTGCCCCGGAAGACGTCGAAGAGTTCCACGCTTTCGAGATTGGCCGCCTTGGCCTGCTTCACGGCTTGGAGAACGGCGTCCTGCGTCGTCGCTTCGGGGATGAGCATCGCGACATCACGCCGGCTCGACGGGAACATCGGAAGCGCCTTGAAGGCCTTGGCCGGATTTCTCCTGGCCAGCAGCAGATCGAGGTTCAGTTCGGCCAGGAAAACCGCGCCACGGATGTCCTGCCGCTTCGCGACGATCGGCGAGACTTGCCCGAGCTCGCCCAGCGCCTGCTTGCCGCCGAGGGCGATGACGGCGGACTCGATGAAGAGCCCGGTCGGTTCGGGTCGCCGCGTGTAGACGATGCCGCGCAGGCCGAACTGCTCGATGAATTCCTCCACCAGTCCCTTCAGATCGAACACGTCGGCCGCCGCGTCGCGTTCCTCGCCTTTCCAGAAGCCGGCCGAACGTCGGCCCGTGATGGCGATGGCCACGTGGCGCTCTTCTTTGGCCTCGCCGTTGTTGTCCACGAACACACGGCCGATCTCGAACAGGGAGACATCCTGCACGCGGTGGTTCGCGTTGTTACGCAAGGAATCCATCAACCCCGGCAGCAGGCTCGGCCGAAGCACGTTCATGTCGCTGCTCAACGGATTGGACAACGCCACGATCGAGGTCTCGGTCGCAGCCAGCTTGGCCGAGGCGTCGGAGATCAGGGTCTGGCCCTGGGCTTCGCTCAGGCCGAGGCCGGTCAGGATGCGCCGCGCTTCGGCCAACTGGTCGTGGACCGTGTCGAAGGCGTTTGTGCCGGTGGCGCCGCGCGGCGGAATGGACGGGAGCTTGTCGACACCGAAGAGCCGGGCGACTTCCTCGATCAGGTCGGCCTCGCGCTTCATGTCGACACGATAGGAGGGAATCTCAAACACGCCCGGAGACACCTGGATGAAACCCAGCTTGCCCAGCATCGTGTCGATCTCGGCATTCGTCAGCTTCAACCCAAGGAGATCGTTCACCTTCTGATGTCGCAGGGAAATGTGCTTCGGCTTGGCGACTTCCGGATAGGCGTCGACAACCCCGCCGGCGACCGTGCCGCCCGCAGTCTCGACGATGAGTTGCGCGGCACGCCGACTGGCGAACTCGGTCGCTCCGATATCGGCTCCGCGCTCAAAGCGATAACTCGCGTCGGTCCGCAGGCCGAGCGTCTTGCTCGTTCGACGGATGTTGGTGGAATTGAAATAGGCGCTTTCCAGGAGCACATCGACGGTCGACTCCTTGATCTCGGAATTGAGTCCGCCCATGACTCCGGCCAGCGCGATGCCCTTGGTCTCGTCCGCGATCAAGAGCGTGTCGGCGGACAGGGCGTGTTCCTTGCCGTCGAGCGTGACGAACTTCTCTCCCGCCGACGCGCGGCGGATGACGATGGCCGGCTTGCCGCCGGCGCCCTGGGCGACGAGGTGGTAGTCGAAGGCATGGAGCGGCTGGCCCGTCTCCAGCATCACATAGTTTGTCACATCGACGACGTTGTTGATGCTCCGCAGGCCCACCTTCTCCAGGACCGACCTCAGCCAATCAGGGCTTGGCCCGACCTTGACGCCCTTGATGACGCGGGCGGTGTAGCGGGGGCAAAGATCAGCGGCCTCGATCTTCACCGAAACCAATTCGTCGATCCCACCGGCGATCTGCGCCGCCGGAATCGTCGCAGCGGGTATCCGCACCGGGTTGCCGGTGATGGCGGAAATTTCGCGGGCGATGCCGATGACGCTGTTGAGATCGGGACGGTTCGGAGTGACCTCCAGGTCATAGACCACGTCGCTTCCACTGCGGCCAAGGTATTGGGCGAACGACTGACCAACCTCCGCGTCGTCGCGGAGAATGAGGAGTCCGTCCTCCTTTTTGTGGCCGATGGCCTCGGGATCGATGCCGAGCTCGTCCGGGGAGCACATCATGCCATGGGATTCAACGCTCCGGATCTTGCCCACTTTGATGGTGAACGGCTCCTTGTCGCCGGGCTTGGGCGGGAGCGAAGCGCCCGGAAGAATCAGCGGGATCTTGTCGCCGGCCTTGAAGTTCTGCGCGCCACAGACGATCTGGCGTTCACCGGTGCCGTCGTTCACGCGGCAGACGGAAAGCTTGTCGGCGTTCGGATGCTTGTCGCGGGTGACGACCTGCGCGACGACGATCCCATCGAACTCGCCGGACAACTTCCGCACTCCCTCCACCTCGAGCCCGAGCATGGTCAGCCGCTCGGTCAGCTCTTCGGGCGACCAGTTGAACTCCACGTATTGCTTCAGCCAGTTCAGGGTGACTTTCATCTTAGGAAAACGGTCACGCAGGTTAGGACGGAAGGCGGCTTGAACCCAAATAGAATGTCCACCACCTAGGCGTCAAAGCGCCCGGGCGACGGGGAGCAGCTTGTCGAAATGACTGTCGACATGCTCCAACTTCAAACCGTTCCGGACGGCGCAAGCGGCGATGATGATGTCGCTCAGAGGAACCGTGAGGCCCTTTTCACGGCTTTTCAGCGCCAGCTGTGCGGCCAATCTCCACACTCCAGCGTCGACGGACACCCGGTCGATCTCCTTCTCCATCTCGGCCAACTCCTTCTTCTCCTTCGCACCCCGGGCTCCGTGCCATAGTTCCACCAGGGTCATGTCGCACCAGGCAGCCTCGCCGCTGAGGACGAGCACCTCCACCCTGTCCCCGGCTTCGGACTCGGTTCCACGCAGGTATTCGATCCAACTGGATGTGTCGACCAGGATCATTTGCCGGTTTTCGGAAGGTCTGCGGCCCGCAGTTTCGCAAGTTCGTCCTGCGACATGAAATCAAGGAACTGTCCGCGCACACGGGCGTTCAGCTTTTCCAGACGCTTCAGCTTGTTGAACCGCTCGACGGCGGTGACGACGGCCTCCCGCTTGGTTTTGGCCCCGGTAAACCGCATAGCTTCCTCCAACAGCTTCTCCGGAATATCGATCGTCGTTTTCATGCTTCCACTTTGATTGGAATCGGAACCCCGTCAACGCCCACGTTTGAGAGGTGAATGCCTCGTAAAAAAAACACCTTCCCGACGCTGAAGCCGGGAAGGTGTTCGAGGATGGAATTATGAACTCAGGCCTGCGGTGAAGCGGGCTTCTCTTCCGGATTCGGAGCCGCTTCCACAGGAGGAGCCTTGGCCTCGGCAACCGGCGCTGCTTCCGCCGTGGCGGCGGGAGCGGACTCCGCCGCCACGGCGGCTTCGGCTGGCACGCTCGGCGCGGGCCTGGGCTCGATCCTCTTCCTTGGTGCGGGCTGGGGTTTCGGAAGCGGCTTCTTGGCCGTCTCCAGGATGCCGTTGTGGAACTCTATGACGTGGCCCTGATGGACGAGCCAATGCAGGTCCGCATTGAGCGACGACTGTGCGCCCGTCATTTCAACCGGAGCCGGGGCAGCCTGAGCCGGCTGGCCTTCGACGGCGGGGGCGGGGGCGGCCACAGGCGCGGCGGCCGGTGCCGGCGCGAGGGTTTCGACGAGCTGCTTGCGGTTGCACCTGGGCGTCGCGTTGATGAACTCGATGATCTTCTTGATGGAGGTCGAGACAGGGTTGGCCTCGAGATCAAGGAAGTGCGGGCGGGCCACGGCGACGTGGGTGACGGTCTTGTTGACCTTGAAGAACTGCAGGCCGCGGGACGCGAGCTGGCCGCTGAGCACGTTGACGAGCTGGAGCGGGAACCGGCGCTGGTCTTCCCAGGTAAAGCGGAGCACCCGCGCCAGCAGGGGCTGGCGCACATCCCGGCCCTCGACGCCCGTGATGGTCACGGAGTCGATCTGGGTGATCAGGTTGGCCTGGTGGGTTTCACGGAAGTGCTGCTGGACATCCTCTAAAGAGGCGAGCCGCACGGCTTCGGGGAGGTTGAGAGCGACGAACTCCGTCTTGAAGCTCTGGTCTTCGATCCACTTCTTAACCACGACCTCGTCGGTCACCATCTTGACGCGCGACTTGAACATGTCGAACGGCATGCGGCTGAAGCGCTCGGTGTGGAGCTTGCGCAGCTGGTTCTGGTAGTCGTGGTAGTTCGGCGGACCGAGCACCACGCCGCTGACGCCGCACTGGGCGACCAGCTTGTAGACGCCCTTCGGTGGATCCGTCGGCGTCTTCTCGACCTGGTAGAAGGTGGCGAGGTGCTTGGTGAGGACGTGGTTCACGGCCTCGGCCTCGTTCAGCCACAGGGAGTCGTCGAGGGCGCAACGGAACATCGGCTGGGCGAGGCTTCCATCGGGCTTCTTGCGCGACTCGATCTTGAAGCTGTAGCGCTCCGGCTTCTGGACGATCAGCTGGGCGATGTCGAAGAGCGGATACGCGCGGCCGGTGAGCTTGATCTGCCGGGAAAGGGACTCGATGCCGTTCTCCTCAGGAATGATCTGGATGTTGAGCTCGACCTGCGGCGGCGCCTCGTGGCGCTCGGCCTGGTCGCCGTCACGACGCTGGAACCCGGGACGGTCGCCACGGGGACCGGATCCGGGGCCGCCGCCGGGAGGACCGTCACGCCGGGGCGGACGGGGACCATCGCTGCGGGGACCGCGGTTGCCGCCACCGGCGCCTCCGCCGGGACCGCCGGGTCCACGGCTGAAGGGACGATCGCCTCCTCGACGGGGGCGCTCGGCGCCTTCGTCGCCGGTGTAACGGGCGAAGCGGTTGGGGTTTGGCGCTTCCTTCACCCATGCGGGTTGGAACAGCGACTCTAGGTTGAACTCGTTCTCAATGCTCATGACGACTAAAAGGGCCGGCGAACCGGCTTTGCCAAAAATAAGGGCGCGAGAATTGGCAGCTGGGAATGGGAAAGCAAGCGTCGGCTCATCCATTCAACCGGCTTCAAAATTCCTGCCGCCTGAACTCCAAGCTTGCCCCGCCCCTTCCGCGCTCGTTCCATTGCGCCCGCTCACGGGCCCTTAGCTCAGCGGTTAGAGCAGGGGACTCATAATCAGGACTGACGATTGCTCGCAGTGTTGCAACGTGTTCGTTTTGAGTTGTTTGTGGGAGTGGAGATTGCTCTATTGAACAGGGTGAAACACCCTGAAACAGGGCGTTTTCGGCGTCGGGGGTGACACGAAAAGTGACAGCAAAAATCCCTGTTGGATCAGGAGACTTTCGCTCCCCTGCTTTTGGGGTTGAACTACTGCCAGTCCGGCGTACGCAGCATGGCGAGGGCGTCGGCCGTTTATTGGCCTCAGAGCCGTCGATTGGGAATCACGCCAATCTACCTCTCGACAGAGGTGCGTTCAGCCTCTACTGATCTGGCAGTTCGAAACTCCACGATGGCAGAAGCTCAGACTCCCAACCCAGTAAAGCAGACGTTGTCCATCGTCTTCGTCGGCTCCTTCAATCCACGGATTTTTCACCCGACCTGGTTTGAACGTGAGGGCTTGGTCTTTCCAGAGGAAGAAGCAGAAAGCCTTTCGGAATCAAAAGCAGATGGACCGTTGGTAACGCCGGATTTGAGTCGCTGCGAAATCGGGCAGGAGATCACCGTCGAATGCCTGGCGAATC
>JAYVSO010000022.1:0-4094 GCA_043775315.1 Verrucomicrobiota bacterium
CATCTCTCTCCGAGAACCGTTCCTGGGAGCGTCGGTATCCTTGCCGGCGCTCCCGGGTTCAACGTCCCGATGCGCGGTCGCGGAGCCGGGGAGGCTCTCGAAGAAACCGTCTGCAGAGAGGCTTGTGAAAAAATTCACAAATTCACTTGCCTGCCCTTTGAGCCCTGATTAGTTTTTTCTCACAATGCGGTTCGTCGCGCGTTTCTGACTTTATGCAAACCAATACCGAGCTCGGCTACAACTCAAAGATTGAGGGTGACGTGGTGGTGACCCGAGTCGATGCCGCGGTCAACTGGTTTCTCAAGAACTCCCTCTGGCCCATGCCCATGGGGTTGGCTTGTTGCGCCATCGAGCTGATGGCGGCCGGAGCCAGCCGGTATGACATCTCACGATTTGGCTCGGAAGTCATGCGCTTTTCCCCCCGGCAATCGGACGTCATGATTGTTGCCGGAACCGTCACTTACAAAATGGCCATGGCGGTGCGCCGGATTTATGATCAGATGACCGAGCCGAAGTGGGTCATCGCCATGGGAGCCTGCGCTTCCACCGGCGGCATGTATCGCAGCTACGCGGTGCTCCAGGGTGTCGACAACATCATCCCGGTCGACGTCTACGTCGCCGGCTGTCCTCCACGCCCCGAGGCTCTGTTGGACGCCCTGATCAAGTGCCAGAACGAAGTCGTGGCCAAAACGGCGTTGACCGGAAAAACCGGCCGCCCCCACAAGGTCGCCCAGTCCTGATTTCCCATGTCCCAGACGGCCCAAGATCTAGCCGAAAAACTTTCCGCGCAGTTCCCCGAAGCCTTTGTGGCCGCAGCGGAATTCCGGGGCGAAGTGACGCTGAAATTGAAGGACCCGGCGAAGATCGCCGACGTCTGCGCCTTCGCGAAGAAGGAGCTCGGTTTCGACTACCTCGTCGACCTCTCCAGCATCGACAACTACGGCGAAGACCCGCGTTGGACCATGGTCTACGAGCTCTACGGCATGTTGACCCACCGGAGTTATCTCCGGATCAAGACCGACGTGAGCGAGGAGAAGTCGGAATTGCCCACGATCTCCGGCGTCTGGGCCACCGCCAATTGGCATGAACGTGAGGCCTACGACATGATGGGCATCCGCTTCGCCGGCCATCCCGATCTCCGTCGCATCCTGATGTGGGAAGGCTACCCGTATTTCCCGCTTCGGAAGGATTTTCCGCTCGCCGGCAAACCCAGCGAAATGCCCGACGTGGCCTTCACCCGCCGCGCGCCGCTCGAAGGCGGCCCGTTCGTCACCCTGGCCGGTGGCAAGGACAGCATGGAACGCGAGCCGCGCGTCCGCACTCCCGAGGAATAAGCCATGGCCACCACCCAGGAAATTGCCTTCAAGGAACCCGCCGCCCGCGTCGCGGAGCGCCAGGCCGCGTTCGGAGCCACCGACGAGCTTCCCGAAATGCAGGGCGAGAAGATGATCCTCAACATGGGACCGTCGCATCCCGCGACCCATGGCGTTCTGCGCATCATCCTGGAGATGGACGGCGAGATCATCACCAAGGCCGATCCGGACATCGGCTACCTCCACCGCGGCGACGAGAAGATCGCGGAGAACATGACCTACACCCAGTTCATCCCCTACACGGATCGGCTGGACTACCTCGCGCCTCTGGCCAACAACGTCGCCTACGCCCTCGCCGTCGAGAAGCTCATGGGCATCGACGGCCAACTGACGCCGCGCTGCCAATACATCCGCGTCATCTGCTGCGAGCTCGCCCGTGTTTCCGCCCACCTTCTCGGCCTCGGCGCCTTCGCGATGGATGTCGGCGCGCTCACTGTTTTCCTCCACACTTTCGCGCAGCGTGAAACGGTCTATAACCTCGCCGAAGCCCTGACCGGTGCGCGCTTCACCACGAGCTACACGCGCATCGGCGGACTTTCCCGGGACATTCCCGCCGGATGGATCGAGGCCGTGCGCAAGTTCCTCGACGAATGCGCGGTGGCCATCGACGAGTCCGACAAGCTTCTCACCCGGAACCGCATCTGGGTCGACCGCACCAAGGACGTCGGAATCATCTCCAAGGCGGACGCCATCGACTTCGGTCTGAGCGGACCCAACCTGCGCGGCAGCGGCGTGGACTTCGATGTCCGCAAGGCCCATCCGTATCTTTGCTACAAGGATTTCGACTTCGAGATCCCCATTGGCTCCGTCGGCGACTGCTACGACCGCTATCTCGTCCGTCAGGAGGAAATGCGTCAGAGCCTACGGATCATCCGTCAGGCCATCGACAAGCTGCCGGGCGGTCCGATCAACATCCCCGACGGCAAGACCGTGCTTCCTCCCAAGGACAAGGTCCTCACCGGCATGGAGGAGTTGATCCACCAGTTCATGCTCGTGACCCAGGGCGTGAACGCGCCGAAGGGTGAAGTCTATTTCGGAGCCGAGAATCCCAAGGGCGAACTCGGCTTCTACATCAACAGCCGGGGTGGCGGCACTCCGTATCGCCTCAAGATCCGCGCCCCGTCGTTCGTGAACCTCAGCATCCTCGCGAAGCTCCTGCCCGGCCACATGATGAGCGACACCGTCGCCATCCTTGGCTCGCTCGACTTCGTCATGGGCGAATGCGACCGATGACCAACGACCTGAAACGATGAGCTTTTCCGTTCCAGCCAACCTAGAAGCCGAGCTCGACGAGCTGGCGACGCACTACCCGGTCAAACGGAGCGCGTCCCTCATGTTCCTGCACGCCTTGCAGGAGCATTTCGGCCACGTCTCGAAAGACGCCGTCCTGTGGACCGCCTCGAAACTCGGCCTGCAACCGATCAACGTTCAGGAGATCCTCACCTTCTACCCGATGTTCCGTCAGGAACCGCTCGGCAAGACGCATGTGAAGGTGTGCCGCACGCTGAGCTGCGCGCTGGCCGGATCGGGTGACCTGCGGACCCATTTCTGCGAGAAGCTCGGCCTCGATTCCCACGCGCACGTTCCGCAGACCACGCCGGACGGGAAGTTCACCGTGGAGTTCGTGGAATGCCTAGCCGACTGCGGCAATGCGCCCGTCGTCATGGTGAACGAAGAGATCGTGGCCAAGGCGGGAAAGACGGAAGCCGACGCGATTCTGGAGAAGGGAAAGCGATGAAGTGGTTGCCAGACATGGATTCGAACCATGACAAAGAGATTCAGAATCTCTTGTGCTACCGTTACACTATCTGGCACCGACGGGAGGTGGACGGTAAAAAATCTGCCTTAGGAGTCAAGGCGACAGACTGATTATGCCGCAAGAATTTCGACTCATCCTCAAAAACGCCGACCTGCCGGGCTACGCCCCCGACATGGAGTGCTACCTGCGCCATGGCGGCTACGAGGCCTTGAAGAAGGCTCTGGCCACGGCACCCCGCGAACTTCCGGACGGCAAGAAGCAGACCTCCCAGGAAGTCATCCGCGACGAAGTCCTCAAGTCCGGCCTGCGCGGCCGCGGCGGCGCCGGTTTCTCGGCCGGGTTGAAGTGGAGCTTCGTCGATCGCCGCAGCGGCAAGCCGATTTACCTCATCTGCAACGCCGACGAGTCCGAGCCCGGCACTTTCAAAGACCGCTACATCATCCATCAGGACCCGCATCAGCTCATCGAAGGCATGATTATCTCCTGCTTCGCCGTCGGCGCGAAGCTTGGCTACATCTACATCCGCGGCGAGTTCCCCGAGGGCGCGCAGATTTTGGAAAAGGCGCTCGCCGAAGCCCGCGCGCGGAATTTTCTCGGCAAAAACATCCTCGGCTCCGGTTTTGATTGCGAAATCTACGTGCATCGCGGCGCGGGCGCTTACATCTGCGGCGAGGAGACCGGGCTCATCGAATCGCTCGAAGGCAAGCGCGCCTACCCGCGCATCAAGCCGCCATATTTTCCCGCCGTGCTCGGCCTCTATCAGTGCCCGACGATCGTGAACAACGTCGAGACACTCTGCGACGTGAAGCACATCGTCGCGATGGGCGGTGCGGAATACGCGAAGCTCGGCAAGCCCAACAATACCGGCACGCGCATCCTCTGCGTGAGCGGCGACGTGCAGAAGCCGGGCTATTACGAAGTGGAAGTCGGCAGCGTCACGATGGGCGAACTGATCAACGACA
>JAYVSO010000023.1:0-43046 GCA_043775315.1 Verrucomicrobiota bacterium
GCCCCCGCGCCCCACTGAACGTTCTGCGGTGTTGACCGCACACGGATCGCGTATCGCTTTCTGGAAGCCAATCCCATCCCCGCGCCCCACCATGCTCCGTCCCGCGCTTCGCCTCCTGCCCGCCCTCGGTTTTCTGCCGCTCGTCCATGGCGCGACGCCGGCCGCGCCGCGCGTGATGTTCAACCGCGACATCCGGCCGATCATGTCGGACACCTGTTTCCACTGCCACGGCAACGACCCCAAGAGCCGCAAGGCCGGCCTGCGCCTCGATCTCCGCGACGAGGCGCTGAAGCCGACGAAGAACGGCGTCATCCCCATCGTGCCCGGCAAGCCCGACGAGAGCGAAATCATCCTCCGCATCACCGACAAGGAGGACCCGATGCCACCCGAGGAGGCGCACAAGACACTCAGCGCGGCACAGAAGGATCTTTTCCGCCGCTGGTTCGCCGAGGGCGCTGTTTACGAACCCCACTGGGCCTACGCCGCGCTCGTTCGTCCCTCGATTCCCGTAATCGAAAATCACAAACCGAAAATCGAAAATCCAGTGGACGCCTTCATCCGCGCCCGGCTCGCGGAAAAAAAAATCGCGCCTTCGCCCGCGGCGGAAAAATCCCGGCTGCTCCGCCGCGTCTCGCTTGATCTCACGGGACTGCCGCCGACGCCGGCGGAGACGGACGCCTTTCTTGCCGATGCCGCGCCCCGCGCCTACGAGCGCCAGATCGAGCGGCTCCTCGCCTCGCCGCGCCATGGCGAACGCCTGGCCGTGTGGTGGCTCGATGTCGCACGCTTCACCGACACGGTCGGCTTTCACGGCGATCAGAACCAGCGCATCTTCCCGTATCGCGATTATGTAATCGCGGCGTTCAACGCCAACAAACGCTTCGACCAGTTTACGCTCGAACAGCTCGCCGGCGATTTGTTGCCAAATCCCACCACCGAGCAACTCGTCGCCACCGGCTACAACCGGCTCAACATGATGACGCGTGAGGGCGGTGCGCAGCCCAAGGAGTATCTCGCGAAATACGGCGCCGAGCGCGTGCGCAGCGTGGCCGCGGCGTGGTTCGGCAGCACCTTCGGCTGCGCCGAGTGCCACGACCACAAGTTCGACCCGATCTCGGCGAAGGACTACTACGCGTTCTACGGCGTGTTCAACAGCAGCCATGAGCCGACCGAAAAGCCGCTCCTCGGCAAGGCGTCCATCCCGCCCGAGTTCCCCGCCTACGAGGCCGAACGCTTGAAGCGCGTGGCGGAACTGGACGAGTTCAAGGCCACCAAACTCGGCGAAGCCAGGGCCAGGGTGCGCGGCCTGATCGGCAGCTACCTCCACGTCGCCTATCAGCTTTCGTTGACGAACAACGGCGACAAGATCGAGAAGCTCGCCCGCGAGGCGAAGCTCGAGCCCAGCATAGCCCGTCGTTTCGCGGACAAGGCGAAGGAATGGCAGACCAACAAGGAATCGCTCTTCGCACCTTGGTTCGAGTTCGCCGCATTACCTGAATCCGACTTCGCCGCCAAGGCGGCCGGCATCGCCAACCAGCTTCCGGAGAACCCCAAGATCAATCCGCTCCTCGCGAAGGCGTTCTATCCGCCGCCCGCGTCGTTGAAGGACGTCGCCGAGGCCTACAACAAACTCTTCGGCGGCATCGACAGCCAGTGGAAGGAGGCCTCCGGCAAGAAGGCCAAGGCGCTCGACGACGCGAACGCCGAGCAGCTCCGGCTGTTCCTCTACGCCGACGGTTCGCCGGCGAATCCCGGCGACGACGAGGTCCGTCGCACCTTCGACACGCCCGCCCAGCAACGCGTCCGTGCCCTCCAGCGCAAGGTGGACGAATTGGACGCGACCCATCCCGGCGCCCCGCCCCGCGCCATGGCGCTCGCCGACAACCCCAACCCCGGCGACTCCCGCGTCTTCAAGCGCGGCAATCCGGGAACACCCGGCGACGTCGCCCCGCGCCGTTTCCTCGACGTGCTTTCCACGCCGGAATCCAAGCCCTTCACGAAGGGCAGCGGCCGTCTCGAACTGGCCCAGTCCATCGCCAGCCCGAAGAACCCGTTGACCGCGCGCGTGATGGTCAACCGCGTCTGGATGCACCACTTCGGCAAGCCTCTCGTGACCACGCCGGCGGACTTCGGCGTGCGCACGGAAGCACCGGTGCAGCGCGAGCTCCTCGACTACTTGGCCGCGCGTTTCATGGCCGACGGCTGGTCGATGAAGAAGCTCCACAAGCTGATCCTCCTTTCCGCCACCTGGCAGCAGTCGAGCGACGAGAACCCGAAGTTCTTCGCCAAGGATCCGCTGAACAACCTTCTCTGGAAACAGAACCGCCAGCGGCTCGACTTCGAGGCCCTGCGCGATTCCTTCCTCAGCGCCGCGGGCCGCCTCGATATCACGATGGGCGGGCACGCGGTCGACATCACCGTCGAACCCTTCCCCACGCGCCGGTCGGTCTACGCCTATATCGAACGGCAGAATCTCCCTGGACTGTTCCGCACGTTCGACTTCGCCAGCCCCGACGTGTCCACGCCGCAGCGCTTCTACACCACCGTTCCGCAGCAGGCGCTCTTCCTGATGAACAGCCCGTTCATCGTCGACCAGGCCCGCGCGCTCGCGGCCGACGCCGAGAAGGCGTCCAAGACGCCGGACCAGCAGATCGACCTGATCTATGAGCGGGTCCTGCAGCGCGACCCGGAACGCGACGAACGGCGCATGGCCCGTTCATTCCTCGGCACCACCTCGGCCGAGGAGCCGTTCGTGGACGTCAATCCCTGGAGCTACGGCTACGGGGAGTTCGACGGAGCGACCAGAGTCCTGAAGAACTTCACGCCCTTGCCCAAGTTCAAGGACAACCAATGGCGCGGCGGCGACGCACTGCCCGACGAGAAACTCGGCTGGGTCCTGCTCGACGCCGCAGGAGGTCATCCGGGAAAACAGTTCGCCGCGATTCGGCGTTGGACCGCCGCGTTCACAGGAGAGATTTCTGTCTCGGGCGAACTCTCCCGCAGCAGCGAAGCCGGCGACGGCGTCCGCGGCAGCGTGGTCTCAAGCCGGACCGGAGTCGTGCTGACCTGGCAGATCAAGAACGGCAAAGTCGCCACGCCCGTCGACAGGCTGGCCGTCACCAAGGGCGAGACGATCGACTTCGTCGTCGACTGCATCGAGAACGAGAATTCCGACAGCTTCGGCTGGGCGCCCACCGTGAGGCTCCTTGGCAAACCCTCCGATCCGGCGATGGCCGTCGAGTGGAGCGCCCAGGCACAGTTCCTCGCGCCGGCGAAGACACGCATGGCTCCAGGCGCAACCCAATCGGCCAAGAAGGCATCAAAGGCGGATGCTGGAAACCAGGCGAAATTCCGTCCGACCCCGCTCAAGCCCCTTGAGCAACTCGCCCAGGTGGTCCTCCTCTCGAACGAATTCAGCTTCGTGGATTGAGGTTGCCGGCTGCCCGAACTGCCAAAGCCGATGGGCAGGCTTCCTTACCTCGCCAACGCCACGAGATACCTGCCAAGCCGCTCGGTCTCTTCCGCCAGTTCCTGCTGCGAGTAGATCTGGTGGAGATTCGAACACATGCGCTGGAGCATGCGGCGCGGGGTGATGGGTTGGAGGAAGCCGTCCTGGAGGTTGTGGCCGGTGCCGAGGATGTAGCTGATGCAGTTCGCCTTGGTCCAAAGTCTGCCACGGTTGAAGCAGTCGACATACACCTCCGCCGTCGCCGACTGGAACCGGACGATGAAGTGCCCGGGCAACCCGACCCCGGCAACCGGCAGGCCGACCCGTTTCATCACGAACATGTAGACCGCACACAGGCTGATCGGGCTTCCCGTGCGGCGGTCGATGACCTTGTTCAGGTAGCTGTTCTCCGGCTGGTAGTAGTTCTCCTGGTTGCCGTGGAAGCCGAGCTCATCGAAGACGTATTCGTTCACCGCGGCCATCAGCGTGTCGGAATCGCCGCCGACCGGCAGTTTCGCGGCCAACTCTTCCGCGAACCCGTCGAGTTGGGCGTTGTAGGCGGCTTCGTTGAGATCGGGGTATTGGGTTCGCGCCAGCAGCCACACGCCCTGCTCCAGGTTGAGCTCCTCGCCAGATTGAAGGGCGAATCCGAGGAACGCATTGTCCGCCTCGGTCCGGGTGAAGTGCGCAACAATGGCCCGCGCGCGACGACGCAGGTGGGCATCGTTGCTCAAGAGGTGCGGTTTCAACCAATCGCAGGCAACCGGACCGCAGGCCTTGAGATGGTCGGAAGCGGTGTGGGCAACGGCGTCATCCTCGTCTCCGAGCAGTGAAATCAACGCCAGCCTCCGGCTTTCCGTCAGCATCACCGGCTCAGCTGGACGCGGTTCGCTCATCGCGGAGCCGAATCTGTGCGGCCGCCGGGGACAATCAAGGCGGAATCCGGGTGGCACGGATTTCGCGGCGCGGACCCAAAATCCTTTTGCACGAATTCGCGACGCAACCCAACACTTCCCGCCCATCAGGTTACCGCCCTGAAAAATGAACACCAAATATCCGAGTCTCCCTGAATCGATGTATCGTCCCGAGTTCGAGCACGACGCCTGCGGCGTCGGGTTCGTCGCGAACATCTCGGGCAAAAAGGAATTCCGGATCCTGGACTACGCCATCCAGGCGCTCTGCAACCTCGCCCACCGTGGTGCCCTTGATGCCGACGCCAAGACGGGCGACGGCGCGGGCGTGCTGACCCAGATCCCGCACGCGCTCTTCCGCCGAGAAGTCGAGAAGCTCGGGGGTAAGCTCGTGGAGGATTCCGACCTCGCCGTGGGCGTCGTGTTCATGCCCCGGGGCAACAAGTATCAGATCAGCGCCAGCCAGACGATCATCGAGCAGGCCTGCGCGCAGTTCGGCATCCACGTCTTCGGCTGGCGGTCCGTGCCCGTGAACACCCGCTGCCTCGGCGACAAGGCCCGCGAGACGATGCCCGAGATCCAGCAGGTCCTCATGGGCAGGACGAACGGCTGGACCGACATCGATTTCGAACGCCGCCTGTATCTCGCCCGCAAGGTGGCCGAGAAACGCGCGACCGAAGAACGCATCGACACGTTCTACATCCCGTCGTTCTCCTCCAGGACAATCGTCTACAAGGGACTCTTCAACGCGCCCCAGCTCCAGAAGTTCTACGCCGACCTGAAGGACCCGCTCTTCACCACGGCGCTCGCCGTCTACCACCAGCGGTATTCGACGAACACCTTCCCCAACTGGCCGCTGGCGCATCCGTTCCGCATGGTCGCGCACAACGGCGAGATCAACACGCTCATGGGGAACAAGAACTGGACCGCCGCCCGCGAGCGCGAGATGACCTCCGAGATCTGGGGCGACAACATCCAGCACCTCAAGCCCGTCATCCAGCCCGGTGGATCCGACTCCGCGGCCCTCGACAACGCCCTCGAACTCCTCCAACTCAGCGGCCGCGACGTCCTCCACAGCGTCATGATGCTCGCGCCCGAAGCGTGGGAGAAGATGTCCGACATGCCCGCCGACCTGAAGGGCTTCTACAAGTTCCACTCCTGCCTCAACGAACCCTGGGACGGCCCGGCCGCCGTGGTCTTCACCGACGGCCGTTATGTCGGCGCCACGCTCGACCGCAACGGCCTCCGGCCCGCGCGCTTCAAGGTCTACGAGGACGGGCTCCTGGTCATGGGCTCCGAAGCCGGCGTGGTTCCGCTCGACGAAAAGAAGGTCGTGCAGAAGGGCCGCCTCGGACCCGGCAAGATCCTCGCGATCGACACGACGACCGGAAAGCTCCTCACCAACGACGAATGCAAGGCCCACGTCGCCGGGCTCAAGCCCTACGCCGCCTGGTGCGCGGAGCAGGAATTCTCGCTCTCCGAACACTCCAAGCCCTTCGGCGCCGACTTCAAGCCGGTCAACCTGCTCGACCTCACGCTCCAGCAGATCACCTTCGGCTGGGACAACGAGGAGCTGAAGGAACTCCTCAAGCCCATGGCCACCACGGGCCAGGAACCCGTCGGCTCGATGGGCGACGACACCCCGCTCGCCTTCCTCTCGAAGCGCCCCCGGCTCCTCTACGACTACTTCAAGCAGCTCTTCGCCCAGGTGACGAATCCGCCGATCGACTCGATCCGCGAGAAGATCGTCATGTCGCTTTCGACAAGCCTCGGGCGTCGCCAGTCCTGGCTGTCGGAGACGGCCGAACATGCCAAGATGGTCCGCGTCGACAGCCCGTTCCTCTTCGACTACGAGCTCCATGCGCTTCGCCAGATCAACGACCCCGCCTTCCAGTCGGAGACGCTGCTCTGCCTCTTCAACGCGCAGGTCGGTTCCACGGATCTCGAGGCTTCGCTGAAGGACCTCTGCCGCCGCGCATCCACGGCGGTCGATGCCGGCAAATCCATCCTCATCCTCAGCGACCGCGGCGCCGAGGCGTCCAAAGTCCCCATCCCGATGCTGCTCGCCGTCGGCGCGGTGCACCATCACCTCATCCGCGAAGGCAAGCGGCTCCGCTGCTCCCTCGTCTGCGAGTCGGGCGAATCCCGGGACGTCCACCACTTCGCCTGCCTCGTCGGCTTCGGCGCGTCGGCCGTCAATCCCTACGTAGCCATCGACACCATCCGTCAGGCGATCGAGGCCGGGGAATACGGACCCATAACCCTGGACAAGGCGGTCTCAAACTTCCGCGCCTGCATCGAGAACGGCATGCTCAAGATCATGTCGAAGATGGGCATCTCGACCATCGCCAGCTATCGCGGCGCGCAGACCTTCGAAGCCATCGGCATCTCGCAGGAAGTCATCGACCTCGCGTTCCTGGGAACTGTTTCCCAGGTCGGCGGCATCAGCCTGAAGCAGGTGGGCGACGACGCCATGCGCCGTCATCAGGCCGGCTACGGTGCGCCCGAAACCGCCGCCCTCGACGACGGCGGCAACTACAAGGTCGCCAAGGGTGGCCGTGGTGAATTCCACGCCTTCAACCCGCAGGTCGTGCTCACGCTCCACCGCTTCATCAAGAGCGGCGGCAAGCGCGAGGAGTTCACGAAATACATGGAGACGGTCAACAAGCGCGAGCCCATCAGCCCGCGTGACCTGCTCGATTTCGTCTCCGCGCCCACACCCGCGCCCATCGACGAGGTTGAATCCATCGAGGACATCCGCCGCCGCTTCACCACGGCCGGCATGTCCCTCGGCGCGCTCTCGCCCGAGGCCCACGAGTGCCTCGCCATCGCGATGAACCAGATCGGCGGCAAGTCGAACTCCGGCGAAGGCGGCGAAGATCCGACGCGCTACGGCACGGAACGCAACTCCGCCATCAAGCAGATCGCCTCCGGCCGCTTCGGTGTCACGCCCGAATACCTCGCGAGCGCTTCCGAGATCGAGATCAAGATGGCCCAGGGCGCGAAGCCCGGAGAAGGCGGCCAACTCCCCGGCCACAAGGTCTCCGGCCTCATCGCCAAGCTCCGCCACAGCGTGCCCGGCGTGCCGCTCATCTCGCCGCCGCCGCACCACGACATCTATTCCATCGAGGACCTGGCGCAGCTCATCTACGACCTCAAGCAGGTCAATCCACGCGCCAAGGTCTGCGTGAAGCTCGTCGCCTCCGCCGGTGTCGGCACCGTCGCGGCCGGCGTGGCCAAGGCCTACGCCGACGTCGTCCTCGTCTCGGGACATGACGGCGGCACCGGCGCGTCCCCGCTCAGCTCCATCAAACACACCGGCGGCCCGTTCGAGTTCGGCCTGGCCGAGGCGCACCAGACGCTCATGTTGAACGATCTTCGCTCCCGCGTCGTTCTCCGGACCGACGGCGGCATGAAAACCGGCCGCGACATCGTCATGGCCGCGCTGCTCGGCGGTGAGGAGTTCAACTTCGGCACCGCCGCCCTCGTGGCCGCCGGCTGCGCGATGTTCCGCGTCTGCCACCTCAACACCTGCCCCGTCGGCGTCGCCACGCAGAAGGAGGAGCTCCGGCTCAAGTTCCGCGGCAAACCCGAGAACGTCGTCGCCTTCTTCAACGGCGTCGCGCAGGAAGTCCGCGAGATCATGGCCCAGCTCGGCTGCCGCAAGCTCGACGAGATCGTCGGCCGCACCGACCTGCTCAAGCGCCGGCCGGTCGAGGAGTTCCCGGTCGAGATCCGCGAGAAGGTCGCCGCGGTCGATCTCGGCAAGCTCCTCTACCAGGTCGATCCGAGCGGCAGCTCCACGCGCATCCATACGCGCGAACGCAACGAACGCTTCGGCGACAGTTCGCTCGACGACAAGATCCTGTTGGACGCGAAGGTCGCGTTGAACAACCGGGGCCCGGTCAAGCTCACCTACAAGATCAACAACATCGTCCGCAACATCGGCACCAAGGTCTCCGGCCACATCGGCTACACCTACGGCAACGCCGGCCTCGCCGACGGCATGGTCGACATCACCCTCAAGGGCAGCGCCGGCCAGAGCTTCGGCACTTTCCTCGCGAATGGCATCCGCCTCCGCCTCGTCGGCGAGGGCAACGACTACGTCGGCAAGGGCATGAACGGCGGCGAGATCATCGTGCGCCCGCCCGAGGGCGTGAAGTTCGTCTGGGCCGACCAGAGCATCGTGGGCAACACCTGCATGTATGGCGCCACCGGCGGACGCCTCCTGGCCGCGGGCCGAGCGGGCGAACGCTTCTGCGTCCGCAACTCCGGCGGCACCGCCGTCGTCGAGGGCGTGGGCGACCACGGCTGCGAATACATGACCGGTGGAACGGTCGTCGTCCTCGGCGAAACCGGCCGCAACTTCGGCGCCGGCATGTCCGGCGGCCGCGCCTACGTCTACGACCCGGAGAACAAGTTCTCCGCCCGCTACAACAACGCGATGGTCGGCATCGAACGGTTCGGCAACGAGGAGGAGCTGAAGAAAGTCCAGGGCCTGATCTACGCCCATCTCGAAGCCACCGAATCGCCCCGCGCGAACGACATCCTGAAGAACTGGTCCGCCACCAAGGACCACTTCTGGGTGGTCGTGCCGCATCCCGCCGAGGCCAAGCCGGCGAGCCAGCCCGTCCACGAGCTGGAACGTCCGAAGGCCGATACCGGCGGCGGCGACACCACGATGGTCAAGAAGGGCGGATTCTGATCCGCGCCGGATGATTCACGCAGGGCCGGCAACAATGCCGGCTCTTTTCGTTTCGAAGAAGAGCCCATCCATTTCGGGACCCCGAAGGCGCCAGAGCACCGGCGCAGTCCAAGACCTCGCGGAGTTCGTAGCCGCGTCTCAAATCTCGCGCCAGCGTCTTGGAGTGCGTGCGCTGCTGCGCCGCTTTTTCCAGACTGCCGCAAGAATCGAAAGCCATCCTATTCTTCAACCCACTTCCCATAGGCCCGATCCCCGAAATAGCGGTAGCCCACATTCTCAAATCGATGGGCATTCCGATCCGCCCACTCCGGCACCGGCGCCTCGAACGTCACCATCTCGCGGCTGATCGGATGGCGGAAGGTGATCTTCCACGAATGCAGGCAGAGCGGCGGCGCGCCGACGGAGAGCGTCTGCACATCGCCGAGCTTTCCGCCCGGCAGATAGACCGCGTCTCCCACGACCGGCAGGCCGAGATGCCAGAGGTGGACGCGGATCTGGTTCGTCCGGCCGGTCAGCGGACGCGCTTCCAGCAACGTGGTGCCGTCGGCCTCGCGCTTCAGCACCCGGAACCGGGTGCGCGACGGCAACCCGGCTTCGTGGTCGATCTCGCGGGAGCCGACCTCGCCCGGCTCGGTGCTGATCGGCGCGTCGCAGACGAATTCGTCCTCCGCCGGGCTTCCCTGCACGCGGACGAGGTAGACCTTCGTCACCTCGCCCTTGGCGAACTGCGGCTGCACCTTGGCGGCGAACCGCCGGGTCCGCGTGAGCACAAGGACACCCGTCGTGTTCGCATCGAGCCGGTGGGCCGGCCGGGGCAATTCCGGATGGAAAGCGGCCGTAAGGATGTGGTGGAGCGTGTTGCGGTTGAACCGGCCGGCGGCGTGCATCGGCAGGGGCGCGGGCTTGTGCAGCACGATCAACGCGGCGTCCTCATGCAGGACGCGGATGTCGCGGTTGACGTCGGGTTCGACGACGTCGGGATACTTGCGGAAGAAACGTTCCCCCGCCCTCACGGCCTGCTCCGCGGACGCAATCCTCTTCCGTGAATCCACGATCAAACCGCGTTCGCAGTCGCTGCGCCATTGCCCGGTCGGAATGTGCCGGACCACGCGGCATAGCGCCTCCAACAGGGTCCGGCCGTCGCACTCCTCCGGCACGTTGATTGGCCGGAAGTTGTCATAGGGAGCGCTGCCCGGCAGCGGAGTGACGACGCGCAAGATAGCGGCGTGGCGTTTCGCGATGGTCTCGGCCATGCGCTGCTCCGGCGTGCGGAAACAATGCGGACATGAAACACCCGCCACAAATCGCGGGTCCTTCTGCTCCTCCACCGTGAGCGGCACGAGACAGGCGAAACACAGGTCGCTGCCCGTTTCACGCAGGCTCGGGTCCACGCCCACGCGCTGGTCGAAGACGAAGCATTCGCCGTCGTAGTGGGCCGAGCCGCATTCCTCGAAATATTTCAAGATGCCGCCTTCGAGCTGGAAGATGTTCTTGAAGCCCTCGCGCTCCATGAACGGCCCGGCCTTCTCGCAGCGGATGCCGCCGGTGCAGAACATGACGATGGGCTGTTCCTTCATCGTCTCCGGCAGTTCGCGCACGGCCCGGGGAAATTCCCGGAACTGCGTCACGCCGATGGGCAGGGCATTGCGGAAGGTGCCGAGCTTCACCTCGTAGTCGTTGCGGGTGTCGAGCAGCGTGATGGAACGGCCTTCGTCGAGCCATTGCTTGAGCACTTTCGCGGGAAGCTTCGGCGATGTGCGCTGGCCGGGTTTGATGCCCTCGACTCCGAAGGCGATGATCTCCTTCTTCAAACGGACGAGCATCCGGTTGAAGGGCTGGTGGTCGCTCGGGCTGACATTCACTTCCAGGGTCTCAAGCCCGGGAATGCTCCGCAGTTCCACGATCAGTTTGTCGACCGCTTCGGGCGATCCGGCCACGAAGAGGTTGATGCCCTCGGGACTGAGCAGAATGGATCCGCGCAGGCCGACGCCTTTGCAGAACTGGAGGAGCCGACCCCGGAGCGGTCCGAGATCGGTCAACGGCGCGAACTTGTAGGCGGCGATGTTGCTGAACATGGCTGCGGAAGAGTGGAACCCTCCGTTAGTGGAACGCCAGCCCAGGATGGACGTTGCGCCGTTGCCGGTGGCCGAGTCGCAGCGCGACTCGGGCCACCTCAAATCGAGGCAATGGCAGCTCTCGTCACCAGCGCCGGCCTTGGCCGCCACGCTGCGGGCGAGGACCGTTGATCGGCCGCCCGGAT
Source organism: Verrucomicrobiota bacterium (assembly GCA_043775315.1). Lineage (GTDB taxonomy): Bacteria > Verrucomicrobiota > Verrucomicrobiia > Limisphaerales > CANJSG01 > CANJSG01. The sequence goes on from JAYVSO010000023.1 coordinate 11,325, forward strand.
GATCCGTGCTGCCCGCGCTGTCCTTGACCTTGGCGCTCCGGCTCCGGCAAACGCGGCGGCGGTGGCTGGTTGTAGTCGAATCCTTCCGCTTTCTTTCGCACGAGACCGCGACCGATGAAGCGCTCCAGCGCCCTCAGTTCCGCATGGTCGTCCGGCGCGACGAAGCTGATGGCATCACCGACGGCGTTGGCCCTCCCGGTGCGGCCGATGCGGTGGACGTAATCCTCCGAGTGCATCGGGAAGTCGAAGTTGACCACATGGGAAATTCCGTCGACGTCGATGCCGCGTGCGGCGATGTCGGTCGCGACGAGCACGCGCACGTCGCCGTTCTTGAAATCCTTCAGCGCCTTGAGGCGCTGGTTCTGCGAACGGTTGGAATGAAGCGTGGCCGTCTTGATGCCGGACTGTTCCAAGCGCCGCGCCACACGGTCGGCGGCGTGTTTCATCCGCACGAAGACGAGGACCATGTTCATGGCCTCGTCTTTCAGCAGATGCGTCAGCAAAGGCTGCTTGAGGGAACCCGAAGGCAGTTCATAGACGAGCTGGGTGACGGTCTCGGCGGGGTTGGAGCGGCGACCGATCTGCACGATCTTGGGCGACTTCTGGAACTCGTGGGTCAACGCCTCGATCTCCTTCGAGAGCGTGGCGGAGAACATGAGCGTCTGCCGCTGCTTCGGCAGGGCCTGGACGATGCGTTTGATGCTCGGGAGGAATCCCATGTCGAGCATGCGGTCGGCCTCGTCCAACACGAGGTGCTGGATCCCGGAAAAGTCTCCGAAGCGCTGCCCCATGAGGTCGATCAGACGACCGGGCGTCGCGATAATGATGTCGGCACCCTGACGGAGTGCTTCGATCTGCGGGCGTTCGCCGACGCCGCCAAAGACCGTCGCCATGCGGATGGGCAGGTGTTTGGCGTAGGCTTTGATGTTGTCATAGATCTGCACCACGAGCTCACGGGTCGGCGCGAGCACGAGCATGCGGATACGACGACCCGTCGCCGGCGCCGCCGCGAGACGCGTGAGCAGAGGCAAAGTGAACGCGGCCGTCTTGCCGGTGCCCGTCTGGGCGATGCCGATCAGGTCGTGTCCGGCGATGATCGGGGGGATGGCGGCGGCCTGGATGGGAGTGGGCTCGACGTAGCCGGCTTCCTCCACTGCTTTCAAAATCCGGGGATCAAGCCCCAGTGCACTAAATGGCATAGCTGGGAACAGTGGGACATTCCCAAGCGGAGCGCACGCCCGAAGATTGGTTATCGGGTCCGTGTCTTCGGACCTTGGCCTTCGAGCAGCGTCATTCCTCTTGCCCTGCCCTTTCCCTGTCCGGGACATTTCGGGCCATGGAACAACCCGACCAGCTTCGTGAACTCTTCCGGATGCAGCACGCGCTCAACCAGCGCATCGGCGTGGATACCGACGCCATGACCGAGGAGGAGAAGACCAAGTGGCTCCTCAACTACACCCGCGCCATGCAGCAGGAGATGGCCGAACTCACCGACAGCGTCCCGTGGAAGTGGTGGGCCAAGTATCAGAAGTTCGACGAGCAGAACGCCCGCGTGGAAGTCGTCGACCTGTTCCACTTCCTCATCTCCATGGCCCAAGTCCTCGGCATGAGCGCCGACGACGTCTTCCAAGCCTACCTCAAGAAGAACGAGGTCAACTTCAAGCGCCAGGACTCCGGCTACACCACCAAGGACCACGAGGACTCGAAGCATATTTGAGTCCTGTGTCTCGAATCAGTGCCCTTCATTCCGATGAATCCCTCGGCAATTCACTTTGAACTCAATGAAGCCCACATCCATCTGGGGGAGTTGGTGAAGGAACTTGCATCCGGAAACCTCTCCTCAGATGCCGACTCGGGGGCACTGGCTGTCGAACTGAATCACATATGGGACCACCTCTGCCGCGCGTGGAACACCAAGGACCTAACGCCCGAGCAAAAGGACGCTTTGTCGCAGGAAGAGTTTGGGCGAGCGTCAAACACTGTTCCGAATCTGCTCGGGGAGAGAGTCATCGGCGACTATTGAGCGCCATGAGCACGACCACCAAGACGGCTCCCATCCTCATTCGGGCAATAGTTTGCGTGCTTCTTTTGGTTATCTTGCCGTCCTGCACTTCGCTGAAGAGAGAAGAGAAACGCAAACAAGCAGAGCAAAGAATAGACAAGCTTCGGATCGAATTGGTGGGGCATCTTCGTAGCGCTACCGAGTTCACTCTTCTTTCTTTGAAGCCAAGTTTTGAGCTTACGAACAGTCCACCGGAGATGCAGCTCTTCCACGGCAACCAGATACTGGGCTCGGCAAGAATTGGCCCGGAAAAAGGTCGAGCAGCCATCATAGCCGCAGTGGATACAGCGATGGCCGTAAAGAATCCGCTCTATGCGCTTTGCTTCAATCCACGACACGGGATTCGCGCACAAACACCCGCAGGCCCTGTTGACTTGGTGATCTGCTGCGAGTGCTCCAACGTCGTCGTCTATTCCAAGAAACAGGGCCAATGGGGCGCTCAGTTCACAAGGGGCTTGCTTGTTTTGAACCAAGCACTTTCCGACGCTGGCATCCCAATTCCACAATGACCCACAAAGTGAAACCAATCTCCAAACCTAAAGGGGCCCCCGTCCCTCCCCGCCTCCGCAAGGAGGTGGACTATGTGCTCATCTCCGAGGCGCAGATCGCCAAGCGCGTGAAGGCGCTCGGGCGGGCCATCCAGCGGGACTTCAAGGGGCGCGACATGGTCGTCGTCTCGCTGCTCAACGGCACCGTCATGTTCCTTGCCGATCTCATCCGGCACCTGCCCATGCCGCTGCGGCTCGATTTCATCGGCGTGTCCAGCTACGGCGGCGGCACGGCGTCTGGCGAACTCGTCTTCACCAAGGAACTCAAGATCGACGTGGCCGGCCGCGACGTTCTCCTCGTCGATGACATCCTCGACACCGGCAAGACCATGTCCCGCGTGCTGGTCAAGCTGCGCGAGCTGAAGCCCCGCCGCATCCGCACCTGCGTGCTCCTCGACAAGCCAGAGCGCCGCACGGAGAAGGTCCAGGCGGACTTCGTGGGCTTCAAGATCCCGAACGAGTTCGTCGTCGGCTATGGCCTCGACTACGCCGAGCGCTACCGGAACCTGCCCTTCGTCGGCGTGCTCTGCCCGGAGGTCTATCTCTGGCCGGAAGAGAAGCCCTGATTGGCGCAACCCGTGCACCATGACCATCCGCATCCACTTCTACTCCTACTTCAAGGATCTAACCGGCTGTCCGTGGACCGAGGAGTCCGTCGTTGAGGGTTCAACCATCGATCAATTGCTCGGGCAGCTCCATGTCCGGTTCCCCAAGCTCACGGCCATGCGCAACTCCACCTTGATCGCCGTGGGCGTGGACTACCAGGACCGCGGCTACGTGCTGAAGGCCGGTGAGGAAGTCTCGCTCTTCCCGCCCGTGCAAGGCGGCTGAACGAACGTTCGTGCAGAGTGGTTGCGGAGGTTGCGCCGTGGTTCAGGGCGAGAACTGCTAACCACCGACTCGCGCATTGATGCGACGCGGCCTGGTCCCCATGATTAGATTAATTCAGCCGCCTTAAACATGAAGCCACGTCCATTCAAACCCATCGCCATCGCCCGGTTGCTTTCCGTCTCCGCTCTTTCCGCGTTGCTGCCGTTCACGGCGGCGGCCCAGGGCAAGAAAGGCGGCGGTGGGAATCTGGTGGATGAATTTCCCGGACTGAGCAACGACTCGCAACCCACCCCCGAGCAACTCGCCAAGCTCCCCGGCGTCCATCCGCCCAAGGCCGCCGAGGCGATGAAGGACCTGAAGGTGCCGGCCGGCTTCAACGCCACGATCTTCGCGACGCCACCGGCCGTGAACTACCCGGTCTACGTGGCCGCATCGACCGACGGCACGGTCTACGTCTCCAGCGACGGCAACGGTTCCCTCGACCGCAAACCGCATCTCGGCCGCATCCTGCGCGTCCGTGACACGAACGGCGACGGACAAGCGGATGAGGTGAAGGCGTTCGTTCCCGACGTGGATTCGCCGCGCGGCCTCATCTGGGACCACGACCGGCTCTACTTGCTTCATCCGCCGAACATCTCCGTCTACATCGACAAGGACGGCGACGGCGTGGCCGACGAGGAGAAGGTGCTGATCAAAGGGATCGCCTTCACCTTCAAGGACCGGCCCGCCGACCATTCGTCCAACGGCATCGAACTCGGAGTCGACGGCTGGATCTACGCGGCCATCGGCGACTTCGGATTCATGGAAGCGGAAGGCACCGACGGCCGAAAACTCCAGCTCCGCGGCGGCGGCGTGGTGCGGTTCCGACCCGATGGTTCGGGCCTGGAACTCTTCGCCCGAGGCACGCGCAACATCCTCGAAGTGGCGGTCAGCCCGTTGCTCGACGCCTTCGCGCGCGACAACACCAACGACGGAGGCGGCTGGGACGTGCGCTTCCACCACTTCACCGGCTTCGAGGACCACGGCTACCCGCGCCTCTACAAGAATTTCTCCGCCGAGGAGATCACGCCGTTGGCCGACTACGGCGGCGGTTCCGGCTGCGGAGCAGCGTGGATCGACGAGCCGGGCATTCCCGCCGCGTGGAACAACGCCCCGTTCACCTGCGACTGGGGCCGCAACTGGGTCTACCGGCACGGAGTCACGCCGAGCGGTGCGACCTACACCACGGACCAGAAGGAGTTCCTCGGCCTGACCCGCGTCACCGACCTCGACGTCGACGGCAACAGCGCCATCTACGCCGCGAGCTGGAAAGGCGCGACCTTCAAGTGGGCCGGCCTCGACGCGGGCTACCTCGTGAAGCTGACGCCAAAAGGCTTCAAGCCCGAACCGATGCCGCAGATGGACAAGCTGCGAAACGGCGAGCTGGTTTCGTTGCTCGAATCGCCCAGCGCCCGTCGTCGACTGGAAGCCCAGCGACTGCTGCTCAATCGGGAAAAGGTCGAAGTGAACCGCCTCGAAATCCGGACGCTCGCCTCGAATCCCAACAAGCCGCTGGCGTCACGCATCGCCGCGCTGTTCCTCCTGACGCAGAAGTTCGGGAAGACGGAGTATCCGTTCGTGCAGAAGCTCGCGTCCGATCCGTCGATCGCGGCGTGGTCCCTGCGCGCCTTGACCGATCGGCCTGACCAGATGGACGGCGTGAAGGCCGACGTGCTGACAGGCTCGATGCTGTCGAACAACCCGCGCACGAGACGTGAGGCGTTGACGTCGTTGGCGCGCTTCCACGGACTGAGCGGCGCATGGGCCGATGGCGGAACGCCTGTTCCCCAGAGCCTGCGCACGGCCGATCTCGACGCCCACGCCGATGCCATCGCCTCGCTGCTGAAAGATCCTGAACAGGTCATCGGCCACACGGCGGTGCAGATCCTTCGCCAGATGAAGGCGACCGCCGCCGCCTTCAAGGTGCTTGATGCATCGGCCTCCACCGACGCGCGGGTCATGGCGCTCCGTGTCGTCTCCGGAATCTACGACGCATCCGCCGTGTCCGGCCTGATCACCCGCCTCGAAAAGGCGACCGACGCGGTCAAGCGCTCCGAACTCCTGACCGCCCTGTGCCGGATCCATTTCAAGGAAGGCCCGTGGAAAGGCGACTCGTGGGGCACACGTCCCGATACACGCGGACCCCTCTTCCAGCCCGAAGCCTGGGATGAAACGCCGCGCATCGCGGCCGCGTTGAAAACCGCTCTCGAGAAGGCGGACGCCGCCGAGGCCGCCGTGCTTGCCTCCGCGTTCTCACGCCATCGGCTCCCGGGTGAACCCGCCATCGCCCGCATGCTCGACCTCGTGAAAGCCAACCCCGGCCTCGCGCCTTCGGTCGCCGACCTGATGGCAAACTCGGACACGATCCCCGCCGCCACCGTCCCGGTGCTCACGACCGTCGCCGCCGATGGAAAGGCATCCGCCGCGTCCCGGGCCAACGCCATCACGGCGCTAGCCAAGTCCGACTCCACCGACGCGCTCCAAGCCGTGCTGGCCGCCCTGCCCGGCTTCGTTTCCTCCAAGCCGACCGGCGTCGATCTCGACAAGCTCACGACGACGTTCCTGGGTTCACCGGTCGTGGAGAAAAACTTCCAGGCCGTCATCGCCGCCGCCGGCAAGATGGACGGCCCGTCCGCAGTCTGGGCCGATGCCGCCCTGCTCCGCCAAGCCTCCCGCACCGTGGATCGTCGCCAGCGCGCCCCGGCAGCCGCGCTGAAGGCCATCGAAGACGGCTGGAAGAACGACACGCGCCGCGCCCAGATCGTCAGTGCGTCGGTCATCGCCAAGGATGCTTCCCGCGCCGCGATGCTTGTCGCCGCGCTCGACGACACCAATCCGCTCGTGTCCAAGGCGGCCGCCGATGCCGTCAAGGCATTGCGCATCGATCCGTCGAAGGTCAAATCCGGAGCCGCTGCCAAGAAAGTCGGCGAGCTCAAGGTCGAGGACGCCATCGCCGCCGTGACCCGGACTCCCGGCGATCCCGCACGCGGCGAACAACTCTTTGTCCAGGCCGGCTGCGTCGCTTGCCACACGGTCAAAGCCGATGAACCGCTCAAGGGACCGTTCCTCGGCAATATCGCCTCGATCTACAAGCGGCGTGAACTGACGGAAGCCGTCCTCCTGCCGAACAAGACGATCGCCCAGGGCTTCACCTCGCACCGGTTCACCCTGAAGAACGGCGACGACATAGAAGGATTCGTCGTCCAGGAAGCGGCCGACACCGTGACCATCCGCAACGTCGCCGCGCAGGAGATGAAGCTGAAGACCTCGGACATCACGAAACGTGAGAAGCTCGACAAGTCGCTCATGCCGGACGGACTCGCCGCGCAGTTGAGCGTGTCCGAACTCGCCTCGCTCATCGCCTACCTGGAGAAACTCAACGCCGCCAAGTGAAGCATCCCATGAAACACTCCGCCCTAAATCCTGTGGTCGACACAACGCCGTCGACGGTTCGCCGCGTCCTCCCTCTCCGTCAATCGAATCCGGTAGGGCGCGTCACTCCGTGCGCGCCGCCGCAGGATCTCCGAAAGCCGTCCCGGTTTCAGCGGTTCCACATGCAGGTCGATCTTGGCTCCGGACTTCCCTCGATGGACCGGAAAGTCAGCCCCAGGCCCCGAGGCGGCGCGCACGGAGTGACGCGCCCTACCGGCGACAGGTTGTCCTTGGGTTCAACAGGCCGGATCACCGGAAATCTCATCCGCACCTTTTGCTTTCTCGCAGTGTTCATCGGCCTCGTCTCCGCCACGCACGCCGCCGAACAGAAGCCCCTCAACCTCTGGCCCGGCAAGGCTCCCGGCGACACCAACACGCTTCCCGCCGAATCCGATCTGACCAAGCCGACCGAGAATCACGTAGGTGGCCGGCGCTTGATCCGCCTGGGCAACGTCTCCACGCCCACGCTCACCGTCTACAAGCCCGCGCCCGACAAGGACACCGGCGCCGCCGTGCTCATCTGTCCCGGCGGCGGCTACAACATCCTCGCCTATGACCTCGAAGGCTCCGAAGTCTGCGAATGGTTGAACTCGATCGGTGTCACCGGCGTGCTGCTCAAGTATCGCGTGCCGCGTCGGCCCGGCCTTCCGGCGCACACCGCGCCGCTTCAGGACGCGCAACGCGCGATGGGCTTGATCCGCGCGCAGACGAAGGATCTGGGCATTGATCCGAACCGCATCGGTGTCCTCGGTTTCTCCGCTGGCGGACACCTCGCGGCCGCATTGAGCAACAACCATACGGAACGCACCTACCCGCTCGTGGACGACGCCGACAAGCTGAGCTGCAAACCGGACTTCGCCGTGCTGGTTTATCCGGCCTACCTCACGCAGAAGGACAAGGGCGAGGCGCTCGTTCCAGAGATGCCCGTCAGCAAGACGAACACGCCGCCGACCTTTCTCGTCATGGCCCAGGATGATCCGGTGCGGGTGGAGAACGTGATGTTCTACAGCCTCGCCTTGAAGAACGCCAAAGTGCCCGCCGAAGCCCATGTCTATCCGACGGGCGGCCACGGCTACGGCCTGCGCCGCACCGACAACCCCGTCACCTGGTGGCCCGACCGCGCCTCCGACTGGATGAAGGCCTCCGGTTTCCTGAAGCGCCCGTAGGCCGGGCCAGTCCATCCACGAAGATCACGAAGGACTCGAACAGAAGAAGGCCGGTAGGGCGAAGGCTCCCGCCGAGCCGCCGTTGCGCTCTCTGAAAACCTTTAGGCGAAGGCGGCAGCCAATGACGGCTGATGGAGACGCAAAGCTTTCCGCGAGGAATCGACTTGTCCGGAGAGAGCCATAAGGCGGCTCGGCCGGAGCCTTCGCCCTACCCGTTTCCCTATCTCGTAGTCGCCGATGTGAATCCGCGCCTTTCCAAAGCGAACCAGCGCAGACTCACGTCTGCGGCTACGGCTTGGCCCAGAGTTTCCTGAGCCGTTCCACGGAGGCGCGGGGCTCAAGCGCGTCAGGGTTACCGGCTTTGACGCGATGGATGCCCCACCATTCCTCGTCGACCTGGCCGTCGGGAAACGCGCCGTTGGGCCAGCCGCCGGCATCGTGGTTTGTCGGACGGCCGTGCTTCCACCATTCGTCCGTCCACTCGAAGACGGCGCCGCCGGACGCGACGGCGCGATTGGCCTCCAGTTCCTTCCAGAGCGATTCGATGACATCGGCCTGCACGTCGGCGTTCTCCACCAGCTCCCTGCCCTGCCGGGCATTCCATGCGTCGATCCCGAACTCTGAGGCGAAAATCGGTTTGCTCGAGGCGGCGGCGTATTCGGCGAAGAGTTCCTTGAAGCTGGCGCCGCGGTAGACTTGGACGCTCCAGACGTTGAGGTGCGGCGCGAGCCTGTCGCCCTGGCGGACATTCTCGATGAGCTGCTGGTCGGAGAGCGCGGAGGTAATGAGATGGTTCGTGTCGTGGCGGCGGACTTCGGCGGCGATCTCGTTGATGGCGGGCCAGAGCGCGGCGAGGGAACGGTTCCAATAGGCCTGGTTCAGCTCGTTACCCAACATGTAGCCCAGCGTGGCGGGATGCCCCTTCACTTCGCGGGCAACGGCCGCCCACTCGGTCTTCAACGCCGCGACGGCATGGGTCGACGTCCAGTCGGTGGAGGGATCGATCCAGCGGTTTACGAGGATGAGGATGGGTTGCCGTCCGCCATTCCACGCCTGGTCGAGGAACTCCGAATGGTCCGCACCGGGAGTCCAGCCGTAGACGCGGACACAGTTGATCCCGAGCGCGCGCATGATCGGCAAATCGCGTCCGTAGATCGCGCGGAAGTCCTTCGTGAAGTAGTCGCCATGGGGCGCACGTCGGCCGTCGCTGCCGACGGGGATGGGGTTGTAGCACATGCCCCGCATGATGAACCGCTCGCCGTCGATGCGGACCTCGCGGTTGGTGACGCTCATCTGCCCGGCCGACGCCAACGATGCCGTAGCCACTAGGCAAAGCACCTTCACGACGAAGCGCACGGCTGGGAACATGCGGAGAAGTTGAACGAGCCGCTGATGGAGGAACAGCCCGTTCAACAAAGTTACAGCTCAATAGTTCAACCAAGGTCCGAGCCACTTCTCGGCTTCGGTCACGCTCATGCCCTTGCGCTTGGCAAGGTCTTCGACCTGGTCTTTGGCCAGCTTGCCGACGGCGAAATACTTCGAGTCGGGATGGGCGAAGTAGAGGCCGCTGACGCTGCTGCCGGGCCACATGGCGCAGCTCTCGGTGAGCTGGATGCCGGTCTTGGTCTCGACATCGAGGAGCTGCCACAGGGTGCGCTTCTCGGTGTGATCGGGGCTGGCCGGATATCCGCCGGCGGGCCGGATGCCCCGGTATTCCTCGGCGATGATCTGCTCGCGGGTGAGGTTCTCCGTCTGGCCAAAACCCCATTCGTCGCGCACGCGCTTGTGGAGGTATTCGGCGAAGGCTTCCGCCAATCGATCCGCCAACGCTTCGGCCATGATGGCGTTGTAGTCGTCGTGCGCGGCTTTGTAGCCCTTGACCACTTCTTCGAGGCCGAGGCCGGTGGTGACGGCGAAGGAGCCAATGTGGTCGGCGAAACCCTTCGGCGCGATGAAGTCGGCCAGGCTGTAGTTCGGCGAGCCGTCGGTCTTGTCCATCTGCTGCCGGAGCATGTGGTAGGTCGTGAGGACCTGCGTCCGGCTTTCATCGGTGTAGAGCTCGATGCTGTCGCCGACGCGGTTGGCCGGGAAGATGCCGTAGATGCCGCGCGCGCGGATGAGCTTCTTGGCGATGATCTCGTCGAGCAACTGCTGGGCGTCGTTGAAAAGCTTGGTCGCTTCGACGCCATACTTTTCGTGCTGGAGGATCTTGGGATAAACGCCGCGCAGCTCCCACGTGTGGAAGAACGGTGACCAATCGATGAAGCCGCGCAGGGTTTCCAGCGACACATCGTCCAAGACGTGGACGCCAGTGAACGCGGGCTTTGGCAAGTCGTCGAACTTCAGCGTGGCCGCGTTGGTCCGGGCCTTCTCCACCGGAAGGAGGGTAAGGCGACTGCCGCTGTGCTGCTCGCGCAGCTTCTCGTAGTCGGCGCGAAGCTGCTTCACGAAATCCGGTTTCTGTTCGGCGCTGAGGAGGCTGCTGGCCACCGGCACGGCGCGGGAGGCGTCGAGGACATGGACGACGGGTTCACTGTAATGCTGCGCGACCTTCACGGCGGTGTGCGCGCGACTGGTGGTCGCACCGCCGATGAGCAGCGGCACCTTGAAGCCGGTGCGCTCCATCTCGCGCGCGACGTGGACCATCTCGTCAAGCGACGGCGTGATGAGTCCGCTCAGGCCGATGATGTCCGCCTTCTCCAGCTTGGCGCGTTCGAGGATTTTTTCGCACGGGACCATCACGCCCATGTCGATCACCTCGTAGTTGTTACAGGCGAGCACGACGCCGACGATGTTCTTGCCGATGTCGTGGACGTCGCCCTTCACGGTCGCGAGCACGATCTTGCCCTGCGCCTTCACCGCCTCGCCACGCGCGGCCATCGCGGCCTTCTCGGCCTCCATGAACGGCGTGAGGTAGGCCACGGACTTCTTCATCACGCGGGCGGACTTCACCACCTGCGGCAGGAACATCTTTCCCGCACCGAAGAGATCGCCGACGACACTCATGCCCGCCATCAACGGCCCTTCGATGACGAGCAACGGCTTGCCGTATTTCGCCCGCGCTTCCTCGGTGTCGGCGTCGATGTAGAGATCGATGCCCTTGACGAGAGAGTGGGCGAGACGTTCCTCAATGGTGCCTTTGCGCCATTCTTCTTCGACCTTCTTGTCGGTCGCGGTGGTGCCGGCGCTGGCGGCTTTGAGTTTCTCGCCGTGGTTCACGAGGCGCTCGGTTGCGTCGGGCCGGCAATTGAGCAACGCGTCTTCGACGAGTTCCTTCAGCTCCGGCTCGATCTCCTCATACACTTCCAACATGCCGGCGTTGACGATGCCCATGTCCATGCCCGCGCGAATCGCGTGGTAGAGGAACGCGCTGTGCATGGCCTCGCGCACGGGGTTGTTGCCGCGGAAACTGAACGAGACGTTCGACACGCCGCCGCTGACCTTGGCGTGAGGGAGGTTCTGTTTGATCCAACGCGTGGCTTCGATGAAGTCCACGGCGTAGTTGTTGTGCTCCTCGATGCCGGTGGCGACGGTGAGAATGTTCGGATCGAAAATGATGTCCTCGGGCGGGAAGCCGACTTCATCCACGAGGATGCGATAGGCGCGTTCGCAGATGCGGATCTTCTCCGCGTAAGTCGCCGCCTGGCCTTGCTCGTCGAACGCCATGACCACGACCGCCGCACCGTATTTCAGAACTTTGCGCGCGTGTTCGCGGAACAAGTCCTCGCCGCCCTTGAGCGAGATGGAGTTCACGATGCCTTTGCCCTGAAGACATTTCAGCCCGGCCTCGATGACTTCCCACTTCGACGAGTCCACCATGAAGGGAACCTTGGCGACTTCCGGCTCGCTGCCGAGCAGTTGGAGGAAGCGTGTCATCGCCGCGACGCCGTCGATCATTCCCTCGTCCATGCAGATGTCGATGATGTTGGCGCCGTTCTCGACCTGCTGGCGCGCGATGGCCACGGCCTCGTCGTATTTGTTCTCCTTGATCAGCTTCGCGAACTTGGGCGAACCGGCGACGTTGGTGCGCTCGCCGATCATCATGTATTGCCCAATCTGCTGGGTGAAGGGTTGCGAGCCGGAGAGGCGGAGGGGGAGTGGGGGTTCGGATGCGCTCGAACTTGGCGCGCGTTGCTCTCCCTCACCCCGGCCCTCTCCCGCTGGGAGAGGGAGCACGGCATCCAGCGTCTCGGACAAACTGGACGCGTTCGTTTGCTTCGAAGGCTGCGTGCGATTCTCCCTCTCCCCTGGGGAGAGGGCCGGGGTGAGGGAGAACGTGACTCGCGAAGACGGTTGAGCCAGTTCGCGCGGATGCCGTCCCTCCAGCGCTTTCGCAATCGCCGCAATGTGCTCCGGTGTGTTGCCGCAGCAGCCGCCCGCGATGTTGATCAATCCGCTCTGCGCGAACTCGCTCAGATAATTGCCCATGTCCTCCGGCTTCAGATCAAAACCGGTCGGCGACAGCGGATTGGGCAAACCCGCATTCGGATAACACGAAATCGCCGCACTGGACTTGGCGGACAGCTCGGCGAGAAACGGCCTCATCAAATCCGGCCCGAGCGAGCAGTTCAGCCCGATGGACAGGGGCTTCACATGCTTCACTGCGTTCCAGTAAGCCTCGATGGTCTGCGCGGAGATCATCGTCTCGCCACCGCGCCCGACGGCGGCGGAAATCGAAATCGGCAGACGAACCTTGTCCGCCTCGAAGACTTCCTGAATCGCCACCAACGCCGCTTTGGCGTTGAGCGAATCAAAGATTGTTTCCACAAGCAGGAAGTCTGATCCGCCCGCGATGAGCGCGCGGACCTGTTGGATGTAAGCCGCCTTCACCTGATCGAACGTGCAGACACGAAAGCCCGAATCATCGGCGTCCGGTGAATTCGAGAGCGACACCGTGAGCGGCCCGATGGCCCCGGCGACGAAGCGTTGCTTGCCGTCCTGATTCGCCACGCGGTCGGCCCATTCACGGCACTGGCGCGCGGAGACTTCGTTGATCTCCCACGCCAGTTCGTTGAGGAATTTGTCGTCGATGATCTTCTGATAAAACGCCGGGTCTTTGCGCCCGCCATGTTCGCGCGGGTCATCCACGAAAAATTCGCTTTGCCCAATGCTCGTCGCAGAAAAAGTATTCGTCTCGATGATGTCCGCGCCCGCTTCGAGGAAGCGCCGGTGGATGTCGCAGATCATCGCCGGCTGCGTGAGCGAAAACAGGTCGCCGTTGTTCAGCAAATCCTTCTTGGAGTCCGCGAAGCGCGTGCCGCGCATGTCCGCCTCTTTCATCCCGTAGGTGCGGATGGTCGTGCCCATCGCGCCGTCGATGATGGCGATGCGTTTCTGGAGTAACCGGGCCAAGTCGTCGCCCCGGAGATACGGCAAAGTCGCAAGCTGCATGGTTCGAAGGTATCGGCGAAATCCAAATCATGACAACTGTTAAATCAACGCATCAAGATGCGATGATATGACTGCATGGCATTTGTTCAAACCGCCCATTCCTCACCCGGTTGTTGCCCAGCCGACACACATCCGTCACACGCGGGATCGATGGTAAAGAGGCAATGAAGACGATCACGACGAGCTACGGAACCAGCGGCAACCTGCAGATTGCGCCGGTTCCCCGGGACGCCCGGCTGCACGTGGGCGGCGAAACCCTTCTCCGGCTGGCTCTGACGGCAGTCGACGAAGTCTCCACAGACCGGTTGCCCACCCAAGTGGTGGGTTTCCCCAACGCCCGGATGATCCTTACTCTGACGGCCTACGCCTACGCGGCCGGCATGCTTGATTCCGAAGAACTGGTTTCCAACATCCACGATGAGGCCCAACTACGTTACCTCACGGCGGGCCAGGTTGTGTCGGAAAACGACATCCTACGGTTCCGCCGCCGGAATGGACCGGTTCTCCTCTCCGTCCTCCGCGCCGTCCTGAAGAGCGTCTCGGCCGAGACCGCATCCTTCGGTTTGGCGAACGCGCCCCTCTCCGCCGAGGAACGGCTCCACCTCGCGATCCTTTCCGACTCGCTGCGGATGGACGACTGACCGGCTCTGGCAGAACCAGCTACTTCACCGAGGCTTCCACCATCGCCTTGAAGTCCGCTTCAGCCGCAGCGGCCACGGCCTTCGGAGCCGTCATGCGGATGAAGATGCTACCGCCCTCCGCCTCGATGATCGCACCGCGAAGGCCGTAGTCGGACAACGGGGTCTGGGGCCCACCGGGCATGCCGCTCCGGTAGGTTCCTTCGGCCCGGACAAAGACGACCTTGGTCTTGCCGATGGTCTTCTCCTCGGACTTCGCCCCGATCTTGTCCTTGCCCTCGGCAAACTGTCCGAACCAACGGTCAACGTTGGCCTGGGTTCCGCCGCCGTTGCCCGCACCGAAATGGAAGAAGAGCACTTCGCCGTCGCCCTTGCCGTCCTTGTTGGGAACGGTCAACTGCGCCTTTCGCATCGGGGACGAAGGCTCGACGGATTTCCAGGAGGCGGGTTTGGTGAACTTCAACCCGCCCACTTCAAAAGCCGCGCTATCGGCGGCAACTGCGGAGGAGGCAACAAGACCCAGGACTGCAAGCGTGGCGATGAAACGTTTCATGCGGTGCAAAATGCCGGGCCTGATCGGCCTGTCAAAGCTCCGGATGCGACGAAAGATGTCGAGGGTCTCAGGCCGTGGCTTCGGCGAGGACACTTCGGATGACCGCCCCGGCCTTCGGCACGGACTTTTCAATGCGATCCAATGAGTCATTGAGCGAACCGACCACGGCCGATGCCTGCCACTCGACAAGGCGGCGATACCAAGCGAGGAATTCGCGGGTCGTCTCAGTGTCGGTGATCGGCTCGGCGGGAGCGCCGCCGCAGACCAGTCGGCATAGCGCGTCCGCCGCGACGATCCGGGCACTTCCCGAACGCGCCGACTGTTCGAGCAGGGGCCGGGCCTCAGCCGTGCGTCCGCAGAGCAGGAGGATTTCCCCACGGGCCGCCAACAGCTCCCGGTCGGAGGGATAGTGGTTGAGCGCTTCCGAGGTCCACTGGTCGGCGACTTCCGCGAGCTCGTGTTTCTGCAAAAGGATCTGGGCGCCGAATCGCCAGAGCATCGAATGCTTCGGATCGGCTCCCAGCACCGCGTGGAGAAGATGCAGCGCCTTCGCCATTTCACCGCGGCCGGCTTCAAACCGGGCGTAGTCGAGGATCACTGCGGCCGACTGGGGGGCGGCAGCCTTGGCACGGTCGAAGGCTGCTTCGGCTTCGTCGACGCGCTTGAGATTGGCCAGCGCCACTCCGAGGCAATGGAACGGAGCCGCCGTCCGGATGTCCGCATGGATCGGGGCGAAAGTCCTTTCGTCCCGCTGGGCAAGACAGGCCTGGAGATGTTTGGCGGCGTCCTCGTTGCGGCCGAGATGCACCAGCGCGAAGCCCGCAAGGTAATGCATCGACGCGGTCAGCCGGCCGTTGCGAACAACGGGCAAGTCGAGCGAATCGGCCAGGTCGGTGAACTTCCGGGCTTCCTTTAGGATGCCCATATACTGGGTCAGGCAGACCTCCCGAAGCTCGGGCACGAGCTGGTCGGCCGGCGTCCGGTCGAGAATCGCGATGGCGGCGCGGTAGTGAATCAGGCCTTCCTCGATCCGGCCGAGGCGAACCTTCTCCATGCCGAGGTTGAACGTCAGGTTGGGATCGTCCGGAATCTCGTCCACCGCCTTCTCGAGGAGCGCGAGGTTGCGTTCCACCTTGTTGCGGTCGCGGGTCATCTCCTCCGTATAGCCGTAGTGGAGCAGTTCGGTTCGGCCGAGTTTGTTCTCAAGGCCCCATTCCTGCCGGCGAACTTCGACACTCGTGAAGATCTGCTCGTGGATGCGGCCGACGTAGAAGAGAGCCGGGGCGTTACGGAACAGCCGCGGGACGAAGCACGACCCCTGGTCCTCCTTGCCCACGTTGAAGAGCGGGATGCGCCACGCAAGCGCCGCGGGATCCGAGGTCTCCTTCTTCAGGTTCTCCATCATTCCGCTCCGAACCACTTCGTCGGCGTCGAGCACGAGCACCCAGTCGCCCCGCACCAGCTCGAGGGCCGCATTGCGGGCGGCGGCAAAATCGTCGCACCAAGTGAATCCGCCGATCTTGGCTCCAAAGCCCTTCGCGATCTCCACCGTCCGGTCGGTGGACCCGGTGTCGACGACGATGATCTCCCACGCGAAGTCCTTAACCGATTTCAGACACTGCTCAATGAACCGTTCCTCGTTCTTGGCGATCAGGCAGACGCTGATGCGGGGCGACGCAGGGATGATCGGCAGCAGGTAGCCCGATGGCTTACCACCCGGCTTGCCCATGAGCTGACGGGTCAGCTCCTTGACCTTTTTCCACCCGGAGGCCATGCCCCGCAAGGTCGCGAGACACTTCTTGGCGAGAGCGTAGTCGCCCGCCGCCACGGCAATTTCGCCGAGAAGTTCCCATGCCGGGGGATTGAAGGGGCGTTCTTCCAGCGCGACACCCGCCGCCTTCCACGCCTCGGCATATTTGCGCTGTCGCAGGAGATCGGAAGCGTGGCCGACGTGACCCAGCAGCGCGTTCGGCGGCAGGACCATCCTACCCACCGCCGGCTTCGGCTTGGACACCGGACCAGACGAAGCCACGGGCTTCCGGTTCCCGACTTCCATGAGACGGTCGGCCGCGAGGCTGGCCACGTTGGCCCAGCTGAACTTCTCGCGGGCCAGCTTTGCACCGGCCCGGCCCTTGGCCTCAATGGCAGAGGGGCTGGAAACGACTTCGCGCAGGATGGCGGAAAGGTGCTGGGCATCGGGTTCCAATAACCACCCCTCGCCCACCAGCGGGATGTTGCCGACAAAATTCCCAATCGGCCGGCGTTGGCTCCGGATCAACCAGCCGTTGGCGTCGCCGACGAAATCATCCGCCGCGCCGCCCTGGGTCACGACGACGGGGAGGCCGCAGGCCATGGCTTCGAGGATCGGCATGCCGAAGCCCTCGCCACGGAACGGATGGACGAGGCAATCGCAGGCAGTGAAGAGCCCAGGCATCTCGTCCGGCGGGATCTCCTTGTTGAGGTAGAGGATCTCGGGAGCGCCGGGCTGTTTGCGGGCTTGCTCGATGAGAGCGCCCATTGTCTGGCCCGAATACACCGTGTCGCCGCCAAAATCCTTGATCACAAGGCACACGTCGTCCGCCGCGCTGAAGGACGCGAGATACGACTGCAGGAGCACGTCCGGACCTTTTCGCCCAATGGTCGCACCGACGAAGAGCAGCTTAAAGCGTTTGGTCGTCGGCAAAGGCCGGGGCTTGGCTTCTGGCCGATAGAGGCCCGTGTCAACGCCGTTGGGGACGACATGGACTTTTGCGGCGTCGATTCCGGACGCGATGTAGACGTTGCGGACGTAATTGGACGGAGCCCAGAACTCGTCGACGTCTTTGGCCGCCGCCACCCATTCCTTCGGGAGCAGTCCGAATTCCCACGGCTGGATCACGACCAGCGCGCCGCCCGATGGGCGCGACCAATCGGGCGGCCATTGATGGCGCACGGTGACCGAAGCTTTTCCAGTGGGCTCCGCGAACAGTTTCTTGGCGCGGCGCTTCCACTCGGAATCGTTCCGCATGGAAGCGGGAATCGCGTTCGCCCCGACACAGGCCACCGAGAACCTCTTGTCGGCCGCGAGCAGATCCGTCAGTTCGCGATTGACGTGGGACAGGCTGCCGAGGTCCAGGAACGACCCCTCCCAGGAGACGGCGATCTTGCCCGTCGAGGCCACGGCCTGGGCCGAGGTCGTCGCGGGAATCGATCCGCCGCCGAACTTCCGGACGAAGTGCGCGCGGAACTCGGACATGCCCTTGACCATCGAGATCGTCGGCCAGGGCTTGATGAAAACGTTGTCCGCCGGATCCGACCATCCAGCGAGATCGGGACCCTTGAGCGGGTCGAACACAATGGTCGGCAGCGCAGCCAGACCGGAGAAGGTCTTGGCCCAGGAGTCGGCGCCGATGAGCCCGCCGCACTTTCCGATTTCCTCCATATGGTGCCGGAACGAGCGGCTGCGCGCTTCGACGCAGCCCTCGAGCACCGGATAGTGCTTCGCCTCATCCGGCGTTCCGACGATGACGGGCACAAATCCGGCGTCCTTCACGAACGCGATCAAATCGGACCACACGGCCGGATCGATGATGTTACGTTTGCTCCCGACCATCCCGGCCATGCTGCCCTTGGGGGCGATGGCGATCCGCCGGGAATCCTTGTTGTCACGAAACGCGGCGGCCCACTTGGGTGCCAGACGGATTCCGTATTTCTTGGTGATGTCGAGGCCGGGGATCCATTCCTCGGTATAGCCCTCGGCCGGAGTGGCCCCGGCGCCGACGCAGTTTTCCTGCCGGCTCATCATCCACCGGAGGATGATGTGGATCTGCGGATCCGACGAAATCGGCAGCAGGTAGACTTGGCCGCCTTCTGGGAACGACTCGAAAAACGCGCGGGCCGAGGCGTGGGAATTCGGATAGCTGACGATGGAAAGCTTCGGGTCGCGGTCGAACGACGCCGCCAGAAGGAGCAGCGCATCCCCTGCTCCGCCGAAATGCGCGCAGAACTTCGGCATGCGTCCGAGCACCGTCATCAGGTTGCGGGCGATGCCTTCGAGTTCGTTGGGGACGTAGTTGACGCTCCGCGACCGGGGGATCAGATCGTGCGAAAGATAGGTGAACCGTCCATCACGGCGGGCGACCCAGGGACGGATCGCCTCAGGCTCCTGCTCGATCGACGGAATCGTCCTGGGGCAATCCCAGCGAGGCCCGTCGACCGCGTGGCCCATGTCCGGAACCACGCTTCCGGCGCCTTCGCGGGCCTTGCGGAAATAATCGACGACCTGCGGCCACCGGCCTTTCAAGCGTTGCTCGAACTCGACGGCCTTGCCCGACAACACCACCAAGACGGCGAAGCTCCGCCATGCCTCGTCGCACGTGTCGCAGGTGTTGATGGCCCGCTCGAGACACGCGGTGCCAAACGCCGAATGGTTGAACGCCTTGTCCTCCCACGGGACCGTGAAATTCACCGCCGACAGGGCAAGCAGAGTCCATGCGCGCGCCTGGTCAAGTTCTGAGCCCGGGCGGCACTTGTAGACCCGGGTGATGTCCAGGTTCTCGCGGACCTTCGCCATGACCGCGGCATGTTCCTCGTCGGAACGTGCATCCGCCTGGCTGATCCCGGTCGTGTTCTGGAAAAAGAGACTGAGGAACTCCCGCACATGCAGGGCCGAACCGCCTCGCTCCAACAGACGGGTCATGATCTCGTAGTCGCCGGCGCAACGATACGCCGCGTCGAACCCGCCGAGAGACGTGAGGTCGGATGTCCGCCAGAACTGGAGGCATCCCGTGACGCAGTAGAAGAGGCTGTGGATGGGGACATAGTCCGGATAACGCACTTCACGGACGACGGAGCTGCTTGGGAACCGGTCGTTGGCCTTCGAAGTCCAGACGCAGTCGACATACGCGAGAGCGGTGGATTTGTTGGCGTCCATCGCCTTCACGAGGATCTCCAGCGCGTCGTCGCGCATCGAGTCGTCGGTGTTGGCGTTGACCCAGTAGCGCCCGCGGGCGACGGCGAGGCCGCGGTTCCAGGCGCCATAAACCGTCTCGCGGGGAGTCCGGACGTAGCTGATGTTCGGGTGCCTCTGCTGGAACTCCTCGACGATCGCTCGTTCACCCTGCTCGGATCCACTGTCGACCACGATCACTTCGACGTTCTGGAAGATCGACTGGCGAGTGAGGTTCTCCAGACACGGGCGCATGAAACGTTCCGAGTTGTAGGTCGACACGACCACCGAAACGAGTGGTTGGCCCACGCCTTCACCACCCGAAAACTGGAGCGCAGGCAGCGGATCGGAGGCGATGGGTTTGCGCGCGAAGAACCGGATCTCCTCGCCGCGTCCCTCGCCCTCGTAGCGCTTCAACTCGGCCTTGAAGTAATCGTCGTCCGCCAATTTCGGATCCGCCTTCAGGCAGCCCTTGCGGATGTTCTCGACGCCATAGTCCCCGGTCGCGGTGTAGATCCGCTCGACGACGAAGCCGGCCGCCTCGAGGGCCCGCCGAAGCGTCGCGGGAGTGAAGTGGGTGTAGTGGTAGAACGGATCCAGCCAATACCAGTCCTCCCCTTCCGTCGTCGAACACGCCGACTGGAAGTTCGGGACGATGCCGCAATACATCCCTCCCGGCTTGAGCGAATCGATGACCTTCTTCAGCGCCATGGACGGCTCGGGCAGGTGTTCGAGCACGTGGTTCATCGTCACAACACTCAGGCTGCCGGGACTGATCGCTGTGTCCTCCAGTTGCGTGTCGACCACGGGGATGTCGAGGTTCTCCTTGGCGTAGGCGACGCACCGCCGGGTGAGCTCGATGCCTCTGGGCTTGAATCCGTGTTTGCGGGCGTTGAGAAGGAATCCGCCCCAACCGCAGCCGACGTCGAGAAACTCGCCGGCCGGCTCGATGAACGTCAGGATCTCCTTCAGGAAATAGTCGCGGGCCAATCCGCTTTTCTCCGCCTCCTCCCGCGTTTTGGGCAGGGCCATGTGGGAACCGTCGTCGGCGTAGCTCTGGTAGAGCCGGCGCATGTCATCCCTGGTCATGCGGGTGCGCAGATAGACCGTCTGGCAGCCGCCGCACTGGACGATGTCGGCACGGTTGCGGACCACGGTGGCATTTCGGCTGCCGCACGCGGGACACGGGACCTGTTCTTGCTCGGGTTGGCTGCGATGGACCGGCACGGGCGCGCCGACGCCACGGATCTTCTGTTCCAACGCCAGCAGGAGGCGGTTCGCCTCCGAATGCGCGGGCTGTTGGCGGACGACTTCGGTGTAGCACGCATGGGCTCCCGGCAATTGGCCGATCTCCTGGAAACAACGCCCAAGGGCGAGCATCACTTCGATGTCGGTCACACCCTGATTGACGAGCGCGCCATAGGCGCGGGCGGCATCCGCATGCCTACCGAAGCGGACATTGACGTCGCCGACCAGACGCAGCGCATGTGGATTGCCGGGCTGGATCTCGAGGGACCTGGCGATGGCCGCCTCGAATCCCTCGACGTCCTCGATGTTGAGGTGACAATGCGCCAGCAACACGGGCATGAGCGGATCCTCGGGTGCCAACCGGCACGCGGCCTCGAAGCTTGGGATCGCCTGCTCGTAGCGGCCCATCTGGAACTGGAGATTGGCCAGCGCTTTCGCCAACTCGCCGTTCCTCGGATATGCGCCGAATGCGGTGCGAAGAATCGATTCCGCAGTCACATAGTCATCGGCCGCAAGAGCGGGTTCAAGACGGGCGAGGAACTCCGACAAATCAGGCGCACCGGACGCAGACTCGCTTCTATCCGCGGTGACAACTTCCGGTCGCGAATCGCGAGAGGCGGAAGAAACGGGATTGATGTTCTCCAGAAAACAGAGCGATTCGCGACGCGAAGAATCGGCGCCGGCCGATCGAAGCGCTTCGTCGCGATACCCAACGGACGCATCGGCCTCGCCGCAATGTTCCAGACAGGTCGCGAGCGCCAGCAACAGACCGGGATCCGGGGCCGAGTCGTTCAGGGCCAGGCGATAGTGCCTGGCGGCCTCGGGGTAGCTCTTCCCCTCCATCATCAGATCGCCCAGCAACCGGTGGGCGGGAGCGCAGCCGGGGTTGATTTCAAGGGCATGCGCGAGCGCGGTCTCAAATTCGGCCACCCGGTCCAACCGGACGGCCGCACGGGCGAGGAGCACATGGACCGCCACATCCGTCGCGCCCGATGCGACCGCGTCCTTGAGCGCCTCGATGGCGGCAAGGTGGTTTCCGGCTCGGCCATACAAATTCCCCAGCGCCACAAGGACACCGGCATGGCGCGGATTGATCCGGCGCGCGCTTTCCAGAGCTTTGACCGCGCCCTCGATATCGTCCCGCTCCACGGCGGCAACGGCGCTTCGGGTGAACGGTTCAAGGTCGACGGAAGAGGCGGGCGGCGGTGTTGGCATGGGATCAGGAACGAGACCGAGCGCGTCACGAATTCGATTCATCCCGGGCGAGGCGCGCCGCGGGTCTGCGGCAAGGATGATTCCGAACCTCTTTCTGGCGGCATCGAGCTGGCCCAGGCGGCAATCGAGTTCGGCGACCGCCTCCATCAGATCCAGCTGGCCCGGAACCAGGTCCAGGGCACGATCGAGCCAATCGCGCGCGTGGGCTACCTGCCCTTCGTTGAGGAGTTGGTCGGCTTGTTGCACATAACGGTTGGCCACGTCGGCCGGAGAGTCGGAAGTCCGGGGCGCCTCAAGCGGGACGTGCCCGCCGCCGATCCGGCGCATCATTTCCCGTGCGGGAGCGAAATCAGGCGCGGACTGGAGGAGCAGCCGAAGCGCACCGACGGCATCCTCCGCACGGCCCGCGCGTTCCGCCGCGAGGGCCCGATACCAATGGACGCGCCATTGATCGAAGCCGTTCTGCCAGGCCGCAGTGAACGCGTTGAACGCTTCGGGGAGATTGCCGGTGTGCAGGAATCCGAGACCCGCCCAGAGTTGGAGGAACGGATCTTTGGGGAACGCGTTGCGGAACGACTGCACGCCCGCGCTGTGCACCATGCGGGGCAATCGGCCGATGCGGTCCTCGGCTTCGACGATGGATTTGAACGAAGAGGCGGTCAGGCTTTCGATGAAGGGCGGCGCGCTGTCTTCGAGGGATTCGACAAACATCCGGGCACCGGGATGGATTGCCAGCGGGGTGACTCGATCCGCCAACGAGAGCGGCAGTTCCGAAACGGTGTTCCCCGCCGGCATCCCCCACTGACGGGTCTGCTTGGGACGCGACAAAAGCCGTTCGAACTGCGAGTTGAACTCGCGGGCCGCGCTTTCGGCTCCCCAATGGCGGCGGGCAAACGCCGCGGCGTTCGCGCCGAGGCGGGCCCGTTCCGCAGGGTTTCCATGAAGTTCTTCTATGGCCCGAGCGTATTCCTCCGGCGAGTTCACAAGGATCCCCGTCTCGCGATGCTCGATGAGTTTTCCAATGCCGCCATGGGGAAAGGTGACGACGGGCAATCCGGCATACATCACTTCCTGGAGATTCAGTTCGGCCGCCGCGTAGGTGTCGGGACAGAGCGGATAGCCGTAGACATCGAGGGTCTCGATCACACTGCGGATGTCCTCGACCGGACCCCGGAAGTCGAAATCGGCGCCGCGGCCCGACTTCTCGGCGGCCGCCTTGAGCCAGCCCGGGTCGCCATTGCCGCACACGACGAACTTCACGCCCGGCACCCTGACGGCGCAGCTCATTGCCACGAATCCGGCGTGCATCTTGATCGGATCCACCGTGCCGATGTAGCCGACGCGAAACCCTTCATGCGCGCGCGGCTTCGTGCCCTGGAGGCGGTCGAAATCGGCGCCCGCCAGCACCATGGCCGTGCGTTCGCGCCGCACATCATCCGCAAGCTCCGTAAAGACGGGATGCGCATAGGTATGCGGACTACAGGCGACGGAGAGATCCGCGAAGTCGATCAGCGACCGCGATAGGACTTGGGGAGAATGATAGCCCCCGACATGCAGCCATAGCGCTAGTCTCGCGGGAGGAAGGTCCGAGCGGAACAGCGCCGCGACCTCGGGGTTGTTCCACCAGTGGACCAGCACGATGTCCGCCTCGGCCATCGCCTTGTGGAGATCGTCGCGGCCAGGTTCGTTCAACACGGGAAGATCGGCCTGGCGCGCGAGTTCGAGACCGACGGAGTCCGCCGCCGCGAGGGAGACGAGCTTGTGGCGGTATCCACCGAGGCGCCGCGAATGCCTCGCGAGCGAGATCATCGCCCGTGAGCCGCCGCCGCCGATCACGTTCTGGATGATATGGAGAACGGTCGGAGGATTCGCGACCGGCGCCGGCGACGCGATCTGCTGCTCGGCCGGAACGGCCGGGGCGACGCGCAGCTTGGCCGTGAAAAGAGCCTTGTCGAGGGACGGCAGACTACCGAGTCCGCTGAGGCGGCCGGCCTGGCCGATGTCGTCGAGGAACGCCTTGATCTTGCCGCCGGCGGTGTAGTCGATCGCGAGGAACGGCACCCCGACTTCTGAAGCAAATACGCAGGAATGAAACCGCATGCAGACGCAGAAATCCGCGGCGGCCATCGCTTCGAGGATCTCCCGGGGAGTGCGTGGTTCCCAATCCACAGTGAGCCGCGGATCGCCGACCTTCTTCACCAACTGGCGGGCGAACAGACGATCGTCATTGCCCACCGGGAAGTGGTGCATGGCCCACAATTCGATCCGGTGTCCGGGATACCATGCCAGTATCCGCGTGAGCATTGAGGCGAGATTCTGGGCGGCCTGATCCGGCGTGAGAGCCTGGGGATATTCGCAGGTGAGTTCGCGCAGAAAGCAGCGGATGACCTTCGCGTCCGACCCGTGATGCCGAATCCCCTGGGCGCGGACAAACGTTACAGCGGGATCCATCCGCACCTCGATCGGCTTGCGGATTCCGTAGGAACGGAGCGCCTCCCGGGACGCGTGGTCTCGGACGGAAATCTTGGTGGCAAGCCGGGCAATGCGGCAGACGTTCCACCGGAACTCGGCGCGGTTGAGAGGTCCGACACCGCAGCCTTCGATGACCCTTGGTTTCCCCAGATCGGCGAAGCGTTTGAAAAGGCACAGGATCTTGCGCGTTTCGCCGATGTCCATCAGCGGTCCGCCGGCCATGACGACGGCATCGCAGTCGGATGTCGCCATCCACGCAGCCTCGGTGTCGTAACCGACGACCTTGACCTTCGTCCGCAGGTCATCGGGCCAGAGGGCCACGGTGGTGCGTGTGTAGTAGGGATAGAGGCTCAGGACCTGGAACTGCAGACCTGGGTTCACAGCGAGATACTCGGTGACGATGCCCTGGAGAATCGCGATGTCCCCCGCGGTTTCGGTGCCATACCAGCCAGCGAGCAGAACCTGTTTCATCCGCCCCAGATCAAGCGGCTGCGCGGGAAGCTCCGCGGTCGTCAGATGCGCTTCGGAGACGGCGTAGAGTTCCTCCGTCCGGACGTGTGACCGGGCAACATCCCCGGCCGCGGCCGCGTTCCAGTCGTCGTGATAGTCATGAATGCAGTCCGAGCAGTGTGCCGCGGTGACCTCGCTTCGCTGCGCGGCCAAAAGCGAGTGGACCTCGCCGGGCTCCTCGGTGGGCTTGAACGAAGTGCCCTTCGGCGCACAGCAGGCGACCCAGCCCCGGCTGTCGACGTTGACGGCGGCGCCCCTCTGGTAGGGACAACCGATGAGCCGTTCGCCCCCGGTCAGGAGCGACAGGATGGAACTGTAGGTCTTGCGGATCGTCTCGTTGGTTTCGTATTCACCGAGCAGGACGTGGAAGAACGAAACGAGATGGCGCAGTTCGCGCGGATTGAACGCACGGATTTCGGAGGCGCAGTCGTCGTTGTAGAGGCGCCGGATGAACTCCGCGACGCGGAAGCGGATGTAGACCCCGTTGGCCCTTCCCCAATCAAGCAGGTCATGCAGCCCGTAGACGTTGGCCCGGACGATCGTGCACGCGGCAATGACCCCGACGCCGCTCTGCTTCAGCTGGAGCAAAGTCTTGGATGCCGCGTCAAACGCGCCCTTGCGGCCGCGCACCAGGTCGTGGACCGAACCGACGCCGTCGAGGGAGACCATTCCGTCGAAGGTGAGGTCGAGGCTGCGATACAGGGCATGGACTTTGGTGTAGGTCTCGACCGCCCGTTCGGTCTGCATTCCATGGGTGATGAACGAAGCGCCGGTGAGCTTTGGCAGGCATTGCGGGAACAGTTCATAGAGCTCGAACAGGTCCCTTCTCAGGGTCGGTTCGCCTCCGGTTACCCCAACATGAATCACTTCGCTGTAGAACGGATTCGCCAACTCCACGCGCAGTTCCTCGATCGACATCTTCTCGCGGCGCCCGTCCTTCCAGATGTGGCACATGACGCAACGGCTGTTGCAAAGGTCTATGCACTGCAGGTTCAGCGTCTGCGGGCGGACGATCCTGGTCTCATCTTGGGCGGGCATGGCGGGGGCGGGGGCGTTGGGGATCATAGGCGGGAGGAGAAGGCGATCGGGGCGAAGAGGAGGTTGCCGCTCCGGGGCTGGGCGGCTGGAAACAGTTTCATCCGGGGGCGGCGTCCCCGGATCTTTCGTTCTTTTGAACTGTCGACGACTGATGGCATTGGCTTCCGTGCGTGTTCACATCCCGCCTCAAGGACAGCGCACCAGCTGTCGGAAATCCACGTGACAGGATGAACCCCTGTCGTTAAGCCAATCCCATACCATCCCGCGCAGCGCCAGAAAACGCCCCATTATCGGAAGGATTTGCCCGTCGAAGCCCGGAGAAGAAGTGAACACGGCCGGGGCCGGAAGGATTTGCCCCGGGAAATGAAACGGGCGGCGGAGCCCTTAAGCCCTTCCGCCGCCCGCGCTACCCTAACCACAACAAGAAGTGGTCAACTAATCGCGAACCATTCGACTACTGCAGGAGCTTCAGCACGCTCTGTGGGAGCTGATTCGCCTGGGCCAGCATCGAAGTGCCCGACTGGACAAGGATGTTGTAGCGCGCGTATTGCGTGCTCTCCTCGGCGACATCGACGTCTTTTATGCGGCTGCTGGCGGCCGTGAGGTTTTCCTTGGTCACAACCAGCTGTTCGGACGTGAAATTCAGGCGTGTCTGGTAGGCGCCGATCGTCGCGCGATTCGCGGCCAGCTGCGTGATGGCGGTCTTGACGACCCCAAGGGCGGAGGCGGCGGCGGTGGTCGTGGAAACGTTCTGGCTGCTGACCGACGAGAAGGTCGTCCCCGACATGTTGATCCCATTCATCGTGAACGAGCCGCCATCCTGGTCGATCGTGACGTTCAACGGCGCGGCGGAGAACAAGCTTACCCCGTTGAATTCCTTCGAAGTCGTGTTCTGCACATACTCGGAGAGCTGCGCGAATTCGAGGTTGTAGAGGTCGCGGTCCGCATTGGACTTGGTGACATCCTGGGCCAGGATGGAAAGTTCGCTCATCCGGTCGAACGCCTTGGCGATCTTCTTCAGGAAGCCATCCTGCACCTGGGTGAAGGAGACGGCGTTGCCGACGTTGGACTTGGCCGCATCGAGACGGGAAATCTGCGAATCCAGGCGGGACGAAACGGCGAGGCCCGCAGCGTCGTCGGAGGGGGATACGATCTTCGATCCCGAGCTGAGCCGTGCGAGCGATTTCGACAGCATCGCCTGGCTGGACTGGAGGTTCGAGGCGGCCGCTTGGGCCTGGGTGTTCGTGTTGATGACCATAGCTACTTCCTGTGTTGGGGATTACTCCGTTTGCTTTGCGTCCTTGACTGGGACTCCGTTCAGTCGAGGAAGTCGCGGGACCTTGGGGCGTCCTTCAGTAAGGGCCTCACGGTTGTTGCGCTGGATCTCCTCGTAAATTTCCTGCCGGTGAACCGGCACATCGAGCGGGGCTTCGATCCCCAGCTTCACGATCTCCCCTTCGACCCGGACGATCTTCACGGTGATCCGGCCGTCGATGACGATGCATTCGTTTACTTTGCGGGAAAGGATGAGCATAGCGGCGTTCCCCAATTCATGCCGTCACGGAAATAGGATGGCGCAGGACGTAGTCGACTGCGTTGGTCGGGATCACCTGTTTGGCCCGGAGAGTGTGCCGGTTGACCACGATGGGGCCCTTCAGGTTGACCGAGGCCTGACCTTCAGGACGAAGAGTCACGACGTTGAGGATCATCGCATCCTCGGGATCCGTGAGTGCGAGAAACTTGACGTCGTCGCCCGACAACTCGGGGGAATAGTCGGGAAGAACGTGGAACGGAGAGACGACCAGGAACGAATGGTTCGGGTCGTCGAGCATTTGCAGCCAGAGGAAAGGCTCCTCACCCGGCCGAGTCAGGAGGACATATTGTTTGATGCTCTCGAATCCAAGGAGGCCGAGGGGCATGCAAATGATGTTCTCCTTCCGCACTGTCAGCCATTCCGGTTCTGATGTCGCAACTGTTTTCATTAGTCTGCCGTTGATTCCGTCCCACATAGCTATGCCCGTGCCAGCCCCATAAACGCCGCGGAAAATCCTCCTTCAGTATCCTTTTCATCAACGAGTTAGGACGAACTCAACCGCAGGCACCCTGCCCTAGTGAATGCCGTGTTCGGAGGCGAGTGCCATCGGACGGGATTTTTCTGCCGCGCGAACCCGGCAGAAAAATCCGGGTCGCGGTAGCCCATCCAATTGCACGACTCCATTACCACTGCCCGTTCGCTCCGGAACGGCCGAAACCAGTGCAGCCCTGGCAGGCTCCCCGACGGACCACATATCCCGCATCCATTTCCCTTCAGGCCATACCCTGAGCCGCCGATGCCCTGCCAGTAAGCCAGTGCCGCCCCGACCTGACGTTCCCAGCGAACCAACAACCCATGCAACAGCGCCGGGCCATCACCAACCGCATCCTTCCGATGAACCTGCCTCCGCAAACCGGAAGCCCGGAGAGCCTGGGATGACTCCACCCACCACCGCCCAACTCGGATTCGAGCAGAAGGTCGTAATTGGCATCGCCGAACTGGCGGTCTCGAACAATGCCAACGCCACTCTCACGACCTACTCGCTCGGCTCCTGTCTCGGCATCAGTATCTACGATCCCGAGGTGCGCGTCGGCGGTCTGCTGCATGTCATGTTGCCGGACTCCCGTATCGATTCCGGAAAAGCGACGGCCCAGCCGGCAATGTTTGTCGATTCCGGCATCGTTGCCTTGTTTCGGACCGTGCTGGACCTCGGCGCCCAGAAACAACGCGTCCAGGTCTGCGTGGCTGGGGGAGCGCAGATCATGGACAACAGCGGCTACTTCAACATCGGAAAGCGGAACTACGAGGCGTTGACCAAAATGCTCAATGACCACGGGCTCAGCGTCCATGCCGAGCAGGTCGGCGGCATGGTCAACCGCACCATGTATCTCAACCTCGCCACCGGTGATGTCCGCCTGAAGGTTTCAGGCCAGCCCCAGGAAATCTTCCTATGCAAGAGCTAGACGAATTCATCAATACGGTGAAGCAGTTGCCGCCTGCCCCCAAAGTCCTCCCGGAGCTGCTCGCGCTTCTGAACCGCCCCAACATCGACGCCAGCAAGATCGTCCGGCTCATATCATTCGATCCAGGCATGTCGGTCGCGGTCCTACAGGCCACGAACTCCGCGTTCTTTGCGACCGGATCCCCCACCGCCGACATCCAGGAAGCTGTCCAGCGCCTAGGGTTTGCCCAGATCTACCAGATCGTCTGCGCGGTCACCGGCGGCAAATCCTTGGCACCCGCCCAGCAAGGCTACGGCATCGACCGCGGCGAACTCTGGAAACACTCCGTCACCGCGGCCGTCGCGGCGCAGCTCATCGCACGCCGGAAGGGCGAGGACGAGAACACTGTCTTCACTGCCACGCTCCTGCACGACATCGGTAAAATCGTCCTGTCCGAGGCCCTCACCAAGAAATACGACCGCGTCATCGAGGAAGTGGAGAAGAACCAGCTCTCGCTCCAGGAAGCGGAAAAAAAGCTCCTCGGCGTGGAGCACGCCGAAATCGGAGGCCGCCTTCTGGCCCGGTGGAAATTTCCGTCGAACGTCGTCTCCGCCGTCTGGTTCCACCACAACCCGAAAGCGGCCGCACCCAGCGAGAAACTCGCGGCCTACGTCTATCTCGGAGACCTGGTCGCCCACTTTATGGGGCACGGCTTCGGCCATGCTGCATTCGCAATGAAGGGACGCTCCGAGGCGCTTAGCATCCTGGACCTGGAGGCCGAAGCGCTTCCGCTGCTCATGATCGAGACCTACCAGAAGATGGAAACGGTCAACGCCCTGTTTGCACTCGCTGCCTAGGACCGGCTCACCGTAGTCGCGGGTTCCATCCGCAGTTCATGCCATCGCCGCGTAATGGCTGCCCTCGTCTCCGGCGTCAGCCGCTCCAGATTCTTCAACTGCATCGCCATCCTCTGGTTTCGCATCGGGAACGGTTCGTTCCTCAGCAGGAAATCCCACTAGCCGGCAACCGGGATAATCCATGGTCGGGTTTTACCCCATTACCAAGGCGTTTACCCCGACCCAGTATAGAAGAAAGTCTTGTCGCAATCGGCAAAGCTGTGCGCAAAAACCTTAAGCCCGTCAGGCCGGTGAAAAATTCAAGCTGAGAGCGTGAGTCTGAACATGAAAACGACGAAAAATACCACGCAACAAATCGTGACCAGGGACGACAAAGCCAGCCAGAACCGGTCGCTGAGGCCCTACCTCGAACGGGCAACCTGTCACTTGTTCCTGGAGAA
Source organism: Verrucomicrobiota bacterium (assembly GCA_043775315.1). Classification (GTDB taxonomy): domain Bacteria; phylum Verrucomicrobiota; class Verrucomicrobiia; order Limisphaerales; family CANJSG01; genus CANJSG01. The sequence goes on from JAYVSO010000023.1 coordinate 41,668, forward strand.
AAACGATACGACGCCGGTCACCGCAGGGGTGTTTCTCGCGCACTTGATCCCCTTGGATGTCATGATGCCGGGGATAACCGGCGGGGAATTGGCCGCCAGTTTTCACGCGAATCTCAATTTGAAAGACGTGCCGGTCGTTTCCCTGACGGCGGCGGTCACGAACGAAAGAATGAATGCGGACAGCGGGCAGTTTGGCGATTCTTATTTCCCGGCTCAACCAGTTGGGCTGACCGAAGTGCGGTCCTGCCTCAGGCATCACCAAGGCGAATCACATGCCGTGCGACAAACGCGGCCGTGGCCTTTTGAAATTTTAGTGTAGCCGACACGGCGTAGAACTCACAAATTTTTTACGGACAGAAGCAATTATGGAGCAAAAAAACAATCCCGAGTCCGACCCCGTCGCGGTGGAGATCGTCACCGAAGTCCAGCGGAAGGAGGTTCTGTTGAAAGCGGGGGCGTTGCAGAACGCGATCTTCAACAGCGCGAATTTCTCGAGCATCGCCACCGACGCGAGGGGAGTCATCCAGATCTTCAACGTCGGGGCCGAGCGGATGCTGGGCTACACGGCCGCCGAGGTGATGAACACGATCACACCGGCCGACATCTCCGATCCGCAGGAAGTGATCGCGCGCGCCAAGGCCCTGAGCATCGAACTCGCGACCCCGATCACCCCGGGCTTCGAGGCCCTGGTCTTCAAGGCCTCGCGCGGGATCGAGGACATCTACGAGCTGACCTATATCCGCAAGGATGGGACCCGGTTCCCGGCGGTGGTGTCGGTGACGGCGTTGCGAGACGTCCAAAACGCCATCATCGGCTATCTGCTGATTGGTACCGACAATACCGCGCGCAAGCTGGTCGAAGCTGAGCAAAAAAAGCTGGATCAGCGGCTTGCCAAGTCGTTGGAGGACTTGCGAGCGGCGCAAGATCGCCTGATCCAGACGCAGAAGCTCGCATCGCTGGGCCAACTGACCGCCGGCATCGCACATGAGATGAAGAACCCGCTTAATTTCGTAAATAACTTTTCGGCTCTTTCAGTCGACCTCATCAATGAGCTGAAGGAACTGCTTGACGGTCTGCAGATCGATGAAACGCAACGCGCAGAAATTACCGAAATGATGGGGATGTTGCGGGGCAATCTCGACAAGGTCGTTCAGCACGGCAAGCGTGCGGATTCGATCGTCAAAAATATGCTCATGCATTCGTGGAGGGGTTCGGGCGAACATAGACTCATGGAGATCAACGCCATTGTCGATGAAAGCCTCAATCTGGCCTTTCACGGTATGCGAGCTGAAAGAAAGGATTTCAATGTTGACCTAAAACGCTCGTTTGACCCGGCTGCCGGCGAAGTCGATGTATTCCCTCAGGAACTCACGCGTGTC
>JAYVSO010000024.1:0-79834 GCA_043775315.1 Verrucomicrobiota bacterium
CGGCAGGAATGAAGGCATTTAGGCCGAAAGCCGAGCGATGCTCGGCGCTCCAACCGATCCAGAAGTAAAATTGTCAGCAAACCGGATAAGCATGGTTGGATGTTCGCTTTTGGTTGTCCCCAATTCTCCCCTTTCCCTCCTTCGCGTCCTTCGCGGATGAACCCTGTTTGCGGGTGCCGGGACGGCCGTTTCCCGGGTCGCGACGGTCGTGGACGAAGGTTCGATGGCCTTCTTCGAGGTCTCGTCCGTCATTTTCCAAGTCTCGTTTGTGATTTCCGTGATCTCGTTTGTCGCAAACGAGAACACGGAAATGGCCTACCCGGGGAGAAGTTTGCCGAATCGAGGCATCCATGTGGGCAGTTCTTACCGGTTTCGTTCCATCGGACACCGGTTCAGGTGCCCAGAACCGTGATGGCGACGCCGGGTTCCCGATGAACCGCCCTCCGCGCCCGGCGCCGGTCTTCCCCGCACTTTTTCTCTTCGCGTTCCTTCGCGCCCTTGGTGGATAACTTCTGTCCATGAACCGTCGCCACTTTCTCGCCGCCGGAACTGCCGCCACCTTGGCCCTGGGTTCTACCCCTGCCCTTCTCGCCGCCGACAAGGCGGGTGCGCCGCGCAACAAGCTGATCGGCTTCACCAAACCCTTCGACACGCTCAGCCCGGAGGAGACGGCCGACGTGGTTTCGTTCGCGGGCTGGGACGGCGTGGAACTCGGCATCCGGGCCAAGAGCGGCCACGTTAAACCCGACCGCGTGGAGGACGACCTGCCGAAGATGGCCGCCGCGCTCAAGAAAGCCGGCAAGGAAATCACCATCGCCACGACGGAGATCACCTCGGTGAATCCGCTCAACGAACTGGTCCTGCGGGCCAGCGCCAAACTCGGCGTCCGGATCTTCCGCCTCGGTTTCTTCAAATACGACAAGACCACGCCGTTCCCCAAGCAGCTCGCCGAGGTCCAAGCGAAGCTCAAGGACATCGCCGCACTGGCCCAGGAGCTGGGGATGACCGCCGGTTTTCAGAACCATTCCGGCGCCGACTACGTGGGCGCGGGCATCTGGGACACCTGGTCGCTGATCAAGGATCTGCCCGCGACCGGCTTCTGCTTCGACATCGGCCACGCGACGATCGAAGGCGGCCTCTCGTGGCCGAACGAAGCACGGTTGGCCCGGCCGCATTTCGCCGCCGTCTACGCCAAGGACTTCGTCTGGCAGAAGGTCAACGGCCAGTGGAAGGAGCAATGGGTCCACTTCGGCGAAGGCATGGTGAACCGCAGTTTCTTCAAATGGCTCGTGGAGTCCGGCTACACCGGCCCCGTCTGCCAACACCACGAATACGACCACGGCAAGGGCGACGTCCTCCGCCAAAACCTCAAACGCGACGCCGATGTCCTGCGAACCTGGCTGAACGGTTGAACCGCCGTGCCGAAAAGAACCGCCGGGCCCCATGCCCCGCCAAACGCCCATGAACTACGACGATCTTCGCGGCCGGCGCGCCACCTCGGACGACGTGCCCGCCCTTGAACAGATGTGGCGAACCACGGGCCTCCGACTCGAGGCGTTGGAGCCGAAGTTCACCGAGTTCCAGGTGATCGAGGATCCGCTCGGCACCCTCGTCGCCGCCGTCGGCATCCGTGTCGCGGGCAAGGATGCGCTGCTCCACGACGAGACGATCCCGGAATTTGGCGCCGCCGACGCGGTCCGTCCCGTGATGTGGCAACGCCTTCAGGCCCTGGCCAACAACAACGGCGTCATCCGCGTCTGGACGCAGGAATCGGCGGCGTTCTGGCGCCAGGCGGGATTCAGCCAGGCCAGCGGGGACGACCTCGCAAAACTGCCCGCCCCGTTCCGGACCGCAGAGGGCTCCTGGTTCCTCCTGGTGCTGCGCGACGAGGACCTGATCAAAAGGGCCGAACAGGAATTCGCGATCTTCCATCAGGAGGAACAGGCCCGGACAGAACAGCTCAAATCACAGGGCAAAGTCTGGCAGTGGATCGCGACCGTGATCGCGATCACCCTGTTCGTCTTCGTCGTCGTGGGGGCCGTGCGGCTCTTGAAGAGCACGCAAAAGCGCAGTGACTTGCATGCCCCCTTCGCTCACCAGGCTTAAGCTCCTGCCGGTCTTATCGGGTGGCGAAGCCTTCGGGCCGGATCGGAACCGGGTCGTCCATGACCTCCAAGCCGTCATCCCTTCCCAACTGCAACGACCCGGAAGGCCGCGCTCCGACGCCTCCGTCCCATGCGTGACCTGAAGGACCATCCGCCATGTTTCTGAAGGCGGCTTTGCTCCTCGTCATTGGAACGGTCACGGCAACGCTCCTCGTGGCGGAATCCTTCTCATGGAAGACGGCCCTGCTGCTGGCGCTTCTCGTCTGGTCGTTCTGCCGGGCCTACTACTTCGCCTTCTACGTCCTCGAACACTACGTCGACCCGGGATTCAAGTTCTCGGGACTTGGTTCCCTCCTCGCCTACCTTTGGCGACGGAGGAAATGACGAAGAGCGAAGGCCAAATCAATCACGCGGCCTCAGTTCTTCGGCCTTTGCCTTCTTGCTTCCGATTTCCAGTTTCCCCCGGAAAGCGGTTTCCGCTTAACTCCCCAACCCTATGAGCAAAACCGCTCTCCTATTCGCCGGACAAGGCGCGCAGACCGTCGGCATGGGCAAAGACCTTGCCGAAGCCTTTCCTTCGGCCAAGACGTGGTTCGACCACGCCAACGCCACGCTCGGTTACGACCTCGCCGCCGTCTGTTTCAACGGCCCCGAATCCGAACTGACCAAGACGGAGAACGCCCAGCCCGGCATCTACCTCGTCAGCTGGATCGCGCTCGAACTGCTTAGAGAACGCGTGCCGGATCTCGCCTTTGACGCCATGGCAGGATTGTCCCTCGGCGAATTCACCGCCCTCGCCGCCGCCGGCAGCTTCAGCTTCGAGGACGGCCTCAGAGTCGTCCGGCAACGCGGACGTTTCATGCAAGAAGCCTGCGATTCGACCCAGGGAGGAATGGTCGCCATCATCGGCCTTGATGAAGCTTTCACCCGCGAAGTCTGCACGGCGACCGGCGTGGAACTGGCCAACCTGAATTGCCCCGGCCAGATCGTCATCTCCGGCGCCGCCGACAAGTTGACCGCCGCCTGCGACCTCGCGAAGGCCAAAGGAGCCAAACGCGCCCTGCCCTTGCCCGTGGCCGGCGCCTACCACTCCACGCTCATGGCCAGCGCCCAGCCCAAGCTCGCCGCCGAACTGGCCAAGATCTCCGTCCACGCCCCGCGCGTGCCCGTCTACTCCAATGTCACGGCCGCGCCGCACAGCACGCCCGACGACATCCGCGCCACGCTGGTGAAGCAGGTCACGTCGTCCGTCCGTTGGGAGGAATCCATCCGCGCGATGCTCGCCGACGGCTACACCCGGTTCATCGAACTCGGGCCCGGTTCCGCCCTGAGCGGCTTCATGAAGCGCATCGACAAGACCGTGACCATCTACAGCGTGTCCGATGTCGTGAGTTTGGAGGCGACGGTGAAAGCGCTGACCCCTTGAGGTCTGGCCGGCGAGCGCAACTTTTTAGGCGGGCTTTCGACTGAAACGAAGGCACGTCGACGACCTTGTGTAGCGCCCCGTCGGGTGCGATGAACGACTTCTTCAGTCCGTTGATTTCCAGCAGGACCATCGCGCAAGTGAGGTGCCCGCTGGCCGGCGGATGTTCAATGGATTTCCCCAAAGATGCAGCTCTCACGGTCCTCGAACGTGGTGAAATCCAGGTAGGGCGCGTCACTCCGTGCGCGCCGCCTCGTGGCTTGGGGATGATTAGCCTGCCTCTCGCGGAAAGCCCGGAGCGAAGATCGTCTTTTCTGCGGAGCCGCTGGAACCGGGCCGAACTTCGGAGATCCTGCGGAGGCGCGCACGGAGTGACGCGCCCTACCGTCCGCAGGTTCGTCGGGAGTGAATTTCCACACGCGAGGTATCCACAGAATGGAGCTTCGGACAGTCCGCGTGCTTCCCATCAAGATGCTCTCCTTGGAGGGCTTCGCTGCTCTGTTCGATACAGGCCAATAGCCGTCACGATTTCGCCATCTACGGGGCCTATTTTTCCTCGTTCTGCTTTTCAAATTTCGGAACGACGGACTTCAGGGCAGCATCCACCATCTCCTGAAATTCGGCTGATTCGTTGGTCCTTGGGTATTGCCGCCTATACTGCGCCACCTTGGTGAGGAATCGCTTAAGCGACGCGGTCTCCTTGTCGCCCAAACGCTCTTCCAAAATCACCGACGCCGAAACGACACTCGAATCAAGATCGTCCTCCAGTTGATCGACTGCATTGCTCGTCCTGCCAGCGCGAATCTCCAACAAGGCGCTGTATGATTTGATTCCTTCTACAAGCGCTCCGCTGGACAGATGCTTTGCAGCGATCTTGTTGAGAAAGAATGACGAGGAGATCGCTCCAACAACGAACCCCACGAACAACCCGACTCCCAGCAGAAACCAAGGTAGAATTTGTTTCATCGCGAAGGAGCCTAAGCCACGATCTTGTCCGCCTTCAAATACGGCTGGAGCGGCTTGGGGATCAGGATGGATCCGTCGGCTTGCTGGTGGGTTTCCACCAGTGCGACGAAGAGGCGGGCCAGCGCAGTGCCGGAGCCATTGAGGATGTGCGGGAGCGCGTTCTGGCCGTCGGACTCGCGCTTGTAGCGCATGTTCATCCGGCGCGACTGGAAGTCCTCGCAGTTCGAGCAGCTGGAGACTTCGAGATACTGGTTCTGGCCGGGTGCCCAGACTTCGATGTCGTAGGTCTTGGCGCTGGCGAAGCCCATGTCGCCGGTGCAGAGGTTGATGACCTTGTAGTGGAGGCCGAGGAGCTGGAGGACCTTCTCGGCGTTGCCGACCAGCGTTTCCAGTTCCGCATAGCCGTCCTCGGGTTTGACGATCTTGATCAACTCCACCTTGTCGAACTGATGCACCCGGATCATGCCGCGCGTGCCGAGACCAGCCGCACCCGCTTCGGCTCGGAAGCACGGCGAATAGGCCACGTAACGGATGGGAAGCTGGCCCTCCGCGAGGAGTTCTTCGCGGTGGATGTTGGCCACGGGGGCTTCGGCGGTGGGCAGGAGGTAGAGCTTACCCAGGCTGGAGGCGTCATTGCCTTCCTGCACGGCGTAGGCCTGGTCGCGGAACTTGGGGAACTGGCCCACGCCAATCATGCAGTGTTCGCCGACGATGTAGGGCGGGGACACTTCGTTGTAGCCATGCTCGGTGGTGTGGAGGTCGAGCAGGAAGGAGATCAAAGCGCGCTCCAGCTTGGCGCCCCAGCCGGTGTAGAGGAGGAAGCCCGACCCGCTCAGCTTGGTGCCGCGCTCGAAATCGATCAGCTTGAGCGACTGGCAAAGCTCGACGTGGTTCTTCGGCTTGAAGCTGTGCGTGGGTTTCTCGCCCCAGGTTCGGATGATGGGATTGTCGGCGGCGTCCTTGCCCAGTGCGACGCTGGCGTGGGGCAGGTTCGGCAGGCGCATGAGGATGGCGTCGCGGCTGGCCTCGGCTTCGGCAACCTGCTGGTCGAGGACGTCGATCTTGTCGCCGATCTCGCGGACGCGGACCTTGGCGGCCTCGGCTTCGACCAGTTTCTTCTGGCCCATGAGCGCGCCGATCTCCTTGGAGGAACGGTTGCGTTCGCCCTTGAGATCTTCGACTTCCTTCACGGCCTTGCGGCGTTGCTCGTCGAGCGCCAGCGCTTCATCGACGGACTTCTCGTCGCCCGCGCCGCGTGTGGCGAGGCGCTGGCGGACGTGATCGGCCTGGTCGCGGATCAGCTTAATGTCGAGCATGGCGGCGAGTTTTAGGGGCCGTCGGAATGGGTCGCAAGGAACGAATTGACCGCTTGAGCACGGAGAGGGCGCACGCTAAAGACGCCGCATGAGTCCGAAGATTCCAGCCGGCCGTGTCGCCTCGCTGCACATGCATCCCAAAGACGGCGGAGATCCGCTCGCGTCGGTCCCAAGCATGGAACTCGTGGAGCAGAAGGGCATTGCCGGCAACACCCGCTACTTCAACCGCAAGGGACGCGATGGCGAACCCACCAAACGCCAGGTCACTCTGATCGAGCGCGAGCAGATCGCCGAACACGCCGCGGCCCTTGGAATGGAAACGATCGGACCCGGTGTGGTCCGCTCGAACATCGAGACCGAAGGCATCGCGCTCGTGGCGTTGATCGGCAGGCAGGTCGAGGTCGGAACGGCGCTGCTGAAATTCGCCGCGCCCCGCGATCCCTGCGCGAAGATGGACGCCATCTGCCAGGGACTCCGGGAACTGATGCTTCCGCAAATGCAGGGCGTGCTGGCACGCGTGATCCGATCGGGAACCGTCCGCGTCGGAGACGCCGTCCGAGTTGTTGCCGACTGATTCCAACAAGAGCTTGCCTTCAAAAGGGCAACGCCCCCATTTTCTCCCCGCTTCTGGGGCGCGATTAGCTCAGTGGTAGAGCATTGCCTTCACACGGCAGGGGTCGCAGGTTCGAAACCTGCATCGCGCACCATCTTCTTCCCAGACGCCCTAGATTCCCACCGACCACGATGAAGAGGGCGAGCGCCGTCGGATCCAACCTGCTGTTGATCGTGTCGCTTTCGGTTTGCTGGGTCGCGATCGGCGATGTCGTCAGAAATCCGCTCATCATCAACCCGGCCCCCGCTTTGGCGGTCTTGGGAACTGTGGGTTTCGCCGCGGTTTCAGCCGGCCTCTTGAACCTTGTAAGACCTTCGAGGCGCTCGCTGATCTGTTCGGTCACCGCAAGCGTCCTGCTTCTGCTTCTCTCGCTGCTTCCGGCATCGGTTTAGTCCTCAGTTCCCAAACGTCAGCTTGAGCGGAAGCGTTACCTGCAACGCCGTGGCCGGTGCAACGAGCAGGTTGGTCACGTTGTAGACGAGTCCGACTTGTCCGCCGTTGGCGGGCGGACGGAAGCCGCTTTCCAAGGCGACGACGACCGTTTTACCCCCAGGCAAGGTCAGCTTCTTCGGAGCGATGAAGCCTTCGGGCGCGGAGACGAGTTCCAGTTGGAAATCGACGGCGGAATCGTTCGAGGCCTGGACGTTCACCTTCTTCTTGGTGAGGAACTGGATGCTGTCCTGGTCGAAGCGAACCGACTTCTCAAAGATCGGACGGAGGAACTGTTCGTCACCGATCAGACGATGGCTTGAGTAGACGACCGTGCGACGGGCGAACAGCGCTTCCTTCAGCGACTCCAGGGAACGGGACTTGGCGAAGACAAGGGTGAGCGGCCGGTGGTCGCCGTCGTGGACGTGGTAGTCGAGGTTGAGCGCGGTGTGGATGTCGGAGTTGCTGAGCATCGCAAGGTTCTTCTCGAGAGCCCAGCGGTGGGCTTCGGGATAGTATTCGCGGCCGTTGACGACCTCGATGCCGTGGAGCATGCCGGCCTCAAGCAACTGCGTGTGCTCGGGATACCATTTCACGATGCCGTTGGTGATCTGGCGTTCCCAGCCGGGATGATTCCAGAAGACGAACGCCCCCTGGGCCTGCGCGGCCTTGTGGGCGTCCATCCAGTTGGTTTGGTTCAGCGGCGTGGAGTTGGTGAGGAAGATCGCGTTCATGTGCCCCGGCGGCATTCCGCGCGTGATCTCGGAGCCGTGCACGACCATGAGCCTGAGGTCGTCGCCGGCCGCCTTGGCGATCTCGTAGGACCGGTTCAGGTCGATGACCATGTCCTTCTTGTGCGGCTGGTATTCGATGTGGTCTGTGATCGCGATGACGTCGAGTCCCTCGCGCCACGCTTCCTCGGAGCGGACATCGGGCCAGACTTTGCCGTCGGAGAAGACGGTGTGGATATGGAAGTCGCACTTCAACGTGAGGTAGCCCGCGACATCGGGAATATTGATGGCCGTCCGGGCGCGCGTCACAGGCTCGTGCGCAAGCACGAGCGCTTTCCGCCAGGAGCAAAACCGACAGGATTGAGAAAAGAGCACGTTTCACGGATGGGATGATACTAATCGGCCTGCGGGCCTTCAGGGAAGTGACGATCGGGCGACGGTTCGTTTACGGCTTCGGCAGCGCCATCTGGCCGGCACGTTCGAGGACGATCTGGGGCTTGCCCTGGAACTCGGCAACCTTGCCCGTGATCTCGATCTTCTTGCCGACCATCGCATCCACGTTGGTGAAGACGTTGAAGTTCTTGGCGAACACCACGGCGGTGAAAGCGTTCGTCGGGTAATTTCCGTCGATGTTGAGATACCAGAGTTTTTCACGCTTCGTGAGCTGGGTCAGCATGCCGGAGACAACCGCATCCTTGCCGACTTTGCCCGCCGCCTCCGCCGCGGGCGTGCGCGGTTCCAAGGTGCCAGCTTCCTCGGCGGCGGTGGGGGAGACGGCGGTGATCAAAAATAGGAGACTGAAAGTCTGAATCTTCATGGAGCAATTGGCCGGGCGAAGGGGAAACCGCGCCGACCGCCGAAGGCGAGCGTAAACACGTCTCCCGACCTTTCTCCCGACCTCCGCTTCACAAGCCATTGCGCGGCGCCGCGGTCCTGTCTCAACATCACTCCATGGCGCGTGACAAATCACTTCGCGGAATGCTGCTCCTCGACGGCGGAGACCTCGAAGGCTCGTGCTTCCACCGCACCGTGGTTCTGATCTGCCAGCACACGCCCGAAGGCGCGTTCGGACTGGTCCTGAACAAGCCGGGTGAGCACAAGGTCGGCGACGCGGTAGAGGCCGATCTGCCCGACGGAGTGAAGTCCGATCCACTGTTCCAAGGCGGCCCGGTCGATCCGACAACGGTGACATTCCTCCACTCAAATCAGCTGATGCTCGCGGGCTCGGTCCTTCCGCAGCTTTCGGTGGAGCATTCGATGGATGAACTCCAGGAGATCGCGGGAGGGCATGCGTTGAACCAGAAGCTGCGGATCTTTTCAGGCTATGCCGGCTGGTCTCCCGGACAGCTGGACGACGAACTGAAACGGGGATCCTGGGTGGTCCATCCCGCGTCGGTCGAACTCGTCATGGACCACGACCCGTCGAAGCTCTGGCGTGATCTGATCCTGACGAAGGGACCCAAGTATCGGCTGCTCGCGGACTCGCCCGACGACCTGTCATGGAACTGAACGAGCCGGGAACTGCCGCCCGGAACTCCGGCGATGAAAGCGGGGCTTGACCGGTGCGTGCCACGGCATTCACGAGATCGGCCTTCGTCCCCTACCCTCGACTGATTCCGTCAGCCACCCAAGTCCTGTCACTCGCCGCCGCCGCCGGGCTTGGGCAGGAGCTTGGTCATGACCGCGAGCAACCCGACCACCACCAGTCCAAGGACGACCCACAGGACCCACGTTGCTGAACCCAGGGCAAACCCCGGCGGCTTGTCCGCACCGATCACGTCCGCAAGCGATGCAACCTGCCTTGGCGCCGAAAGAACATCCTGCGCCAGCAATCCAAGATCGTATCGCGGAACACTCGCGACAGCGTTGCCATAGAGCAGTTCCGTGGTCCCGCTGGCCGGTGCCTTGAAGACGACCCGCGCCACCGGCCGGCTGGCGGTCACCGAGGTGAGTTCGACGGAGGGGTTGTCTCCATTGTCCGTTTCCAGTTCCAGCACGCGCGAACCAATCCGGCGATTGAGATCGAAGACCAGTTTTGTCGCAGCTTGAGAGGGCGTGCGGACCCAGTGTTTTTCCTGCAACAACTGCCGCATCGGTTCTCCCCGGCTGCTGGTCCCGACTTCAAACAGGCGGAACGTCCGGTCAAAAAGCGGACTGGGCGACAGCACCACCAGTTCGGCCAAGGGAGTTCCAGATGCCGGCAACTCCACCGACCATCGTCCGATCGTCGGACGCTTCGGATCAGAAACAGTCTTGAACTGGATCGGCACCGGACGGGTCAGCGAAGTCCGTTCGAAGAGGAACGGAACCTGTCGTCCGGAATTGAAGAGCCGGATGTCGGCCAAACCCGACTGCGCCCGGCTCAACGCCGCGAGATCGAGTTCGAGCTGCGCAATCCCCGAGCCCGTCAGCGTGACCGGACGACGCACGCTCCACTGCTTTGCATCGACGACGGCCCCCAGGGCTTCGACCAGTCTGAGCGCATCCGGCGCCTTGAAGCTGGAATTGCGGTTCAACGGCATCCACTCCGCCCTGCCCTGCGCGAGACCACGAACGGCCGCACCGAGAGCTGCGACGTCGTAGACCGGGGCCTTTGCAAGACGGTTGCCCGTCCAGAACGTGTGGCGTCCGGCCTTCGTCGCACCAAAGACCACATGGCTCGCCCGAACATGGACACGCACGCCGTTCACTTTGAGAGGCGGGCTGTCGCCATTGGCAAAGGTCAGCACCACTTCGCGGCTGCCGATGCTTCTCCCGATCGGGATCAACAGGTTCGTCACGCTCGTGGCGTCGTCGAGTTCCACCCGGTAGACCGTGCCCGCACCCATGCCGATCTCACGGACCTCTTCGCCTGAGACCTCGCGCTGCAAAACCTCGACACGCCGGCGGAACAGCGGCTCGGGCGTATTGATCTCCAGAAATTCGACGGGAAGGTTGGCTGCGGAAAGGTCAACGACCACGCGGCTGTCAGCCGAGGATTCCGACCGGTCAACAATCACACCCGCGATGACTTCCTTTGGCGATGGTTCCGAGAACGCTTCGCGGAGAACCACTCCGGTGACCGGAATCGCGGGCGTCCGCCGATCATCCAATGTCAGCCGCAGAAAGGCCCATTCCCCCGCCACGAATTCCACCTGCATCTGCGATGGCCCGGCAGGCGCGTTGAAAACCGGGGCTCCCCGGCGAAGCAGTCGCCAGGTTGTTCCGTCGATCGACCCTTCCACCGTTGCTCCTTTCAGGAATCGTCCATTTCCACCTTGAAGCGTGACGGCATCGATAGGCGCCGTCGTGCCGGTCTGGACCAGGACCACCGTCGAATCCGCCTCCACCGTAACTCGCGTGGATCTGGGAACGACACTGGCCGCCCTGCGCGCCACCGGGTGCTGCACGAGAAAGGGCACGATGTTGCCGTCGGGATCGGTGAGCCTGAGATCCACCAAACCACCCCGGCTCGTGCCGAGCAGCGTGGATGGAAGGGCCAGCTTCAAGACCTGGGCCGTCGGAACGTCCACGTCCTGCCGAAACTCCCACTCGGTCGAATCAAACTGCGCCGCCGGCAAAACGGTCCCGCCGGAGATCAACGCGGCGAGAGCGAGCAGCCAGGCCACCACGGGAGTCATCCTCGGTTGCGGTTTCATTTTTTGTCCGGGGCCTGGATGAAGAAGCGTTGGTAGATGACGGAGGCGAGGATCGCGACGATGGCCACCACGATCAACGCCCCTATGCGATACAGGGCGTCCAGGCGGGCGAGATCGTGGAAGAAAAGCTTCGCCAAAGCCACGGAGAGGAGTCCCAAGGACGCATAGCGCGCAGGCCGGATCGTCTTCCAGATCCCGACGATCAGGAGGCCCAGCGCGAAGAGCGACCAGGCAATGGTGTAGGCCATGTCCAATGCGAAGCTCCCGCTGAACTTGAAGGCCAGCACGGGTTCGCCCGCCGCCGTGAAGTAGTCGGCGATCTCGATGTTCAGTAGGAGAAAGGCGAGGACTGTTCCCAACGCCTGAAGCACTCCCCGCGTCCCCCTCCGCACCAGCCGGTCCCATGGCTCGCGCAGATTGGCCGCCCCGGCAAACAGCGCCGCGATGGCGAGGCCGTAGGTGTAGAGATACCAGTTCCAGACCGGTGTCTCCGCCCGCGCATGATAGCTGAGCACCCCGGGGTTCATCGCCAACCGGATAAACGCGGCGACAAGCAGTCCGCAACCCGCGGCACGCAGGCCCGGATGCGGCACCCGGTGAAATAACCAGCACAGCGCCGCGCCCTCCAAAGCCCACGCCACGGTCAACCACTGCTTCTCGAACTGGATCGGGAAAATCAGCGTGATGAAAAACAAGGCGACACCCCCGAACCAGGCGATCTTTTCCAAGTCACCGCGTTCTCGACCCGGAAAGAGACGAAGCGCCCAGAACAATTGGCCGAAGGCGGGAAGTGCCATCAAGCCGGGAACCAATCCCATGAAGTTGTTTGGAGCCAGTTGCCCGATACCCCGGTAGATAATGAGGAAGTGCAACGGCCCGGACAAGGCCGCCGCGATCCAAGGGGAACGGCATTGGCGGAATGCCGCCGACAGGACAAACGGCGTGAGCAAAAAGAGCAGCCAGAAACCAACGCTCCACCCGAAGAACTCCCACCCGTGAGTCTCCCAGTTCATCCGGGTCGTGAACCACGCATACTCCAGCGCGATCATCGCTCCCATTGCCACCGCGGCCACTGAGCCCGACCGAAGTGCCCGGGCCAGGCCCAGCATCAGCACCACCAGCGCCAGCCCAAGACCGAACACGGCCGACGGCCCCGCCAACGGAAGCCGCAGCACCATCATGATCAGCAGGAGAAACGGCAGGACGCCGGCAAACACTGGCAATAGCCTGGCCGCCATCTCGGGCGACGTGCCCACAAGCTCGTCGCGCTCCGTCCTTCCCTGCCAGCGCTTCGCCAGCATCCACCCCGCCCCCGCGAAGAACACGGCCACCGTGCCGATCACGACCAGCATCGGCGAAACTGAAACTCCCACGTCCGCGACCACCGGAACGTTGCCGATCCAAAACACCAGCAGGACCAGTGAGATCAAAAGCACGGCCGCGACGGAGAGGATCGATGCCGTGAGGAACGCCAGCACCACCGCGATCCCATCCACCAGGAAGACCAACGGCCACACGAGCCATGGCAGATCCTGGAACCGGAACATGGGAACCAGTAGGCACAACGCCAGCGGCGGAAAGGCGTGGGCCCAGTTGCCCGCAGCCAGCCCGGGCTTAAGACGGGCCAACCCGACCGGAAGCAACGTGTGGATCATGGAGAATACGAAGACAAACCCGAGCGCCCAGTTCAGCAGCTCCGTGTCCTTCAATCCAAGGATCCAAATGCCCAGGATGCCCAAAGCCACGCCGCCGCTGACAGGCAGCACCTGCCGGAGCTCGGTCTGTTTCCACACCATCGCGATGGCCAGCGCATCGACGAGCAGCAGGTAGGTGAAGACCACTCCAGGACGCCCCGCCAGGGACGAATAGCCGAGGAAATACAGGGTCACCACCGCCGCCATGCCGATCAGCGCCAGGGCGGAACCGGTCAGCCAAGGAGAACCTTGCCGCCTCCTCGACGTCCACCAGCTCGCAGCGGCGAACAGCAGCGCAAACCCGCCGAAGACCGCCATGGCGACCAGCACACCGTTGCCTTCAAAGTAGCGGTTCGCCGTGAAGAATTTTGCCACCCAGCCCACCTGCATGATCAGCGTGCCGACTGCGGCCAGGCCAACCAGGTAGTTCCATCTCGTCCGCATGACGACTGCGAGCAGGCCGAGGTCGAGAAGGGCGATGAAGGTGAAGAGCCCAAGCGGATTGTCCTGGCCCGTGGACAGGAGCAGCGGAGTGAGAAATCCACCGACCAATCCGAGAACGGCGACGACCATCGCATTCATCCTCACAGCCAACGTGAATGCCGTGGTCGTGATCATCACCATCAGCAGCAGCGTCGGGATCGGTCCGAAGAACGGAAACGCGTAGATCGAACGGCAGGCGAACGTCACACCATAGAGACTGACGATGCCGGTGGCGCAGAGAGTGTGCGACGTCACCTTGTAGTCCTTTGACCGCATGACCACGCCGCCCACCACAAGCCCGATGCCCATCAGGAATCCGATGGCAACCCGCAACTCCGGGGGAATCAGGTTCCGCTCGAAGCTGTATTTGACGAAGAACGCCAGCCCGAGGAACAGCGCCAACCCTCCGATCCAGGCGAACAGCTTCACGCCCATGAATTGCTCCCAGTTGAACTCGGCGAGCAACGGCTTGGGTGGTTCGACCGGAATTGGAGCGGAAGCAGCCAGCGAAGGGACCTTCGCGAACACTGGATTCGCTCCCGGCTTCGCGGTCTGGCGAATCGCCTCTACGGGCTCTGGGCTGGGGAGCGGAGGCGGCATCATGATCGACGTTGAAACTGCGGCCATCTCGGCATCGAACTGCTGGGGGACGACGGGCTTGGCTGGCACGGCAGGCTTGAAAGGTTCAATCGGGGACGCTTCAGGAACATCTGCTGCGCGCCTTGCCTCCAACGTTTCAACGCGTTTACGGAGAACAAAAACGTCGGCTTGGAGATCTTGGTTGCGATGCTCGAGCTGTTCCAGCCGCGCCCGGTGCCGCACGATGGCCACCAATAGTCCCACCGGCACCGCGACCACCGCCAAAACGATCAGGATAACCAAGGTTTCCATAGATTTGTTCCAACCGCCGCAGCATCCCGGGATTGCAACCTGATGTTCATGGGCACCGCAGACCTCCGGAGCTTCGCGGTTCCTTCAGTTTTGCGTTAATCGATTCTTCTAGCGCCAAATCAGTTCAATCAATGGCCCAACCAAACTATTGACCTATCTGTCCTAGTGTCCTATGACAGATGACGCACGCCACCATGATCCTCACGATCAACTTCAACTCGGCCCAGCCGGCATACCTGCAACTCGTCGACCAGGTCAAAGCCGCAGCAGCGGCCGGTGCGGCCAAGGCGGGCGATTCGCTGCCGTCGGTCCGCCAACTGGCCGAGCAGCTCCGACTGAACCGCAACACCGTGGCCAAGGCCTACACCGAGCTGGAGAGCCAGGGCGTGATCGAAACCGCAGCCGGCAAGGGCTGCTTCATCCGCGCCAACCGTTCGCCTTTCAACGCTGAGAAAAAAAGGGATGTGCTCGTGCCGGAGATCGATTCGCTCGTGGTGAAGGCGCACCACCTCCAGGTCGGAAACACCGAACTTCTCAAGCTCATCGACGAGCGCCTCGATGCTCTCGCAGTCGTCCGCCAGAAACATTCAACCCAGAAACCATAGGAGATCCCGCCATGAAACAAACCCTCATCCTGATCCTCGCCGCCATCGCCATCCTCGTCGGAACCGGCTTTGTCATGCCGGCGGTGGCCGAGCTGCGAAGCGCCGGAACTCTCCGGGGCATGGACCTCGCCCTCCTGCTCTTCGGCGTCTCCCTGACTGTCGTCGGCCTGGCAACGGGCATCAGCCGCCTTCGGCGCCCGGCCGGCCGCAACTGACACGCG
Organism: Verrucomicrobiota bacterium; assembly: GCA_043775315.1. Taxonomy (GTDB): domain Bacteria; phylum Verrucomicrobiota; class Verrucomicrobiia; order Limisphaerales; family CANJSG01; genus CANJSG01. Next base: position 15,116 of record JAYVSO010000024.1, read on the forward strand.
CAAGCCTCACCCTCGCACCCTCCTTTCCTATGGCTGCCATCATTCAAGAATTTCGGGCCCTGCTTCCGGCATTGGCGTTCGCGCTGATTCTTCCCATCCCTGCCATCACGTTTTGGGAGGATGGGGCGGGTCGAGCCTACGCCTACGCGTATCTTTTCCTCGGCTGCGCCATCATGGCGGCGGAGAGCTTTACGGTCGGATCGTTCTCCGGATCGCCTGATACAATGGAGTTCCCACGCGCGCAACGCCGCGCGGTTTGGCTGGCAAAAATGTCCGCCCTGAGCATCGCCATGCTTTGTGTGGTGGCGGTGTTCACCCTGGTTTGGTTCGCCCTGAGCGACACGGTGGATCATCGGGTTCCTTCACTGGCTTTGCTCACGGTTCTTCCGGCTCTTGGCGGAGTTCCCTATTTCACGTTGAAGACACGAAAGCTCTTTCTGGGAGTCCTGTTCGCCACCCTGCTCCTTTGCTCTATAAAGATCCTGGGTTGCGTCGTCGTCCGCATGGTTTATGGACCCGACGCCTTGGCCCAGGGCTACATGGCCATGGATTGGAGGAGGCCGAATCTGCTCGTCGTCTTTTGTGCAGTCGGAGCGCTGGTCTATTCGATGGTTTTGTATGGGTTTGGGTTGAGGAGATTTCAGCAACCGGAGGTATCCCGTGGAACGTAATCCGTCCTTTCCAACAAGCAGCCCCCGCGCTTTTCCACCCATCCGGGAAGCCAGCCCGGCACGGCTCGCCTGGTTTTTTCCGAAGATCCAAAACCCGTTGTTGTCGCCGCCACAACCCGTCCACCCATGAGCACGCCCGTCATCGAAATCACGAACCTGCACTACCGCTACGACAAGGCAGACGCCGTCCACGGGCTGAACCTAAAAGTCATGCCCGGCCGCTGCCACGGGCTCCTCGGCCGCAATGGTTCCGGCAAGACTACGACGATGAAATGCCTCTTGAGTCTTCTGCGCCCGCAGCAAGGGACCGTGCGGCTCTTCGGCATGGATCCCGCCAAGGACGAAGTCGCCGTGAAGAAGCGGTTGGCCTACGTGCCGGACTACGTGGGGTTCTACCCTTGGATGAGCGTGCAGGAGACGTTGGATTTCTTCGCTTCCTTCCGCGACTGCTGGAACGACCGCACCGAGAAGGACCTGTTGAACCGTTTCCAACTCGATCCCAAGAAGAAAGTGACGGCGCTCTCGAAAGGCCAGCGGACACAGCTCGCTTTGATCACGGCGATCTGCCCGGAGCCCGAGCTGCTCATCCTCGATGAACCCACATCGGGCCTTGATCCGATCGTCCGCCGCGAGTTCATCGAGACGGTCATCGGCGCGTATCAGGATGCCGATCCGGCCAACCGCACCATCCTCGTCTCCACCCATCTCATCGCGGAGTTCGAGGGATTGATCGACGAGTTCACCCTCATCGACGCCGGCCGCGATGTGCTCACGCTCACGACCGATCTGGCCCGGGAACGTTTCCAGCGAATCCACGCCCGCTTCGCCACACCGTCGGACGTTCCCGACATCGCCAACGTCATTTCCAGCCGCAAGAACGGGCGCGACCTCGAACTCGTGGTCAACGGCCAGCGCGATGAAGTGCTGCAAAAACTTCGCGCCCTGATGCCGGAAGAACTCCGCTGCGAATCGCTCAGTCTGGAGGAGACGTTCACCGCCGTGCTTGCTACCAAGGGAGGTTCGCAATGAGCGCCCTTTGGAAAAAGGAACTACGTCTTGTCATGCCGACGAGCCTGGGTCTGATAGGGCTCGTCTTCCTGGTGGATCTATTGGGCTTCGGAGGCTTCAGAGAATCGAATCTGGTGGCTCTGCTGCTTGTCGGAATCGTCGCCGTATCATCACTCGGCTACGGCAAGGAACTGGAGCACCAAACCCTGGATCTACAGCTGACGATTCCGGTGAGCAGACAACGCATCTTGGTGACCAAGCTAATCGCCCTCCTCGCCGCCGTGCTCCCGCTTCTCGCGCTGCTAAGCCTGACAATCCGTTTATATCCCCCACCCGTCCGGCCAGCAGTGGAGAATTTCGATCCACTTGGTCTCTGGGCGGCTTTGGTTTGTTCGAGCGTTTCACTGTTCACGTGGCGGCTCAGGAGCATGATCGCCGGTGCGGCAGTCGGAGGATTGGTTTCTCTGGTTTGGTTCGGATTGGCCGAGCCGGCGATATGGACGACGATCGGCCGCCATATTCCGAAAATCGCCATGGTTGACGCTTCAAGCGAAGCCGTCCGCGGTCTGATAAGCGCTACGCTGGTCGCTGTTCTGTGCGTGTTCCACTACCGGTCATGGATGGGCGGAGAGATCCGAGGCCGCATGACAGCCGAAAGCGGCATCCACAACTGGTCCCTTTCGAGATCGAACGGCGGTTCGAACCGGAGGCTGCCGCTGCTGAACCTTGTCTTCAAAGAACTGTGGCTCCAAAAGCCCGCCATCTTTACCACCCTGGCCTGCGTTGCGTTTTCCGTGCTGGCCTATGCTTTCCGGATATTGCTTCCCGAGGGAGGCGGCACGACGTATCTAGCCGGAGGAGCGATGTTGATCGGAATCGTTCCACTGCTGATCGGATGCACCGCGTTCGGCGAAGAACGATCTCTTCATTCGCTTCAATTATCGGTCATGATCCCACGGCCTTGGCTGATTGTTTTCACCATCAAGGGAGTCACCAGCTGGGGTCTCGCGGCCGCCTTGGGTGCGATGCTGCCGCTATTGTTGGAGGCGCTGTCAGGCGGGCAAAACTTGAATCCCGAATATCTCTTCGTGGGTGTTTCCGCGTCGTGGGTGATGGGATTTTTCTCGGGATCAGTTTCCACCGGGACCGTGAAATCGGTCGTAGCAACCGCCGGGGTGGCTACGCTGCTGACGATGTCCTGGTTGTTCTGGAGGGACTACTACCCGTCCGGCTTCCCCGAAGGAGGCCTGACCGGAGTCATCAGGTCGACCTGGGATCTTTTCCCGAAGTCGTTCTCCGGGGAAGAAGGGCGCGTCAGGTATCTGCGAGTCGTTGGATTGATCTACGGGGGAGTGACGGCTTTTTGCCTAATCCGTTACGCTTGGATATTCGGCCGACGACCCGAAGTCAGTTCCAAGGATTTGGCTAAAGCCATCGCCGTGGTTTTAGCCGTCTCCACGCCATTTGCCGGCCTCTTCAGGGAATCGATACTCCTGGTAAGCAGAACCGGCCAGTGACATTCTAATGTCCGGAGTCCATCCCCGCCATCAGCCGCATCAGCGCCGGCTGGGAGAATTGTTCACGCGCCAGTTCGCCGCTGATCCGGCCCTGGCGGAGGACGATGATCCGGCGGCTCAGGTTCATCACCTCCGGCAGCTCCGAGGAGATGACGAGGATGGCGAGGCCTTGGCAGGCCAGTTCGTCGAGCAGGCCGTGGATCTCCGCCTTGGCGCCGACGTCCACGCCGCGCGTCGGTTCGTCGACGATGAGGATGTCGCACTCGCGGGCCAGCCACTTGGCCAGGGCGACCTTCTGCTGGTTGCCGCCGCTGAGTCCGGAGATGAGCGACTCGGTCGACGGCGCCTTCACGCGGAGCCGGTCGGCGTAGCGCCGCGCCATCGAACGTTCTTCACCCATCCGCACGAAGCCACCCGTCGCCAGCCTGGTCAACGACGCCAGGGAGGTGTTCTCGCGGCAGTTCATCGAGAGCACGAGACCGAGGCGTTTGCGGTCTTCCGGCAGCAGGCCGATGCCGGCTGCCAGCGCCGCCTGCACGTCGCCGACGGGGAGCGCCCTGCCCTTCACCTGGATTCGGCCGGTCGCCTCTGGATCGAGTCCGAAGATGGCCTGCGCCACCTCGCTGCGTCCTGCGCCGACGAGCCCGGCGAATCCCAGCACCTCACCCGCGCGGAGGGTGAAGGAGATCCCGGAGAACTTGCCCGGCGACCTCAAATCCTCCACGCGCAGCCGTTCCTCCCCTAAGGAACAATCGAGATGTTTCGGCAACACCGACACCACGTCGCGCCCGACCATCTGGTGGATGACACGCTCGGGGTTCGTGGCGGACGCGGGCTCGGTCGCAACATGCCGGCCATCCCGGAGCACCGTGATCGTGTCGCACAGACGGAATATCTCCTCCATGCGGTGGGAGACGTAGAGCACGGTGAGCCCGCGCTGCTTGAGTTGCCCGAGAAGCTTGAAGAGATGTTCGCTCTCCGAAACCGAAAGCGAACTCGTGGGCTCGTCCATCACGATGATCCGGGCCTTCGTTCCCAGCGCGGCGGCGATCTGGACGAGCTGCTCCTGGCCGGTGGTCAGCTCGCCGATGGGCCGGTCGACATCGATGTCCGCCTCGATCTCCGCGAGCATCTTACGGGCTCGTTCCCGCATCATGCCGCGATCCAGCCAGCCGGCGGTGTTGGGAAGTTCTCCAAGGCAAAGATTCTCCGCCACGGTCAGGTTCGGGCAAAAGGCCAGCTCCTGGTGCACGATGGCGATTCCAAGTCTGCGGGCCGCGAGTGGATCAGTGGGCTCGATGCGCCGGCCTTCGAGGATGATTTCACCGGCATCGGCGACATAGACTCCGGAAAGGATCTTTCCCAGCGTGCTCTTGCCCGCGCCGTTCTCGCCCATGAGCGCGTGGCAACTGCCGCAGGCGACATCGAACGAGACGCGATCCAGCGCCTGGACGCCGGGAAACGCCTTGGAGATGTCGCGGAAGGAAAGGAAGGGCATGGGTTAGCCTCGAAAGGACGCAAGAAACGCAAAGAGAGCTGCAACGGTCGCGCCGCCTGGGAACGTCCTTTCAGGCTGGCTGAGGATGAACTTTTGAATCTGAAACTTGCGGGAACCGAAATTGATCAGAAGGCCGTGTTCGATTCGGGATGACTTGAGGTAGCCAAGGATTTGGGCGGTGTGTTCATCCGCAAGGGTGCGGCAGGATTTGAGCTCGATGATCAGGCGTCCATCGACAAAGAGGTCTGCGAAATATTCTCCAATCAAAGTGCCGTCCTCATCAAAGACCTTCAGCGGTTTCTGCTGTTCGACCTCAAGACCCTGCTTCCGCAAACGATGGGCCAGGGCATTTTCATACACCTTCTCCAAGTGCCCACTACCATGATAAATGTGCAGGTCATAGGCCGTCTGACGAACCCGGTCGCAAAGACCGAAGATATCCAATGGGGAGGTCATGGCTGAGAAATAGCCGCCTATTTCTTTTTTGTGAACTCTGGGTTCTTTCGCGGCAAATACTCAGCCAGCCGGCATGGCGCTGCCCTTGAATCCGAACACGCCCTTCAGCCACCGCCACACGGCCCGTAAGCCGATCGGTTCCACGCGAAGTCCGTAGACCTGGGCCAATTCCTCTTCATGACTCCGGTAGCGTGGCGGCAGCGACATGATCGAGCGGACGTCCTCACCCTCGACCTGCACCAGTTCCGAGAGCACCAGGCCCTTGCCCACCGCATAGTCCGCCTTCGGCAGATCGAGTTTCTTGGGAGCCATCACCAGCCACGGCTTGTAGGTGAAGACGAAGCCACCGTCGTTGCGTTTCTCCAGCTTGCCGTAGGAGCGGACGGGGACCTTGTCGATCTCCCGTGCGAGGAACATCCAGTTGGCCTGGGCATCGGGTTTGAACCGTCCCATGCGCCCGGTGAAGAAATCCCAGAGATAAACCGTCCCGAAATGCGCCAGGCGAAAGGTCCAGCCGGAGAGGAACCACGCGGCGAGGATGATCACCGACGCCCAGACGAGGCCGATCATCGGGCTGGCGAACGACGTTCCCACCACGCTGCCGAGCAACGCCAGGCGGACTCCCTTCAAAGCCGCATCCACGGTGGCGAATGGGCTGACGAGGATGAGGACGTTGATCGCGTGCCCCAGGAGGAAGACGAAGACGAACGCGATCATCGCGAAGGGAACCAGCAGGACATTCAAGATCCTAGGTCCATCGATGGCGGCGAAGCCCGCATCGCTCAGGGCCGCGCTGCCGAAGAGGTCGCTGCCGAAGAGGCTTGAGACGAGAGGAACAAACGCGCCCGCCGCCACGAGACCGCTCAGCTTGTTCTCCAGCGCCTCCGCCACATCGATCGGCTTTTTCAGGGACGTGGGAACAGCCAGGCCCATCACGTCCTTGGTGAACACGAGGGCGACCAGCAGAAGCGCCGGAATGAAAAACCATGGCTTCGCATACCAGGGAAGGTTCGGCTTCTGGGCGGCGGAAGAACGGAAGTATTTCCAGGCACCGACGGCTCCCACGCCGAGCAACGGCGATATGGCGACCCCCGTGATCATCGACACGGTCTGAGCCAATTGTTCCCACTGGGGAGTCTGGTCGTTGGCCGTCTTCAAAGCCGGAGTGGACGAGTCGGCTGCTCCACTGATGAAGGGCTGGAGGAAGAGGAAAACCGCCAGAAGTGCTCCTAGAATCCGGTTTTTCATGGGGGCAGCATGGGCGGCGAAACCCGGAAGTAAAGTGGAGGAACCAGGCTCGTTTTCCATCCGGTCGGACGAGAAACGACAGTCGAGCACCGCTCAGCCGGGATCATGCAGTTGACTGCCGAGCCGCGAAGCGGCCTCGGCAAGGTAGGGCGGCGCATCTTGCCTGCCCATGGCGCTTCCGGTCTGAAATCAACAAGCGCGGGCGGATCAGAATGCCGGGCAATCCTGGAATCCTTGTCAGCACGGGGCTGGCTGGAAGCCCGCCCTACCTTCTAGCGCATGTGTCCAGTTGAGACCTCTGGTGGTTCAGGAAGTGGGACATGCCTTAAGAGAAAACTCGGGCTTAGCCCTTCGAGCTTCGGCTTTCTTTCGGCCTTTGGCCTTCCCACTTCGTCATTCTGTTGGCCTTCAGGGATTCGGCTTTCGTCATTCCACTTCACCGTTAGCTTGCGGCCACTGATGCCGATCCGACTCCACCACCTCGCCGTCATCGCGGCCGCCGCCGTGGCCGTTGCCATGCTGGCGGCTTGTTCCAACGGCACGCTGCCGAACCCCGTGAAATCTATTCCAAGCCCGACCTTGCACCGTCACACCAACCGCCTCGCGCAGCAGAAGTCGCCCTACCTGCTCCAGCACGCGCACAACCCGGTCGACTGGTTTCCGTGGGGCGAGGAGGCGTTCGCCAAGGCGCGCGCCGAGGGCAAACCCATCTTCCTCAGCATCGGCTACTCCACCTGCCACTGGTGCCATGTGATGGAGCGCGAATCGTTCGAGAACGAGGACGTGGCCAAGTTCCTCAACGAACACTTTGTCAGCATCAAGCTCGACCGCGAGGAGCGTCCCGACGTGGACAAGATCTACATGACCGCCGTGCAGGCCATGGGCCAGGGCGGCGGCTGGCCGTTGAACGTGTTCCTCACGACGGAGCTGAAGCCCTTCTACGGCGGCACCTACTTTCCGCCGGAACCGAAATACGGACGCCCCAGCTTTCTCCAGATCCTCGGCAAGGTCGCCGACGTCTGGAAGAACCGGCGCGGCGAAGTCTCCGACCAGGCGGACGTGCTCCACGCCAAGCTGGAGATGTTCACGAACACGCGCCCGACCAATTCCGTCGAGCTGTCCCCCGCCCTGCTCACGTCCGCGTTGGCCGCGATGAAGCAGCAGTTCGAGCCGCGCTACGGCGGCTTTGGCGATGCGCCCAAGTTTCCCCGGCCCACGCAGCCGCTCTTCGTCCTGCTCCAAGGCGGCCGGCAACACGACGACGAAGCGATCAACGCCGTCCTCTTCACCTGCGAACGCATGGCGGCCGGCGGCATGAACGACCAGCTCGGCGGCGGCTTCGCGCGCTACTCGACCGACGCGAAGTGGCTTGTGCCGCACTTCGAGAAGATGCTCTACGACAATGCCCAGCTCGTGCAGCTCTACCTCGACGCGTTTCTCGTCAGCGGCCGGGCGGAGTTCGCCGGCATCGCCCGAGACATCCTGCGCTACGTCCACCGCGACATGACGCATCGGGACGGCGGATTCTATTCCGCCGAAGACGCCGACAGCGAAGGCAAAGAGGGCAAGTTCTACTGCTGGACGCAGGCGGATTTGAAGGCGGTGCTGACGGCCGACGAGTTCGCCTTGGCCAGCCGGGTCTTCGGCATCACCGCCAAGGGAAACTTCCTCGACCACAGCGATCCGAATCCACTGCCGGACCAGAACGTCCTGAGCCTTGTCGACACGAACATCAGCGCCGTCGAACGGCCCAAGCTTGAATCGGCCAAGGCCAAGATGTTCGCGGCGCGCGCAAAGCGTGTGCGCCCTCACCTCGACGACAAGGTGCTGACCTCGTGGAACGGGATGATGCTCGGAGCCTACGCCCGGGCCGGCGCGGTGTTGAACGATCCGGCCTACACCGTGGCGGCGGCGAAGAACCTGAAGTTCATCCGCGCCGCGCTTTGGGATGCGAAGACAAAGACGCTCTACAGCCGTTGGCGCGACGGCGAACGCGACCACGTCCAACTGCTCGACGCCTACGCCAACCTGCTCGCCGGCACGATCGAACTCTATTCGGCCACGCTTGAGGCGGACCATCTGGCCTTCGCCGTCGATCTCGCCGAGGCCATGCTGAAACGCTTCCACGATCCGGAGCACGGCGGTTTCTGGCAGAGCGCCGATGGGTCGAAGGACCTCATCCTGCGGGTGAAGGAGGACTACGACGGCGCAGAGCCTTCGGGGAATTCCACGGCCGCACTAGCGTTACTCAAGCTGGCCGCGATCACCGAGCGGAAGAACTTTCGCGAAGTGGCTGACGGAACGCTGCGGCTTTTCTCCTCCCATCTGAAGGACCGGCCGCTCGGCGTGCCGCAGCTTTTGACGGCCCTCGACTTCGCCATGGAAGAACCTAGGCGCGTTGTCTTGGTAGGCGATCCGAAGTCGCCCGAGTTTCGGAAGCTGATCGCCGCAGCACAGGCCACCTATCAGCCCAACAAGGTGATCCTCGGACAGGCCGGCCCGGTGGAAGTCTTCGCCAAGACGTTGCCGATGCATGGTCCCGCCATGGCCTACGTCTGCACTGGCACCGCCTGCCAACCGCCTACGGACAACGCGGAAAAGTTGGCGACGCTCCTAAAGTAGGGCAGGCAGGATGCCCGCCCCGGCCTGAACTGGATTCAACCTTGAGGGCCAGTTGGATCGCACCGAAGTGGTCGTCGTTCACGTCGGAACTCCCCTGGGCAGGCAGGATGCCCGCCCTACCCTTGGATGCGCCCACCCTCGATGGTTGTGCGGCCGATGGGTCAGTCGTCCCGCCCGACTCGGCGTTGGGATTTCTTGGTCGAGCGGCGGGCCTTGTCGGCGAGGTTGCGGAGCTTGGCGCCCTTGCTGCGGCCGCGTTTTTGGCGGCGGAGCTTTTCCACGCGGGACCGCTCGGCATCGTGGCGTTCGCGGCGGACGGCTTCCAACTTATCGAGGAGCATGGTCCGGGCGAGGACACGATTCTGGCCCTGATGCCGCGTGGTCTGGCACTTCACTTGGAGGCCGCTGGGCTTGTGGGTGAGCTGGACGCAGGTGGCGACCTTGTTGACGTTCTGCCCGCCGTTGCCGCCGGAGCGGATGAATGATTCCTCCAAGTCGGCGTCGGTCATGCCCAAGGCGGCCATGCGCCGGGCGATGGCATCCTGTTCGTCATGGCTGTCGTTGGGTATCCCCATGGGACGAGCCTAGGTGGAAACCGGAGTCCGGTTCCAGCCCGGAGGTCGGCACACAGTTCTTCATCCTAATCTTAATCTTCTTCTTGATCTGCCCCGGCGGCGGAAGAGGCGGGCGATCAGGAGAAAGATTAGGATCAAGAGATGGAAGAACGAGGGCGAGAAGGAGAAGGACGAGTTCGAGGAGCGGCACTTGCCAACGCGCCGGTGGTTCCGCCAGATTAACTCCGTGAAAAGCGTGTTTACCGGCCCCGTGTTCGTCGTCCGTGACAACATCGACACCGATCAGATCATCTCCGCCCAATACCTGAACCTCGTGCCCACCATCGCCGAGGAATACGAGAAGCTCGGCAGCTACGCGCTCGACGGCCTGCCCAAGTCGCTCTACCAGACCCGCTATGTGGAAGAGGGCCAGCTCGACTCGAAGTATCCCATCGTCATCGCCGGCCGGAACTTCGGCTGCGGCAGCTCCCGCGAACACGCGCCCATCGCCATGGGTTCGGCCGATTGCGAGCTCGTCCTGGCCGAGAGCTTTGCCCGCATCTTCTTCCGCAACTGCGTGGCCACCGGGGAGCTTTATCCCTGCGAATGCGCCGACCGCCTGTGTGACATCTTCAAGACCGGCGACGTCGCCACCGTCGACCTCGACGCCTTGACCGTGGTTCACGAGGGCACGGGAGTGGTCTACAAGTTCAAGAACCTCGGAGACGTCCGCCCCGTGGTCGACGCCGGCGGCATCTTCAACTACGCCCGCCAGACCGGCATGATCGCGCCCAAGGCCTGATTCTCGCCAAAACAATTTCGCAACGGCGCGTCTTCGGACGCGCCGTTTTTGTTTCCCGCAGAAGGCTTCGGGCTTGGTTGAATACTCCGGAGGGCTCTAGGGTCGAAGCCGCATGATTTGCTGGCAGAAAAGGATGGAGCTCCCAAGACCGCTCCGGGGTTTGGTCGCCACCCTGATTTTCACCGTCCTTTTCGGTGTGGGCTGCGGTGCGGCTACCAGCCCTGAAACGAAGCCTCCGGCGAAGAAAAAGGTTGAGCCGGCCAAGGAATCGGCCGCCGACAGGACGGCCAACGAACTCTTCGCCGGGCAGATTCCAAAGATCCGGATCGACATCCCGAAGGAGGAGATGCAGTCCCTCCGCAACGACCGGAAGAAGAGCGTCAAAGCCACCGTCAGCGAAGGCACCAACACCTGGAAGAGCGTAGCCATCCACGTCAAAGGCGCGGCCGGCAGCACGAGGAGCATCGACGACAAGCCGGCCCTGACGCTGAACATGGACAAGTTCGTCAAAGGCCAGAGCTTCCACGGCCTCGACAAGTTCCACCTCAACAACTCCGTGCAGGACCCGTCCTTCATGACGGAGATTCTCTGCGGCGAACTCTACCGCAAGGCCGGCGTGCCCACGGCGCGGGGAACCCATGCACGGGTGTGGCTCAACGGCCGCGACCTTGGGCTCTTCGTGCTCAAGGAAGGCTACGACAAGACGTGGCTTAGTCGGAATTTCCAGAGCAAAAAGGGCAACCTCTACGATGGCGGGTTCCTCACCGACATCGATGGAAACATCGAGATGAGTTCCGGCCTCAGCCAGACGAACCGTTCCGATCTCAAGGCCCTCATCGCGGCGGCCAATTCCCCGATGTCCAACCGGTTGGAGCGCCTGGACAAGATCCTCGACCTGGAGAGCTTCACCACCTTCTGCGTCCTCCAGGTTTTGACCTCGGACTGGGACGGGTATGCGGCCAAGCCCAACAACTACCGGCTCTACCACGATCCCAAGACCGACAAATTCACCTTCATCCCCCATGGCATGGACCAGATGTTCTGGGACTCGAACTACCCGATCACTCCCGGATTCAACGGCATGGTGGCGCGGCAGACCTTCGCCATTCCCGAGATGCACGCGCGGTATGTGGACCGGTTCCAGCAGATCGCCGAGAAGGTGTTCGTCATGGAGAGGGTGACCAACCATGTCGCCCAGCTCGAAGCCCGGATCCGTTCCAGCCTGGAGGAATTCGACAAGAACTGGGCCCGTGATTTCCCCAACAACTCCCGCGACATCCGGGACAAGATTTTGAACCGTTCCAGCTCCATCCACCAGCAGCTCGCCTCGCTTCCCAAGCCGCTCCGGTTCGACGCCCGGGGCGCGGCGGTCGTCAGCGGCTGGCAGCCACGCCAGGAATCCGGGAACACCCGGCTGGACGCGGTCACGACGCCCGACGGCCGCAAGGCGTTCCAGGTCGTGGCCGCGAGTCCCGGTTCCGCCGGTTCCTGGCGCGCACGCCTCAACCTGCCGGCCGGACGCTACGCGCTGGAAGGGCGGGCCAAGACCAAGGACGTCGAAGCGGTGAAGAGTGAAAAGGGGGAGGGCGCCGGCCTGCGCATCGGCGGCAACGTCCAGCCGAGGGCCAACAAGCTCTCCGGTTCCAGCGACTGGACGGCCCTGAGCTACGACTTCAGCCTGGCCAACGGCGGCGAGGTGGAACTGGTGGCCGAACTGCGGGCCAACAAGGGAACAGTCTGGTTCGACCCGGAGTCGCTCAAGCTGGTGAAGCGGCCGTAAGGGCAATGGGGCTGCGGCCCTCCGCCGCTAAATACGATCAACGCGAGACCAGAAACCAATACGGGCATTCGGAAGCTGAAGCAGCCGGTCCTGCACAGGCGAGGGCGCCTGTGCCACTAAATCACCTCGATCTTACTCCCACTCACGAAAATGGATTCTCATCCCCATCATTGCCCTGCGGTTCATCCACGTAGAGCACGGTCTGGAGATCGCGGACCAGGACGCTGACGTAGCCGTAGCGGGCGTTCGGCTCGACGGCGAGGCACTTGATCAGGATCGATTCCATGCCGCCGGGGATGGCGGGGTTCAGCTCCCGCGGCGCGATGATCTCGCCGGATTCATGGCAGGCGAGGATTCCCTCGGCAGTGTCTCCGATGAAAGGCTTCTGACCGGTCAACAGCTCGTAGGCGGACACGCCGTAGGCGAAGATGTCGGCCCGCTGGTCGAACGGTTCGCCCCGGAGCTGTTCCGGGGCCATGTAGGCCGGTGTGCCGGGAAGTTTGCCGAACTTCTTGGGCGATTCCGGCTTGGGCAGCGACAGGTCGAAGTCGCAGAGCTTCACCGTGCCGTTGCGGGAGACGAGGACGTTCTCCGGCTTGAAGTCGAGGTGCATGAACCCGCAGTCGTGGACGTAGTCCAGGCCCTTGGCCATGTCGACGAGGATGTTACCGATCATCTCGCCGAGGATCTCGTCCTGGCGCGCAAGGAGGAGCTTGAGGTTGGAGCACTCGAAGAACTCCATCGCCACGAAGAGCGAGCCGTCGATCTTGCCGTTCTCGATGAACCCGACGATGAACTCGTGCGGGCTGATCTGCTCGTGGATGTCGGCCCCGTTCTTGAACCGGCCGCGCTGGCCGAAGTTGAAGCGGTGTTTGTCCAGGATCTTGCGGATGGCGAGGACCTCCCCGTCTTCGTTGGTGGCTGTCCAGATTTCGGCCGTGCCACCGGCATTGATCTGCTCCTGAAGCAAATAGGGCCCGAACCGGATGGGTCCGGCGGGGCGGGATGTGCTTTGATCGTCTGAACTCATGTTGCTTACGGCTGACCGGCCGGGAGCTTCGGGGCGTCGTGTCGTTTTGGCAACAGTCGGGACTTGGCGATGGGCAGGTCGGTTTCTAGTTTGTCGAAACCATGCGGCCGTTGAGCGCGTTGTGCTGTTACATCATCTGGATCTTCGCCGGAGGCGCCTTGCTGGCGCCCTGGGCATTCCAACTGGTCAACGGCCTGGCGGATCAGTCGGGTCTGTTCGCTTCGTGGGTCGGGGTTCCATTCCACCGCGTCTTGAACCGGTGCCTGATCATCTTGGCGCTGGCGGGTTTGGTTCCGTTCGTCCGGCAACTGGGCGTGCGCTCGAGTTCCGAAATCGGGCTGATGTTTCCTGACGAGTTTCTGAAAGACTTCGGCAAGTGCCTGCTCATCGGGATCGGGTCGATCGCGGTGGTTATCGGAGTGGCGGTCGTCGGAGGAGGTAGGAGCCTTGCAGGCGGGATAGGGGCCGCAGGATGGGGATCGCTTCTGGCGAAGGCCGCTGCGGGGGCTTTCAGTGTCGCGCTGGTCGAGGAACTTCTCTTCCGGGGCGCCATCCTGTCCGGGTTCCGTCGGACCTTCGGATGGATCCCAGCGCTGACGCTCAGCAGCCTCGTCTATTCGGCGGTGCACTTCTTGTCAGCCGCCCGGTGGCAGGGGCCCGTAACCTGGACTTCCGGTTTCGAACTGCTTCCGAAGATGGCCGTCGGATTCACCGACAGCACTCTGATCGTGCCGGCCTTCCTGACGTTGGCGCTCGCAGGCCTCGTCTTGGGTTACGTTTACCAACGCCAACGGCATCTCTGGGGCTGCGTCGCGCTGCATGCCGGCTGGGTCTTGGCGATGCGGTTGGCGGCTCCTTTGGCGCCGATCTCGGAAAACTCCAACCTGCGGCTCTGGGGATCCGACAAGGTTTCGGACGGCTGGATCGGCGCCGCCGTTCTCGGGCTCCTTTGCCTCTGGATCATCCGATGGAAAGCCCGGCCCGCCCCGGGCGCGAGGACATGAAAACCCGGCCCACGCTCCTTCGGCTTCAGGAAGCCGTTCACCATGGGCTTGGGCTGGTGTTTCCCAACGTCTGCCAACTCTGCGGCGAACAGCGCGCGGAAGCTTGCGACGGCTACGTATGCGCGGCCTGCTGGCATCGGCCCGACGGCGTTCGATTCGTCCGCGAACCTTTCTGTGATCGCTGCGGGTTGCCCTACGAAGGGGAAATCACCGGCGTGTTCCAGTGCGGCAACTGCGCGGAGCTCGATCTGGCCTTTTCTCACGCGAGATCCGCCGTGCACGCCACACGCGTCGTGATGGATGTGATCCATCGCTATAAATACAGCCATGGGCTTTTCCTCGAACCGTTCCTGACCGATCTGCTGCTCCGCGCCGCTGTTCCCGAGCTGAAAGGCGGTTCGTGGAATGGCCTCGTGCCTGTTCCGCTGCATCCCACCCGTCTGCGTGAAAGGGAATTCAACCAGGCCGAGCGACTCGCCGCCGCCTTGGCGACCGCCACCGGCATCCCTCTGGAGACCGGCTGGATCGAGCGGACGCGTTTCACCGGAACACAGACGGCCCTCACCCGCTCCCAACGTGGCGAGAACATGCGCGGCGCGTTCAAGCCCAACGGAAAGCCGAACCTGAAGGGACTTCGGCTGATCGTCGTCGACGACGTCCTGACCACCGGTGCCACCACGTCCGCCTGCGCGGCGGTGCTGCGGCGCGCGGGGGCCGAAGAAGTGATCGTGTGGACGGTCGCGCGTGGCACCTGAACGCACGCAAAACGAGCCAAAAGTTGGCCGGTCCATGCGAACGTTCCCGTTGCCAAGCCGGACCTCGCGGGTATCGTTTCGCCCTGATCTCGTCCGACTAGAGCAACCAAGATGGCTACGACCACGTTTACGAAAAAGGTTCCCGGCGTTGACACTGTAGAGCCCGCTGTGACGCCACCGCCGCAGAACGCCACGACCTTCCTCAAGAAGCCCAAGCTCGGCGGCTCGAAGACCCGCAAGAAGGACATCCCCGAGGGCCTTTGGACCAAATGTCCGAGCTGCGAAGGTATGATCTACGACAAGGAGCTCGACGACAATCTGAAGGTTTGCCCGAAGTGCTCGTATCATTTCCCGATCGGTGCCCGGGAACGCATCCATTCGCTCGTGGACACGTGCTCCTTCGAGGAGATGGACCCGTTGATGGAGAGCGTGGACATTTTGAAGTTCACCGGAGCCGCCTCCTACGAGGGCAAACTGGCGTCGGCCAAAAAGAAGTTCCCAATGATGAAGGACGCCGTCGTCACCGGGATCGGCAAGCTGGGCAATCATCGCGTGGCCTTGGCCGTGATGGATTTCAGCTTCCTCGGCGGCTCTCTTGGATCAGTCGTCGGTGAAAAGCTCACCCGCCTCATCGAGGCCGGCACGGAACGCGGTCTGCCGGTCATCATCATTTCAACAAGTGGCGGCGCGCGAATGTATGAAGGCATGTTCAGCCTCATGCAGATGGCCAAGACATGCGGTGCCCTCGCCTACCATGCCCGCCAGCGGTTGCCCTTCATTTCCGTGCTGGTCGACCCGTGCTTTGCCGGCGTCATGGCCAGCTACGCCAGCGTCGGTGATCTGATCCTGGCCGAGCCTGCCGCCCGTATTGGTTTTGCCGGCGCACGTGTCATCAAAGATACGACCCAGTCCGAGTTGCCTCGCGGCTTCCAGACCACGGAGTTCCTGATCGAGCGCGGCCTCATCGACGCTCTGATTCCCCGGTTGGAGATGAAGACCAAACTCAGCCACTACCTAGACTTTCTCCTCGACGGCCGCAAGCAAAGCCTCGCCGCCCTGGGCTGAGGTCGACCGCGGACTGATCAGCTCTCCAGAACGCGCAGAACGGGCACCGGCATCGTTGGAAACGGATTCGTTTCCGCTGCTTCGAGGACAACGATCCACTCGGCGATTTCGGCCAGTGCCCGGCCCGACTCGAAACGGTCGTGCACGGCCGGATACTGGCGGAGATTCGCCTGGGCCAGCAGGAACAACCGCCGTGCGGGATCCAGCCTTCCCTTCTGCAAATGGACGAACGCGCCGGCAAACTGGATCAAACCCTTGTGGAAGGCGTAGTTCGCCCCGGCCCGACCCTGTTCCAGCCACAGTTCCTCGAGCACATCGTGGGCTTCGAAGAACAACCCCTGGTTGAAGCACTCGAAAAAGCCGAGGTAGTGCGCGCTCATGTCCCGGCCCTCAAGTCCGGCGATCATCGCGGCGATCTTCGCGCTCTTCTTGCTCATTCCGGCGGAGCTTCCAACAGGGCCCGGTCCTTCCGCAACTGCCTTCAGGAATGG
Source organism: Verrucomicrobiota bacterium (assembly GCA_043775315.1). GTDB lineage: Bacteria > Verrucomicrobiota > Verrucomicrobiia > Limisphaerales > CANJSG01 > CANJSG01. The sequence goes on from JAYVSO010000024.1 coordinate 31,617, forward strand.
ATACCGAAGCGAGCCAAAAACGGGATGCCCATCAGCGCATTCATCGCTCACGCGGGTTCGCAATTGGGCCTTCGCCCTTCGTCATTTCCCACCAACCCAACTCCCTCTCGACATTCAATTCTCCGTTCCGCAACCTCGCCCACATGTCGAAAACGGCTCTAGGACGGGGGTTGGGTGCTCTGCTCGGCGGGAATCCGCTCAAGCAGGCTCCGCCGGCTCCTTCGCCGTTTGCTTCCCTCCCTTCGGCCGCTCCGGCGGCGCCCGCTTTGCCACCTGTCTTGGGCCAGAAAACGGTCCAGCAGATCGCGGTCGAGAGGCTCACTCCGTGCGCGTTCCAGCCGCGAAAGGATTTTGACGAACAGGCGCTCGCCGACCTCGCGGCCTCGATCCGGGAACAAGGCATCATCCAGCCGCTGGTCGTCCGCACCAAAGGCGACAAGTTCGAGATCATCGCCGGGGAACGCCGTTGGCGCGCCTCGCAACAGGCCGGCTTGAAGGAAGTGCCGGTCATCGTCCGCGAAGCCGACGACGCGACGGTGCTGGAACTCGCGCTGATCGAAAATCTCCAGCGCGAGAACCTCAATCCCGTCGAGGAGGCTCTCGGTTTTCAGCAGCTGATCTCCCAGTTTTCCCTGACCCAGGAACAGGCCGCCACCAAGGTGGGCCGCAGCCGCGCCGCCGTCGCCAATGCCCTACGGCTCCTGAACCTTCCTTCAACAATCCAGACGCACCTCCGCCAAGGCCGACTCTCGGTTGGTCACGCGAAGGCGATTCTCGGGCTGGCCAGCGCACCCCAGCAGGAGCTCGCGTGTGAGCGTGTTCTCCGAGACGGCCTGAGCGTCCGGGAAACCGAGTTGCTCGTCAGCCAGCTCGCCGCCGATGTCGGGGCCACCGGTTCAAGTCCCGGACCCCGCAAGAAAGCCGCCGCATCCCGCGATGTCCACATCGTCGACCTCGAGCACAGGCTGCTCGAACGTTTCGGAACGAAGGTCGCCTTGAAATACAAGGCCGGGAAAGGTGCGCTGGAGATCCGGTTCCTTTCCGACGACGAGTTGGAACGCATCCTCGAGATCGTCGGCGTCAAAGTGGATCAGGAGACCTAAACAATGGACGAGCTAATTACTCCAACCCAAATCGCCCAGATATCGACAAGCCTAAATCAGTCAAGACAACTGGATGCCATTGCGTCCGTCGGAAGGCAAATCGAAGCGCGAGACCAGGCTCGCAAATTGGAGGACGCTTTTCTTAAGGACTGCCGGGATAGATTGTTTGATGTTTACGAGTGGTTGGAGGGGGAAGGAAAGGTAAAAGGCGGCCAATCCCCAGCTACAGCTTATGTTCGGCTATCCTTTTTGGAGGAGAGAAGTCAGCCACTATTTGATCATAGGATATATCCTGATTTTCAGTCGAAAGAGTTTATTACCAGAGTGAGAGCAGCGATCTCTGAAAGGAAGTCATCTCTCCGTAGTCAGATCGACGGCAAATCAATAAACCGTCTCGACCGTGAAATCTTTGATCATATTCAAGCTGAAGCAGAAAAACTGAGATCCGAACTGCTTGCCAACCAAAACGAGGAACGTCGAAATGCAGCTCAGCAAAAACTGGAAGCAGCCGAGACGGAGCAACTGTTCGGCAAATTTTATATAGCAATTGCGATGATCTTTATCGTGTTTGTTGCATGGCTATTTTATGTAGTGGTTTTCAAGAGATAATCTAAAACTATGTCTCTTTGCAAAACTGACTTCCGCACCCAGACCGCCGATCGCCTCACCGCGGCGGCCCTGAGGTCCAAGTCGCTGAGCGCCTTCGTCGGTCTGGATGGTTTCGTCGACGAGATCCTCGAAGTGGTCGACACCCGCTACGATTCGACCCGCTACGACGCCATTCCGACCATCGGTGAACTCGGGCGCCGCCTCGTCGCCGCCGACGGAGCGGGCACCAACATCGAACTGGTCAGCAAGATGACCAAGCTTGGCGGCAACGGCCCGATCATGGCGAACGCGCTGGCGATGCTCGGACTGAAGGTCTCCTACCTTGGGTCTCTTGGTTATCCCGGTTTGCACCCGATCTTCGAGGGGTTCTCCAAGAAAGCCGAAGTCGCCTCCATCTGCGGCCCGGGACTCACCGACGCGCTCGAGTTCGCCAACGGCAAGATCATGGTCGGCAAGCACTACACCTTGAAGGAGGTCAACTGGGAGAACATCTGCAACCGCTACGGCCTCGAGAAGTTCGCCCGGCGTTTCGGTTCGGCCGACCTCGTGGGCTTCGTGAACTGGACGATGCTGCCCTTCATGAGCGACATCTGGGAATCGATCCACAAAGAGCTCATGCCCGTGCTGGGCGGACCCCGACGACGCATCTTCTTCGATCTCGCCGATCCGGAGAAACGCACCAAGCAAGACATCCTGCGGGCGCTGGACTTGATCGTGAAGTTCCAGAGCAAATTCGACGTCATCCTCGGCTTGAACAAGAAGGAGGCCTTGGAGATCGGAGTCGTCCTCGACCTTCCCGTGCCGCCCAAGACCAACGTGAAGCCGGACGAGATCGATGCGGACGTCCTGGCCGCGCTCGTGGTTGAAATTCAAAAACGGATTCCCGTCGAAACCCTGGTGGTGCATCCCGTGACCTTCGCCGTGGCGGTTTCCGCTGGCGCCGCCTCCATCGTCGCGGGGCCATCCTGCGGCAAGCCCAAGATCACGACCGGCGCCGGAGACCACTTCAACGCGGGCTTCTGCTTCGGCAAGCTGCTCGGACTCGACAACGCGGAGAGCGTGCTCTGCGGCGTGAGCACAAGCGGACACTATGTCCGGACGGCCGAAAGCCCGACCGCCTCCGACGTGGCGGCCTTGATGAAGAACTGGCCGCAAGCTTAACGAACAGACAACCAAGTCCATGGTCCTTCCAGTCGTCCACTACGGCGATCCCGTCCTCCGCAGGAAGGGCGCGCGCATCGAGCAGCCCACGCCCGAAATCCGCAGGCTCGTGTCGGACATGTTCGACACGATGTATGACTCGCGCGGCATCGGCCTCGCCGCCCAGCAGGTGGGCCACGCCGTGCAGCTCACCGTCATCGACGTGCGCGGGATGAAGGACCGGCCTTCGACCATGCAGATCGACGGAGTGGAGGTGGAACCCGACAAACACATGCCGCTCGCCTTGATCAATCCCGTGGTCACGCCCTCCGGAAAGCAGATCGCGGGCGCCGAGGGCTGCCTCAGCTTTCCCGAGATCTTTGGAGATGTGGTGCGTTCGGAGCGCGTGCAGGTCGAGGGGATCGACGTCGAGGGCAAGCCGGTCAAGTTCACGGCGGGAGGCCTCCTCGCGCGGTGCGTCCAGCATGAGGTCGATCACTTGAACGGGATCCTGTTCATCGACCGGATGACGGCCGACGAGAAGGACGAGGTGCGTCCGGAGATAGACGCACTTCAGGCGGCGACGAAGAAAGCCCTATCGAAGAAGTGATCCACCCGCAGAACCCACCGGACATCGGGCCGCTCAATACTGCTTACGCAGATTCGAGGGCATGATGTTCAGCTCGCCGCGATATTTGGCCACCGTGCGGCGGGCGAGGATGATGCCCTTTTCCTTGAGCATCTTGACCACTTCCTGATCGCTCAGGGGCTTGCCCGTGTTCTCCGCTTTGAAGATGTCGGAGATCATGTCCTTGACCGACGTGTTGGACACGCCGGCGCCGTCATCGGTCTGAAGTCCCGATGTGAAGAAATACTTCATGTCGAAGATGCCCTGCGGGGTCTGCACGTATTTGCCGGAAACGGCCCGGCTGACGGTCGTCTCGTGCACGCCGACGACTTCGGCGACCTGGACCATGGTGAGGGGCTTGAGGAAGGCGACGCCCTTGTCCATGAAGTCCCACTGCCGCTTCACGATCTCCTTCGCGATGTTGGTGATCGTCTGCTGCCGCTGGTGGATGCTCTTGATGAGGAATTTTCCGGCCCGGATCTTTTCGCGGATGTATTCGCGGACTTCGGCTCCGGAATCTCCCCGGGCCATCAGGTCCTTGTAGGCATTGCTGATCCGCAGGTGGGGGATGTGTTCCTCGTTGGTCGAGACGACAAAATCATCGCCGACCCGCGTGACGAAGACTTCGGGAACAATGTAGCGGTTCTCGTCGGGCAGGAACTGGCGGCCGGGCTGGGGCTCCAACTTGCCGATCTCCTCCAGCACATCCTGGATCTCGTCCACCTCCACCCCGCAACCGCGTGCGATCTCGGGCAGACGCCGCTTGAGCAACGCCTCCATGTGTTCACTGACGACCTGATATTCCAGGGAATCTTTTTTGCCCCGCCGTTCCAGCTGGAGCATCAGGCATTCACGGATGTCGCGGGCAGCGATGCCGGCGGGTTGGAAGGTTTGGATCTCCTTCAACACCTGCTCGAGCTTGTCCGCCTTTTGACCGGTCAACGACGCCAGGTCCGCCATCTGCACCCGGCAATAGCCGCGCTCGTCGATGTTTCCAATGATGAGCTCGGCCAACGGCCAGTCGGCCTCCGCCAGGTTCGAAGTCCTGACCTGTTCCAACATGTCCTCCTGAAGGGACGTGGTGGAGGTCAGGCTCTCGAACATGAACTGCCTTTTCTCCTCGGCCTCCTCGGACTGCCGGACGGGACCGTTGCTGGCCGAGAAGACATCGCGCCACTGCTGGTCTTCCTGCACCAGCTTGTCGAACTCCGCCTGAAAATCATCCTGCCGTTCGCTGCCTTCCTTCTCCGTCGGGGTTTCGGACTGGTTGTCGACCTGCGTGTCGGCGGGAGGCTCGGCCAGGTCGAGCGTGGCGGCGGGAGTTTCCTCCGAGGAGTCGTTGTTCTTTCGCTCCGCCTGGTCGGCTTCCTGAATCGGGATCTCTTCCAACAAAGGGTTCTGGGAGAGTTCCTGCTCCACCAGAGAACGCAGCTCCAGCGTGGCGGCCTGGAGCAACGCCAGCGACTGCTGCAGCTGCGGTGCAAGCACCTGCGACAGCGACATCCTCTGAGACAAATGCATCCCTTGCGCCATGTGATCGTGATTCTTAGGTGGGCCCCGTCATGCGACAAGGAATTACTCGGCATCATCCCTGCTGTCTTGAGTAAACTTCGCCAGAATCGTCGAGAATCTCCTTCCCACAAACGCGCGCCGTCCTAGCGTCGCGCCGTGCCAGTTCAGTTCACCATCTTGGGCAGCGGTTCCGGCGGAAACTGCGCCTACCTCGAAGCCGGCGAAACCCGACTACTCATCGACGCCGGCTTCAGCGGACGCCAGATCCGCCAACGCCTCGCCACCCTCGGACGGGTCCCGGAAACCCTCTCCGGCATCCTCGTCACCCACGAGCATTCCGACCACATCTGCGGCCTCGCCGTGATCGCCGAAAGGACCGGCATCCCCGTCTATTGCAACCGCCTCACCCGCGAGGCCATCGAATTCAGCCTCAAGGTGAAGCTGAACTTCAGGACCTTCGAAACCGGGGCGAGCTTCGATCTCGGCGATGTCGGGGTGGACACCTTCTCCATCCCCCACGACGCGCAGGACCCCGTCGGCTTCCTTCTCCGCACCCGTTCCGGCAACATCGGCTTCCTCACCGACCTCGGCCACGCCACCAAACTCGTCGTCGAACGCGTCCGCCCCGCCAACGTCCTCGTGCTCGAAGCGAACTACGATCCCAAGCTGTTGCAGGAGGACACCAAGCGTCCGTGGTCCGTGAAGCAGCGGATCCTCAGCCGCCACGGCCATCTTTCCAATGAAGCCGCCGGCAAGGTCGCCACCGAGATCGTCACCTCCGAACTGCAGCACATCTACCTCGGCCACCTCAGCGGCGACTGCAACCGGCCCGCGCTGGCGCATTCCACGGTGCGGCAGTGTCTCGCCGCGCTCGGAGCGAACCACGTCGCACTGGAAGTCAGCTCGCAGGAAGCGCCCAGCGCGACTTACATCCTGGCTGGCCGGAAGACGCCGCAACCCCTTCAGGCCTCTTTGTTCCCGGCGTGAAGATAGTCCTCCGCAATCTTTCGGTCGCCTTTGCCGCCGGCAGCGCCGGAGGAGCCGTCGGCGCCGTTTTCCTCTGGTTCGTGGCGGAAGCCATCCTTCAGCGGAACACCATCTGGGCATCCACGGTAAAGGTTTCCATGGTCTGGATCGCGCACTTCGTTTTGATCGGCGGACTGTGGGGATTCCTCCAGCTCATTCCGTTCAACATCAAAAACCCCTGGAAACGCGGCCTGGTCATCGCCCTCATCCCCATCGCCGCGCTGCTTTTGGAGCTGGCCCTCCTGCCCAAGACCGAAGGCTTCTTCTTCCCCCGCGTCATCGCCCGGACGAGGCCGTGGACCGAGATCGGCGCCCTGCTCGTCTGGGGCCAAGTCTCGACTCTCTGGTTCGCCAAGGCGAAGTAGCGGACTGTGGAATGCCGCCCGTCAGGCGAACTACTCGGTTTCAAGCTTTTGCAGCAGAGAGGCAGCTTTCGCATGACCGTCTTTCGATGCACGTTGCAGAAGGTCAATGCCCTTTGACCTATTTTTCTCAACCCCCTTGCCATCCAAATACCTCACTGCAATCTCATACTGAAATTGCGAAAAGCCCTTCTCGGCTTGTTCCATTTGAAATTTCAACAATCGCTGATCAGCAGCACGCGCCTTTTCAGCTTCGGCTTCTAACTTCGCTTTACGGGTAGGCAGTTGAACATCACGGAACCCAGAACTCGTCACTTGTCGGACCAGCATTCCATCAATCGAATTCGTAAACGGAATTCCATAGTCGAAAGTTTGAAATGTTACCCTCGTTCCATCTTTTCGAGTCATCACTAAATTTCCTTTGGGCCAAGCAAACGCCACATATTCATGCTGCGGCGGCATGGTTTGAGGCAAATTCTCAATAACGACGTATTCACCGACCGTTTCAGGCCGATAGGCCGACTTCATACTCGGATCAAGCGTCAGAAATTGTCCCAAAGAGATAGCATCTCCGAGACTTGAAGAAGCCAAGGACCTCAAAACATCAGAGTTACTGCCGTAAAGACTTCGAACGTTTTCCGTTCTCCGAAAAACGATTCTCGGGTTCCTGATCACCAAGCTGTTGGTCCTGCTGGGAAAGGAATATTGGAAAACCTGAAATCTCACCAAATTCGTTACGGCTGGGAACTTGGCCACATTCCATTGTTTCGATCTCAATTCACTCATCAGCGGCGAATAGTCGATCAAGTTAGTTCCAACCAACCTCGTCAGTGAATGATTTGTCAAAACACCTTCAGGCAAGCTAGCCCACTCATCGTTAAGCGCGGCTGCATTTGAAGACGTGCCATGAAGAAAAACCGAAATGGATAAAAACAATCCTGCTTGAAAACACTTCATATTTGAAGTGTTTGCTAAGAAATCTAGCCAAGCAACTCTTGAATCTCTTCCCAGTTCAACGTGTTCGTGAAGGCCTCTTCACCGGTCAAGGTCGCGGCGATGATCTCCCGTTTCTTCGCCTGAAGCTGGAGGATCTTTTCCTCGATCGTTCCCCGGGTGATCAGCTTGTAGTTCGTCACCACCCGGCTCTGGCCGATGCGGTGCGCCCGGTCCGTCGCCTGGTCTTCCACCGCCGGATTCCACCAGGGATCGAAGTGGACCACCGTGTCCGCCGCCGTAAGATTGAGGCCGACGCCGCCCGCCTTGAGGCTGATGAGGAAAACCGGCGCTTTGCCCCGCTGGAAGGAATCCACCACCGCCCCGCGATCCGTCGTCGAACCGTCGAGGTAGCAATACTCGATCTTCTCCTCCGCCAGCCGTTCCTTGAGCAGCGTCAGCATCCCCACAAACTGGCTGAAGACGAGAACACGGTGTCCGCCGTCGAGGATCTCCTCCAACAACTCGGAGAACATCTCCAGCTTGCCCGAAGAGGCCGCCGCTGCCGCAGTTCCGATTGGCTCCTCACCGGACTTGCCTTCCTCGACCTTGAGCAACCGCAGATCGCAGCAGATCTGCCGAAGCCGCAGCAGCGCGCTCAGCACCATCATCCGGCTCTTCGCCAACCCCTGCTGATCGACGGCCATGACCACTTCGCGCCGCGTCGCGTCGAGCACCTGTTTGTAGACCTGCGCCTGTTCCTCGGTCAGCTCGCAGAACGACACCTGCTCGATCTTGTCCGGAAGTTCCCGGGCCACGTCACGCTTCAGGCGGCGCAGGAGAAACGGCTTCAACCGCCGCGCCAACCGCACCTGCGCCTCCGAGTTCTTCTCCCGCGAAATGGGCTGCTCGTAGCGCTCCTTGAAATCCTGCGCCGTGCCCAGATACCCCGGCATGAGGAAGTCGAAGATGGACCACAGGTCGAAGACCGAGTTCTCCATCGGCGTGCCCGTCAGCACGAGGCGGTGCTGCGACCGGATCGCTTTCACGGCCTGGGCATTCTGGGTCTGCCGATTCTTGATGTGCTGGGCCTCGTCGAGAACGACCGTGTCGAACTCGATTGCCCGATGCTTCTCCGCGTCCCGCCGGATGAGCGCGTAGCTCGTCACCACGAGATCCGCTCCGGCCACCTGGGCGAACCGTGCGTGGCGGTCCGGCCCGTGCAGCGCCACCACCTTCAACTCCGGTGTGAACCTCGCGGCTTCCGCCACCCAGTTGAACACCAGCGACGTCGGACAAACGACGAGGTGCGGCCTGCGGGCATTTCCAATTTTGAATTGGTCATTTTGAATTGATCTCAGAAACGCCAGGGTTTGCAGCGTCTTCCCGAGGCCCATCTCGTCGGCCAGCACGCCGCCGAAGCCGTTTGAGCGGAGAAAATCCAGCCACGCCACACCACTTTTCTGATACGGCCGCAGCACGTCTTCGAGGGTCCCGAGGGGCGGACACTCCAGCTTGGCCACGCCGGAGAGCGCCTTGGCCCGATCGCGCCAAGCCTGCGGCGCAGCGGCCTGCCAGCCGTTCTCGACGAGCGTGGAGTCGAGGAAACCCGCCTGCGTCGCGTTCATCCGGTAGCCCTGGCCGGTCTGCATCGGGTTGCAGTCGAGCAGCACCTCCTGCAGCTCCTCGACCGCTCCGGTGTCGATGATGGCGAACTTTCCGTTCTTCAGCTTCGTGTGGTTCTGCCCCCCCAACAGCAGGCGCTGGATGTCGGCCTGCGAAAAAAGTTCGCCGCTCTTCGTGCTGAACGACACGGCGAGATCGAACCACTGCACGCCCGACGGCGTGATCTGGAACTTCGGCTCGATGCGTTCGAGGTTGTTCGCCGCGCTGCGCTCCAGCCGTTCTTCCAGCGTCACCTTCCATTCCTTCTCCAGCTTGGGAAACTCGCGGGCGAAGAAGGTCAACACCGGCGTCTGCCCCTGCAGTTCGTAGCTACCGGCGTTCTTCCCCGGTCGAAAACCATATTTGGTCAATCGCCCCAAAGCCCCCTGCTCCGCCGCCAGATCACGCGTCGAGTAGCGTCTCGGGTTGTTTGGATCGGGCAGCCAATGGGACTCGTTCGGATCGGTCACGCCGACCGTCATGATCCGCTGGCCGTAGGCGCATTGCAGCTGGGCCGTGAGCTGCGCGATGCCGCCGGCGAGGTTCAGCAGGAAGTTCGGCGGCCTCGGCTCCAGCTCGAAATCTTCGACACGGAAGTCCGCCTCCACGTCGCAACCCGCGACAAGCCGGCCCCAATCCCGCATGAGGAACTGCGGCACATGGCTGCGCGGAATGACGACGGGCTTCGTCAGCAAATCGGAGAATCCGGCCGGCAATCCGATTGGACGAAACGTCTGGCCCGAGAAGACCCACGTCGTCTCGCCCCGCACGAGCACCACCTCCGTAGGCCGGATGTCCCCGCCCGGCAGGTGGGTGTTCTTGGCATCTCGCGCTTTCCCTAAATCCCCCTTGCCGGGCGAGGACGCCCGGCCTACGACGATCTGCCCGTCCTTTTCCAAGGTCGCCTGGATCGCCAGCCGATGCGGCTCCCGCGCCACCTCCAGCTCCGTCGATCTCCCGACCGCGACGCGAGGATGCTCCACAAGTTTGCCGAGAACCTTGGCCAGCTCCGCCGCCGTAAGCTGGATCATTCCGGGCGGTTCTCCTTTCGTGATCTCCTCCAACACTTCCAGCGGAGCCAGATCCTCGGACGAAAACTTCCAGGCCGTCGCCAGCGGCAGCGAGTTGATCGGCATCCGGCCCCGGACCCATTTCGCTTCGACCATCAACATCACGCGGCCTCGCTCCAACGCCGGGCCCATGTTCGGCGGCAGCACGAAGAACAATTCCACTTCCTCCCCCGATTCACTCCTCCTCAACTTCGGCACCACCGCCCTCCCATGCCCACTTTCACCCCTGCTCCCCTGCTCGCTCAGCTTCGCCACTCCGGCCTTGGTGGGAACAACCGGCGCGCTCCGTTTCAAATGATGCAACCCCACCGCGACGGCGTGGGCGCAAATCGAGCCCGATTCGCGCGACTGCCGGCAGCTGCAGAGGTTCTCGATGTCCGACTCGCCCTTGATGACCATGCCGGACCGGTAGGAGATCGAGCCTTCCTGCACGACGCCCTTGAGCACGGGCGCGGTCCAGTTCGACGAAAGCACGTTGCCGCGCTCCAGCAGGCTGCGGGCCTGCTTCATGGCCTCCCAGCCGGCGGCCTGCATGAAGAACTGATCGGACAACCGGACTTCGCTCATCGGCGTTCACTGTGCCGAAGGTCCACCGATGCGCCCAAGGAGAATTGCCGACGCAGCCACGGCTGCGGCTACATCCGCAGCGAACGCTTGCCGTGATTGGCGACTCCGGAGACGGTCTCGGAGTGCTGCCGCCTGTTCTGCAAAGGGAGCTGCTCGTCAGGGCGCGTCGAGGGTCCACCATCTGGATCCGTCTGGGGATCTATCTGCTGGCCCTGATGCTCGTGGCGCTCCTGCTGATCCCGGCAATGGCGATGGGAGCGATGACGGGAATGGGCATGGCCAGCGGGCGGATCATCTTCAAGCCATTGCGTTATCTCCTGCTGATCTACGCGCTGTTTGAAGGCGCACGCAGCGTGGCTTCGGCGATCCCGGATGAACGCCGCGAGGGCACACTTGGGCTTCTCTTCCTCACCAATCTGCGGAGCTGGGACGTGCTCCTGGGCAAGACCGCCAGCGGCGCGTTGACCTCGATCTACGGCGCGCTCGTCGTGGCTCCGCTCTTCGCCATCCCGGTCCTGCTCGGCGGCGTGACGGGCGGCGAAGTCTTCCGGACCCTGATCAGCCTCTTCGCCGCGCTCCTGCTGGCGCTAGGCTGCGGCACCCTGGCGTCCGCGCTCTGCCGGACGACGCTGCCGGCTCTGCTAACGGGCATCGGACTTGCGGCGATAATGGCGACCGGCCCGCTCGTCCTCGTGGGCCTGTTGAACGCAGCGTCGGCCACGATCACTGAGACGCATTGGAGCGGTTGGCTGAGTCCGTTCATCAGCCTGAACCTCGGCAGCGACGCCGCCTACTACGCTGATGCCGGCCCGTTCTGGTATGCGACGCTCGCCCAGTTGACGATGGCCGGAGTCTTCGCCATCGCGGGCTCCATGCGTCTTGCGACCAATTGGCGTGATGGTTCCCTGTTCACCTCCACTGTCGACGCCGTCCGGCGAAAGGCGGATCGGACGAGTCCCAAAAAAGGATTGAGGCGTGAAATCAAACTGCCCCTCTGGTTGGCGGGAATGGGCACGACGCCACTCGCGCGCACACTGGGCGGGCGGATCAAGCTGGCACGCTGGATCGGTGTCCTCGTGCTGCTCCAATTGATCATCGTCGCTCCTGGCGTGCTCAACGCCTTCCTCGGCGGGATGGGAGGCGTGATGGTTTTAAGCATCCTTGGCATTCCGGTTTTCTTCGCGTTCATGGCGTCCCAGTTGATCCTCATCTACATGGCCTGCCGGGTCTTCGCTGATGCCCGGCACACGGGTGAGATGGAGATCCTGATGACCTCGCCCGTGACAGACCGCGAGCTGGTCCTGACGCTCTGGCACATGCTTCGGAACGGCCTGCTCTGGGTCTACGCGATCATGGTGATCGGAGCCGCCATCGCCCTATTCGGCGGGGGCGGTTCGGGTATGTTTGTTAACACTTCTGCCGATCCGCTTTGGGCGCGGCTTGTCGTCCTGGCGACGACGCTCACGGCGGAAGCGCTCTACATGGCCGGTGTCGTCTGGGCCGGGATGTGGTTCGGGCTCAAGTCCACCAGGACCTCCGGCGCGACCATCAAGACTTTCGTCATGCTGGTCATAGTCACCGGCCTCCTCAAGTGGCTGTTGTTCGTGATTATCCAGATGGCCATCATGTTCAACCTGATGAAGGGGCCCACGCCACCCGCCGGGCTCCAATCACTCATGGGAGCCCTGCCGCATCTGATCGGGGGCGGCCTGTCGGTCGCGTGGATCCTTTGGGCGCGCCGGCTCCTTTTCAGCAAGTTCCGCCAAGTGGTGACCGAGACGGAAACCCTCAGCCTCTGGATTCAACGGCTTGAAACCCGCCTCATCCCGCCGCCCTTGCCGCCACCGCAATCTACGGCTCCGATCCCATTGGCAAACCCGGGCGAGTAGGATTTGCCGGAGCGCGGAGCATCGTTCCGCCCGGACAGCCGGCTGGACTGAAATCAAGCCACGCCAAAGTCGGGGAGTTCTCCTCGATCAACTCGTGCGGAGCAATGCTCCGCGCTCCACGTCGCACGTCTCAGAACCCTTCTCGCGGCAGGACCAACGTGTAGCGACCCTGCTTGCGTTGAAGCCGGATGCGGGTGGCGAACGTTTTGGAGAGGTTTGCCGACGTCAGCGTTTCCTTGATCGGTCCAGACGCCGCGACGGCGCCGTCCTTGAGCATGAGCACATGGGTGAAGGCGGGCATGATCTCCTCGACGTGGTGCGTCACCAGCACGAGCGCCGGACGACTGGATGTGCGGCCGAGGCGGTCGAGCCAGTTGAGGAACCGTTCGCGCGCCACCGGATCGAGGCCCGCGCAGGGTTCGTCGAGGATGAGCAGCTCCGGCTTGGCCATGAGCGCGCGGGCGATGAGGACGCGTTGACGTTCGCCCTGCGACAGCACGCCCCACTCGCGGTCGGCGAGATAGGCGCAATCGAGGCCGGCCAGCAGTTGGCGCGCGGCGCGGGCTTCGGAGGTCTTGGGCGTGCCCCAGAAATCGATCATCGCATACTTGCCGCCCACGACGACCTCGGTGGCCGGTTCGTAGTCGGGAATGCGTTGGCGGATGGACGAGCTGACGATGCCGATGTGTTCGCGCAGCTTGCGCCAGTCGCTCTCGCCGAACTTCTCGCCCAGCAAAATCAAGTCGCCCGAGGTCGGCATGAAGTAGCCGGTCAACGCGGCCAGCAACGACGTCTTACCCGAACCGTTCGGGCCGAGGATGACCCAGTGTTCACCACGGCGGACGGCCCAATCCACTTCCCTGAGGATTTGCGTCCCGTCGCGCTGGATGCAGAGCGTGTCTATTTCGAGCAGTGCAGCGGCTCGTCTCCGGATTCGTTTGGTCGCCATCTGGCGAAGCTTCGCTGCTCAGACACTCACCGCTCAAGGCTTTCGGGTCGTTTGGGTGTCAGGTTCACTCTTACCACCAATAGGCTTGCTGGTATCTGAAGCCGAGGAACTGGTTCTGAGGCGAAGGATATCAATGCGTCGGCTGCGAAGGACGTGCGGGCGACGAGTTCGAGTTTGTCGGTTGCAACGCGATACAGGCTTATGGCTTCAATCTCTTGGCCGCGTCTCTCCTGAAAGGTTGTTGGTCTTCAGCGGAATCCCCGCCTCCACGGCTTCGGCGACGAGTTCCTTCATCAGTGTCCCTGTCGTGTCTTCGTCCACGAGCCGGGAGAAAGGACAACGCTTCACCAAAAACAGGGCGTTCCCGGCGTTGTCGCTGCATTTTACCTCTGGACCAAGAAGCTTCGTGAGCCCTGCAATACCTCCTCCCACCGGAGGCATCGCCAATTGGCTCAACCAAACAAGGAAAACCAACTCCGTTTTGCACTTCGCCACGTCACCAAAGTCCCCGGCTTCGGGCTCTCGGTTTACGGGCAGATCCTCGCTCATGATTCCACTATCGCTGATCAAATAGACCGACATTCGCGGAGTTCTCATGCCAGTCGCGGGATCTCCGAACCGAAACTCATAGCAGACCATGTTAAGCCAATCCCAAGACCAAAGATCGGTCCCTCCCCTCCCGGCGCGTGGAGATGGGTTGCTGAAAACCGGCCAGCCTCCCGCGTAGGCGAGATCGAGCCGTTTGCCGATGAAACCGACAGCATCGAGAACCATCCTCTGGTAGCTATGCAGGAGCCGATATGCCTTCCGCACATCCAGCAGGACTTCCTCGATTGGTGGATTCTTGGGTTTCATAGGGAAACGAGTTCAGCACTGCGGCGGGCGAACAATGCCAGATGCCCGTCCACCGATAGGCTGAGCAAGTTCGGGCCAAACTGGAAGCTCTTGAACCACTGTCCCGTCGAGAATCCGTGCCAGCCACAGAGATCGATGAGGTCGTCGAGCACCCGCACCCATGCGGCCTTCGTGGCGTTGCTGCCGGAAACCAGTGCCAGTTCTCGCCGCCGTTCCTTGCACTGGGTGAGGAGGCGGCCCCACTGGCTCATGTGAACTGTGCAGGAGCCAGAGTGCCCGGAGCCGGAAAGTTTGAGCGTCTCGTCTTCGGTCCCGTGAATGCCACCGAGGGCAATCATTCGGACTGGTCGCCCATCGCTGCCATACTCGTTGGCATAGGCACGGTGTTCACTCTCCCACTGCTTCCTTGTCTGCATCCCGTCATCCCAACGTTTCGCCTCGATGATCAGATCGAAGTCCGTAAAGCGCAGGAACACGTCCGGCTCTACATAGCTGGCGTTGTCGGTGTCCTTCGCGCTCCACTTTGGCCAATACTCCACAGCTTCTGGCTCACCGGGACGTTCGGGGAGAGTCCCGGTGAAGCAGGACCCGCGGAGAATGGGCCACCACTCCTCGCACGGCAGGTGCAGCAGGTGCGTAAAAACTGCGGCGGTCAGTGAGTCTTCGCAGTGGTTGAGGTGTTTTCCGAGCATAGCTGGCCTAGACAATTGGGTGACGGACTAAAGGACGACTTCGTTCTCCAAATACGCTCTCAATCCTCGAAGCGGAACGTGCCGGACATCCACTCCTTCTCCACGCGGCTGGAGGTGAGCGTCATGCCCCACTTTTCATACTGCTTAAGCACTTTCTGGAACTGGGTGATGAGGATGCCGGCGAAGACAAGCCGGCCGTCGGGCTTGAGGCGGGCGATGAGTTTTTTTCCGTCGCTCAGCAGAAGGTCATAAAGGAGGTTGGCGCAAATAAGGTCGAACTTCGTGGCGCTTTTCTCGGGAAGTTTGGTGAGGTCGGCCTTGGTCGGTTTGACAATCGCATCGACGCCGTTGACAGCGCAATTCGCCTTGGCCACACGGACGGATTCGGGATCGAAGTCGAAGGCTTTGACCGGCGAGTAGCCGAGCTTGGCGGCGGCGATGGCGAGGATGCCGGAGCCGGTGCCGACATCGAGGAGCGTCTGCTTGGAACCGGGACAACGGAAGGCGACGAGCTGTTCGAGGCAGAAGGACGTGGTGGCGTGCTGGCCGGTGCCGAAGCTGAGTCCGGGATCGAGGATGACGAGGGCCTGGCCGCGCTTGGGCTTCTGCTTCTCCCAGCTCGGCTTGATGAGGAGCGCGTCGCCGATCTCCATGGGCTTGAAGTGGCGTTTCCACGATTCGGCCCAGTCCTCGCGACGAACCTTGCTGATGGCGACTTCACCGGAGCCGAGTTCTAGGCCACAGCCGCGGATCTCTTCGAGGCCGGCTTTCAGGGCGGCGCGGGATTTGGCGTTCCAAGCGGAGGTTTTCTCCAGATAAAGCTGGGCGCGGGTCAGGCCGGACTCGAAGTCGGCGTAGATCGACGGGGCGATGCCGAAGAGACGGAGCAGGAGTTCGCTGACGGCATCCTCGGCTTCGGGATGGATGTCGATGGCGATATGGAGGAGGGATTTCATCGGAGATATCTATAGAAAGGAGGAATGGCCGCAAAAAGGCGCAAAGGTCACAAAATGAGAATCGGCGAAAGCATCGGGCAGACTTCGAGGAGCACCTCTTGCGAGAGGGATTTTGAGTTCTTTGGGCTCTTTCGTGGCCATGACGGCGGCGGCCGCGCTCAGTCGATGTCGCGCCACGGGGTGAGGTTCATGAGGTGGACTTCGGTCTTACTGGGGCTGATCTGGACTTCTGTCACGCTGGCGTAGTCCACCTCGAAGTGGGCAAAGGTCTTCAGAGGGAGCTGCAGCAGGATCGCCAGCGCCATGCGGATGACGCCGCCATGGCAGACGACGACGGCGGACTTGCCCCGATGGTTCTCAAGGATTTCCCACAGACATGGCGCGACGCGGTGATGAAAGGTCGTGGCCGAGTCGCCATTGGGAAAGCCGCTCGTCTCCATCTGTTCGAGCCACTGGAAGGCGGACACTTGGAACCGCTCCATGACCTGATTCCACGCCAGTCCCGTCCAATCGCCGAAATCGACTTCGCGCAGACCCGTCATGACGGTGGGCTGCTGGCCGATGAGGTCGCCGATGGGCTTGGCGGTGTCGCGGGCGCGGACCATCGGACTGGCGTAGAAGCCGTCGAAGGTGTGGCGCTTGAGATATGCGGCCAGCGCGGCGGCATGGGCATGGCCGCGTTTGGAGAGGTCCATGTCGATGCGTCCGCCGAAAACGCGGTGGTAACGGTCCTCCACTTCGCCGTGGCGGCAGAGGAACAGGCGGGTGACGGGTTCGGTCATGGGGGAAAAGGGAGCAAGTCTGTCACCTTTCGCTCAGACGAGAGCCTGTTGCTGGATTTCCAGAAGCTGGCGGATTCCCTGCTTGCCGAGGCCCAGCATCGAATCGAGCTGGTCCTGGCTGAAGGTGGATTCCTCGCCGCTGCCCTGGAGCTCGATGAAGTCGCCGTCGTCGTTCATGACGAGGTTCATGTCCACTTCGGCGGCCGCGTCCTCGACATAGCAGAGGTCGAGCATGGGATGGCCACCGACGATGCCGACACTGACGGCGGCGATGCCATGGAGGATCGGGGACTCCTTGAGTTTGCCATCCACGAGCAGCTTCCGGATCGCGAGGGACAACGCCACAAAGGAACCGGTGATCGCGGCCGTGCGGGTGCCACCATCGGCTTGGAGGACGTCGCAATCGATCCAGATCGTCCGCTGGCCGAGCTTCTCGAGATCGACGGCGGCGCGTATCGAACGGCCGATGAGCCGTTGGATCTCCTGGGAACGCCCGTCGAGCTTGCCCTTGGAAATATCGCGGGCCTTCCGGGTCAACGTCGAGTAAGGGAGCATAGAATACTCCGCCGTCAGCCAGCCGCCCTTGACGTTCTGCTCCTTCATCCACCGCGGCACACCTTCGTCGATGCTGACGCCGCAGATGACCCGGGTATTCCCCCATTCGATGAGCGTGGAGCCGGTCGCGTAAGGCGCGATGTGGTTCTGGAACCGGATCGACCGAAGCCGCGAGAGTTCGCGTCCATCGGCACGGATCGGGGTGCTCTGGCTGGCGCTATCGTCGATAGATGACATTGGACCGGAGGATAGAACGGCGCGGAGGCGTTCGGAAAGGGCGAACGCGAACGCCTCCAAACCCGGGGACCGCACGAATCCACCCACCCAACGCTTGACCGAGGGGGGCAAAGGTATACAACCGAACCCGACCCCAAAAAATTGCAGGCGCAAATGCCGTGTAGGGAGAGCTGTCCAAATTCCCTTCTTTTTGCCCGCAGCTCCAACCCATCAACCCTCAGGAGGCATTCGTATGGCCACCGGCAAAGTGAAGTGGTTCGACAACCGAAAAGGATTCGGTTTCATCCTGTCAGACCCGTCGGGCAAGGACGTTTTCGTCCACCACACCTCGATCGACGGGGAAGGCTACAAGACCCTCAAGGAAGGGGAAACGGTCGCCTTCGAACTGATCGAGAGCGACAAGGGCCTTAAGGCCCAGCACGTCCATAGGACCGCCTAGGTCCGGATCGATTCCACCGGGCTCAAGCCCGCCCGGCGGATTTCGTTCGCGCCATGGCGCCACGCGGCTAGCTTCCCGGCCGCGTCATGCAGGAATCCGTTCGCAGTCTCTACGTCCATGTCCCGTTCTGTGCCCAGAAGTGCGAGTATTGCGCCTTCTACTCCGGGCCGGCCAAGGGCGACCTCATCCAACGCTATGTCGGCGCCGTCTGCCGTGAGCTGGAACTCGTTTCATCCGACCTCAAGCCACAGACCATCTTCTTCGGTGGCGGCACTCCGTCTCTCCTCACGCTCAAGCAGTGGGAGCAGGTTCTGGAAACGATGCGCCGTGTCGGACTCACGGGAGCGACCGAGTGGACGGTCGAATGCAATCCGGCCACCGTTTCCGCCGACAAGGCCGCTCTTCTCCGATCCGCCGGCGTCAACCGCATCTCCATGGGAGTCCAGTCGCTGGACGAAGGACTCCTCGATAGGCTCGGACGCGTCCACAGCCGCGACATGGTTTTCCGCAGCTTCGACATTCTTCGCCAGGCCGGCTTCGACAATGTGAACATCGACCTGATGTTCGCCATTCCAGGCCAAACGATGGACATCTGGAAGAAGACTCTGGCCGAAGCCACCGCGCTCGGAAGCGAACACCTCTCCTGCTACGAGGTGATCTACGAGGACGATACGCCGCTCTACGAACAGTTGAAGGCCGGCAAATTCGACGTCGATGCCGACCTGGCCGCCGCGATGTATGAAGAACTGATCGACTACGCGGGTTCGCAGGGATTCCACCAATACGAGGTGGCCAACTTCGCCCGCAATCTCCCGGAGCGGGCCGTCGCGCCGACGGCGTTCCCACCCGACGAGATGTTTGCCGACGTTCCCACGCAGGCCTGCCGCCAGAACGTCACCTATTGGCGCAGCGGAGACAGCTACGGCCTTGGGCCCAGCGCGACCGGATATGTTCGGGGCGTCCGCACAAAGAACTGGTCCAACACCCAGCTCTACTGCGAGGAGTTGGAGAAAGGAAAACGCGCTATCGAATCCACCGAAGCCCTGCGCCAACTCGCGCGAGCGGGCGAGGCCGCCGCCTTCGGACTCCGCATGAACGCCGGCTGGCCACTGGCTCTTTTTCAGCAACGCACGTCCTTCGACCTGACCGAAGAATGGCGGGAGGACATCGCCAAGCTCGTCGGCCTCGGATACGCCGAACTGACGGCCGATCGGTTCAAGCTGACCCGCCAGGGATTGCGCTACGCAGACTGGGCGGCGGAACTGTTCCTGCGGCCTTGATTCCGCCATGTCCTCCGTAGAGCTCGCCACCCGCCTTACCGTCTGGACGGCCCTGATTCTATGGGCGGGGTCCGAATGGCTGACGCTGTATCCCCGGAGACTCCGCCTTCGCCATTGGCTCTTCGGCCTGTCGGCCGCAGTATTCCTAGCCCATGTCATCCTCGCGTTCCACGTCTTCTACGATTGGTCCCAGACAACCGCGCTGGCCGACGTGCGCCGACAAACCCGCGCGGTGACGGGTTTCGACTGGAGCATCGGACTATGGATCAACTACGCCTTCGCCTTGCTCTGGCTGGCCGAAGCGCTTGGGCTCTGGCTTGCACCAATCCGCCACGCGGAACGCCCCCGTTCGGTAACGTGGCTCGTGCGGGGGATTTTCTGGTTCATGGCCTTCAACGGCGCCGTCGTCTTCGTGAAGGGTCCGCAGAGGTGGCTGGGGTTTGTGCTCTGCTTATCGGTCATCGCCGCTTGGAGGGCCGAAAGGAAACTGGCTCGCGCGAAATCAAATGTTCAGCTAGTATCGGCCAGATGAAACGACCGATAGGAATCCTGCCTTTGCTGGGTGCCCTGTTCTTCCTCACTGTGGCTTGCGGAAGCGCCGGGACCTTGGCCCAGTTCCGAACAACTGTCGGCGACATCGACGTCGAGCTTTTTGATCAGGACAAGCCGATCACCGTCCAGAACTTCATCCGCTACGTGAACTCGGCTTCCTACACGAATTTCCAGCTGATCCACCGATGGTCCCCCAACTTTGTCATCCAGGGCGGCGGTTTCTATGTGAAAGACCGTTACGCGACCAACCAGGGGATCGACTCACTGCCAGTATTCGCACAGATCACTAACGAATACTCGGTCGGGCCAGCCTACAGCAATGTCTTCGGCACCGTCGCGATGGCACGCGCGGGTGGAGTTACCAACTCGGCCACGTCCCAGTGGTTCATCAACCTTTCGACCAACACGTTTCTGGACTCGGTTGACGGAGGTTTCACCGTCTTTGGCCGCGTTGTCCGGGGAACCAATGTCCTCCAAAAGTTCAAAGCGCCCTATACCAACTCCATCTTCTACCAGAGCATCGGATCGCCGCTAACCGAGCTTCCGTTCGTTGGCCAGAGCCTCACGTTCGACTCCCTGATCTACGTGGATATTTCGCTCATGAAGGTCTCCGTCCAACTGGCGTTCAACGGCTCTCGGACGATCTCCTGGAACAGCGCGAGCAACCAGGTCAACCGCGTCGAATACACGACCAACCTCCCGCCGACTTGGATCACCCTCGCCACGACCAACGGAAACGGCGGCAGATTCTCCGTCACCGACACGAACACTGCAAATTCACGCGCCTTCTACCGCGTCCGGGTCGACTACTGATCTGGAGCCCAATCTGGCCCGGCACGGCGGTTGAATTATGCTGTAACCCCGGTCGCAGGTTTCCCATCTTCCCTCTAAACCATGCGCGTCGTCACATCGCTCGTCGCCGCCGGATTCATCCTCGCGGGAACACTCCATTCCACCGCCGCCGAAGCCGCTAAGAAGATCCTGTTCTTCTCCAAGTCTTCCGGCTTCGAGCATTCCGTCATCAAGCGGAACGCCGACCAACCCGCCTATGCCGAGCAGGTGTTGAAAGAACTCGGGGCCAAGCACGGCTTCGACTTCACCTTCAGCAAGGACGGCAGCCTCTTTAGCCCGGCCTACCTCTCCCAGTTCGAAGCCTATTTCTTCTACACCACGGGCGACCTGACCGAAGCGGGCACAGACAAACAGCCGCCCATGTCGCCCGAAGGCAAGCTGGCCTTCCTCGACGCGATCAAGGGCGGCAAAGGCTTCGTCGGAACGCACAGCGCGACCGACACGTTCCATTCGCCGGGCAACAAGGCGAACGGTGAATCCCGTTTCAAGAACGATCCCACGGTGGATTCCTACATCGCCATGATCGGCGGAGAGTTCATCAAGCACGGTGCGCAACAGACGACCAAACTGGTCTGCAACGACCCGGCCTTTCCCGGAGCGAAGTCGGTTCCAGCCGAGTTCGGACCGCAGGAGGAATGGTATTCGCTGAAGAACTTCTCGCTCGACCTGCACGTGATCCTCACGCAGGACACTGCCGGGATGAAGGGCAACGAGTATGCCCGCCCGCCCTACCCTTCCACTTGGGCGCGGATGCACGGCAAGGGTCGCGTCTTCTACACCAACATGGGGCACCGCGAGGACGTCTGGACCAATCCCGTCTTCCAGGACGTGCTCATCGGCGGATTGAACTGGGCCACACGCCGAGTCGACGCGGACGTGACTCCAAACCTGGCGAAAGCCGCGCCCGAGGCATCCAAGCTCCCGACCTATGCCGCTCCCCAGCCCAAGGCTCCAAAGAAAAAGGATGCCAAGAAGGCGGCGCCGGCAATTTGATCGGCGGAACCGCGTTGCCGCGGGTTGACGACCGGGATCCATCCGCTGTTATCTGGGGCACAGCCACCACGTTCGGGCAGTCCGATCTGGAAGGTTGAGAACCGATTCGAATGCCGACCATTTCATCGCGCCTAAGGCTCCCGCTCCTGTGTGTGGCGGCACTGCTCGTCGCCTCCACGCTGCTCCGCACTATCTTGGCCGTCGCGTTTCCCGGGCCCACCGTGGTTCCTTGGACGGACTACCTCCGCGCATTCGCCGTTGGTCTGAGGTTTGATCTGACGGCCATCCTTGTTCTGACGATCCCCATCGCCCTGTGGTGCCTGCTGGTTTCGGAGAAGCGCTGGAAATCCAGGGCATGGCGGGCGGTTCTCTTGGGCGCGCTCTTCATCGCGTCGGCCGGGTTCACCTTCCTGTTCGTCGCGGAGGGGTTCTTTTTCGAGGAATTCCGGTCCCGCTACAACACGGTGGCCATCGACTACCTCATCTATCCGCATGAGGTTTTCGTGAACATCCGCGAGAGCTATCCCATAGGCTGGATCATTGCCGGGTGCGCCACCGTCGGTGTCGTCATGACCTGGGTGCTCGCGCGCGGGTTTCGGGAAAAGAATCCCCTGACCCCGCAGCCGCGCCGACCGCTCTACGCTTTCGTCTGGTTGGCCGTGACCCTCGGGCTCGTGCTTTCGGTCAACATCGAGTCGGCCCGTTTTTCCAGGGAACGGACGGTCAATGAACTCGCGAACAACACCTTCGTCTCCGTCACGACCGCCGCCCTGACGCGCAACCTCGACTACTCCGCGTTCTATCCGACCTTGCCGCCGGATGAAGCCTACGCCCGGACGCGGAAGCTTCTCACCAGTTCGAATGCGCCCTTCACCGGGGATCCCCGCTCGCTCCAGCGGCGTGTGGCCGGAGACGCTTCGCGGCCCAAGCTGAACGTCATCCTCCTGTTCGAAGAAAGCCTCGGCTCCGAGTTCTGGGGCGTCCTCGGCCGGACGAACACCCTGACCCCGCGCATGGACGAAATCTGCCGGAATGAGGCTCTTTTGTTCGACAACATCTACGCCGACGGCAACCGCACCATCCGGGGCTACGAGGGCGTGTTCAGCAGTTTCCCGCCGCTGCCGGGCGACTCGATCGTAGCCCGTGACCGTTCGGACAACGTCGAAACCATCGCCCGCGTTCTCCAGCGGGACGGCTACGACACCACCTTCCTCTATGCGGGCCGAGGCGTCTTCGACGGCACGGGCTCCTTCGCAAAGCGCAACGGCTGGACGAACTTCATCGAGCTGACGGACTTCAAGAACCCCGCCTTCCTCACCATCTGGGGCGTATGCAACGAAGACCTGTATGACCGCGCCATCGAGGAGATGCGCGACCGCCACAAACGCGGCCTGCCCTTCTTCGTCACCACCATGTCGGTCTCCAACCACAAGCCCTTCACCTATCCGAAGGGCCGGATCGCCGAGGACCCCAACGAACGTCGGCGAGAGAACGTCGTGAAGTATTCCGACTACGCCCTCGGCCGCTTCTTCGACATGGTCCGCAAGGAACCTTTCTGGACGAACACCATCTTCGTCGTCGCGGCCGATCACGGCGCGCGCGTCTATGGCAGCCAGACCATTCCGATCCAGTCCTACGAGGTGCCGGTCCTCGTGGTCGGCCCGGCCGTCGTCCCCGAGCCGCGCCGGGTCTCGACTCTGGGCTGCCAGCTCGATGTCGCTCCGACTATCCTCGGACTGATCGGCCGTCCCTACGAAACCGTCTTCTTCGGCCACGACCTGCTCCGCGACCACGATGTCCCGAGCCGCGTCCTGCTGAATCACAACCGCTCCATCGGCATCTACGCCGACGAACGGCTCGTCACGTTCAGCCTGAACAAGACGGTCGAATACTTCCGGGGAAACCCCAAGACGACCCAGATGCTCCGCGACGACTCCCCCGACGAACGCAGCAAGGAACTGGAGAAGGACGCAACCGCGCTGTTCCAGGTCGCCGACGACCTCTACATGAACCGCCGGTTCCGGATCGACTCAACCCCGGTCGATCCCGCCGCAAAACCCCCGCTCTGAGCAGACGGTGGCGCGTTTTCCGGCGAAGAAACCGCTTTCACAACACGTTCGCTGAATTACTGTCGGGCAAACCCCGTCCCCGACATTGTGTTTGCCCCAAAAGCCATCCTGTTTCCGGCCATCCTCGGGTTGGCGTTATTACCGTGGTCCGCAGTCGGTGCGCCCGCGGACACGCGGGACGCCGGGATGCCGGTCTCCTATCGGAACGACGTCATGGCGGTCATCTCCCGCGCCGGTTGCAACGCCGGTGCCTGCCATGGGAACGCCAGCGGCAAAGGCGGCTTCAAAATCTCGCTCCGGGGCGAAGATCCCGCCGGCGACCATCTTGTGCTGACCCGTGAACTTTTCGGACGCCGCGTCAATCCACAGCTCCCCGACGAAAGCCTCCTTCTGCTGAAAGCCACCGCCAAACTCGCCCATGAAGGCGGCAAGCGGTTCGGGCCGGATACCGAGGAATTCCGCATTCTCCGACGTTGGATCGTCGATGGTGCCGAAGACGACGGTGAAACCGCTCCGAAGCTCCTCAGCCTGGAAGTGACGCCGCGCGAAGAATTCCTGGCAGAGCCGCGCTGGCAGACGCAGATCCAGGCCACCGCCCGCTATGCCGACGGCACATCACGCGATGTCACCCGGCTGGCCGTCTATGAATCAGCCAACCCTCTCGTCACACCCGCCCTCGACGGCGGCGTCCGCGCGGACAAACCCACCGAGACGACCATTCTCGTCCGTTACTTGGACCAGCAAAAGCCCGTCCGTCTCGCCTTCGTCGCCGCTCGCCCGGACTACAAGTGGAACGCCACCAAGCCGGCCAACTTCATCGACGAACAGATCTTCGCGAAGCTCCGCCGCTTGAAACTGAACCCGTCTCCCGGCGTCACCGACGAAACCTTCGTGCGCCGCCTTTACCTTGACCTCACCGGCGCACCGCCGACGGCCGAAGAGGCGAAATCCTTCCTCGCCGACAAGCGCCGCGACAAACGCACCCGCCTGGTCGACGAGCTGATGGAGCGGCCGGAGTTCGCCACCTTCTGGGCGCTCAAGTGGGCCGACCTCCTGCGCATCGACGAACGGCCTCTCGACAAGAAAGGCGTGCAGGCCTTCCACCATTGGCTCCAGCGCGCCTTCGCCGACAACATGCCGATGGACCGCTTCGCCCGTGAGATCGTCGCCGGACGCGGCAGCACCTACGACAGCCCGGCGGCCAACTTCTACCGCGCCAACCGCGATCCGGCGATGCGCTCCGAGGCCATCGCGCAGCTCTTCCTCGGCACGCGGCTCCAGTGCGCCCAGTGCCACAACCATCCCTTCGACCGCTGGACGCAGAACGACTACTACGGCTGGGCCGGAGTGTTCTCGCAGATCGACTACAAGGTCATCGAGAACAAGCGCCGCGACGACAACGACAGCCACGAATTCGTCGGCAAACAGGTCGTCGTCTCCGGCCGCACCGGCGACATGAAGCATCCGAAGTCCGGCAAGGTCGTCCCCGCCCGGATGCTCGGCGACACGACGGCGAGCGACGCCGGATCGGATCGCCTCGAACGCCTCGCCGAATGGATCACCAGCCCGAAGAACCCGTTCTTCGCCAAGGCGCAGGTGAACCGCATCTGGTTCCACCTGATGGGCCGCGGAATCGTCGATCCCATCGACGACTTCCGAGCGACCAATCCGCCCAGCCACCCCGAGCTGCTCGATGAACTGACCCGCGAGTTCGTGAAGAGCGGCTACAACCTCCGCCACATTGTCCGTCTCATCGTCGCGTCCAAGGCCTACCAGCTTTCGTCCGAGCCGAACGAGACCAACGCCGACGACGAAACGAACTTCTCCCGCAACCTCATCCGCCGTCTCTCCGCCGAACAGATCCTCGACGCCCAGACCCAGGTGACCGGAACGCCCGTCGAGTTCACCGGCTATCCCATCGGCACCCGCGCCGCCGAGGTGGGGGGCGTCCAGGCCATGCGCGCGCGCCGCAAGATGACGGACGGGGATCGCTACCTCGACCTGTTCGGCCGCCCGCCGCGCCTGCTTACCTGCGAATGCGAACGCTCCGCCGAGACGTCCATGGGGCAGGCCTTCCAGCTCATCAGCGGCCCGCTCATCAACGGCCAGATTTCCAACAAGGACAACCGCCTATCCTCGCTCGTGAAGTCCGGCCGCACCGACGAACAGATCGTCGAGGAGCTTTACTGGACCACGCTGACCCGTCCGCCGAATGCCAAGGAGATCGCCACGACTTCCAGCCTCCTTGCCAAAGCGTCCAACAAACGCGCCGTCCTCGAAGACATCACCTGGGCGCTGCTCAACTCGAAGGAGTTCATCCTGCGCCATTGAACGATGAAGACCCGGCGATCCATCACATGCTCTGCTTCGCATGCGACTCCATGTTCGCGCCGGAGGCGCATCAGGATATTAGCCGGTGGCGCGAGCCACCCGGTGCCGGTAGGGCGCGTCACTCCGTGCGCGCCGCCGCTAAGTTTCCAAAGACCCGCCCGGTTTCAGCGGCTCTTCGGAAAGGATGACCTTCGCTCCAGACTTCCCGCGAGTGACCAGATAATCACTCCTCGGCCACGAGGCGGCGCGCACGGAGTGACGCGCCCTACCGCCCGCTGGTTCGTTGAGATGGCCGGGGATGGCGAGCATCCGTTTAACTTCACCACCAATGCTCAGCCACATACGCAAAGCATGAATGCCCACTGCTGCACCAGAATGACGGAAGCAGTGACTTCCAGTTGCGATGAGCATCCCAACAGATTCGATTGCCCCGACGCTTTGATTCACTACTCAGAACGCTCGCGCGCTTACGGGATCATTGTTCACGACGGAGGAAGTTCAGTCGTGAGCATCGCGTTTTGTCCGTGGTGCAGTTCACCGCTTGCTGAACGCCAAAAGCGCGAAACAAAAATCGATTGAGATGAACAACCACCTCCTTTCCTCCGCCTGCGCCAGCTACCACCGCACCCACATGTCGCGCCGGCACGCGCTCAAGGTCGGCGGGCTCGGGTTGCTCGGGATGACGATGCCCAAGCTGCTCCAAGCCGAATCGCTGGCGAACAAGATCGCCACCAAGGCCAAGGCGAAGTCGGTCATCTTCCTCTTCCAATGGGGCGGACCGAGCCACATCGACATGTTCGACATGAAGCCGGACGCGCCCGAAGGCATCCGCGGTCCCTACAAGCCGATCTCCAGCAATGCCGACGGCATCCAGGTCTGCGAACGCCTCCCGCGCATGGCCAAGATGATGGACAAGGTCACGTTGATCCGGTCCATGCACCACACGATGAAGAACCACAACTCGGCCGGCTATTACGCGCTGACCGGGCACCAGCCGCCGGTGGACGACATCCGGCTGAAGGAGACGCTGGACCTGTATCCCGCGCTCGGCTCCGTGGTGGACCGCCTCGCCCCGTTGAGCACGCCGGAGATGCCGACTTCGGTTTCCTTCCCGCACATCATCAGCGACGGCTCCCGCACGCCCGGCCAGTTCGCCAGCTTCCTCGGCAAGGTCCATGATCCCCTGCTCGTCACGCGCGATCCGAACGCGTCCGATTTCAAGCTGCCCGAACTCAGCCTGCCCGCCGGCATGAGCTACGAGCGCCTCGAAGGACGGCGCGAACTCCAGAAGATCGTCGATGCCCAGTCGCGTCTCCTCGACCACTCGGCCGCCGCGCGCGGCCTCGATGCGTATTACGACAAGGCGCTCGCGATGCTCCATTCCCCCAAGCTCCGCACGGCCTTCGACCTGTCGAAGGAGTCGGACAAGATGCGCGAAGCCTACGGCCGCCACAGCTATGGCCAGAGCTGCCTGCTCGCCCGCCGCTTGATCGAGGCCGGGAGCAAGTTCGTCACCGTCTACTTCGACGCGTCGATCGGCGGCCAGAGCACCGAGACCGGCGGCTGGGACACCCATGGGTTCAACAACACGCGCATGTTCCCCATCGTGGAGAAACGCCACTTTCCCATCACCGAACAGACGTTGCCGACCTTCCTCGAAGACATGGACAGCCGGGGATTGTTGAAGGACACGCTGGTCATCTGGATGGGCGAATTCGGCCGCACCCCGCGCATCAACGACAACGTCAGCCGCGACCACTGGCCGGACTGTTACACGGTCATGCTCGCGGGCGGCGGCGTGAAACGCGGCTTCGTCTATGGCGCGTCTGATAAGCAGGGAGCCTATCCGGCGGAGAACGCCGTCCGTCCCGAGGATCTCACCGCGACCGTCTACCAGCTGCTCGGCATCGATCCGCACACGGAAGTCCGCGACGTCGGCAACCGCCCGCTCCCGATCTCCAACGGGAATCCCATCCAGGGAGTGATCGCGTGAATGGCGGACCAAGCTCACAGGCACGATGCCTGGTTATCGCAGCCGCCCTGCTTGTCGCCACACTCCCCTGCTCCGCCCAAACCCTCCGGGTCAACCGCGTGACGCCTCTCGGTCTCAAGACAGGCACCGCAACGGTTCTCACCCTCGAAGGCTCCGGCCTCGCCGGTGCGACCAACTTGTGGCTGTCGGTTTCCGCCTCTATCCGACCGCTGACAAACTCCTCCTCGCGAAGCCAGTTCGAAATCACGCTCGCCAAGGACCTCGCACCGCAGGTTGCCGCCGTGCGGCTCGCGGGCGAAGCCGGAGCCGCTGCACTGTTCACGGTGCTGGTCGATGACATCGGCACCGCGCCCCGTTCGACGACGAACACTTCGCCGGCCGCCGCAGCCCTGCTCACCGCGCCGATCTCGATCGACGGCAACGCGGAGGAGAACGGCAGCGCCTACTACGCCTTCGACCTGAAGAAAGGCGAGCGCTTGTCCTTCGAGGTTTTCGGCGCGCGTCTGGGCAGCCAGATCGATTCGCTCGTCCGAATCCTTGACGCACGCGGCCGCGAACGTGCCTACGCCGAGGACGATCCCGTCGGCGGCACGGACAGCCGGCTCTCCTTCACCGCGCCCGAGACGGGACGCTTCATCGCCGAAGTGCGCGACACCGCGTGGGCCGGAGGCGACCGGATGTTCTACCGGATGCGCGTCGGGGATTTCCCGTTGGCCAAGGCTCCCTTCCCGCTTTCAGGCGATTCCGGAAAGAAACTGACCGCGACGCTCGCCGGCGATGGCATGGAGGAATCCCGCCTCAACATCGTCATGCCCGATGGGGCGGCCGCGACTCCGATTGCCAGCCTGGCGGCCAAGGCACGCCGCAACGGACAATCGGGGATCGTTTCGATTCCGGTGAGCGATCTCCCGATCCAGATGGAAGCGGAGCCGAACAACTCCGCCAGCAACGCCACGCGCATCGTCTGGCCCGCGCTGATTGAAGGCCGTTTCCAGGCAAAGGCCGACGTGGACTGGTATGAATTCACCGCGAAGTCCGGCGACAAGATCGTCTTCAATGGCCGCACGCGCAGCGTCGGCTCCGGCTGCGACCTGTCGATCGAACTCCTTGATTCCTCCGGCAAACGATTGGCGGGCACTAAGCCCACCGCCGCCGATGAAGGGGTCTTCACCAACCGATTTGCCGCCTCCGGAACCTACCGGCTGAAGGTCGAGGAGCTGAACCGTTTCGGCGGCCCCGGCTTCAGCTACCAGATCGACGTGGAACGCGCCTCGCCCATGATCGTCGTGCGCGTGGAAGGCGATCTCGTCGAGGTCGCGGCCGGTGGGACAAACACGTTGAAGGTCTCCGCCAATCGCACCGACTATGACGGGCCTATCCGCTTCGAACTCGCGCGCGCCGTGCCCGGCATCCAGGTCACCGGCCAGATTGCCGAGACCAAGGAAGACGGCGAACTCACGGTCTCCGTCGATGCGCCCCTCGTCCCCGGCCAGCTCCGCGTCGTCCGGCTGCGGGCGTTGTCCGACGACTCGGCTGGCCTGAAAGTCGGCGTGACGACCGCGCGGACCACCTCCACCCCGGCGACAAAGAAGAAACCCAAGCCCGCTCCGACCACGACACTCATCGGCTGGCACGAGACGCTCACGGTCTCGGTCATCCGCCCAGCGGCCAAGCCGTGATCCGATCGGGACGGGGGTGAAGGAGCACGATCCCATGGTTTCAGCGGCTCCGACGCGAGCCATCCGTTCGCTGGCTTTTTCCTGACACCCTTCCACCATGCCCGGAATGGCACGATTTCCTGAACTTGCGGAACAGGCGGTGGTCGTCACCGGCGGCGCGAACGGCATCGGCGCAGCCACGGTGCGGGCCTTTCACGCGCAGGGCGCGCGGGTGTTCTTCTGCGACGTGGATGCGACGGCGGGCGCGGCGCTGGCCCGTGAACTGGGCGGGAACGTTTCGTTCGAAGTGGTCGATCTCGTGGATGAGCAGGCGATCCTCGATTGGACCGCGCGGATCAAACGCGCGGCGAAAACCATCCGCGTGCTGGTCAACAACGCGGCACGCGATCCGCGCATCCCCTTCCTCGAAACAACCGCACGGCAGTGGGACGACCTCTTCGCGCTGAACGTGCGCGCCTACTTCCTCACCGCCCGCGAGTGCGCGCCCGCCATGCCCCGCGGCGGCTCCATCATCAACCTTTCCTCGGTGGTCCTTTACAACACTCCCAGGAGCCTCGTGGCCTACGTGGCGACGAAGGGCGGCGTGCTGGGCTTCACGCGCTGCCTCGCGCGCGAGCTGGGCGGAAGAGGCCTGCGCGTGAACTGCGTCTCGCCCGGCTGGGTCTTCACCGAGCGGCAGAAGCGAGACTTCCTCGACGACGAGAGCAAGCGGCTCATCGAGGACCGCCAGTGCGTCGCGGATTTCATCCAGCCCTCGGAAATCGCGGACGTGATCCTGTTCCTCGCCAGCGACCTGAGCACGGCGGTGACGGGCCAGGAGATCCTCGCCGACCGCGGCTGGGAACACTCGTGACCGCGCGCGGCCGAATCAAAGCGGAGCGCGGGCCTCGCCCCTCAAATTGACACCCCTTCCTCCGCTCCCTAGCGTTTAGTCAACGTATGCAAGCCCTGTTCGATTCGCTCGTGGAGTTGATCCGCCGCACCTCGGCCGAGATGCCGGATGACGTCAACAACGCGCTCGTCCGCGCGCTCGAAACCGAGAAGAAAGGCACCATCGCCGAGTCCGCCCTCAAGATCATCGACCGCAACATCGAACTCGCGAAGCGCAAGTCCCAGCCCATCTGCCAGGACACCGGCAGCATCCTCTTCTACATCGACTGCCCCGTCGGCTTCGACCAGATCGCCTTCCAGGAGACCACGTGCGAAGCCGTGAAGGCCGCGACCAAGAAGGGTTATCTCCGGCAGAACTCCGTCGATTCCCTCACAGGAAAAAACGACGGCACCAACGTCGGCCCCGGTTCACCCATCCTCCATTTTCACCAGCACCGCAGCGCGGCGCTCGAAGTCCGCCTCGCGCTTAAAGGAGGCGGTTGCGAGAACGTCGGCGCGCAATACTCCCTGCCCATCGAGAAGCTCGCCGCCAACCGCGACCTCGACGGCTGCCGCAAAGTCATCCTCGACGCCGTGCTCCAGGCCCAGGGCAAGGGCTGCGGTCCGGGCATCCTCGGCGTCTGCATCGGCGGCGACCGCGCCACCGGCTACGAGCATTCCAAGAAGCAGTTCCTCCGGCTCCTCGACGACGTGAACCCGCACCCGGGGCTGGCCGCGCTGGAGAAGGACATCACCGAGACGGCCAACGCGCTCGGCATCGGTCCGATGGGTTTCGGCGGCAAGACCACGCTGCTCGGCACGAAGATCTGCGCCATCAACCGCCTGCCCGCCTCGTTTTTCGTCAGCATCAGCTACATGTGCTGGGCCTTCCGCCGACGAGGCGTGGAGCTCGAAGCGGACGGCAAGATCGGGAAGTGGCTATACTAGTCAACTAGCCGACTTGGTTTCGGAAAGGTGACTCATTTCAAGTTCGCTCGCCGAAGAAACCTTACAAAATGGCAACAAACCTCTCAGTTTAGTAATCATGAACCAATCGATAACTGTTGGTGGAAACTCTACCATCGACAGACCTTCCTCAATCTTCAGTTCAAGATCATCTTATCCTACATTCGCGCCCCATGAAGATTTCGCGTCGAACAAAGCTGATTGTGGCGCTCGTGCTCGCCAAGCGTTGGGGGCGAGTCTGGGAGGTCAATCTCCGTGAGCCGCCGAAAGATTGGTTCGACTACAAACAGTTGGACGAGGCAGTCAGAGATCCGCAGCGCACATTGGCGCTAGAGCTTGAGTGGTTGGAGTCTAAGCCGAGCGGAGTTCCGTTCCGCGCTTACCGGACACTCACTGACAAGAGCAACATTTACGTTTTGATGAGCAGATGATTGAGTTGATAGGTCGTTGATCAGAGTTATCCGATGAACAGATAGCCTCAAAAGCATCGTTCAAGAAAAACCGCCAAATCGAAGCGATGATCTACGACAGGCTCATTGAAGCTTCTACTTGGGCCGCTTAACATTCTCTGCGCATGACCACCACTCTTGCACCCGGTTCCTGGTCCCGGATGAGCCGTGCCGTGGAAAAAGTGCGCGAACGTTTCCTGCGAGCCGCAGCCGCGTTGAACGCCTCCGGCGTCCCCTACGCCGTGACGGGAGACGATGCGGTGGCTGCCTGGGTATCGACCGTGGACGAGGCCGCTGTCCGCACGACGCGCGATGTGGACATCCTCCTGCGCCGCGCCGATCTCGAAGCGGCCAAGGCCGCCCTGGCATCCGTCGGCTTCATCCATCGGCGTGTTTCAAGCCTAGGCCAGCCGGGCGGTATGGAAGTCTTCCTCGACGGTCCCGAGGCTGGTGTCCGAGACGCACTGCACATAGTATTCGCAGGGGAGAAAGTGCGCTCAGACAATCCGCTGCCCGCTCCGGACGTCTCGGAATCGGAATCAGCCGACCAGTTCCAGCTTGTCTCTCTTGCAGCGTTGGTCCGTATGAAACTGACGGCCTTCCGCGACAAAGACCGCACCCACCTGCGCGATCTCATCGAGCTGGGTCTGGTCGATGCAGCTTGGCTGGATCGTCTGCCCATGGAGCTGCGTTCGCGTCTGAAGGAACTCATCGAGCATCCCGAAGGCTGATCCGGAAGTCCGTTTTCGTCCGGCGAGATGTTCCCCACACCACAACAGCCAGAGTCCATCGACTCCGTCGTCTCGGGTTTGCTCGCGCCGATCCTCACCGTCCGCGATCCGCAGCAGCGGTTGGCGCGGTTGGTCGAGCTGGCCAAGGCGCGTCCGCTCCTGCCCGATGCGTTGAAGCTCGATGACCAACGCGTCGAAGGCTGCCAAGTGCGGATCTGGTTCGTCCCAGATTTCCGCGACGGCCGTTGCTGGTTCCAGACCGACTCCGACGCCATCACGCTGAAGGCCCTGGTCGGGCTTCTTTGCGAGATCTACAGCGGACGCACCCCGGCAGAGATCGCCGCGCATGAACCGACATTCCTCGAAGAACTCGCCGTGTTGAAGCAGCTCGCCGAAAGCCGCCGAGCCACCGTCTTGCGCGTCGCACAAATGGTCCGGGACTTCGCTGCGGCCAACCTCGGCGCGTGAGCGGCCAATGAGTCTCAGGAAGGCCGGGCGTTGCCGCTCATCCGCAGTGGTTGTGAAGATCGCGGACTTGCACTGGCGGTGCGCGGTAATGGAGCTTCCGCAGGTGTCTAAACGCGTCTTAGGAAAGGGCCTCGGTTCACTCATGGACCGCGCTCACGCCACCGACTCCCCGTCCGGCGAAGCGCCGGCAGGAGACGCACGCGCTGGGTCGGCGGCGGCGGCCAGGGTTCCGGGCCCCGGTCTCCGACAGTTCATCCGCGTGAACGTCGGTCCTGACGTTTCTTCGACGACGCCCGTCTCGGAAACCGCCTCATCGCCTTCCACGATCGCCCCTGCAGCGGCGAAACGCTTCAGCCCCGCGCCCCTGCCCGTTCGACGCGCACCCGCCTCAGGGCTCGTGCCGCTGGGGTTGCTATTCGCCGATGCGACGATTCTCGGCCTGTCCTTCGCACTGCTGAAGGCATCGCCCGCACCGTCGCTGGGCAGGATCGCGGTTTGCTCGGCGGCTCTGGCGGTCGCGTGTGTGGCGGGCTGCCTGGCGGTCGTCGCGGCCTCGGAGGAATCGTGACATGAGCCTGAACGCGGAACTCATCCCTGCGAAGGAACGCGAGAGTCGCAAACTGCTGGTCGTGCTCCACGGCCTGGGCGATAGCCGCGAAGGCTATCGCTGGCTGCCCGTTGAACTGAACCTGCCTTGGCTGAACGTCCTGCTCGTCGACGCGCCGGACGAATACTACGGAGGCTTCTCCTGGTATGAGTATCCCGGTGATCCGGGTCCCGGCATTGAACGAAGCCGCCGTCTCCTCGCAACCCTGCTGGAGCAAATGCCCGCGAAAGGGTTTCCGGCGAACGAGACCATTCTGTTCGGATTCTCCCAAGGCTGCCTGATGACTCTCGAGACAGGGCTGCGTCTGGCGCAACCGCTGGCAGGATTGATCGGGGTGAGCGGCTACGTGTCGGATGCGGCGAAGCTGATTCGAGAAGTGTCGCCCGCTTCGAAGGCAACGCCCGTTCTCGTGACGCACGGAACGCTGGATCCGGTCATTCCGTGCGCGAAAGTGCGTCAACAAATGGCGGAACTGAGGGCGACAGGACTGAACTTGGAGTGGGTCGAGTTCCGGAAGGAGCACACCATCATCCGCGAGGAAACCAAACTGTTCCGCGAGTTCATCACCCGCACATTGAAGCCGTCCTGACGGCATCGGACGCGTCAGTTCTCAAGGGCCTTCGGCGGACTCAGGACGAACGAGGCGATCACGGCCTGACGCGCCGTGGCGGGATTGCGGAACGTGGCCACCAGACGTTCCGCGTCGTAAGAGCGATGCCTGTTTACCTTCCCGACAGGAGCGTGGTGGAGAAGATTGGACGCTTCGCTCAACTGCGCCCGGATGCGTGCATCAATTGAACCGGCGCGGTTCCATGCTTCGGCCGCGTTCCCGAACGATGCAGCGGTCGCCATCCGGCCATCGACCGTTTGCTCCAACCCAGCGGCCCGCCGGTAGGCGCTGTCGGGTCTTTCCATCGAACTCAGATAGGTCGGAACGGGCTCTTCGGATTCGCCCTCCTCGACGGCGACGACTACGGGGCGGCTCTGATAGACCGGCGGTGGGGCCTGCCGGACGATGGGAGGCGGTGGAGGCGGCAACGGCGGCGGGACCTGGGCCTGCGGATCAAGGCCATTCAACATGCGCCGGATCTCCTCCTCCCATTGGCTCAGAGGTTTCCCGTCGGAACCGGTCGCGGGAGATGAAGGTCCCGAGGTTCGGGCCGGAGGAGCGGACCATTCCGTTTCGGAAGCGTCACCCGCCTGATCACGCAGACGCTTCTTTTTCAGCCACTCCGCGACGGCCGAGATTCCCGCGATGACCAGGAAGATCATAAACCCTTCGATGCCCACGGCCAGTAGGCCGGGCGCACTGAGAAGCGAATTGAGCGTTTCGATCATCGAGGCAGCGTTAAGCGTTTCTGTCCGGGAAGAGATCCTACTTCGACTG
Organism: Verrucomicrobiota bacterium; assembly: GCA_043775315.1. Classification (GTDB taxonomy): domain Bacteria; phylum Verrucomicrobiota; class Verrucomicrobiia; order Limisphaerales; family CANJSG01; genus CANJSG01. The sequence goes on from JAYVSO010000024.1 coordinate 66,813, forward strand.
TGTCGGCGTTTGACCACCACCCGCGATGTTCTCACGCATCGAGGTGTCGGCCTGGACGTTCTTCATCTTGTAATAATCCATGATGCCGAGATTGCCGCTGCGAAAGGCTTCGGCCATGGCCATCGGGATCTGCGCCTCGGCCTCGACGACCCGGGCGCGCATTTCGGCGACACGCGCGGTCATCTCCTGCTCCACGGCCACGGCGGCGGCACGGCGGACTTCGGCGTGGGCCTGGGCGATGAGCTTGTTGGCTTCGGCCTGTTCGGCCTGGAGCTTGGCCCCGACGTTCTCGCCTACGTCGAGATCGGCGATGTCGATGGAGAGGATCTCGAAGGCGGTGTTGGAATCGAGCGCCTTGTCCAAAACGGTCTTGGAGATGCGGTCGGGATTTTCGAGCACATCCTTGTAACTGTTGGACGAGCCGATGGTGGTGACGATGCCCTCGCCGACACGGGCGATGATCGTTTCCTCGGTCGCACCTCCGACAAAGCGGTCGAGCGCCGTGCGGACGGTGACGCGGGCCTTGGCCTTGATGACGATTCCGTCCTTGGCCACGGCGTCGATCGTGGACTTGCCGGAGGATGCCGCAGGACAATCGATGACCTTGGGATTGACCGAAGTCTTCACGGCTTCGAGCACGGTCTTGCCGGTGCCTTTGGTCGCGAGGTCGATGGCGCAGGCGCGGTCGAAATCAAGGTGGATGCCGGCCTTGCGCGCGGCGATGAGGGCGAGGACCACCATTTCGATGTTGCCGCCGGCGAGGAAGTGGGTGGAAAGGTCGTCGATCGTCAGATCGATGCCGGACTTCACCGCGGTGATCCGGAGATCCACGACGACACCGACCGGCACGCTCCGCAGGCGGAGCGCGATCAATTCAAACGGGCCCACGGGCGCGCCGGAAAACGTGGCCCGCAGCCAGATGGAAAAGAAGTTTCCCGCCCAGATGAGAAGGACGAGTCCGATGACGCCCAGGATGCCCCAGAGCAAGATTTGAAATGGCAACTCGGCGAGCATGGGTTGGTAATCAGTCATAGAAGAATTAAAGCGTTGGAGAGTGGATCATGTGGCGGAGACCTGACGGACGACGACCCGGAGTCCTTCGACGGCGACGACGGTGATGGGTGTGCCCTGTTCGATCATTACGCCGTCCGCGACCACGTCGACACGCTGATGGTTGATCAACGCTGTTCCGGAGGGACGCAGCTTGGTGAAGGCTACCCCATTCTGCCCGACCAACTCGGGGCGTTCCGCGCCGATATCCCCGATCGTGCGGGTCAGGGTGAACCGTCGCGCATACCGCGATCCCGGGAAATACTTGAGGTAAGCCATCGACCCAATGAGACAGAAAACCACCACCCCGATCAGGACAACGCTCCCCGTCTCGGTGCCGAGGCCATAGGCGACCACCACTCCGGCGATCAGGCAGCAGAACCCGATGATGCCCGCGATCAGGCCAGGGAGAACGGTCTCAAGCACCAGAAGCAGAATCCCGGCGATGAGCAGTGTGAGAACCAGTTCCATGGATGTGAAATTAGCGGTCAGCCCAACGCCAGCAAGTGGAACTAACGCATGATTTTCCAGCGGACGACGGATCAATCGACCAGGGAAGCCTCAGACAATCGTGGCCAAGGCGGCGTCCAGCCGTTTCACGACGCGCTCTTTGCCGAGGACTTCGAGCAAGTGATACAAGCTCGGGCCCACGGTCCGGCCCGTGGTGGCGAGACGGGTCGGGTGGACAAGCACGCCGGTCTTGACGCCCGCTTCAGCGGCCACGGCCTTGAGGGTCGTTTCGAGAGTGGCCGCGTCGAAAGCAGCCAGAGAGGCAAAGGCATCGCGGAGCTTCTGGATGCGTGGCTTGGCTTCGGCGACGAAATCCTTCGCCGCACCGGCCGCGTCGAATTCGCCGACTTCCTTGAAATAGAATCCGCCGAAGAGCGGGAGTTCGGAGAAGTGTTTGATCTTCTCCTGGCACGACTTCAACGCGCCACCGATGTAGTCCTGCGCAAAGCCGTCGAGGCTGATGCCGGACTTGGCGAATGCGGCGCGGGCCAACGTCTCGAATCGATCCGGTGCCATGACACGGATGTATTCGCCGTTCACCCAGTGGAGCTTGTCGAGGTCGAAGCCGGCGTTGTGCCGGATGATCTGCGGCAGATCGAAGAGCTGGACGACTTCCTGGAGCGGGACGATCTCGCGGTTGCCCTTGGGCGACCAGCCGAGGAGGCAGAGGTAGTTCAGCACGGCCTCGGGCGCATAGCCTTCGTCCATGTAGTTGGTCAGCGAAGCCCCGGTGTCGCGCTTGCTCATCTTGGACTTGTCCTTGTTCAGGATGAGCGGGATGTGGGCGTATTTCGGCGGCTCGACCCCGAAGGCCTTGAAGATGGCGATGTGCTTGGCGGTGTTGCTGAGATGATCCTCGCCCCGGATGACGTGGGTGATCTTCATCTCCAGGTCGTCGATGACGTTGACGAGATGGAAGACAGGCACGCCGTCGCTGCGGACGATGACAAAGTCGGGGTCCATCTTCTCACGGTCGGTCAGCTCGCGGGTGACATTGCCGACGACGAGGTCGGGGATGAGCACGGGCTCGCGCTGCATCTTGAACCTCACCGCGCCTTCGTGTTCGTAGGCGAAGCCCTTGTCCTTCAGTTCCTGGATGCGCTTCTGGTAGATCTCGCCGCGGGCGGACTGAAAGTAGGGGCCGTAGTCGCCCTTGCTGGGACCATCGACCGAGCCGGTGGTCGGGCCTTCATCCCAATCGAGACCGAGCCAACGAAGGCCGTTCAAGATCACGTCCACGGCTTCCTGCGAATTGCGCGATTGATCCGTGTCCTCGATGCGGAGCACGAAGGTGCCGCCCATGTGGCGGGCATAGAGCCAGTTGAAAAGGGCGGTGCGGGCACCACCGATGTGGAGGTAGCCGGTGGGACTGGGGGCGAAACGGACGCGAACGCTCATGGTGTTTCCAATTTCAGGAGGCGACACCTTAGCGATGACGATCGTCGAGGCAAGCCCGACGCCGATGATCACTTCCTCCCAATGGCCTGAAGCGCCTGGAGCTCGGCCTTGCTGAACCCGGAATTCGACAGCGACTCCGACAACTGCACCTGCTCGGCGACCTTTCCGTTGAGTCGGTAGACCGTCATGACCACAGCGCGCCAGCGCGCGGGCAAAAAAATAGGCGCAACAGGAAGACTCTGGATCAACTTGAGGCCTTCGGGCGCATTACCCATTCTGCAGTGGGCCAGTGCGGCCATGATCCGGAAGTCATAACGATCGGGGGTGACCTTAACTTCTCGAAGGCATTCCTCAAGAGTTCGCCGGGATTCAAGGTCCAGCAGGAGGTTCAGATAAAAAAGATCGACCTTAACCCTCTGATCGACCCGGGTGCCCTGAATCATGCCCGAGAGCGCTGCGTGAGCCAACCTGAGTTCTCCCAATCCCATCTGAATACGAGCTGTTTGTTTGTTGGCTTCATATGCCACGGCCGGCGACCCGCTGGTCACCAAATGGGGAGCAAAGACTCGAAGGGCAATGTCGTTCCGTCCAATCCGCTCAGCCAACCCAGCCAGCGAGAGGGCTTTCCTGAAGTTGTTCGTTGTTTCCTGAATCCCTGACGACCACAAAGCCCGCTCACCCGCTGCATCGCCTCGCAGGGATTTGATGAATGCCGCCATACCGAGACGGAACATTGGCTCGACCTGAACATTGGTTGATTGCAGGAATGTTTCAGCTTCATCCCAGCGCTTCATCCCCGAGAGAGCCTCCAAGCGCATTGTGAAAAGAGGCACATTGGTCCCTACCCGATTCGCCGGGATGACCGTCAGGGTTGAATCGAACGCCTTCCGTGAGTTGAGCCAAACTGCGAGTTCATTCAAAGCCACTTCATCGCCGCCCGCTGTTCGACTGATCGTCTCGGCAATGAGCGCGTCCCGCCGCGCCTGCACGGTGCTATCGGAAGGCCAACGAAGATTGGCCCTGACAACCGGATTGGTCGAACCAGAAGGGCTCGCCTCCACCCAACTTATCAGCTGTCGTGATTCGGCAGGCTTTAGGTCGGAAAGCCCTGCAAGTCTCCGCCATGCGTCGACTTGAGATCGCCCTGGGCGCCCAGCTAGTTCGAAGACCAGTCGACGTCCTTCCTGCTTTTGCTCCTGCGAATCCAAAGCCAACAAGATCGAGCCATACAAAAATTGGAATCGATCGTCGTTTGGCTCTGCTACGAAAGCCGCCCGGGCAGCGCTCGCAGCTTGGACCAAATCGCCTTGGACGCGGAAAAACTCAGCCGCCAAAAAAAGACTTCGCGCCTCAGGCGGCCGGCGCACGATCAGCCGCTTGATCTGTTGTCCCGCCACTTCAATCAAGCCTATCCTTAGCGCAAACTCCGTGAAGTCTTGCCGTTCCTCGTCCGTCACGTCAGGTAGACGCAATATCTCAACCCACGACCTCAGCGCCTGATCAGAGCCGATTTGCTCAGAAACACGGGCCATCGCTCCGCGGAATCGTGGTTGATCCGGATCCATCTGCATCGCCAACTCGAACCGATCGAGGGCGTTGGTCCACTGCCCCTGCTCCAAGAAAACCTTACCCCTTTGGAAGAACGACTCTGCCCTCATGGCCTTGAGATGCCCGTATACCGGTGGCACAGCAAACCACGCCAACACGATTGCCAACAAGCCGAAGCCAGAGAGGATCACTTTCTTCTTCAACGATAAGATCCTCCTAGAGGGCGATCGATCCTGGCTAGTCTGAATTGAATCATCCATGATCACTTAACAGGTGTCTGCCCTCGATACTGGACCAGGTTGTTCATCAATTCCGTCATCGTCTTGAGATCGGGTGGTGTGCCTTCATACGGAATATTTATGGAGACCAGTTCGGTCGCTGAACCCCGTTTCCCTGCCATTTCCAACCATGATACGGCTGCGGCCGAGTCCAAATCACGGTAGTTGACCTGCACCGGCTTACCGTTTCTCCAGATTCCCCAAAGTTGAACGGCCTTCTGCTCGCCCCGCTTCCACATGAACTTGTAGAAGTCCATTTCCAAGTCCTTTTCCTTGCCCGCAATCGGGAGTTTCACGGACTCAAAATCCCCATCCTTTCTCCATCCCACGCCGGCCATACAGACATCCGGTCGGTGGCCAAGTAGGTAGACGTTGGCCGCATTCGGGACCCAAAAGAAATAGTAGCCACCGATCTCCCGGTTTCCAACCGACGCCGATCGAAAGAATACGTTGTGCCCAATCTCAGGATTCGGTTGGAGAATCTTCAAGGTCGCTTCGGAAACCGGTTCCTTTTGAACGGAGTCGCGGACCACAAAATTGGGCTTCGTCTGTTCAGGAACCTTGAGCGCCTGATACCAAGACCATCCGTTGGTTGCCATGAAGCCCACCACCAGAACGACCACTGCAAACCCCACCAGTCCCACCCTAGCGACCGGCCGGGCGACGGCACCCAAAGTCGCTTTGCTGGCAGCACCTATTGCGATCTCCTCCTTTCTCAACAACCAAGCCGCACCGAAAAGCATTATCGGCAAAACCATGGACATCGCTCCACCCACGGGGTCGTGAATTTTTGCCAAAATATCCAAGCCCTTCAAATCGACCTGCCAACAGAGGATGAAAGTCCGGCATACGTTGAGAAACACCGCGAATGCGAAGGCAGCGACAAACATCAGCAATCGGCGTGGGATCGAGAGTAGGAACAATTCACCCAGAGCGACTCCATACATTAACCCGGACTGAAGCGAACGGATCCCTGAACAGGCCTCATCCACGCCCACCGGACCTGGCTTCATCGTAATCGTGACTCCGTTGCGCTTCGCGTGAATTCCAAGCCAGTGCATGATTTCAGTGATGGTAGCCGATACCTTCTCGGCAAGCCCGGCCGTCACGGGTTGCTCGATCGCTGTCACCCATGGCGCTGCCATGAGGAAGAAAAGTGTCGGAAACAGCATCTCTCTTCGAAGTTTTCGCCCGCCCATCCATCCAAGGCAAAGCATCGTTACGACAACCGCATTAACCCCGATGAGGATTACCAAAGACCTAGAAAGAGGGCTCCTCTGCCGAGCATACTCAAGCGGCACCACACTTGCGGCGAGAAGGATCAAGAGAAGTGCCCCTTTTAGATTGTCCCGAGGCCGCGTAGCAATCGGCGACAGTCCATTCTTGAGGGAATAAATCCCCAATCGCCGCCAGAAAAAGAACCCTCCAAGGAACGGAACCAACCAGCCGTAGGCATACTGCTCGAAGTAAATCCAGTATTGGGCAAACGCATTGAACGCCCAGAGCCAAGAAAGGATGATCATGGCTGCCGCCGGCCAGGCCAACTTGATTGGCCCGGATGCCTCGCTCTGCCCCGCAGTTGCCTCTCCTGTTTTACTCATGAACAACCCTGATTGTATTGCCGCCTAGACGCTTGGCAATCAGCCAAGTGCCTACTCCAATTCTTTTTCCGTCGGGTGACCGTCTTCAAGACCTAAACGTATTCACCCCTCAATCACCGCGACGGCTGCCGAATGGACTGCCGTGTGGGTCAAACTCAAATGGACCCTGTGGCCCCCTCGGCTCTTCAACAGTTCAATTCCAGCCCCGCGCATTTCCACCACTGGCTGCCCAGAAGCCAACCGGACAACCTCGATGTCTTTCCAGCCGAGTTCGGCTCCAATTCCCGTGCCGAACGCTTTGGCCACTGCTTCCTTGGCCGCGAACCGTGACGCGACGCTTTTTGCCGGGGCGGTCTGCGACTGACAATAGGCTCGTTCGTTTTCGCAAAGGATCCGCTCGAGGAACCTGGGGCCGAATCGGTCCAATGCCCGTTCGATTCGCGCCACTTCCACCAGATCGATGCCAAGGCCGAGGATCATCTCAACCGTGATATCCTTTCATTACTTCCAGCATGTCCTTCACTGCGCGTTCCAACCCGACAAACACCGCCCGGCTTACCAAACTGTGCCCGATGTTCAGCTCGACCATGTGAGGAACAACATGCAGCAGCGGGAGGTTCTCGAGATTCAAGCCGTGGCCCGCGTTCACCTGGAGGCCCATCTCGTGCGCCTGTTTGGCTCCGGCCACCAGACGTTCGATCTCCACGTTGCGCTCCTGCTTTTGATGAAAATGTTCCGCGTAGGCGCCGGTATGAAGTTCGATGAACTGGGCTCCTACCCTCGCCGAAGCTGCGATCTGCGCGGGATCCGGCGCGATGAAAAGGCTCACCTCAATTCCGGCATCCCGGAATCGCGAGCAGACGACCTTCAAGGCCGCTTCCTGTCCAACCACGTCAAGGCCGCCTTCTGTCGTCAGTTCCTGCCGTTTCTCCGGCACCAAACACACGATGTCGGGCTTCAGATCCAACGCGAATGCGACGATTTCCGGCGCGATGGCCATCTCGAGATTGAGCCGTGTGGAAATGCGTTCGCGAAGCTCGCGGACATCCCGGTCCAGAATGTGGCGGCGGTCTTCGCGAAGATGCGCTGTGATCCCATGGGCGCCCGCGCGTTCACAGATTAGCGCCGCCTCCGCGGGACTTGGTTCACCGCGGGACTGACCTCGGTAGCGCGCCTCGCGGAGTGTCGCGATATGGTCGATGTTGACGCCGAGCTTAAGCATGGTTTCTCTCGGAGCAGTTCAAGGATGTCCCGGCTTCGGAGCCACTCCCGGAACGGGAACCGCCGACGGCGAATCCGCGGGAATCGTCAATAGAGTCAGCGAGGACGGCGAGTCCGCCAACCAGCGCGCCAAGTGAACCAGTTCGAAGCCGCTCAATCCGAGATGGGACTTGCGAGTCACCGAAAACTCCTTCGTTCCCACCGACTTCGCCTCGGTAACGGTGTTGCCAAGTTGTGGCGCGACCCCGTCGAGAAATCGCTCAGTAGTTGAAAAAAACCGACGCTGTTCGCGGATGTCCACCCCTGCAACCTTGCGTCCGAACACCGGCGCTATCTGGCCCATAACCCGCCAGAATCCCACCCGCTCCTGGCTGATCTCCCAGTCGTAATAGACAAGGTCCTTCCGGTTTTGGAATTCATCCATCAGTTCCTTGGGTGCCGGCTGACGGTTTGGGACGAACGGGAAAAAGCCGCCGGTGATCCAGCTTCCCGTCGCATCGTTTGTCGCGAGGACAAACGGAGCCAGAAGCGCCCCGCCCTTCATCTGGAGCTGCGTCTTGTTCGAGTTCCAGCCGAACTCACCCGAGTTGGAGGCCTTCAGGATCGGATTCCAGGCCTGTGGAAGGGCGGCACCCAACCGGTCCATTTCCGCCTTGGGCGACGCCGACGCCATCGCGAAGTAGTATTGGAAGGGGACCTGGGAAAGAGTCCAAAGATAGGCTTGGGATTGGTTCATCCGCCGACCGATCACCGATTCGAACATTGATCCAGGCGGCAAAAACGCCCCGAGAGATCGGATCGCCGTGAAGTTCACCAACGGATCCCGCAACAGGTTGGTCGGAGCGTTCCACACCTCCTGGCCCACGGCGATTTCCTGCGGGAAAGTGACCTTCGCTGTCGTCTTCAGGTTCTCGCCCTGCGGCGAAATCGTCAGGGCGATCGCTCCCAAACGAACCGGGGAATCCGGCCAACCGAAGAACACCGAGAGCTTTGGAAGGTCGGCCTCGAGGGAAACCAACGTTCCCGCATCCAGCTTCCAAGGCCGCCCCGAAGACGCGATCGCCGACTTCGTCTCGCTTAACGGAACCAAGCCTTTCGAACCGATCCCGACGAGCAACCAATCACCCACAGACTCCAACGAGATAGTCCGACCTAGCGACGCGGCCACGGTCTTGAACCTGCCTTCCAGACCGGGACGACCAGTCGAAGCGGCCTTAACCGCGAGGGTGGCTTCCCATGATCCGGCGCCCTGCCGCAGCTCGAACGCGGCGTCGGCGGAAAACAATTCGTTGACCAGATCGGACAGCCCGTCGACCGCCGCGGGGTCCGATTTGCCAGCGCCAGCCACCAGCCACTTCGCAAATCGCTCCGATACCAACTTGCGGAACGCGACCGCGTTGGTGGACGAAAGCAACTCGACCGCCTTGGGCGTTTTGGCGAGAGCGCCAACGGCCTGAGCACCGACGAATTGGTGCCGCAAGACGATGGCAGGCCGCTGGGCGCCAGTTGCTTCCTTTGTGCAACTCGCAGCCACCAGCGCAACCGCCAGGCAGAGCAAGATCTTACTGAGCTTCATCATGGTTCAGGACTGACAGAGTTATCCGCGAGACCCGCGTGTTGGCAAACGAACTTTGGAAGGTTGATGAACATGAAGCCCGTTGACTCTGTCAGATCCAGCAGAAATCTTCCGCCTACTAAGAACATGAAAACACTCTTCGCTCTCATCATCGCCATCGCGATCGTCGCCACCACCTCGATCCAGGCCGCCACACCGGCGGTCGGCGACAAGGCGCCCGCCTTCGCCGGCAAGGACCAGGATGGCAAGACCCACAAGCTTGCCGACTATCTCGGCAAGAAGAGCGTGATCCTTTACTTCTATCCGAAGGACAATACCCCCGGCTGCACCAAGCAGGCCTGCACCCTGCGCGATCGCCTCGGCGATCTGAACAAGGGCGGTGTCGAAGTCCTCGGCGTGAGCATGGACACGGCGGACAGCCACAAGAAGTTCATCGCCGACCACAACCTCAACTTCCCGCTCTTGAGCGACGTCGACGGCAAACTCGCCGCGCAGTTCAGCACCCAGATGGAAGGCAAGAAGATGAGCCGCCGCGTCAGCTTCCTGATCAACAAGGAAGGCAAGATCGTCCACGTGACCGACACCGGATCCGCCGACGTCCACCTCAAGGAAATGCAGGAAGTCGTCGCCAAGCTGGGCAAGTAACGCCGGCGATCCCGACCATTCCCAAAGCAAAGGGCGGCCAAGTCGGCCGCCCTTATGCTGTGTGGCCCGCGTCGTATTGGTAGTCGTGCCCGTTGGCAGCCTGTCAAAGAAGCCCCCGACCCCGCCGCGTGAGGGCACGCCGCCTACAACAGAAGATCCGGAATCACCTTGGTCTTTGTAGGCCCGGTCCCCTGACCGGGCGGTTGTTGACGGGCTGTTATTGAGACTCGTGCCATGGAGCGACAACGCGGTCCTTGTCCACGGGCGGACGGCATCCCAGCGCCGGAGGCGCGGCAGAGATTAGCCCCGGGCGTGAGCCCGGGGTAGGACAGGCAGGACAGACGAGCCCCGGAGGGGCGGCAGCAAGGTTTGTCCATGCGGCTTCCCCGACATTCTGCCGCCCCTCCGGGGCTGTTTCCTGCCGGCAACCCAACCCACAGCTCACGCTGTGGGCTACTGTCTGCCGCCCTCCACAATCCTCCTCCTCGCCCTCGTTCTCGTTCTCGTTCTCGTTCTCGCCTGACATCTGATCTCTTCTCAATTGAACCATCTTGAATTTCCAACTTTGAATTCTTCGCTCCCCGAAGTTTTCCCTTGGCCAACACCACGTCCCTTCGCCCAATCTCATTCTCGCAATCACCGCCGAGGATAGGCGATGCCCCTACACCCTAGAAATGCTGCAATCCGGCCAGATCGCCAATGACCTCCAATGTTCATTACCCGCCCAGTCCCGACTCCCAGCATCTGGTGCTGAAAGAGGCCGACATTGAAAATACTTTCATCGGCAAACTCCGAGACCTCAAATACACCGACCGCCCCGACATCCACGACCGCGCTTCGTTGGAGAAAAACTTCCGCGAGAAATTCGAGGCCCTGAACCGCGTCACGCTGACCGATGGCGAGTTCGCCCGCCTGCTGGATGAAATCATCACCCCGGACGTCTTCACCGCCGCCAAGACCCTCCGCGCCATCACCAGCTTCACGCGCGACGACGGCACGCCGCTGAACTACACCTTGGTCAACATCAAGGACTGGTGCAAAAACTCCTTCGAGGTCGTCAACCAGCTCCGGGTCAACACCGACAACAGCCACCACCGTTACGATGTGATCCTCCTCATCAACGGCGTGCCCGTCGTGCAGGTCGAGCTGAAGACCCTCGGCATCAATCCGCGCCGGGCCATGGAGCAGATCGTTGATTACAAGCACGACCCCGGCAACGGATACACCCGGACGCTCCTCTGCTTCGTCCAGCTCTTCATCGTCAGCAATCGCGACAGCACCTACTACTTCGCGAATAACAACGCCCGCCACTTCGCCTTCAACGCCGAAGAGCACTTCCTCCCCATCTACCAGTTCGCCAGCGAGGATAACAAGAAGATCACCCACCTTGACGATTTCGCCGGGACCTTCCTGTTGAAATGCACCCTCGGCCAGACCATCAGCCGCTACATGGTGCTCATCGCCAGCGAGCAGAAGCTCCTCATGATGCGCCCCTATCAGGTCTATCAGGTGAAAAGCATCGTGGACTGTATCCGCGACAACAGCGGCAACGGCTACATCTGGAGCACCACCGGCAGCGGCAAGACCCTCACCTCCTTCAAGGCCTCCACGCTCCTCAAGGACAATCCCGACATCGAAAAATGTCTCTTCGTCGTGGACCGCAAAGACCTCGACCGCCAGACGCGCGAGGAGTTCAACAAGTTCCAGGAAGGCTGCGTCGAGGAAAACACCAACACCGCCGCCCTCGTCCGCCGTCTGCTCTCGGATGACTACGCGGACAAGGTCATCGTCACCACCATCCAGAAGCTCGGCCTCGCGCTGGATGAGAACAGCAAGCGCAACAAGCAGCGCACCAAGAACGGACAGCCCACCTACAAGGAGCAGCTCGAAGCGCTGAAGGACAAACGCATCGTCTTCATCTTCGACGAATGCCACCGCTCCCAGTTCGGCGAAAATCACAAGGCCATCAAAGAGTTCTTCCCCAAGGCCCAGCTCTTCGGCTTCACTGGCACGCCCATCTTTGAGGAAAACGCCAGCAAGGTAAAGATCGAGGACGAGCAGGCCTCCATGAAGACCACCGAGGAACTCTTCCAGAAACAGCTTCACGCCTACACCATCACCCACGCCATCGAGGACAAGAACGTCCTCCGCTTCCATATCGATTACTTCAAAGTGGCAGGAGCTTCCAGCTCCTCCTCCCCATCAAATAAGGAGCTGGAAGCTCCTGCCACTGTGCCCAAACGCGCCGTCATCGAGGCCATCCTCGCCAAGCACGACGCCGCCACCGGCGGACGCCGCTTCAACGCCCTGCTCGCCACCGCGTCCATCAACGACGCCATCGAATACCACGCGCTGTTCAAAACGATGCAGGCGGAGAAGGCGGCCGCCGATCCCGACTTCAAGCCGCTGAACATCGCCTGCGTCTTCTCCCCGCCTGCCGAAGGCGATCCCGATGTGCGGCAGATTCAGGAAGACCTGCCGCAGGAGCAGGCCGATAACGAAGTGGAGCCGGAAAAGAAGAAGGACGCCCTCAAGGCCATCCTCGCCGATTACAACGCCCGCTACAGCACCAATCATCGCATCACCGAGTTCGATCTCTACTACCAGGATGTGCAAAAGCGCATCAAAGACCAGCAGTGGCTCCAAAGTGGCAGGAGCTTCCAGCTCCTTTCCTCGACCAGCGGAGCTGGAAGCTCCGGCTACAAGGGAGCGGGATGCTCCCACCACGATATGATCGACATCACCCTCGTCGTGGACATGCTGCTCACCGGCTTCGATTCCAAATACCTGAACACGCTCTACGTGGACAAGAACCTCAAGCATCACGGCTTGATCCAGGCGTTCTCCCGCACCAACCGCGTGCTCAACGGCACCAAGCCCTACGGCAACATCCTCGACTTCCGCCAGCAGCAGGACGCCGTCGATGCCGCCATCGCCCTCTTCTCCGGCGAGAAAACTGGCGAGCAGGCGCGGGAAATCTGGCTGGTGGAAAAAGCTCCGGTGGTCATCGCGAAACTGGAGGCCGCCGTGCAGCAGCTCGATGCCTTCATGAAGTCCCAGGGCCTCGACTGCGCCCCCTCCGCCGTGGCAAATCTCAAGGGCGATGCCGCCAAGACCGTCTTCATCGAGCGCTTCAAGGAAGTCCAGCGGCTCAAGACCCAGCTCGACCAATACACCGACCTCACCGAGGAAAAC
>JAYVSO010000025.1:0-10630 GCA_043775315.1 Verrucomicrobiota bacterium
GCGAGGAGCTTCTCTTTGCTGACGCTAAATTTCATAGGGAGTGGAAGTGCGCTTAGATGAATGATTGCCCTCGGGTGCGCAATCATTTTTCCGCGTGCGACACCGTTTGCGAGTTGTCTCAAATAAAATGAGGCGGGGAAAGTCCCGGCGTGTTGAAGGAAAAGAGGGCGTGGACTCAAGGCAAAAAGACCCCGCCACGAGGCCATCAATGCGCCGCCAACCATCGGCCCCTTTACTTCCACCAGGTAAAAAGCCGGCTGGCCAGATAGAGCAGCATGGCGAAAAAAGCCACGACCACCAGCGCCACGCCGCCGAGCAGCGCGGTGACGAAAAGCCAGTCGGTGCGGGACGCCGGACGCGCGGTCCCGGCGTGTTTGCGGAGCAGTGCGTAGTTCCGCGCGTTCGAGCGGAAGAAGATCGAGACGGCATCGCCCACGACCGGGATCGCTTCGAGGCCGGTGTTGAGCAGGACATTGAGGGCCATGCGCGCCAGCACCACGCGGGGCACGGCCTTGCGCGAACTCAGCGCGATCAAGCCGATCGAAATAAAAGCCGAGGCCGCCGCACCGAGGCCCGGCAGCAGACCGATCAGCGGGTCCAGCCCGAAGCGGATGCCCGTGCCGGGAATGGTGAAGACTTCATCCATGAGCCGCGCCACCAGCGCGATGAACGGATCGTCGCCCAGCTTGCCACCCGCCCGGGTTGCGCGGGGCAGCACTTCGACATCGGCTTCGACTTCGTGGACTTTGGGCATGCGGTGTCCGCGCCCATCGTCCACGGGCATCGCCGATGCAAGTCGCCGGTGCGATTGAAAGTGGGGCGCGCGGCACGCCAAGGAACGGTGTGTTTCCAACCACCGGCCAAAAAACCGCGCGCAGCGCCCAGTCATGCGAACACCCGAGGAGAAGCTGACCGCTGCGCGGGTTGGTGGTCGGCGCTTGGAAAGACGCCGTTCCTTGGTCCACCTCGCGCTGTCTCCTGCGACTGCGGCGACCGATTGCATCCGAAGGCACTGAAGCTAAAGTGCCGGCCTCGCGCCCGCGGGACGCCGGTCGTCGCGGGTCATTTTTCAGCACCACCACCATGCCGCCTTTTCCTCGCGCCACCGCCCTGTTCGCGGTGCTCGCATTTTCTCAGACCGTCCTGGCGGAGGACGCTCCCGATTTTGCCAAAGACATCCGGCCGATGCTGGAAAAGCGGTGCTTCGAGTGCCACGGCGAGAAGAAGCAAAAGGGCGGGCTGCGGCTCGATCGGAAGGTGGACATCCTGCGCGGCGGCGACTCCAGCAGCGCGCCGTTCGTGCCGGGAAAAAGCGCGGAGAGCGAGATGTTCAAGCGCGCCACGAGCGACGATGACGACGAGAAGATGCCGCCCAAAGGCGAGCGTCTGACCTCGGAGCAGCTCGCGACACTGAAGGCGTGGATCGACGCCGGCGCGCAGATCCCCGACGACGGCTCGACCAACCAAGCGAAGCACTGGGCCTACGTGCAGCCCGAGGCGCGACCGCTGCCGACGGTGAAAAACTTCGCGTGGTCGCGCACCGGCCTCGACCGCTGGGTCCTCGCGCGACTGGAAAAAGAAGGCCTCCAACCGAGCGCGGAGGCCGACAAAGCGGTGCTGCTCCGGCGTGTGTCGCTCGATCTCACCGGCCTGCCGCCGACCCTCGCGGAAGTGGACGCATTCCTCGCCGACCAAGCGCCGGAGGCTTACGAAAAAGTCGTCGAGCGTCTGCTCGCATCGCCCGCTTACGGCGAGCGCTGGGCGCGTCCGTGGCTGGATCTGGCACGCTACGCCGACACGAACGGCTACGAAAAAGACGCCCGCCGCTCCGTCTGGCCGTGGCGCGACTGGGTCATCGCGGCCTTCAACCGCGACCTGCCGTTTGACCAATTCACCATCGAGCAGCTCGCCGGCGATCTCCTGCCCAACGCGACGCCCGAGCAGCAGACCGCCTCCGGCTACATCCGCGCCAACATGACCAGCGGGGAGGGCGGGGCGATCGCCGAGGAGTATCAGGCGAAATACACCTTCGACCGCGCGGAGGCCATGAGCACGACCTGGCTCGGCCTGACCCTGACCTGCGCGCGTTGCCACACGCACAAATACGACCCGATCACCCACAAGGAGTATTTCGGCCTCTTCGCCTTCTTCAACAACCTGGACGAAGCCGTCATGGACGGAAACGTGCCCAACCCCCATCCGTCCATCCGCGTGCCGTCGCGCGAACAGACCGCACGCATCGAGGAGCTCAAGAAGCACATCACTTCAACCCAGGCGCGCTTCGACGGCGCGGTTCCGGCGTTCGACAAGGGGCTGGCCGCGTTTGAATCGGAGTGGAAATCCAAGGTCACGGAGGGCTGGAGCGTGCCGAAGCCCGCTTCCGTCGCCTCGGCCAGCACCAACGGGGTCACGTTCGAGACGCTCCCCGACCAGTCGATCCGCGTCGGTGGATTCAATCGGGAGAAGGACACTCACACCATCACGCTGCCCTTGGCCAGGGGCGAGATCGGCGCGCTCCGGCTTGAGACGCTGCCCGATCCGGCGTTTGAAAATAATGGCGCCGGTCGCGGCACGAACGGCTTGTTCCGCGTCTCAGAGGTGGAGGCCGAGATCATTTCCTTCGACAAGGACGGCAAACGCGGTTCTCCGCAGAAGGTGGTTTTTGCGGAGGCCCTTTCCGAAAACGACGCCGCCAAGTTGATCGACGGCAAGGCGGACTCCGGCTGGAAACCGGAAGACGCCGCCAAGCCCGCCAGCGTGCTTCTCGTGCCCAGGCTTCCGGCCAATGTCGCCGCCGATGGCGAACTCGTCGTGCGGCTCAAGTATGAGGCGAACACGAACGCGCAGAGCCTCGGGCGCTTCCGCCTATCCATCGCCCAGGACCACGCGCTTGTCGCCGCCCTCCATCCGATCCGCGAGGCAGGGTGGCAGAAGATGGGCGTCATCAAGATCGACGGCGTCGCCGAGGCCCACGCGAAGTCCTACGACGTCGAGACGAGCTTCAACACGACGAACAAGTTCAAGTTCGGCGACAAGGATTTCGCCTTCGACGGCAAGCCCGCCATCGAGGACGGCAAGACCTTCCGCCTCGTCAACGCCATCAACGACAACCACGGCCTCTTCTACTTTTCCCGGAAGATCGTGGTGCCCGTCGACGGCGACTACCACGTCCGCATCCTGGCGGATGACACCTACAAGCTCTGGGTCAACGGGGTTCTGGCCGCCACCTGGGGCGAAGCCGATGTCCGGCAGTTCACCTCGCGGCCCGTCGCCGTGAGGCTGCGGGCGGGCGAGAACCGGCTCCTGCTCAAGGTCGCGAACCTCCAGGGTGACTGCCGCGTGTTCTTCGACGGGGAGTTCGACGCCTCGGCCGGCCTTCTGCCCGCCGACCTTGCGCGGCAACTTGCGACCCATCCGGTGCCCACCGCCGAGGCGAAGAACCGCCTGAAGGCGTTCTGGTATCAGACCCGGTCGCTGGAACACCGCAAACTCGCCCGCGAACTCACGCTCCTGCGCGAGGAGCAGGCGGCCGTGGATGCGGCGGTCCCCTTCACCATGGTCGCCAAGGAACGCGACAAGCTCCGTGAGACCCACCTCCTCGTGCGCGGCGAATACGACCAGAAGGGCGAAGTCATCCCGCCCGGCCTTCCCGCCATCCTGCCGCCGATGCCCCGGGGCGCGCCGACCAACCGCCTGGGCCTCGCCCAGTGGCTTGTCGATCCGTCCAACCCGCTCACCGCGCGCGTCACGGTGAACCGCTACTGGCAGCAGTATTTCGGCAACGGCTTCGTGAAGACCGCCGAAGACTTCGGCGCCCAGGGCGAACCCCCGTCGCATCCGGAGCTGTTCGACTGGCTGGCCACGGAGTTCGTCCGCACGGGCTGGGACATCCGCCATGTCCAGCGGCTCATCGTCACCTCGTCCACCTACCGTCAGGCCTCGAAACTCACGCCGACGCTCGCAACCAAGGACCCGGAGAACCGCCTGCTCGCGCGCGGGTCCCGCTTCCGGTTCGACGCCGAGACCCTGCGCGACACGGCCTTGTCGGTCAGCGGCCTCCTCATTGAACGTCGCGGCGGCCACAGCGTGAAGGCGTGGGAACCGCCCGGGCTCTGGGAAGCCGTGTCGTATCGCAACTCGCAGTCCTTCGTCGCGGATCGTGGCGAAGGCCAGTATCGCCGCAGTCTCTACACCTACTGGAAACGCCAGAGCCCGCCGCCGAACATGCTCATCCTCGACGCGCCCACCCGCGAAAGCTGCGTGGTGAAACGCCCACGCACCAACACGCCGCTCCAGGCGCTCGCGCTGTTGAACGATCCGCAATTCGTCGAACCCGCACGCGCCTTCGCCCAACGCATGATCCGCGAAGGCGGCAAGACCACCCGCAGCCGGATCGAATACGGCTTCCTGCTCGCCACCTCGCGCAAGCCGACGCGTGACGAGGTGAAGGTGCTGGAAGACGTCCTCGCCAAGCAGACCGCCGACTTCCGCAAGTCCGGCGACGCTGCCAGCAAGTTCCTGAGCATCGGTGAATTCGCCGCCGACCCCGCGTTCAACCAGGCCGACCTCGCCGCCTGGACGACCATCGCCAGCATGCTCCTCAACCTCGACGAGACGATGACGAAGGGATGAAGACGAGGATCGCCATACTACTCGTCTTAGAGCTGCTGGCCGGAGTGATGGTGCTTTCCATCAGCCACGCCAACGGCCCGGCGACAAAAAAAGCCTTTGCAGAGTGGCGTAATCAGCCCACTGCGGAGAACAGGGCATCATTTGATCGGCAACGGAAGATTCAGCGCAAAGCTAACCTGATGGACGAGGGAGCTCTTTGGCTTGGTTTCAGCGCTGTCGCAGTTCCACTGATCCTCTTGTTTCCTTTTCGGAAAAGCCCACGCGTAACTCCGCTCGAGACGAACCCATGAAAGCCGAGCTCACACTGACGCCTGTGCCTTGGGTAGGGCTGTGCTGCCGCGCAGCCGTGGCCTCCCGTCGGCCGCGACACGGCCAACGAAACGCCACGCCGCTCCAGCACCGGAGGTGCGAATGGAAATTAGCCGGTGGCGCGAGCCACCGGAATCCCGCCCCCCAATGCACCCGCCCTGAAAGGGCGATGGATCGAGCAACCGATGGTATCCACCGCCCCTTCAGGGCGCGATCGTATCGCGGTCAATCCGGTGGCTCGCGCCACCGGCTAATTTCCAAACGGCCCTCCGGGCCGACCGCGCCCTTGGCATCCGGAATCAGGCATCCGGCATCTGACCCTCTCCTCCCATGAACCCCTTCCGCGACCACCAGCTCCTCCAGACCCGGCGCCAGTTCTTCGGCAAAGCCGCCGTCGGCATCGGCACCGCCGCGCTCGCCTCGTTGCTGAACCCCTCGCTCTTCGCCGCCTCTGCGGCCGAGCAGGCGATCAAGGGCCGGGGCGTCCTCGGCAAGCCGCACTTCGCGCCCAAGGCCAAGCGGATCATCTACCTCTTCATGGCCGGCGGCCCGTCGCAGCTCGACCTCTACGACTACAAGCCGATGCTCGAGAAGTTCCACGAGAAGGAACTTCCGGCGACCATCCGCATGGGCCAGCGCATCACCGGCATGACCTCCGGCCAGAGTTCGCTGCCCGTGGTGAAGCCTCTCTTCAAGTTCGCCCAGCACGGCAAGAGCGGCATGTGGTTCAGCGACCTCATCCCCAACATCGCCTCCCTCGCCGACGACATCGCCGTCATCAAGACCGTCAACACCGAGGCCATCAACCACGACCCGGCCATCACCTACATCCAGACCGGATTCCAGCAGGCCGGCCGCCCCAGCATGGGCGCGTGGATGAACTACGGCCTTGGCAGCGAGAACGAAAACCTGCCCGGCTTCGTCGTCATGATTTCCAGCGGCAAGGACGCGGACCAGCCGCTCTTCGCGCGGCTCTGGGGCTCCGGCTTCCTGCCGTCCGAACACCAGGGCGTGCAGTTCCGCGGCAAAGGCGATCCCGTCCTCTACCTCTCGAACCCGAACGGCATCAGCAGCACCGTCCGCCGCCGCATGTTGGACGGCTTGGCCAAGCTGAATCAAAAGCAGTTCGACGAGTTCGCCGATCCCGAGACCCAGACGCGCATCGCCCAATACGAGATGGCCTACCGCATGCAGACGTCGGTGCCCGAACTCGTCGATCTTTCCAAGGAATCCGCCGCGACACTCGACATGTATGGGCCCGACGTGAAGAAGCCAGGTTCCTACGCCTACAACTGCCTCCTCGCCCGCCGCATGGCCGAGAAGGACGTGCGTTTCATCCAGCTCTACCACCGTGGCTGGGACCAGCATAACAACCTGCCCAACCGCATCCGCGAACAGTGCGCCGATACCGACCGCGCCAGCGCCGCGCTCGTGAAAGACCTCAAGCAACGCGGTCTGCTCGACGACACGCTCGTCGTCTGGGGCGGGGAATTCGGGCGGACCGTCTATTGCCAGGGAAAGATCGAGAAGGAGAACTACGGCCGTGACCACCACGGCCGGTGCTTCAGCATCTGGATGGCCGGCGGCGGCGTGAAACCGGGAGTCGTCCACGGCGAGACCGACGACTACGGCTACAACATCGTGAAGGACGGCGTGCACATCCACGACTCCAACGCCACGATCCTGCACTGCCTCGGCATCGACCACGAGAAGCTCACCTACCGTTTCCAAGGCCGCGACTTCCGCCTCACCGACATCCACGGCCACGTCGTGAAGCAGGTCCTCGCGTGACGCGCCCTTGGCCGCCGGTGCGGCCTTCTAGGCTGCGATCTCAGGGATTCGCCGGACCGGCTGCGTTGAAGGTTCTCGCTGGCGACTCGCCGTCCGAGCGTTAACCCTCTTCGCACCATGACGCCTGCCGAAGCCCGCGCTCGACACGCCACACTCACCGCCGAAATCCGCCGCCACGACCACGCCTATTACATGGAGGCGCGGCCGACGCTGAGCGACTTCGACTACGACCGGCTGTTCCAAGAGCTTCTTGATCTGGAGAAGCAGTTCGCGGAACTCGTCACGCCCAGCTCCCCGACCCAGCGTGTCGGTGGCGCGACCACGGACGGCTTCGTCCGCGTGACGCACCTCCAGCCGATGCTCTCGCTGGAGAAGATCGAAGGCGCGGAACATCCCACCAAAGACGAGGAGCCCGACCGCGACATCCGCAACCGCCATCAGGACGAAAACACGCTCGCCCAGCTCGTCGCCTGGGACGCAGGCATCCGCAAGCAGCTCGGACGTGACCGCGTGGAATACGTCATCGAGCCCAAAGTCGACGGAGTGTCGTTGAGCGTCCATTACCGCCACGGAAAGCTCGCGCTCGCCGTCACGCGCGGCGACGGGCAGACCGGCGACGACATCACCGCCAATCTCCGCACAGTCCGCTCCATTCCGCTGGAACTGGATTTGGAGAACCCTCCCGCGTTGCTCGAAGTCCGCGGCGAAGCCTACATCGCCACGAAGGATTTCGACGCGGTCAACGCCAAGCTCGCGGCGGCCGGAGAGAAGACGTTTCCCAACGCCCGCAACGCCACTGCGGGCGCGCTCAAGCAGCTGGACCCGAAACTCGTGGCCCAGCGGCCGATCAGCGCCGTCTTCTACGCCGTGGGCGCGTGCGAGGGCATCGCGTTCGAGACGCACGACGAGTTGCTGAAGGCCCTCGCACGTTTTGGCTTGCCCACACAACGGCATTGGATCTGTGACGGCATCGAGGCCGTGCTCGACGTTTACCGGAGCGAGATCGTATGCGGCTACGACGAGGCGCGCGACCTCCGTCGCCGGTTGCCCTACGAGATCGACGGCATCGTCCTCAAAGTGAACCGCCTGGCCGACGCGCAGCGCATCCCGTCCAAGACGCGCTCGCCCGGACACGCCATCGTCCATAAACCCATCCCTTGGATCACGCCGGCCGAGACCCTGTTGAAGGGCATCACCGTGCAGGTCGGGCGCACCGGCGTGCTCACGCCCGTGGCCGAGTTGGAACCCGTCTTCGTCCAAGGCTCCACCGTCTCCCGCGCCACGTTGCACAACGAGGACGAGATCCGGCGGAAGGACATCCGCATCGGCGACACCGTGGTCATCCGCAAGGCAGGCATGGTCATTCCCGAGGTGCTCGAAGCCGTGAAGAGCAAGCGGCCGGCCGATGCGAAGGAGTTCAATTTCCTCGCCCACATCGGGGGCAAATGCCCGGCCTGCGGCGGCACCGTCGCACGGGACAAGGTCGCCGGCGGCGAACAGGAAGTGGCGTGGCGCTGCGAGAACGTGGCGGGCTGTCCGGCGCAGAAGACGCGACGCGTGGAATACTTCGCCCAGCGCAAGGCCCTCGACATCGAGTCGCTCGGCGGAATCGTCGCCGAGAAGCTGGTCGAACGCGGGCTGGTCAATGAACCCCTCGACCTTTTCAGCCTGACCGTCGAACAGCTCGGCAAACTCAACCTCGGCACCGACGACGAGCCCCGCACCTTCGGCGAAAAGAACGCCACCAAGGTCGTGGACGCGCTCGAACGCGCGAAGTCCGCGCCGCTCCATCGCTGGATCCACGCTCTGGCTATTCCTGATGTCGGCGAACAAACCGCCCATGATCTCGCTAAATATCACGGTGACTTGGTGTCCCTCACGAGTTCTGAACTCCTGCAAGGAACTGTTCGGCTTGCCCGCCTCAATGAATTGATTCTTCATAACAGTCCGCTTTCCGATGCAAACAAGCAGAGGCCGCTACCAGAGCGCGAGGCGCTGAGGCCGGTATGGAAGGGTTTCATGGCGGAAGCCGACGAGTTGGGTCAGCGATTGATCGACTCCGGCTTGGCTCAACCATCAAAGGGCACCAAGAATCCGCGCGATGCCACAACGCCCGTGGGACCGATTGCAGCCAACAGCATCCTTGTTTTTTTAAACTCTCCACTGGGAATTGCCGTCTTGGATCGTCTGAAAGCTCTAGGAATAAATCCGAAAAGTGCGGGGTTCACCTCAGCAGAATCGATTCCCGGTGCACTTGCGGGAAAGACCTTTGTCCTCACCGGAACTCTCCCCTCGTTGTCCCGAGATCAGGCCTCGGCGTTGATCCGGGAAGCAGGCGGCGCTGTTGTTGGCTCCGTAAGCAAAAAAACGGACTTTCTCCTCGCCGGTGAGGAAGCCGGATCAAAGCTTGAGAAAGCGAAAAGCTTGGGAGTTAGGATTCTGACCGAGGCAGAATTCTTAGAATTGTTGAGTTCAAAATCTACTGCGGAGACCGAAAGACCATGAAAGCTGTCCTATTTGCGAAAAGCAGTTCCGGAGAACCTTATCAGGTGGAGTTTCTTTCGGATGGGGATTCGTTGAGAGTCTTCTGTCACTGCAAGGCGGGCATCCAACAATGGGTATGTAAGCACAAGTTAGCATTTCTCAGGGGTGATGCTTCGATGCTTTTTGAGCCAACACAATCGGCGCTGCTATCTGAGATACGTGCATGGCCACAGTTCGGGGCGCTCAGAACGCGAATTGATGAGTATGAACGAAAGCTTGATGAAATCGAGTTGGCGAAAAGCGATTTGCTCAAGCAGGAGAAGGCCATCAAGTCGGTTTTTGGCCATGGGCTTACCCATGGGTTCAAGTAAGGGTTCGACAGTCACTCACGCGACGACGCGTCGGCCCTCATCCGTGCAGCCGGCGGGTCCGTCAGCGGGAGCGTCAGCAAGAAGACCGACTACGTTCTCGCCGGCGAAGAAGCCGGTTCCAAACTAGAGAAGGCCCGCGCGCTCGGCGTAAAGGTCATCGATGAAGCGGAGTTTTGTCGGATGGTCAGAGGCTGATTCCGCAAGTCGGCCAGCAGTTCCTCCGCGACGGGCGGCAAGGAACGCGAAAAGTCCAAGCGCAGAAGACGCTGATCAGGCAGAAAGGCAACGAGACGCTACGCCCTTCGATGCTCGGCGTTGGATGTGGGGTGTTCGATGTTTCCCGGGATAAACCCCAGGCCAAGCGCGAGCTCGGCGCTCCGGCTTCAGGTAGGGCGGGCAGTCCTCTGCCCGCCGACGATTGCCAACCGGCGTTCCCGAACCAGCCACCCACGGCGCGCACGGAGTGACGCGCCCTACCACGCTTCGAAGGGCAAGTGGCCTAGCGCCGCCGCCGGCCGCCGCCGGCCGGGCTGAAGTGGTAGCCGCCATGGACGCGCACGGCGCGGGTGTTGCCGTAGTTGGGCGTCGCTCCCGGCTTCGGCGCGTCGAGGACGGTCGAGTAGGTGTAGTTGAAGCCTTCCAGCTTCTCGCGCGGGATGGGCTTGCCGATGTAGCGCTCGATGGCGGCGAGCTGCTTGTTCTCCTCGGCCACAAGGATGGTGAAGGCGTCGCCTGTGTTCTCGGCTCGGCCGGTGCGGCCGATGCGGTGGACGTAGACGTCGGGCGAGACCGGGACGTCGTAGTTGATGACGTGCGTCACGGTCGAGATGTCCAGCCCGCGGGCGGCGACGTCGGTGGCGACGAGGATCGGCACGCGGCCGCCCTTGAACGCCAGCATCACGCCGTCGCGCTGGCCCTGCGACAGGTCGCCGTGCAGCGCCTTGCAGTTGAGGCCCTTGTCGCTGAGCGTGCGATTGAGCTGGTCGCAGCGGATCTTGGTGCGAACGAAGACGATCGCCTGGTCCGGTCGCTCGGCCTTCAGC
>JAYVSO010000026.1:0-3647 GCA_043775315.1 Verrucomicrobiota bacterium
AAGATTAGACGCTTCGCCAATGTCGAGCTTAACCAACTCGTAGTCGATCTGGCTACTAATGGACTACGCACCAGCCAGCAAGACATCATCGGAGCCCTCGTGCTCGTGGCGCGGTCCTACCCGCTGGACGCCTTGAAAGCAGCAATCTCTGGCTATGTCAGTCGCGAGGCAGAGGAAGATCGGCGCAATGCCGATTAGGCCGCGCGCTTCTTGTACGGGCCGCGCTTCCGAGGAACCGCGCGCTCGACCTCGTCCAGCAGAGCAACGAGGTCGTCAATCGTCCAGCGGTCAAAACAACACCTGCGGCCACGGCCGGCGTTGTGCCGAGCGTCTTGTGCACGCGGCAGAAGTTGTAGTGCATGAAGTGGAGGGCGACGGCCGCCTCGTGGTTCTCAAGCTTCTTGGAAAATCCGTTCGTCAACCGGGTGAACCTCCGCATCGACATCCGCATCGTCAGATTGGCCCGCTCCGCGAAACTCGTTGAGACGTGCTTGAACTCCGGCTGGCCGCTGATGACCGTCTTCTTCGCGCCCATGCACTGCGCCGGTGAGTAGCGGACTTCACCGCCCTCCGGTGTCTTGCCATAGATTTTGATGAGCATCGCGTAATCAATCTCGCTGCCGAAGGCGTCCTCCACCGCTTGCACGTAGGCCTTGTGGCCGTCCGTCGTCAGTTGCGTCCGAGTCCGCAAGCCGGCTCCGTAGATCGCTGATGAAGTGGTAGGCCGCTCCGGCGTCGCGGGTGCCCACGAACCAGCAGGGAACCAGCTTCGTGTCCGCGTCAATCGCTGTCCACGTCCACACGTCGCCCCAGCCGTTCTCCTTGTTGTCCTCGGTGACGTTCTTCTGCTTGCAGCCGACGAAGCTCCATATCTCGTCGCATTGGATACGCTTCAGGCTCAGAGCCCGGAACACCTTGTCCTGATAGATCGAACAGGCCGCACCCAGCTCCACGAGAAGCTTCTGGATCGTCGTGCGATGAACTCCCGTCATCCGGGTCGTGGCACGCAGCGAGTTCCCCTCCACCAAACAGGCAACCACCTTGGTGCGTTCGTCAGTCGTCAGCTTGTTCATGACGTGAATGTATCCCTTATGCATGACCGGTCAAGCATAAGGGATGGAAAGCTCTCGTTAAGCTATATCTGTCGGTTCCTAGTTGAGGTTGTTTGGATCTAACCTCGTCCGAATAAAGCCCTTTGCCATCACGACCTTGTTCCTGGTCGTGAATTGTAAATCTCTCTCAAAGACACTCCGAAATACGGCGTTCGGTAATGGCATATCCGAAAGAATCTCCCAGATATTCAGCACAGAATTTTTTTCCAACAGCTCCAAGCTTGACCTCCCAAGCGATCTATTCACCAAGGGTATCGTCTCATCCAATGGCTCCGCCGTGGCTTTCCTCCATCCACGGGCACCGATATTCCTAAAATGGCGGTCAAAAGTTTCTTCCGAGATCAACTTCAGCGTTTTGGCGCGATAGATCATGGCCTGAATAGAAACACCCCACTTTGGCTTCAACCTTTTGAAGCCTAGCAGGCTTGTATCTATGACATCCTTGGAAAACGTGTCAGCGGGCATTAAAAATGCCGATGCAAACAAATTGGCCTGATTCTCGATTTCGCCCGAATTTTTAAGGATTTCCTCCTCCGATAGATGCTGATGGAAGAGCAGGTGGCCAAGCTCATGAGCAACATCGAACCGTGCCCTTGCTCGGTCCTGCTTTTCAGTTCCCAGGAAAGCAAATGGTCGGCCATCAATGATACATGAGTAGGCGTCGCATCGGTCGTCGCCAAACTCGGCCGAGCATAATCTGATGCCTTTCGATTCAAACAGTTCTCCAAGTTTCGTAATTGGCAGATTGCCCAATCCCCAAGCTTTACGGCACGAATCCGCCGCTTTTTCTATATTGGTCGGCGTCGCAGTAGGTAGCTCGATTTTTGGAAAACTGACCCACTTTTCAAGCATCATAAACAGCTCCGATGCCATCTCCGCAAAGCGTCTCGCCCGCCGCTTCATGAGGGCAGTTTTGGCCGCAGACTGAGCGCGAAAGATTGTCGGGCCGCGCCGCGTTAAAATTGCAGGCGGCACAGGTTTCATCAGCAGTTTGACATCCACCCTTAACGCTTGAGCGATGGAAACCAGATTCTCCGTCGTCGGATTTTTGCTGCCATCTTCCCACTGAGAGACAGCAGCGACGGAAACATCTAGTTCTTTAGCCAAATCTGTTTTTGAAAACCCAACAAACTCTCTAATCTGAGCGATTCTTTCAGGGCTGGCTGTGCTCATCTTCTATGACTTCCATTGAAACTTGCCGTGAGACTTCTGGATTTTCTTGCGCGGCGGCCTCTTTCAAAGTGACCGATGGCTGTGACACCGTCTCGGATTCCTCGGTCTTCTCCAGATCCGGAATGAGCATGATGTCACCTGAAAGCGAAAGAGGGACCGAGTTGGCAAAATAAGCCTTCAAATGGGCGAAGCGTTCACCTCGTCCACCGTGCTGCAAGACAACGTGGAGGACATCCTCGTCTGTCTCAGAATCAAAATCCTTGAACAGCTCCAAGTTTACTTGGTTTTGAATCTTGTTGTTCGTGCGATACCCATTCTGAGAATCCAGCAGCACCTCATCTCGCGTGAGGACGTGTTTAGCTGTCAGACTGGTCCGCTTGCCCCGGAGTTCGAGAATGTCAGCACCTTTGTATTTGACCCAATGGGGCGTGATATTGGCGAAAAGACCACCCAGAGCCGCCCGCTCCAGAAAATAATCCATCTGATCCCAAAGCATGTTTCCCCTTACGCTTGCGAGATGGTGAGTGGGTGGGTAATCCATCAAGCGGGCACTTACCGACTTCTCAGCCTCTTCTTTGCAGAATTTAAGAACCTTTTGGTTTTCCAAATTCCAATCCTCTTGAACTAGGTTAATAATCTAGTCTGTTTGCATAGTTAAGTTAAAATCAGAGTCTTTAACTATTATGTGCTAGTCAACTTATTTCTTAACCGATTTAGAGCCCCAACGCGATTCCGCGGCTTTTCTAGCAATCTCAGCCCGCCGCATCTTGGAAAGCTTTTCTGCGCGCGCCCTCCCACCCACCAAGCCCCCAAGCCGCCCTAAAGCCACGGCCGCCGGATTCTTCTCCGGCTTGGCCTCGGACTGGCGCGTGACTTGAGCGACGATGCTGTGAGCCGTCTGGTTCAGATCCTTGCTTGAGCGTTTAGGCATGACCTACCGTTGCCACGGATAAACCAGCGAGGGAAGCGGATTCGGGACTCCAAGGTTTCAAACTATACCACTACCTGCGATTCCCCCTGTTCAGCTGCTTACCGTGCGCTGCGGCCATAGGGAGCATACGCGCGAGTTTGGTCGCCTCGGCAAGTTCCACGACCACGCCACGGAATAGGAATGGCGCTGGAATCATCGGCGTGAAAGTTTTCCATCGTTCCTGTTAAAAAACCCACAGACGCCCTGTCAGGGAGAAAAGGCTCTAGATGAAATTCCTGCCACTCACATCCCTGCTGGCCATCGTCTTTGCTTCTGGCTGCGCCTCGGGACCACTGACCAGGACGATCCAGATCGAGTCCGATCCGCCGAACATGCGCGTGGAAGTGAACAACGACTACATCGGCAAGACGCCGACACAGTTCACCGTGCGC
>JAYVSO010000027.1:0-2458 GCA_043775315.1 Verrucomicrobiota bacterium
AGGCGGGGATTGCGCTGGGACACAGCGCCGGAGACAAGGCTGCGACGGACTTGAAGAAGCGGGCGCAGGATCGGCTGGACGCGGCGGGGGCGGCGGCCAATTCATCATCAAAGCGTCCGCCAATTACGAACATAGGGTTAACCGGATTTGAGTTGGTTTGGATCCCTAGTCTACCCGTGGGTGGAGGCAAGACGGGTGGTTACGTCTCAAGGTATGAAATCACCCAGAAACAATATGCGGAACTGTTTGGTTCTAAGGCCGAGAGCCAACCCAAGGATTCAGACGATCTGCCTGTCCATATTCCCACTATTGAGATGGCAAACATGTTTATCAGCCGTCTGAACGAACCTACAAACATCGTTAAAAAACAATTAAATGTTCTAGGAACATTCATGCTTCCTAGCAAAGAACAGTATCTCGAACTGGGCCGGATTGTTTATGGTAAGGTTCCTCCCGATAAGTTTCCTAAGGGTGGTGACTTCGAATCGGTTCGTCTGGCCGGAGAAAATGTGGCGAATACGGAACCTCGGAGTGCTTTCTCGGGAACAAACGGCCCCGTCATGAATGTCTTGGGAAATGCAATTGAATGGACTTCCGGCGCTCAATTCTTTGGCCTGAGTTATCTGTCACAAGGGGTTGGTGCTGGCATGGATTTGGTTAAGGAAGGACGATCCATGACGGATGGAAAACGCACACACGGTATAGTCAGCATTCGCCCGGTTCTGATCCCGTCAGAGTGAGTGGTCAGTTTTGGTGTCCTGTGGAAGGGTTGTCGTTGGAGCGCTGGCCACAGATGCCTGTCCTTGTTTTGGGCAGAAGTGAGAATGTGGTATCCATCTCTTGACGAAAATGAAGTTTTTTAACTAACAAAGGGAAGTAAGCCTGCTTAAGAACGTTACAAAGGATTTTATGAATACAAACTTCAGGTTTTTTTTAACTGCTTTTGCGTGCACTTCATTCTTCCCATTGCCGTTATTTGGCAATCCAACTGGCGGTGTGGTCGCCTCGGGCTCGGTGACAATTACTCCCGGAGGCAATCTTCTCACCATCAGCCAGACTACGGATCGCGCCGTCATCAACTGGGGCAGTTTCAACATCGCCAACGGTGAGACGGCGCTGTTTGAACTTCCGAACGCCACTTCGGCGGTGCTGAATCGAGTGGCGGCAGGAAATCCGTCCACCATTGCCGGCAACCTCCAGTCCAGCGTGGGTGGAGTGGTTGGAAGAGGCTCGGTGTATCTGTTGAATCCAGGCGGCATTCTTTTCAGTTCCACCGCCGTGATCAATGTCGGCAGCCTGGTGGCTTCCACGCTTAACATCACCGACCCCGATTTTCTCAGCAACGCCGCGGCGCTCAATTTTTCCGACAATTCCACCGCGGGTATCCAAAATCAGGGGAAAATCACGGCGTTGGATGATGTTTATCTGATTGCCCACACCGTTCAAAATTCCGGCGAGATCAACGCCGGTAGCCGGGTCGGCTTGGCGGCGGGCACGGATGTCACGCTGGTGCAGTCCGGAAGCGAGCGGTTGACGGTCAATGCCGGCACTTCCGGGAGCCTCGCAGCGAACGGCGTGGAGAATACTTCATCCGGTCAGATCAATGCCGTGATCAGCGAGTTGAAGGCCGCCGGCGGCAACATCTATGCCTTGGCCATCAACAATGGCGGTGCAATCCGGGCCACCAGCCTGGTCAACCAAAACGGAGTGATCTCGCTGAGGGCTGGGACGGGGTCTCCCCTTGCCGGCAAAGGCGTGGTCGCCAGCACTGGAACCCTGCAAGTTTCCGGCGCTGTCCCGTCGGCGGCGATTGAGTTGGAGGGTTCTACCATCAAGATCGGCAACCAGATCAGTGCCGGGACTGGCGCGGTGAAGTTCATCGGAGCGGTGGAACTGGCCGCAAGCACTGTCATTAGCGCTGGAAGCGTTGATTTCAGCCAAACAATCAATGCCGCGGCCCCGACGCTTAACGTGGGTCAATCCGGCGGGCAGGCCGTTGTTTCCTGGGGACTGGGTTATGCCGGCTTCGGCTTGGAATCCACCTCGGATTTCAGTCTTTGGACTCCATTGGCCGCTCCCGGCAATACGGCCACTGTTGCCGTTCCAGACTTTCGGTTCTTCCGCCTTAATCCCTTAAGCGGCCAATCGCAGAGCGCAAATTTTTCCCTGACAATATCGGCTGCCACCGCGACCACCATCGGAGGAGACGTTGGCAGCAGTCTGAAGTTTGGAAGTGTGGATGTCACGGGGCCGTTGACGCTCAAGGGCGGCGCGGTCACTACCGCCGGGGCGCAGACCTACAACGGCGCGGTAACGCTGGAAATGGACACCGTCGTGGGCAGCTCGGGCAACGGGAACATCACGTTCGCCGGAACGGTGAACGGGGCGAAAGCCCTGGCGGTGAACAGCGGCGGCGCGACGACCTTCGGCGGGCTGGTCGGCAACACGGCGCCCCTGA
>JAYVSO010000028.1:0-62007 GCA_043775315.1 Verrucomicrobiota bacterium
TTCGCCGTGCCGCCGAAGTTCCAGCACCGGGTGCTGTTCTGGGGCATCCTCGGCGCGCTGGTCTTGCGGGCCATCATGATCGGGGCGGGCACGGTGCTCATCGCGAAGTTCGCGTGGATCATCTACGTGTTCGGCGCGTTCCTCATTC
Organism: Verrucomicrobiota bacterium; assembly: GCA_043775315.1. Taxonomy (GTDB): domain Bacteria; phylum Verrucomicrobiota; class Verrucomicrobiia; order Limisphaerales; family CANJSG01; genus CANJSG01. The sequence continues at coordinate 149 of JAYVSO010000028.1, forward strand.
TCACCGGCATCAAAATGATCGTGAAACGCGAGGAGGAGCTTCATCCCGAGCGCAACCCCGTGGTGAAGTGGTTCAAGAAACTCATGCCGGTGACCAGTGATTATCGCGAGGACAAATTCTTCGTGCGCGAAAACGGCGCCCGCCTGGCCACGCCGCTGTTCGTGGTGCTGCTGCTGGTCGAAGTCTCCGACGTGATTTTCGCCGTGGATTCCATCCCGGCCATCTTCGCGGTCACGACCGACACGTTCGACGTATAGACGATGAACGGGTCGGTCGTGACGGCGAAGATGGCCGGGATCGAGTCCACGGCGAAAATCACGTCGGAGATTTCGACCAGCAACAGCACCACGAACAGCGGCGTGGCCATGCGGACGCCGTTTTCGCGCACGAAGAATTTGTCCTCGCGATAATCACTGGTCACCGGCATGAGTTTCTTGAACCACTTCACCACGGGGTTGCGCTCAGGATGAAGCTCCTCCTCGCGTTTCACGATCATCTTGATCCCGGTGAGAATGAGGAACGCGCCGAACACGTAGATGATCCACGCGAACTTCGCAATCAGCACCGTGCCCGCCCCGATCATGATGGCCCGCAAGACCAGCGCGCCGAGGATGCCCCAGAACAGCACCCGGTGCTGGAACTTCGGCGGCACGGCGAAATACGAGAACAGCAGCGCGAAGATGAAAATGTTGTCCACGCTCAACGAATACTCGATGAGGTAGCCGGTGGTGAACTCCAGCGCCTTCTGCGCCCCCGCGAAATGCCACACGCCGAGATTGAACAGCAGCGCGAGCGTGATCCACGCGACCGTCCAGGCGATGGCTTCGCGGACCGAGACGACGTGCGACTTGCGATGGAACACGCCGAGGTCCAGCGCCAGCATCGCCAGCACGAAGAGGTTGAATCCGATCCAGAGCCAGATTTCGTGTGTCATGCGTCGTGTCTGATGGATCAGCCGCCGTTGCCCACCTTGCGAATCGAGTTCACGCCGCCGAATGGATTGGGCGCGGTCTCTGTGGCCTGTGGATCGGGTGTCCATTGGCCGTCCACCACCAGGCAATACTCGTAGTCGCCGGGTGGCAACGCCAAGTCCTTCGCCCAACGGCCTTGACCCAGAGCGATCATCGGCGTGGCGTTCGGTTGCCATTCGTTAAAAGTGCCGGCGATGGAAACCGACTCGGCGGTTGGAGAAGTGAATTCAAAATGAATCCGCTTCGACTCGTGCTGGCCGGCGTTGTCTTTGTTCTTCGTGTTCATTCTCGTTTCGTTTTTCATGCTTCGACCTTTCTTCGTTAGACTGTTCATGCGGCGCGGCAGCCGGGATTCGATTGGCCTCAAGACCGTGCGGCGACCGCAGTGCCGGACCAGCGGCTGGCCGTCAGCGGATGCTGACGGTGGCCCTTGTGCCGGAGTTGTTGGCGGGTTTTGCGCCGCTCGATTTGCTGGCGCAGATTTTTTACAACCTTGAGCCAGGCGGCTTCCATCGTGTGGTCGCGGGCGGCGGCATGGATGTCCGGGCCGGGCACGGCCAGATGCACATGGGCGCGGAAGGCGGGCGCGTTGTCCGGCTGCCGTTCCAGAACCACTTCGGCAGTGGAGACGGGGATGAGCTTATGCAAGCGTTCGAGTTGCTTCTCCAGCCAGGCGCGCAGGTTGGCGTTGGCGTTGAGGCCGCGAATCCGGAATTGGATTTTCATAATGCGGGATGTCCGTAGTTAAGGTTTGGGATGGGAGAAGTTAGTTACGCTGCCTCCCGGTGAGCAACGGCAGCAGATGCCACAGGAAATTGACCGACGAAAGCATGAGCCGCTTGTGTCATGTGTTCTTTCTTTGCGGCAGCAGGGTTCGGCGCACCTGCCGAATCAGGAAGCCCGCACTCCGCCAAATTGATTTCATGGTTAACTTCTTCCGCGGCGCAGCAGAGTCGTCTTTGGAACGCCGCGGCAGGAGCGCGCGTGCCGAACGCAACCATCGTCTGGCCCAGGCAAATTCAATTGCCAGAATCGCCAGCCCGGAGGGGATCATCAGGAAGGCGGGGCCGGGCAGCGCGATGAGCGCAACGCCCAAGGCCAGCCCATGCTCGCCCGCCACGCGAAGACCAGCGTCAGGAAGCCGGTGGTCACGATGGATGCCGGCAAACTCCACCGAACACCCCGCGCTCCCAGCACGCCCCAGAGAATCAAAAGCGAGCCGAAGGTGCCACCGGACATCAGCGCGGTCTTCGCCTTTTCCGGGTTCGACAAGTAGCCGACCAACCCCATGACAATGAGGAAGCCGCCGTAGAGAATCAGGTAACCTGCTGTCTTCGTGTTCATGATGGGAAACAGTCTGTTGATTTCGTTTCGCGCCCCGCTCGCGGGCGCTTTGATAACTACGGATCACCTTCGCTTCAGTTCACTCGTTGATTCCGTAGCGACGATAAGACGGCTCGCCGAGGAGTTGAGTGATGTCCCGTCCCACCCGATGCAGCATCTCGCGAAAGCTTTTGTCACTTCGCACTGGAGAGAGATCGAGGGGCCGGATTTTCTTGGGAGTTTGCTGCGGCGAATTTCCGTTGACCGGCACTGTCCGCCCCGTGGCCTTGCCCGCGTCAAACGACAAGGCACTGAACTCTTTCAACGTGATCGTAGTTTTCATGCCGCCAGAATAGCGGCGGTGTCACACTTAGCCTATTACGACTTTTGGAATCGACTCTTAGGTTTAAGCGAATACTCTGTCCGCGTGGAATTCTTGAACTACCATCACCTGCGTTATTTCTGGGTGGTCGCCAAAGAAGGCGGCTTGCGCAAGGCGGCGGAAAAACTGCACGTCTCCCAGCCCACCATCAGCGCGCAGATTGCCGCACTGGAAGGCGTGCTCGGAGAGAAACTGTTCCGGCGGGGAGGCCGCGCCCTGGCGCTGACCGAGGCCGGCCATCGAGTGTTGAGCTACGCCGAGGAGATTTTTTCGCTGGGACAGGAACTCCTCGACGCCGCCCGGCAACGGCCCAGCGCGCGTCCGTTGCGCGTCCACATCGGCATCACCGACTCCCTGCCTAAACTGGTGAGTTACGCGATCATCAAACCCATTTTCAAACTGGAGCAGCCCATCCAGGCCGTCTGCCGCGAGGGCAAAGTGGCCGACCTGCTCGGCCAACTGGCCGCCCACCGGCTGGACATCGTGCTGGCGGACGAACCCGCGCCCAGTTCGCTCCCCATTAAAGTCTTCAACCACCTGCTCGGCGAATGTGGCGTGACCTTCTGCGCCGAGCGAAAGCTGGCCGCTACCCTCAAGCGCAAATTTCCAAAATCACTAACCGATGCGCCGGTTCTGTTGCCTACGAGCAACACCGCCCTGCGCCAATCGCTGGAGAAATGGTTTCAAGCCGAAGATATTCGCCCGCGCGTAGTGGCGGAGTTCGACGACGCGGCCCTGATGAAAGTGACGGCGGTGGACGGCCTGGGCTTTTTCGCGTTGCCGACCCTGGCGGTCGAAGAAGCGGTCGCGCGCTACGGTTTCCAAGTCATCGGCCGCACCGAGGATTGCCGTCAGGAATTCTACGCCATCAGCGCGGAGCGCAAGCTGACGCACCCGGCTGTGTTGGCCATCACTTCGCAAGCTCGGGCGGCGTTGCCAGACTGAACTGCTTTACGCTCTGCCTTCTGCGTTGAGCGGCACGAGTTCCACATAGGAGACGCGGATTCCTCATGTTTAGCGGGGGATACGCTTATCGACATGGCGAAGCTTTTCGCCCTGTTGAAGGTAGTCGTGGAGTGATTGTGGTCATAAGAGTTTCATAGCGTGGTCTCGGTGAGGAATGCCCCGCCCGTTTCGAGTTGGACGAGGTTCGCCGTCGTCACGTGCGCAATTTCGCTCAACGCTTCATGCGTGAGGAAAGCCTGGTGGGCGGTGATGAGCACGTTGGGAAAAGTCAGCAGGCGCGATAGTTCGTCGTCTTGCAGGATTTCGCCGGAATGGTCCTCGAAGAAGATGCCTTCCTCTTCCTCATAGACATCGAGTGCGACGCCGCCGAGCCGGCCGGACTTGAGTGCCTCGATGAGCGCCGTGGTGTCCACCAGCTTGCCGCGGCTCGTGTTGAGCAGATACGCGCCCGGCTTCATCCGGGCGAAGGTCGCCGCGTTCAGCAGGTGGCGCGTGGCCGGAGTCAGCGGCAGGTGCAGTGAGACGATGTCGCTGTTGGCCAGCAGCATTTCGAAGTCGGTGTAGCGCACGCCGATGCCCGCCGCCCATTCGGGTGACGGAATCGGGTCGAAGGCCAGCACTTCCGTGCCGAACCCACGAAAAATCTGCGCCGCTATTTTTCCAATGTTTCCCGTGCCGACCACGCCCACGGTCTTGCCGTGGAGATCGAAGCCAACGAGGCCGTTCAGGGAAAAATTGTGTTCGCGCACGCGATTGTAGGCCCGGTGGATTTTGCGGTTGAGCGCGAGCAGCAGGGCGACGGTGTGCTCGGCCACGGCGTGCGGCGAGTAGGCGGGCACGCGGGTGACGGCAAGGCCGAGTGACTTCGCGGCCGTGAGGTCAACGTTGTTGAAACCCGCGCAGCGCAAGGCCACGAGCCGGACGCCGGCCTGGTGAAGTTTCTTCAAACACGGAGCGTCGAGCCGGTCGTTGACAAACACGCAGACCGCCTGCGCGCCGTTCACGCTGGCGGCGGTTTCGCTGGTGAGACGAAATTCGTGGAACTGGCGGTGAAGCCGGTGCGCTTCCGGCGCGCGCTCGAAGTATTCGCGGTCGTAAGGCTTGGTGTCGTAGAAGGCAACGGTGGTCATGGGTGTTTTAACGGTGTTGGTTAGTCTGGAGCAGCATGCGAATCAGGCAGCGGCGGCGTCTTCTTCGCCATCCGGTCAGGCTGGGAGGAGACGCGCAAAACGCGCACCAAGCCTTCGATTGAAGGCGTCGCACCACCCAGCACTTGGCGCACCCATCCTGCCAGAGGGGCCGGCACTCGCCCCGCGCGGGCGAGAGCACACACAGACGAGACCGCACGCGCGCCTTCCGGCAGCCAACTCTTCTCCTTTTCAATTTCCGCGACCGTTTTCCCTGCGGCGAGCATCTGCCCGAATTGACGGTTATGGCTGTCGCGGGATAACCCCGTCGCCACCAAATCGCCCAACCCAGCCATTCCGTAGAGCGTGGCGGGCCGGCCGCCGTGCGCCCCCGTGATTTCCACCATCTCGCGCACGCAGGCGGTGATCGCGGCCGCTTCGAGATTGCGCGAGTCGCCGCTCAACGTTTCGAGGCAGCCGAGGAGGATGGCATAGACGTTCTTCAAGATTCCTCCCAGTGCGGCGCCCGCCACATCGGTGGTGGTATCTGGGATGAAAGACAGCCCCGCAAACCAACCCGCAACGCGCAGGGCGATGCGCTCCTCCTCTGCGGCCAGCACAACGTATGCAGGCACACCACGCGCCAGCTCGTTGGCGATGGCTGGTCCGGCCAGATGGACGCAGGGGTGGCCGGGTGCCAGGCGGCCCAGCACTAACGGCAACAGCAGCCGGGTGCGTGGAGCAAAACCCTTCGCGACGTTCAACAACACGGCATGCTTCTCCAACACCGGCAAGACCGGGACCAGCGTCGAGGTGACGAAAGCCGATGGCACGCTCACCACGATGAGCGCCGCGCCCGCGACGCACTCGCTCGGGCTGGCCGTGGCGCGGACGCCCGCGTGCAGGCGGATGCCGGGGAGGAAGCGGCGGTTTTCGCGGCGCAGCCGGATGTCCTCCACGACCTCGGGAAAATGATCCCAGATGGTGACTTTGTGGCCGTTGCCCGCGAGCGCATGGGCCAGCGCCGTGCCCATATTGCCCGCGCCGAGCACCGCCATTTTGATGGGCGACTTACCGGCAGGCGACGAACGCGGGACATCCTGTGCGGGCTGGTAACGCGAGGTCATCGTGATGCTCTTTCCGACTTTGGCGCGCGGAAGCGCAGCCACTTTTCCAGTTCGACCACGGCGAAGGTGAAGAGGCCGATGGCCACGATGTAGACCCACGCCTCCGCTCGGACCGGCGCGGTGTGAAACAGCCGATTGAACAGAGGCAAATAAGTGAAAGCGAGCTGCGCCAGCCACGTCACGGCGATGCCGGCGATCAGCCAGGGATTGGAGAAAAGGCCGATCGAAAAGATCGAGCGAGTTCTGCTGCGGCAGTTAAGCAGGTAGAAGGTCTGCACCATCACGATCACGTTGACGACGGCCGCGCGGGCTTCGTCGAGGTTCGTCCCTTCGATGCCGCGCTCCCAGGCGAAGAGGCCGAACGCGCCCGCGGTCGAGATGAGCGTCACCAGCCCCGTCCGCATGAGCAGCGGGAAGGTGAGCAGCGGCCTTTTCGGGTCGCGCGGCGGGCGCTGCATGATGTCGCTTTCCTTGGGCTCGAAGACGAGCGTCAGGCCGAGGAGCAAGGCGGTCACTAGATTGAGCCACAGCAATTGCGTGGGCAGCATGGGCAAGGTGATGCCGCCGATGATCGCGACGAGCAGAATCAGCGAGACGCCGGCGCTGGTCGGCAGGATCCAGAGGATGAATTTGGTGAGGTTGTCGAAGATGCCGCGGCCTTCCTCCACGGCGGCTTCGATGGAGGCAAAGTTGTCGTCGGTCAGGATCATGTCGGCGGCTTCCTTCGACACGTCGGTGCCGGTGATGCCCATGGCGATGCCGATGTCGGCCTGCTTGAGCGCGGGCGCGTCGTTCACGCCGTCGCCGGTCATGGCGACGATGTGGCCGCGCGCTTGCAGCGCCTTGACGAGCCGCAGCTTCTGCTCGGGCGCGACGCGCGCGAAGACGGCGGTGCGGTCGGCGGCGGCGGCGAGTTCGTCGTCGGTGAGCTTCTCCAAATCGCGGCCGGTGAGCGCGGCGACGTCCGCGCCGGTCTCCAGGCCGATCTGCGCGGCGATGGCGGTGGCGGTGAGCACGTGGTCGCCGGTGATCATTTTCACGCGGATGCCGGCGGCGCGGCACCGGGCCACGGCGGCGATCACCTCCGGGCGCGGCGGATCGAGCTTGCCCTGAAGGCCGAGGAAGGTGAGCTCGCCGGCCACGTGCTCGTGCTCGAGGCCGCGGTGCACCGCGGGCATCTCGCGCCGGGCAAAGGCGAGGACGCGAAGGCCGCGCGCGGCCATGGCCTCGGCGTGGCGGAGCACGAGCGCGGCGTCCAGCGGCGCGCGGCCGCCGTCTTCGTCGAGCGCGTGCGTGCATTTGCCGAGCAGCGCCTCCGCGGCGCCCTTGATGTAGATCATCTTCGGCTCGTGAACGGCGCCGTGCAGCGTGGCCATGTAGCTGTATTCGGACTCGAAGGGGATCGTCTCGATGCGCGGCAGCCGCCCGCTCATTTCCTCCTCCGCCAGCCCGGCCTTTTGCGCGGCGACGATCAGCGCGGCCTCGGTCGGGTCGCCCTGCACGACGTTCTGGCCGTCTGCATCGCGCACGAGCCGCGAATCGTTGCACAGCAGACCCGCGCCGAGCGTTTCGATGAGCGCGACATTTTCCCCCACGACGACGGGCGCCTGCTCGAAGTGAATCTTCCCCACCGGCTCGTAGCCGCTGCCGGTGACGTGGTAGAGCCGCCCGCCGGCGTGGATTTCCCGCACGGTCATTTGGTTCTGCGTGAGCGTGCCGGTCTTGTCCGAGCAGATGACGGTGGTGCCGCCGAGTGTCTCGACGGCGGGCAGTTTGCGGATGATCGCGTGCCGCCGGGCCATGCGCCCGACGCCGATGGCGAGCGTGATGGTCACCACCGCGGGCAGCCCCTCGGGGATCGCGCCCACGGCCAGCGCGATCGCCGCCATGAACATCTCCGGCCACGGCTGGCCGCGCAGGATCCCCGCGAGGAAAAGCAACGCCGCCAGCCCGAGGATCAGATACAGCAGCAGGCGGCTGAAGTGCGCGATCTTGCGCGTGAGCGGCGTCTGCAAATCCTCGACCAGACCCATCATCCCGGCGATGCGGCCCAGCTCCGTTTGGTCGCCGGTGGCGAAGACCACGCCCTCGCCCTGGCCAGCGGTGACAAGCGTGCCGGTGAAGGCGAGATTGGTGCGTTCGGCGAGAATGGTGTCTGCGGGAAGTGGCTCGGTTTGCTTTTCAGCGGGGAGCGATTCGCCGGTCAGCGCCGCCTCCTCGATGTGCAAGTTTCGCCCTAGCAGCAGGCGCAGATCGGCGGGCACGCGGTCGCCGGATTGCAGCAGCACCACGTCGCCCGGCACCAGTTGGGCCGAAGGAATTCGCAGTTTCTCGCCGCCGCGCCGCACTGTGGCCTCGGTGAGAACCATTTTCGCCAGCGCTTCAATGGCCTTCTCCGCCTTCGCCTCCTGCAAATAGCCGACGACGGCATTGATGAAGGCGACGCTGAAAATGACCGACGCATCCACCCATTCGCCCATGGCCGCCGCGATGCCGGTCGAGGCGAGCAGGATGTAAATGAGCGGCTGATGGAACTGCAGGAGGAAGTGTATCCACGGGCTGACGCGCTGCTGCGCGGTCATCTGATTCGGGCCAAATTCTTTTTGGCGGCTGAGGACTTCCTCCACCGACAGGCCAGTGGACGCATTAACGCCGAGGAATTGAACCGCCTCTGCGGAGGCCAACGTGTGCCAAGGCTGGTCTTTCAGGGGTGGCATCGGGTGAGTTGGCTCAAGCTGGTCCATAAAACAACATTACCGCACCCGTCCCCGCGGCCGCCCCGAAGCCGAAAGCTACACGTCGGAGCAACCGCCGTTCTCCAAGTGCCGCCACCGTGGCCGCCTTGGAGGCGAGGTTCGCCATCGCCGCGACGAGGATCAGCCGCCATCCCGTGCCGGGTGTGATCCCGATGGAGTTCACCAGCTGGGTGACGGACAGGGTGATCGCGTCCATGTCGGTGAGTCCGGAAACCACGGCGGCCACATAGAGCCCGTTGCGGCCAAAATGCTCGTTGGCCGCGGCGACTCCGACCAGCACGAGCGCGTAAAGCAGGCCGAACACCACGGCGGATTTCAACTCGGCCGGGTTGTTCTGCTCCGGGACCGAAGACGGCGCTTGGCTGCTCTGCCGCAAGCTCGTCCATGCAAACAGTGCGAGCACAGCCAACATCGCGCCAAGAGGAGCCGCCGCCGCCCGCAGCAATTGCGGTGCGACCACTCCGACGAGGATACCGACGCGGAGCAACGACACGGCGGACGCCATCATGATCACGAAGGCGCCAACTTCCGCCTGTCCGGGAGACTGCCGGCTCCGCCGCGCGATGCTCACCGTCGTGGCCGTGCTCGAGATGAGCCCACCCAGCAGGCCGCTGGCCCAGGCTCCCGCCCGAATCCCGATCAGCTTGTAGGCGATGTATCCGCCGAGGCTGAGGCCGACGATGAGGACAACCATCAGCCAGATCTTGAACGGATTGAGCACCGAGAAGGGTCCGTAATCCTGGTTGGGCAGCACCGGAAGAATGACCAGGGAGATCAGCGCGAACTGCATCATCGCCGTGAAATCGGGATTGCTGATCCTCCGCGCCATCGAGTGCATCTGCGGTTTCAAATGCAGCAGCACGGCCACGGCCCCGCAGATCACAATCGCGACCGCCAGCGAGCCCACCATTGTATAGGCCCCGATGACGAACATGAGCAGCATGGTGACTTCCGTGGTGACTCCAGGATTTCCCCCGCCTCCACGCCGCAAAAGAAGATTGCCGCCGACAATTATGAGCGCCAGCGCCGCCAACCCACCCGCCACCGTCCATCCACCGAAGCTCTCCGCCAGCAACGCGCACATCGCACCCAGCAACGTCACGAGCGGAAACGTCCGGAAACCCGCGAGCCGGGCGTCAGTCCGCTGACGCTGCAGTCCGACGAGCAAGCCAAGCCCGAGCGCGATACCGAGGCGGCTGAATAGATCGATCATAGAGGAAACGCCGCATGCCTGATGGGATCAGTTTGCTTGGCCAATGTTTACCGAGAGCATCTCCATCTCTGCTTCTCCACTGCGCCAAACAATCCGGGCGCGATAAAGATCCTCATTAAACCTGGAAACTTATCCGTTCCAGGGGCGCTTCCACGAGCGTAGCTACCGAGAGGATTCATTTTGGGTTCCTCGATTGGGATAAGGCCTCGCCGCATTCGTCGGGACAATCCGCCAAGTCACGCCCGGCACCTGCCTCACTTCGAAGGCGTCCCGATTGAGCCGCTCCACACGGTCGGCATTGATGATGGGACGCGAAACATCGGGACCACGCTGAAGCCACGTCTTCCAATGGGAGCATTTGGAGATGGCGGGGGCGTAGAGGCTCACGCGGAAGGCGACTAGCGTTCACCCCTGGGATCTTCAACTGCCTGCCAAGCTTGCGACGTGGCGCCGTCGCCAAAAGGTCACTTCTCGTTGAGGAGTTTCTCGACCTTCGCTTCGAGTCCGGCGCCGGCGTTGAGGTCGCGGAGGTTGCCCTTCTTGTCGACCAGCCACAGCGTGGGGAGAACCTTCACGCCTAAAGCTTCGCTGATCTGCTTTTCCGGATCCGCTGCATCAAACGCCTGGGGCCACGAGAGGCCTTCGGCCTTCACGGCCTTAAGCAAAGAATTGAGTTCGTAGTCGCGGTTGATGCCGATGATCTCAAAGCCCTTCGGGTTTAGTTTTGCATACAGCCCCTTGAGTTCCGGGATTCCGGCCATGCAAGGGCCGCACCATGTGGCCCAGAAATCCACGAGGACCACCTTGCCCTTCATTTCCTGGAGGCTGACCCTGCGGTTATCCAGGGAGGTGAACTGGATGTCCAAGGGCTTTCCGACGCGGTCGAGTTTCTTTATCAGCTCCTCGGCCTCCAGCTTGGTGCTTTCCGCCGAGGTCGAAGCCAACACGTCTTTGACCAGCGCTAGGATCTCCTCGTTGCTGGAGAGCATGTAAGTGAGCCTCATGAGGAACTCGTTAGCCGCCTCATTGCCGGGATACTTGAGCCGCAACGCCCTGGTGGCTTTGACCAGGATGGGAGCGCTTTTCACGCTGTCTTCCCGATCCGCCGCCGGCATCCCCATCTCCACCTTCACGAGTTCGAGCTGGAACTTCTCCTGGTCGTTCACCGACGCCATCGCGATCCGCTCATCGGCCAAGGAGATAACCCTGTCCTTGAGGGCTTCGCGCCCGCCTTGGACAGAGCCCAAAGCAAAACGGAATTCCATCAGCTTGGCGTCGGTGATCTTAGGATGGGTCGGATGTGCCTTGATGAACTCACGGACAATGCCCGCGTTCTTCTCGAAGGAGGCCGCTTGGGCAACCTCGAACGCCTTGATCTCTTCCCTTGTCGGCGGGGTCTCGTTCCACTCCTTCGGTGGACGCGCTATCGTCACCCTCTTGATCAATTCGTCCCAGGAAAGCTGATCGGGGGTCGCTTTTTTCACGATTTGCTCGATGATCTCCATCTTCGGCTGATCCGGTGCAGCCTTGGGCTGATCGGGGACGAAATTTGTGAGTGCAGCCACGACCAATGCCGCCTGGGGCTTCTCTTCGGAAGGTTTGCAGCCGGTCAGGGACAAGGCGGCCACGGTTCCAAGGGCGAGGGCTTGTAGGAAGATTGGCGTGGTGCGCGGGGCGGGGGATTTCATGTTGGAAGGATCAGTGTTCTTCAGAGTGATCGTTGGGTGTTCCGATGCCGTCAAGCTTGGCCAGCAGCAGGCGGACACGTCGGACGCTCCGGGCCGGGGCGACATCGCCTTCGCGAAGTCCCGGTTCCGGATGGGCGGCCGCGTGGGCCAGAGCTTCCTTGATCGTGGCGAGCTCCGACGGCGCAAGCTTCAGTTCGATGCGTTCCTCCTGCTCGATCTTCATGGCCTTTCGCGCGAACTCGAGGACGACCTGACAGGGTTCGAGGCAGGGCACGACGCTCTTGGCTTCGGGGCCGTCGGACTCCAGGCCGGGCACGGTCCACAAACGGCGTTTCAGGCAGTGCTCGGACCGGCAGCTCGCCCGGGCAACTTGGGCGGCGCGTTCGTCCGGCAGGATCTGGGTCACGCGATACATGCCCGTCTGGCGATTCGCGAAGTCCCGGTAGTGGGTAATGGGCGCGGGCTCGCGGAGCGCGGCGAACCAATCGGCCACCGCTCCTGGGTAGAGCTGTTGCAATGCGAGTTCGAGTTCGCAGGGAGAGGACACGTCCGTCCGCCAGCCGCGTTTCAGGGTGGGCGCGGCCTTGAGCGGCCTAAACGCTCCGGCGTCCGTGAACTGCGCCAGTTGCCGCAGCCCGTTGAGCGGAACCGGCTGTAGCTGGTCCGATTCGACCGAGGCATCGGCCGTGTGGCGCAGTCGAAAGCCGTCCCCGTGGGGAGCGATGAGCACCTGCACGAAGACAAGCCCATCCTTCGACGCTTCGAGAAGAGCCGTCAGGGCGGGATTGGTCAGGACCGGCATGAGGTGGAACTTACCGGCGCAACGGGGAATGCAAACGGAAAACCTGATTCTCCCGGGGCCGATTTGGCGGGACTTGCCTCGCGGACGGCCGCCGCGAAGACTCTCGACATGACTGATGCCGACGTGATCCAGATCTTCCGGAAATCCGGTGCCCTGCTGGAAGGCCATTTCGTCCTCCGCAGCGGACTGCACAGCCGGCAGTTTTTCCAATGCGCCCTGGCCCTTCAGCAGATGCCGGATGTGGAAAAGCTCGGCGCCGCGCTCGCCGCGAAGCTTCGCCATCTCGGGGCCACCACCGTGATCGCTCCCGCCATGGGCGGCCTTGTGATCGGCCAGGAAGTCGCGCGTCAGCTGGGACTGCGCTTCATTTTCGCGGAGAAGGAGGAGGGCAATCTCGTCCTTCGGCGCAACTTCAAGATCGCGCCGGGAGAAAAACTGCTCGTCATCGAAGACGTGGTCACACAAGGCGGCCGTGCGAAGGAGACGATGGCCATCGTGCGTGGCCATCGCGGAATCGTGGCCGGTGTGGGGATGGTGGTGGACCGTTCCAACGGAGTCGCCCCACTGGGCGTTCCGACTTTCAGCCTGCTGGCTTTGAAGGTGGAGACATTCGACCCGAACAACCTTCCCCCCGATCTCGCGGGGACCCCTGCCATCAAGCCCGGAAGCAAGTAAGTTCCGGGTAGGGCATCCGGAAACGAAGAAGCCCGGTCCTGGGACCGGGCTTCGTGCGAAATCAGTTGTCGGGTTGACTCAGGCTGCCGGTTGAGTCGCGGCGCTGGCCGAGGGCTCTTCACCCTCGTCATCATCGTCGTCATCCGTATCGATGACGGGTGCCTTCGGAGGATTCGGGTTTTCGGCCACACGACCGGAGGAATCGGCGCGGGGATGTTTGGCGCGCTTGTTCTTCGGAAGGGGGCTCATCATTAGGACAATCGTCCTGCCGTTGAGGCGGGGGTCGTTGTCCGGATGTCCCCAGGGCTTCGTGTCCTCGATGAACTTCTTGATGACCTCGAAGCCGAATTCCTTGTGGGCCATTTCGCGGCCCTTGAACTTGAGGGCCACCTTGACCTTCATGTCTTCGCACATGAAGTCGACGGCATGGGCCACCTTGATCGAGAGATCGTGCGGATCGATGCGCGGGGTGAGCTGGACCTCCTTCACCACGTTGGCGGCCTGGTGCTTCTTGGACTCCTTCTCCTTCTTGTTCTGCTCGTATTTGTATTTGCCGTAATCGACCAGGCGGCAAACGGGAGGAACGGCGTTGGGCGCGATCTCGACGAGGTCCACGCCCGCCTGGCGGGCGGCGGTCAGGGCGTCGCCCAGCTGCATCACGCCGAGCTGCTTGCCCTCGTCGCCGACGACGCGGACTTCCTTCGCACGGATCTTTCCGTTGATCCGCGGTCCGTAGTTTTGGGGGTTGCCCCGGGGTTGGTAGGGCCGGTTCAAACGGTCCTCCCCGGACGAGACTGGTTCAAAAAGCCATTAAACATCGAGCGCCAATATGCTATCAATCGGAAGGCCTATAGCGATTCACAGGGCCCTGTCGCAAGCCTAATCCCACCCATCAGGTGGCCGTTTGCACGCCCATAACCCGGTTCTCGACCCGGTGAACAACCCCGTGGAGCAGCCCCTTTACTTGATCCGGAGGTCGTGAGTAACTCGCTCAATGGCTTTAGAGTTCGATCCCGCGGAGTTCGTCGACCGCGATTACCAGTCCGGCGGCACCTCCATATCTTCGGCCGGTCCGACTGGTTCCATGTCCATCGGCCGCGCCACGGCCAACCGTGCGCCGAGCCGCGAGGAAGTGGAGGCCAGGATGTCGGAAGCCCAGTCCAAGCTGTCCGAGCTCAAGCGCGCCCAGGACGACCTTGAACGCGAACGCACCCAGCTCGAGGAGTTGCGCCGACGCCAGAACGAGTTCCAGCAGGGGCGCACCGAGACCGAGCAGCAGCTCGTCCGGGGAATCGGACTCCTCGAGGAAGCCGAGTTCGCCCATCGCCGCGACGCCGAGCAGATGGCGCGGACGTTGCAGGAATTTCGCGAGGCCCTCGCCAAGGTCCAGAGCATCCGCGAGACGGATTGGACCCGTGAGAACTACAACGCCGAACTCACCCGCGGCCTGACGATCATCGAAAGCGCGCGCATGGAGTGGAACGGGGCGCGGCTGAAGTTCCCCGTGCTCGCCGGCGACAAGGCGAAATCCACCGGCCCCGACGGCAAGACTTCGGGCGAACAGAGCGGACTGCCTTTCGGCGCCCGCAGCTTCCTTGAACTGGGCCGTATCGGCCTGGCCTTCACCTGGCCGCTGGTGGTCCTGGCGTTCGCCATCTTCCTGATCCTCCTTCTGCGGAAGCCGTGATCCCACTGTTGTCGACATGGGGTTGTTCAAGCGCAAAGCCGATCCGATTTCCGACAGGGCGAGGGAATTGAACCGCGAAATCTCCGAACTGGAGGAGAAGATCCGCAGGTTGAATGAGGACGCATCCACGGCGAAACCCGCTCCCGCCCCGTTGCCTCCCGTCGAAGCCCATTCCAGCTGGGGCAAGATGCGTTCCACCGCCCGTCCGATGGGACCGACACCCCACTCCGCCGCGGGTTCGGCCCCTGCGGATCCGCTGCGCGGACAAGCGCCCCGCTGGGAACCACCCGCCACCACGACCGCGACGAAGGAACCCGGCGTCTACAATGAGTTCGGCGTCCGCAAGTTCGACCTCCCGGGCCTGTGGCGTCAGGTGAAGGAACAGTTCACCGGCAAACCGTCCGCCAATCCCAAGCTCATCTCGCTGCTCGCGGCCGGGCAGATCCAGGGCATGCGTCCGCTGAAGATCGAGAAGCGTGTCGCGCGAAACCGGTTCATAGCCGTGGCCATCATCTTAGTCCTCGTGCTCTGGGGCATCATCGCGATGGTCGCGAAACACTGACGACCGGCATGAGCGTTTCACTTCTCCTCGTCGGTGGACTCGTATTCGAGGTCGGGGTCGCAGGGCTGTTATTCTTCACCCGAGACGGCCGGGACGAATGAACACTGCGGACCATCCGTATGTGCTGCCGGTTTCCACGGATCACGGTCTCTTTGTCGCGCAGTATTCCGACGCTGGCTTGGCGGGCCTGAACTTTCCTTCCGAGAAAGTGGGTTCTATTTCCTCCAACGTGCCGGACCCGGTGGCCGCATGGCACGTCCTCGCCAGCGCGGCGGTGAAGACAATGCTGGCAGGGAAGGCTCCAAAACAATTGCCTCCGTTGGTTCCGGCCGGAACGGATTTCCAACAGGCGGTCTGGCGCGAGCTGCGGCGCATCCCTCTTGGACAGACGTTGAGCTACGGCGAGATCGCCGCCGCTGTGAACCGGCCGCGCGGTGCCCAAGCCGTGGGCCAGGCCTGCGGGGCCAATCCCATTCCCCTGCTGATTCCCTGCCACCGCGTCCTGGCCGTCGGCGGGAAGCTCGGCGGGTTCTCCGGCGGTCTCGACTGGAAGCGTCGCCTCCTGACCATCGAAGGCGTCACGCTCTGCTGAGGCGGACTCATGCGGCAGAAGGTAGGGCGGGCTTCCAGCCTGCCCCGGGTTGCTATCAGTTTTCCTCCGAATCCCTTGTCCGCTACGGCGGTCGTGTCGGTTCGCCGCGAATGGTCCGCAAAGGGCAGGCAGGAAAGGCACTTTCTCACATGGTGGGTGAGACGATCCGGGGCCTACGCCGTCGAAAACGATCGACAAACAAGAGGATCGTTACTGTCTGGTGAGACGGATGCCGCGGCGGACGTGGGGAGCACGGAAGCTGCGGCATCGCCTCGGGAAGAAGTCCGGACCGGCCGGTCTGCCGCCGGTGTCCACGGTGAGCCGACCCCTGACCGTGCGGGACCTGCACAGCTGCTACGTGCTGAGGATCGGGCTGCTTGCCGGCCAGGGACTGGCGCAGACCAGGCGGGAGTTTGACCGCATCTTCAAGGAACACGGGCTGCCGGAGCGCATCCGGTGCGACAACGGCACGCCCTTCGGCGGCGGCGGGCCGACGGGGCTGACGCGGCTCAGCGCGTGGTGGATCCGGCTGGGGATCGCGGTGGAGTTCACAACCCCGGGCCGGCCGTGCGAGAACGGGGCGCACGAGCAGTTCCACCGGGTCTACAAGGCGGAGGTGGCGCTCCGCCCGGCCTGGACCCAGGCGGGTCAGCAGCGCCGGAGCACGCGGTGGCTGCGCGACTACAACCGCGAACGCCCGCACGAAGGACTGGCGATGGAAGTGCCGGCCGCCCGCTTCCGGAAGAACCGGCGACGGCTGCCCAAGCACGTCCCGCCCTGGCCCTACGCGGCGGACTGGGAACGGAGATGGGTGCGGGGCAACGGGGAGATCAACTGGCGGGGAACCCGGCGGTCTGTCGGCGAGGCGTTCGTGGGAGACCATGTCGGCCTGAAGCCCGGGCGCCGCGGAGTGTGGCGGGTCCACTTCGGTCCGGTGCTCGTCGGCGAACTGCACGACGACGAACAAGGCGGCACGCCTGAAAGCGCAATTGATCCCGGGTTCGGCCAATCCGTTTGAAGTCGTCACCGTCGCAGAAGCCCTCCGGCTAGTTCGTGCTTGTGGTGGATTGACGGTGCTGCCGGACCACGATTTCGCGAGCCATCCCCCGGGCGATCTGTTGATTGTGCCGGGCGGCTTGGTCTCGGCGGAACTGGAGCGGCCGACGGTCATCGACTGGATTGCGCGCACCTCGGCCAAAGCCGAACTGACGGCATCGGTCTGCACCGGCGCGTTCCTGCTGGCCAAGGCCGGTTTGCTCAAAGGCAAGTCGATCACCACGCACTGGGAGGACATCGCCGATTTTCGCACCATGTTTCCCGGCATCCATGTCTTCGAAGACCAACGCTGGATTGATCAGGGCGACATCGCCACCTCGGCCGGCATTTCCGCCGGGATCGACATGAGCCTGCACCTCGTCGCCCGTCTTGAAGGCGAGAAACTCGCCGTCCGCACCGCCCGCCAGATGGACTATGCTTGGCAGCGCGCGCCGGCTTGAGCCAGGGTTCCGTCAGCTTTTTCACATGAACTGGAAACGCATTCTCCGGAGAACTTTTTGGACCTTGGGTGCGGTCGTGCTGCTGCTTGCGATGATCGCCTGCGGTGGCTGGTGGTATTTCCATCCCACGGTGCAGCGCACGAACGCCATCGCCTACGGGCAGCGCGGCGGGGAAACGCTGGCGATCGATGTCTTGCGGCCGGAGAAACCCAACGGCGTGGGCGTGCTTTTACTGGTGAGCGGCGGATGGATGTCCGGCAAGCCGGGGACGTTCCGCGACTGGATCGCGGCGCCACTGCTTCGTCGCGGCTACACGGTGATCCCCGTCTACCATGTGTCCCGTCCGCAGGCGTCGATCATGGAGATCGTCGAGGACATGCACCGGGCCGTGCGGTTTGTGAGGCATCATGCCAAGGATTACGGCATCGACCCGGCGCGGATCGGGATCACCGGCGGGAGTGCAGGCGGGCATCTGGGCCTGATGCTCGCGACGCGCGGAGGACCGGGCCGTCCGGAAGCCACGGACCCGGTGGACCGCGAGAGCAGCGCGGTGCAGGCAGTCGCTATTTTTTATCCCGTCACCGACTTTCTGAATCTCGGCAAGTCGAGGGAGAATCCCGGCGACGGCGGTCCGCCCAAGAGCTACGCCGACGGGTTCGGTCCGCAGGCGACCAACATGCCGGCCTGGAAACTGATCGGCCGCGAGATGTCGCCGATCTACCATGTCACCTCGAATCTGCCTCCGGTGCTCATCCATCATGGCGACGCGGACACGCTGACACCCCTCGAACAATCGGAGTGGTTCCAGGCAGCCGCGCAGAAGCTGGGCCGTGAGGTGAAGTTGAAGGTGCATCCCGGCGGCGGCCACGGCTGGCTGACGATGCCCTGGGACATCCGCCAGTTCGGCATTTGGTTCGACCAGCAGTTGCGTCCTCAGCCTCGCTGAAAGGGCGTAGTGCCGGTGATACAGTCGGTGCTGCGCTTCGTGGCGGATTTCCCGTTTCCAATCGAGAGATTCTGCGGTGATAATCTATCTGTGAGGCTATCGGGCGGGCACCTATGAAGAAAAACGTGAAACTGTCGAAGGCATCTCTGGTTGCGGCCGCAATGGTTTGCATTTCAGCCAGCGCTCATGGGTGCGAGCCGATCCTTCCGTTCATCAAGGTGGTTGGCGGACCCGGGATGCTGACAGGCTCTTGGATCATCCTCGGAGCCGCTGTCCTGCTGAAGTCGGCCATCTTCGCGTGGTCGCAAAAGAATGTGGGCGTCGGTCGCGCGTTCGGCCTGATGATCTTGGCCAACATGCTCACCACGGTGATTGGTTTCTTTGTTGCCGTCCTCATTGGCAGCGGGCCGATCCTGTTTCTTGGAGTGCTCATCGTTTGGCCGCTATGCCTCCCGCCGGCGCGCCGGGCGATTGCCGCCGTCCGTCATCCGTGGATGCAACGCTTCTCTCCTGGTGGATTGGCGACTCTCATGACGATGGGTTTGTGTGCGAGTTGCTTTCTGTTCGGCTTCTCGGCTCTTTTCTCCGACTCGGCCAACTTGGCTGCCTACTGGCTCTGGAAACTGTCCGCGGTCTACGCCGGCCTGGTCATCAGCATCGTGCTGACCGCGTTCTGGGAGGAATGGGTGGTCTGGAAGCTGACGGAATGTCCGATCGATGATAGCGGCTACGTCCAACCCGTCATTCGAGCCAATCTGACAGTTCTCTTCTGCGTGATGCTTCTGGGAGCGGGCATCGCCCTGCCCAAACGGCTCAAGTCGCCGAACTTCCTGGTGAAGCTCGGCCTGGTTCAACAAGTGGAAGCCGGGACCAGTCTCTCCCGTTGAATCCCATTTCCAATTCCCTTCCGCCGCGTGTCCGGCTTCTACTCGGCCCATGCCCAAATGGGGTAAGACCCTCATCGCCGTTTTCCTGCTGCCGTTCTGCATCGGCGCGGTGAAGGCTTTGGTGCTGGTCGTCGGGCGCACGGGGCGCGCGGATTCGATCTGGGTGGCGCTGCTCGGAGGCGCGGCCTGCTGGTTCGTCGTCTTCGTCACATTGCCCAAGCCGATGTGGATCTACGTCGTCGGACACGAGCTGACCCACGCCGTCTGGACGTGGCTCTTCGGCGGCAAGGTGAAGAAGTTCAAGGCGACGTCGCAGGGCGGGCACGTGGTCATCACCAAGTCCAATTTCGTCATCGCGCTCGCGCCCTACTTCTTCCCGATCTACGCGGTGCTGCTGATGCTGTTCTTCCTGATCGGGCATCTCATCTGGGACTGGAACCGTTGGTCGCCGTGGTTCCACCTGCTGCTCGGCGCCGCCTACGCCTTCCACGCGACGCTCACGATCCATGTGCTGAAGACGCGGCAGTCCGACATCACCAGCCAAGGCTACCTGTTCTCCGCCGTGATCATCTTCCTGGGGAACATCCTCGTCCTCCTTGTCGCGCTGCCGCTGCTGACCGGCCAGGCGAATCTGCTCTCGGTCTTCGGCCTCTGGCTCGAAGCGACAGGAACGGTGCTGCGGAAGATCGGAAGTATGTTCGCTTGATTGCTCGGAGATCGGTTGACTAACGGTTTCCGAGAGAACAGCGCTGATCCATATCGGCGGCTACGAGGTCTGAAATCGGTAGGGCGATGGCTCCCGCCGAGGCGCCGGTGCATTTTCGAAAATCCTGCTGGTTCCAGCGGCACTTCCTGCTCGCTGATCCAACTCATGGCTTCCCGCGAGAAACCAGCCTGTCTTTCGAAGGCCCCAAGGCGGCTCGGCGGGAGCCGTCGCCCTACCAGCCACAAGTCCTCGTTTCCATTCTGCCTGGTCCGCTTCTTCTGCGGTTTATCCTCTTCGTGTTCCTTCACGCCCTTCGCGGATGAACCAAGGTCCACTACGGCGCGAGCCGCCCGATCGTCCACGTCGTCTCGTCGGTGCGGGTGTAGAGGATGCGGTCGTGGAGACGGTTCGGGCCGCCCTGCCAGAACTCGATGCTGTCGGGCACGACGCGGAAGCCGCCCCAGAAATCCGGCAGAGGCACTTCGCCCGCAGTGAACTTGCGCTTCAACGCCTCCCATTCCAGCTCCAGCACCTTGCGCGAGGAGATCGGTAAGCTTTGCTTCGAGGCCCATGCGCCGATCTGGCTGTCGCGCGGGCGGGTGACGAAATACTTCACCGTCTCGGCCAGCGAGAGCCGTTCGACACGGCCGGTCAGGATCACCTGCCGTTCGAGCAGCAGCCACGGGAAGAGCAGCGCCGCCCGCGGATTCTCCTTCAACTGCCGGGCCTTCCGGCTCTCGAGATTGGTGTAGAAGACGAAGCCGGCGGAATCGTAGTTCTTGAGCAGGACGGTGCGGACGAGCGGACGACCGTCGGGCCAGGCCGTGGCGAGACTCATGGCGTTGGGCTCGAGGATCTGGGCTGAGACGGCGTCGCGGAACCACGCGGTGAATTGTTCGACGGGATCGGCCAGCATCTGTTCCTCGTGCAGGGCGCCGAGGTTGTATTGCCGCCGCATCGCAGCGACGTCGGGGGAGGTTGGCTTCGGTTCGCTCATGGCTGGTCGTCGATAAGGCGCTCAGAACGTCGGCCCGGGGCGGCGGCGTTTCAACCGGGAACTGGTGGCGTGCGGCAAGGCGTTGTTCATCCACGAATTTCACGAAGATCACCAAGACAGCCTGAATTGATGTCTCTGCTGTTGGCGGATTGGGCTTCCCACATTCCGCTACTGCTCTTGGTGTCCTTCGTGAACTTCGTGGATGAATCCTGCTGGCCTGCCAAAGACGCCCAGCCTACTGATGAGCGCGATGACCTACGCGGAAGCGGTCCAGCATCTCTACGAGCTCCAGCTCTTCGGCGCACGCTTCGGCCTTGAGGTGCCGGAACGGCTGGCCGCATTGGTCGGGCGACCCCAGGACAAACTGCGCTTCATCCACGTCGCGGGCACGAACGGCAAAGGTTCCGTCTGCGCGATGATGGAAGCCATCTGCCGGGCCTCGGGCCTGAAGACGGGTCTCTACACTTCGCCGCACCTCGTCTCCTTCACCGAGCGGCTCCAGGTCGACCGTCGCAATTTCCCGCAGGCCGACGTCGTGCGTTTGGTGGAAATGCTCCGGCCGATGCTGGCGACATTTCCGCCGGATGATCATCCGACGTTCTTCGAGGTCGTGACGGTGATGGCGCTGATGTGGTTCGCCGAGCAGCAGGTGGATGTCGTCATTTGGGAGACCGGCCTGGGCGGACGGCTCGATGCGACCAACATCGTCACGCCGCTCGTTTCGGTCATCACCAGCATCGGTCTCGACCATGAGAAGTGGCTCGGCGACACGCTGACCAAGATCGCCGGGGAAAAAGCGGGCATCATCAAGCCTGGCGTCCCCGTCGTCACCGGAGTCGTGGAGGCGGAACCGCTCAGCGTCATCGAAGACACGGCTGCCGCAAGGAAAGCGCCGTTGACCAAGGTGGCGGACGCAACACGCGGCATCGCCGGATCGGCCGAGCTTTCTCTGATCGGCGCGCATCAACGCCACAATGCCGCCGTCGCCGAAGCCTCGGTCCGCGCGATTGCCGCGACGATTCCGGTCAACGATGCGGCCATCCGCTTCGGACTGGAGAACACTTTCTGGCCGGGTCGCCTGCAACAGATCCAGCGCGGCCATCAGCTCCTGCTGCTCGACGGCGCGCACAATCCGCAGGGTGCGGTCGCCCTCCAGCAGGCACTTCGCGATGAGTTTTCCGGCAGGAGTCCGGCGCTCATCATCGGGGTGATGAAGGACAAGGATGTCGGCGCGATTGTCCGGCTTATCGCGCCGCTCGCCCATCGAGTCATAGCCACACGCCTCACCAGCGAACGTGCCCTTCCTGCGAACGAACTGGCACAGCTCTGTCGCCAGGTGAATGCCGCTGCGGTGGTTTCAGAAGCCGATTCCGTCGCAGCGGCGCTGGCGTTGTTGAAGGATGAGCCGTTCGTTTTGCTGACGGGCTCGCTCTACTTTGTCGGCGAGGCGCTGGAGGCGCTGGGAGTTCTCACTGCGGACGGCGTAGACGAGAAGGCGTTGAACGACTGGAAGCCGAAGGGCTGATCAGCGTCGGGCTGGTTCGATGTGGATAAGCACGTCGTGCACTCGCGGCACGCGGGCACGGACGATGTCCTTCACGCGGTGAGCGATCTCATGGGCCTCCACCACGGGCATCCCGGGATCGACGTGCACGTGCATGTCGACGAAGAGCTGGTAGCCGCTCTGGCGCACGATGCATTTCTGGACCATCTCGACGCGCTCCACGGTTGAAGCGGCTTCGACGATCTGGTGGCGCAGGTCGGTGTCGGGAACGACGTCCATCAGCTCGCCCAGCGCGCGACGCAGCAGGCCAAGACCGTTCCAGGCGATGATGAACGAGGCGAAGAGCGCGGCGTAGTCGTCGGCGGCTTCGTAGCCCTTGCCGAGCAGGAGCGAAACGCCGATGCCGAGCCCGGCGGCCAGCGAGGTGATGGCGTCGCTGCGGTGGTGCCAGGCGTCGCTCTGCACGGCCGAACTGCCGACGGCCTCGCCTTCCTTCAGCACGAAGCGGAAGAGCCCTTCCTTGATCACGATGACGCCGAGCAGCACGGCGAGCGTGAACGGCGCCGGACTGGAATGTGGCGTCAGGATCTCCTGCACGGCTTTGACCGCGATCCAGGTCGCAGCCGCGAGCAGCATGGCGGAAACGATCGCGGCGGCGATGGGCTCGGCCTTGCCGTGGCCGTAGGGATGGTCTTCATCCGGTGGAGCCGCCGCCACGACGAGCCCGCGCCAGACGATGATCGAGCTGACGACGTCGGCCATCGACTCGACGGCGTCGGCGATCAAGGCGTGGGAATTGCCAATGACGCCGGCGGCGAACTTGCCCACGGCCAGAAGCGTGTTCGCGACCAATCCCCAGAGGGTGGCCTTCACACTGCGGCTGAGACGTTCCTGCGACATGTCGCTCAAGCGTGCCGAAGCGGAATTGGAGGGGCGATGGTAAAGGCTGCGCCTAGTTTGTTTAGACGAGACTTAGAAGTGTCGACACGGCTTCGGCATGGGCGGCCAGTCCTCCGCAAGCGACCGCGTCGCACGCGGCCGCGAGCAAACGTTTAGGCGCCAGATCAAGCGCTGCTCGCTGCATTGCCGAGCAACGCTTGAAGCCTTCATCAGCACTCGGCTGAAGACGGATCAACTTCCTGTCTTGGCCGGCGTCTCCAGCTTCCAGTCGGAATCCTGCTTCACCAGCAGCGTGCGGGTGGGGAAGGCGAACTCGATGCCGGCCTTCTCGAAGCGCTCCTTGATCTGGAGATTGAAGGCTTCGATTCCGACGGTGTATTCGCGCACGTCGGCCGTCGCGAACCAGTGGACGACCTCTATGTTGAGCGAGGAGTCGGCGAACTGCTTGAAGCTGATCAGGACGTCGTGGGTCTTCGGGTGGATGAAGATGTCGCGCAGAATCTCGACGGCCTCCTTCACCTTCACCGTGGGCGTGGAGTAGGTGATGCCGATGACGAGTGTGGTCTTGATGTTGGGCCGCCGGGAGATGTTGGTGATGGTGGCGTTGCCCATCGTCTTGTTCGGGATGGTCACGAGGTGCCCGTCGAGATTCCGGACGCGGGTCGAGCGGAGGTTGATCTGCTCGACCTCTCCATCCACGCCGCTGAGCTGGATGCGGTCGCCGATCTTGAACGGCTTGTCGATGAAGATGGTGAATGTGCCGAAGAGATTCGCGACCGTGTCCTGTGCGGCGAGACCGAGCGCCAGGCCGACGACGGAGAGCGACGCGAGGATGCCCGTGATGTCCACGCCCATGTTCTGCAGGGTCATCAGGATCGCTATGATCAGGAGGAATCCCTTGAGGGCGCCGCGGACGATGGGCACCAGCGCTTCGCGGAGCGACTTGTCGTCGTGCGAGACGAAGCGCCGGATCCACTGGCCGACGAGCACGTCGACCAGATTCAGGAGAACGTAGGTGATGGAGAACGCGACTATGAGGATGAACATCTTGCCCAGCAGCCGTTCCATCACCGCAGGCCATTTGAAGAGGCTCAGGCCGATGTGCATGAGGACGACGAACGCGATCACCTTGGCCGGCCCGCGGAGGAGCTCGATGACCATGTCGTCGGTCTCCGTCTCGGTGCGCTTTGCGAGCCGCTTCAGCCAGACGCCGAGGACGAGGTCGAACACCTTCGAAACGAGGAACGCCAGCGCGATGTAGATGGCGAACGCAAGATACTGCCAAAGCGGATTGCCAAGGACCTCGGCCTGCAGCGTGTCGACCTTGTTCAACCCGAAGGTCAGGTAGGCGTGGTTGGTCACGCTGATCTCGGGAAAGGCGAGAAGCGGACGCGCGTTGGTTGAAGGGGCGGTGGCCGCGGCGTTGGTGGCCGGGGCCTGCCCGAAGGCGGCAATGGTCTGAAGCAGTCCGGCGCAGAGCCAGGCCAGTCGGAGTAAACGAAAGCTCATCGATCGCATGGTCCGGCGAGACTAGGCCAGAACCGCCCGCCGACAAGGGGTCAGCCGCCGGCGACGATGCGGACGATTTCTAGGCGATCACCGGCTCGGACTTCACGGGCGGCGAACTCGGACGGGGTGACGGCCTCGCCATTGTGCTCCACCACGACGCTGCGCGGCAGCAGGCCCCGGGCGACGAGGAACTTCTCCAGCGTGGCGGGAAGTTCGGCGACGACGGGGTGGCCGTTGGCGATGACAGTGGCTTGGCTCATGACGGGTGGACGGTCGCCGCGCCGGCTGTGGGCCGGCAAGGGGCTACTTCGGATCTAGGGACGCTTTCTTAGCCGCACCTCGATCCGATCCGTTCCATTGGTGGAGACGATGACGGATTCCGCGGTGACCTCGACGCAGCGGACGGAGATTCGGCCCGCGCCGATCGGCACCGTCTTTTCTTCGCCGACCGCGATCAAAACACCGTTGATCATGGCGGAACCAGCCCGCGACGGGCGGATGATCCCCTGCAGTTCCAACGTCATGGGAACGGGCGGCGCCGTAACCCAAAGAGGCGTTGACACTGGTTGCGTCAAGGCGGGCAGCGCGGCGGTGTTGGTCTCGGTCAGCAACTGCGGAGGCAACCGGTCTTTGCCAACCCGGACCCACTTGAGGACCTCCAGAAAGCCGATCTCCTTCTCCAGTCGGAGAAGATCCTCGATGCGTCCACGCGTGTAGGTGTTGACGCGGATCGCCTCCATCTCCGCCGGCGCATTGCGGAATTGCATCAGCTTCCAGGCGGCAAGTTCGCAGACAGCCTCGACGACATCCGGGTCGATCCTGTTTGTTGCGGCCCGGTTCTCGTTGATCCAGAGGTGCGCATACTCGTGGGCGCAGACGGCGGCGAGGGTCTGGCGCCGTTGACCGCTGAGGAGGACGACGCCGTGGGACATGCGGTCACCGATGCCGCGCGTATGGGAGAACCCGATCTTGTGGAGGTTGTTGGTCTCCTTCTTCCTCGCGTCGTCGTTCCAATAGTCGACGTCGAAAAGGTGCACGGGAGTTTCCGGATACTTCAGCTCCATCTCCCCCCGGGTGACGCGCCGCAACTCGTCGATCGCGTCGAGGTAGAGCCGGCCGGCCTCGTATTCGTCGAAGACGCGGTCGAGCCTGTGGAGGCGGCAGAAGAACCGGCCGTCGGTCGTCTTGTGGAAGTCTTCCTTCACCGGCACGCCGCACTCGAAGCAGCGTTCCTTGATGAGGTGGCAGGGCTGGCAGATGAGGTTCGTCTCCTGGAAACTCCACAGCTGTTCCGTGCTGCTCAGGCTCTTGTTGCAGACAAGGCAGCGGTCATAGGACCGCTTGGATTGCGCGGCCAGCGTCCACGCATGGGCGACGAGCAGCAGAACGGCGGCGAGGCCGTATGCGAGGATGCGTTTGGGGAAGCCCGTCATGTCTTCAAGTCCAAGGTTGATCGGCTTGGCCCGGGCCTCATTGAGGTGTGGACAACCAAATCTCCGAAGTGTCAGGCCGTCAGGGCGGCGTCCCAGTCCTTCCAGACCGGTTCATAGCCGAGGCGGCGGATGAGTTCGGCGATGTCGGCAGGGGACCGATCGTCGGCGATGTCGAACTGGCCGGTCGCGTTCGTCGCACGCCCCGGGGCATGCGCGGCGGCCCATTCGCTGGAACCGGCGGCGAGTTCGACGATCTTTCCGCGCACGGTCTGATGGAGGTTGTCCTTGCCGGCGCCGGTGTAGCCGCCGGGTTCGGTATGGCTGCCGGCGCTCATCATCGTCACTCCGAGCGGGATCAAGCCGTCGCGCAGCTTGGCCGGCTCACGGGTTGACAGCACAAGGCCGACATCCGGAAGGAACAGGCGGAAAGCGCAGATGGCCTGGACCAACTCACGATCGGTCATGTGGGTCAGCGGCTGGAACTCGCCGGCGCAGGGACGAAGCCGCGGAAGCGAGATGGTCACCTGCGACTTCCAGCAGGTCTTAAGAAGGTAGGAGGCATGGGCCGCGACGCTGATGGCTTCGTAACGCCAGTCGGCGAGGCCGTAGAGCGCACCGATGCCGAGGCGCCGGAACCCCGCGGCGTAGGCGCGTTCGGGACACTCCAGCCGCCAGTCGAAATCGCGCTTTGGTCCGGCTGTATGCATCTCGGCGTAGAGCGGCCGGTCGTAGGTTTCCTGATAGACGACGAGCCCATCGGCACCCGCCTGGACCGTTGGAACGTAGTCGGCCGTTTCCATGGGGCCTACCTCGAGGGAGATGCTGGGGATGAACTCACGGAGCGCCCGGATGCACTCGGCCATGTAGCCGTTGGAAACGAACTTGGGATGTTCCCCGGCTACGAGGAGGATGTTGCGGAATCCCTGGTCCGCCAGCGCGCGCGCTTCGCGGCGGACGTCATCGATGCTGAGCGTCACGCGAAGGATCGGGTTGTCCCGCGAGAAGCCGCAGTATTTGCAGTTGTTGATGCACTCGTTCGACAGGTAAAGCGGCGCGAAGAGGCGGATCGTTTTGCCAAACCGTTGCCGGGTTATGGCCTGGGAACGGCGGGTAAGGGGTTCAAGCAGTTCGGCCCCGCCAGGCGATAGAAGACCCGCGAAGTCGGACAAGGAAAGGTCGGATTGCCCGATCAGACGGCGAATGTCGGCCGGGTCGGCGGACAGCGCGCGCTTGACCAAGGCGTTGAACGGAAGGGCATTGAACTCGGGAACAAAACTCATCGAATCGGCACCGTATCAGAAGGGGTCTCATGGGCAAGAGGCGCTCCAGGCGGGGACTCGATTCTCATACCCGCGAACGGGCGCGGCCCGTGCTTAGGTTAATTGGGGCTTTGGTCGATACCTTCCAACGAAGGGCCCGCAACCAGGTCCCGTGTCGTTACATGAAAAAGGCCCTCGCCGCCATCATCCTGACGCTTGCCGCCGGAGCAGCCTACCTGCTCTGGAGCCCGGCCGCGCCGGCGGAGGACCTCCTTTTCGGCGACGACGCGGCCTACCAACGCCACGTCGGCAAACCAGTGAACGTCAAGTTCATGGCCTTGGACGGGCGCGAAATTGACCTGTCAAAGCTCAAGGGGAAGGTCGTTCTTCTAGACTTTTGGACAATGGGGGATAGTCCATGGATTCAGTCTTTGGCGCACCTAAAGGGCGCCTACGACAAGTATCACGGTCGCGGTTTCGAGATTGTCGGCTTCAGTTTCGATGTCGACCGCGCCGCCCTCGACGGAGCCTTGAAGGCCCACAAGATCGGCTGGCCCCAGTTCTTCGACGGAACCGGCCGTGGCAACCGCTTCGGCGAACAGTTCGGCATCCGCCACTATCCCTCGATGTGGCTGCTCGATAAGCACGGCATCGTCCGCTACATCAGCGCTGGGCGGGACCTTGAGAAGAAGGTTGAGACTCTGCTTGCCGAGTCCGAAAACGCGCCGATGACCCAGTCCGGTCCTGCTTCCTTCCTCGAAAAAGCCCGCGAAGTCGTTTCCTCCGTCAAGGATCACGTCATGTCGACGGAACCGCCCCACGAGGACGTCAAAGCCGACACCGTCACGAACGGAGGCCTCTCCACCGCCGAACCCGTCAAAGAACCCGGCCGCATGGAATCGGTCTTCCTGAAGGGAATCGTCGGTTCATCATCGAAGCCCGTCGCGATGCTGGATGCCGAAGGCCGCAGCTACACGGTATCGCCCGGCGAAGAGATCCGGGTCCGCATCGGGCATGGGCTCCTGCCCGTCCGCTGCGAATCCATCGGCAGCGACCGCGTCATCATCACTTCCGCAGGTGGCAGTGTCCGCCGCGAGTTGGTCCTGTCGACGGCCACTGTCACTGCGCGGTGATCTGCTCAAAACCAGCCGCTTCCTTGTCTTGACCCATTTCACTTTGCTTGGCAAAGTGAACTCATGGATTCGAAATGGGCCGCCGAGAATCTCCAAACCATCCGCACTCTCATGGAGCGCACCGCCGTCTACCGACGGGCGCTCGCTCCCACCATGCTGGTGTCCGGCGGAGTCGGAATCGCCACGGCTCTGCTCGGATGGTTGAGGGGTGGCGACAATCCCGGCGGGTTCGTCCTCCTCTGGCTCGGTGCCGCGATCATCGCGCTGGCAGGTGCGATGTTGGTCATCCGCAAGCAGGCGCTCGGCGCCGCTGAACCGTTCTGGACCGCCCCCACGCGCCGCATCGGGCAGGCTGTCCTGCCGGCATTTCTGGCGGGTGCCGCAGTTGCCGTCGCCGGGGTTCTGCGGCCGGATCGGATCGATCTCGCCTGTCTCATCGGCGCGTGGACCCTCTTCTACGGGCTCGGTCTCCATGCGGCGGCGTTCTTCATGCAACGCGGAGTCCGGCTCTTCTCGTGGGTGCTGATTCTAACGGGCATCGGCCTCATTCTGGCGCGCTGTGGTGGTGGGTTGCACGAGCTCGATGGCAAGACCGCCTGCCTCTGGATGGGCGGGATCTTTGGAGCGAGCCACCTTGGTTATGGCATCTACCTGCGCCTGACCGAACGTTCCCCGTCGCCGTGAACACGGAACCCTTCCTCAACCTGGATCGGCTGATCCACGAGAAGGGCCGCCTGGCGATGATGTCGCTCCTGGCCGCCTCGACGGAGGTGTCGTTCACCGAACTGCGGGACACCCTGTCGATGACCGACGGCAACCTCACCACCCACATCCGCACCCTGCAGGAAGCGGGTTATGTCGCGGTGACGAAATCGTTCCAGAACAATCGTCCGCTGACCACCTGCACGCTCACGCCGAAGGGCCGCTCGGCTTTCGCGGCCTATATCGACCTGCTCGAGCAGATCGTTCGTCAGTCCAAAACTCCCTGATCTGTTTTGAACGTCCTGGAACAATCGTCGTCATAGACTTTGTCGCGCAAAGCCAAGGAATGAGAAAATGAAGATCCAACGCGCAGAACATCTCGGCATGTGCTTCGGCGTCCGAGACGCCATCTCACTCGCCACCCGGCACGCGGAAGCGGGACCCGTCACGATTCTCGGTGAACTGGTCCACAATGAACGCGTCCTCGCCCAACTGCGCGACTCCGGCGTCCAGTTCGCCACGGACCCCGCCAAAGTCACCACTCCCACCATGCTGGTCACGGCCCATGGCGCTTCGGATCTGCGGATCAGCGCGGCCCGCGCCACCGGACGCAACCTGCTTGAAGCCACTTGTCCTCTCGTCCACGTCGCCCATGCCGCCCTCAAGAAACTTGTCTCAGAGGGCTTCCATCCCGTGATCGTAGGCAAACGCCACCACACGGAGGTTCGCGGAATGACCGAAGACCTCGGCGCCCACGACGTGGTGTTGACCGAAGCCGACGTGGATCAACTCGTCGAACATCCAAGCCTCGGTGTCGTATCCCAAACGACGCAGCCAATCGAACGCGTCCGCCATCTTGTCGCTCGAATCCGCACTCGGTTCCCCCGGAGTGAGGTCCGTTTCCGAGACACGGTCTGCCAACCCACCAAACTTCGCCAACATGCCGCGGAAGCCCTGGCCCGCGCGGTCGACGTCTTGGTGGTTGTGGGCGGGGCGCATAGCAACAACACGCGCGAACTTGTCGCCACCGGCCTGCGGCATTGCCCGCGCGTCCACCACGTCCAGGACGCCGCCGACATCCAGGCCGCGTGGTTCCAGCCGCACGACACCGTGGGCCTGACCGCCGGAACATCCACGCCCGACGATTTGATCAGCGAGGTGGAGCAAAGACTTCACGAGCTTTCCGCGCGGCAACTGTCTGTCTCCGAGGTTTTCAGCCGATGATTTCCGCATCCGCCAAGGAGGTAGGAAGGCCGGACCAATCGGCCTCGCTGGGAACGCTGCTCTCGGGTGATCCCGAAGCCGTCGACCGCGACCTGTGCCGGCCCGCGTGGGGGACGCTGGGCCGGCACAGCGTGGTCATCCTGGTTGGCGCGGGGTCCTTCGGCGCGGCCATCGGGCTTTGGCGCGATCCCAAGCAGGCCCTCTTCACCGCCATCAAGCTCCCGCTGATCCTCCTCCTATGCGCCTTCGGCAATGCCCTGCTCAACGGCATCATCGGCGCCCTGCTCGGCCTGAAGCTCACCTTCCGGCAATCCTTCCTCGCGATCCTGATGAGCTTCAGCCTCGCCGCGACGATCCTCGGTTCCATCGGTCCGCTGCTCTTCTTCTACGTGTGGAACATGACGCCGTTCGATCCGGCTTTGCGAACCACGGACGGTTATTCCGGTCTGATGGTCCTGGCCGTCGCGGCCATCGCCTTCGCCGGGATCGCCTCCAATGTCCGCCTGCTCGGTTGGCTCGACCGCGTGAACGCCTCCCGCGCCCTGTCGCTCCGCGTCCTCTTCTTTTGGCTTGCGGGCAACCTCCTCCTTGGCAGCCAGCTCTCGTGGATTCTCCGGCCGTTCTTTGGCTCCCCAAGCCTTGCCATCGAGTTCCTCCGCCCCGACGCGTTCCACGGAAACTTCTTCCAAGCCCTCTGGTTCGCCGTCCGCAACGTCATCGGCCTTTGAACTCAACCCCACCAACCCAATGAACAACGACAAACGCCTCTTCGCCCTGCTCGCGCTCGGGCTGTTTCTTACGGCCTGCCTTGCGCCGTTCATCATCGCCGTGTTCCGCCGCGACGACCTTGCCATTCCGTTCGGCGTCGTCGCCGGCCTGCTTGCGCTGCTGTTCGGGGTGCTCGGTTGGAGCGAGCGTCTCGGTAGGACCGTGGTGGTTACTCTGCTGCTTCTGCTCCTGGTGGGCGGAGGAGGAATCGTCGCCCTCCGATCCCTTCGCTCGCAACAAACGTCGGCTGAACACCCGCGCACCGAGGCGGTCCGCACGGAAGCAACTGAAGCAAGCCGCAAGTAGGACAAAGCCGCCGACCAACCAATCGCTTTCCAAGCTCAACCACCTCGCACCATGAACACATCCGATCCGATCCCGCCCGGAACCGCCCAACCTCCGCCACTCAACCCACCCGCGCCCGTTCCCGAACCGCTCGCCGGTCCTTTCTCGATCTTGGAAGCGCTCCTGCGTGAACCCAACCGCATCTGGCATTCGCTGCGCGGCGACGATGCCGGCCGGGTCATCGTCGTGCTCATCGCCGCCACCGCCGTGTGCGCTGCGCTCTACGGCGTGATCATTGGTTCCTTCAGCAAGGGCACCCAGCTCTGGGCCGCGCCGGTGAAGGTGACGCTCGGGCTCTTCTTCTCCGTCATCATCTGCCTGCCCAGCCTCTACATCTTCGCCAGTCTTGGCGGGGCAAGGACGCGGTTGGTCGAGGCCGTCGGTCTCACGGCCGGGTTGCTGACGCAGAACACGCTGCTGCTGGTAGGCTTCGCGCCGGTGGCCTGGATCTTCTCCGAATCGACGGATTCCGTGGCATGGATGGGCGCGATGCATCTGGCCTTCTGGTTCGTCTCCTGCGCGTTTGGCTTCCGCTTCTTCCTCGCCGGTTTTGAACAGCTCAACGCCCGCCACCTCGGCGGCATCCGCGTCTGGCTGGCCCTGTTCATCGTCGTCGTCCTGCAGATGAGCACCGCCCTGCGTCCCTTGATCGGCACCTCCGACGACTTCCTGCCCAAGGAGAAACGCTTTTTCCTGAAGTATTGGTTTGAGCAGATGGATGGCGGGCGGTGAGGCGGCACGAACCAACGGACCAACGGACCAACGGACCAACTGTCAGAACAGCAAGGAGACAGCCCATGAACTACTCGAAATGGATTCAATACTTTCGCAATAACCGCCTGAACCGCGTCGAACCCGACTGGCAGGCGCACATCCGAATGACCAAGGAGCAACAGTCGAAGGTTCTTCCGTCCCTCGCCCAGTTCGAACTCGGTGACGGCGGCGGCCCCGTCAGCCTCATTGCCCATAACGCGGAGAGCTTCCGCGGATCGTCGGACGAGATGCGCACGCTGGTGGATCTGTGGTTCAACGAGGAGAAGGAGCATTCACGACTGCTCGGCTGCGCGGTCAAACGCTTCAACGGGGCACGCATCGTTTCCCACTGGAGCTTCAGCGCCTTCTGCACGACGCGACGTTGGTTGGGCGTCCGGTTCGAACTCCAAGTTCTCCTGCTCACCGAGATCGTCAGCACGGCCTACTATCGCCTGTTGCGCCGGCACATTCCCGATATCGCCGTGAAGGAGATGTGTTCGCTCGTGCTGCGCGACGAAGCCGGGCATGTGCTGTTCCACCGCGATCGCCTCGCGGCTGCCGGAGCAAAAGACTGGTTCTGGCGGCTTCAGTTCTGGCTCTGCGGCCATGCGGCGGCGGCGATGCTCTGGATCAACCACGGTCCCGCCATTCGCTTTCTGGGCGGAAGCACCGTAGAATTTTTCCGGGAAACCCGTTTGGAAATCAGCCGCTTCATCCGTCGTCTCGAAGCCAGGACGGTTCTTGAAGTCGTTCCACCAGCCGCGCCGTCGAATCGTTCCCTTGTATGAACCGCCTACTAGCATTCCTGCCCAGTCATCCGCTGCGGGACGCGCTGCTGGCGCTCATGGCGGTTTCGGTTGTCGGCTGCGCGGGCGTCGTGCTGCGTTCGTTCCTCGCCGGCCACAAGGTGCATCTCTTCCTCATCTGGAACCTGTTCCTCGCCTGGCTGCCGCTACTGGTCGTGCTGGCCATCGAGGAAGGTTGCCGACGACATCGCCTCCAGGGCTGGAGCTTTGCGGCAGCGTTTGGCGCGTGGGTGCTGCTACTGCCGAACGTCACCGACCTCGTCCATTTGCAACGGTCCGCTCCGCGCCATTGGTGGATGGACCTGACGTTGATTCTCTGGTTTTCATTGGTAGGCCTGCTGCTCGGTTTTCTGGCCTTGCGCCGGATGCAGGGAATTCTCGGTTCATTCCTCGGCCAAAGGATGGCGGCCACGGCGACGTTGGCCCTGATTCCCCTGATCGCCTTCGGCATCTACATCGGGCGGTTCGAGCGGTGGAACAGCTGGAACGTGGTCGTCCGCCCACTGGCCCTGATTGGAGACATTCCAAACTGGTTCCATTGGCACGCGATCAAGTTCACCGCCCTCTTCAGCCTGCTGCTCGGCACCGTGCATCTCATGCTGACGACCACCGTCTCCCTGATGACCCTCCGCTCCGAGACGACCCATGAATCGTAATCCACCGATCGAACGAGCCTCGCTGCTCCGCCGAATCCGCCTTGGCGTGGCCGTCGTGATTGTCGGCCTCGTGCTCAGCGGCATCCCATCATCTTCTACGGAACCGACTGGCTGGCCTTCGGCCATTTCGCCATTGCCGTGCTCTTCATCGGCGCGTGGATTGATCCGGAGAAGAACCGATGGCTCTTCCAAGGCGGGCTGGTCGTCTGCGTCCTGGTCATCCCGTTCGCCCTCATCGCCGGCGGCATTCGCGGAATCCCGCTCTGGCATCGGCTGGTGGACTGCTCTTTCGGGCTGCTGGGCGCAGTTCCGATGTGGCGCGGCTTGAATTGGACTCGACGTCTCGCCCACGAGCGTGGTTGAAGGCGGCGGCGATCAGCCTTCGAACGCCTTGGCGTTCCGGGAAAGGTGGCTCTGGAGGGAGCCGCAGACATGGTGGCAGAGCTCGAAGATGCCGGGATCCGCGATGAAGTAGATCACGCTCAAGCCCTCCTTGCGGCGGCCGAGGATTCCGGCCTGGGTCAGACTCTGGAGATGGCGCGAGGTGTTGGCCTGCGTCAGACCGCAGGCGGCCATCAGTTCGGTGACGGATTTCTCACCCGGCTCGAGCGCACGGATCAACTTGAGGCGGCTGGGTTCGCCCAAGATCCGGAACCGGGCGGCAATTAGCTCAAGGGCTTCATCGGTCATTTCGGCCGGAGCGGGCCCGGACACATTCTTCTTTGCCATTCACAGACCATGTCACATTTGCACTTGCCTGTCCATAGATGCGCATATACTCATGTAATAATAACTGCTGAAAACGCTATCCGCGTGCTCGCCGGATCCATGGTCCTCGGGAGCGTCGCCCTCGCTCATTATGTCAGCCCCAACTGGCTTTTCCTGACGGCCTTCGTCGGGGTGAATCTCATCCAGTCCGCCTTCACCGGGTTCTGCCCGGCCGAGATCGTCCTCAAGAAGCTCGGCGTGATCCGGGGCGGCTGTTGCGCCCAACCGAAGACCAAGGACTAGACCCCGCCCCGCCATGAACTCCGCCCGCTTGGATCAGGTTTCATTCCGCCGCGCCGCGTTGCTGGCCCTGCTCGCCGCCACCGTCTTGGCTACGGGGGGATGCAAGCCCGCTTCACCGGCGGTTACCGCGCCCGTGTTGCCTCCGGTTCGGGTCGAGTTGGCCACAGTGGAGTCCCATGGCATGACCGCGACCGAAGAGGTCGTCGGGACGGTGCGTGCAAAGCTGCGCGCCGCGGTCGAAGCGAAGCTCACGGGCCGGATCGAGGCGTTGCTGGTGGTGCCCGGACAGGTGGTGAAACGAGGCGACACCATCGCGTCGTTGGATGCCCGCGAGGCGAATGCACGGTTGGACTCCGCCCAAGCCGTGCGTGACCAGGCCACGCGGGATCTGGAACGCATCGGCAAGCTGGTGAAGGACGGGGCTTCCACCGCGTCGGAGCTGGACGCCGTGCAAGCCCGCCAACGCGTCGCGGCCGCCGCCGTTGTCGAAGCGGAAACGATGCTGGGCCATGCCCGGATTGTCGCCCCGTTTGACGGCGTCATCACGCGCAAGCTGGCCGATGTCGGCGATCTCGCGACGCCCGGCCGGCCGTTGGTGGAGATCGAGGATCCGGCCCGGCTGCGGTTTGAGGCGGACGTTCCCGAAGCCCTGTTGGATCGGCTGCAACCGGGCGCGAAGCTGCCTGTCCGCATTTCCTCGCTGAAAGATTCTGTCGAGGGCGCCGTGAGTGAGATCGCCCCGGTGGCCGAAGCCGTGAGCCGCACCTATCTGGTGAAGCTCGATCTGCCAGTGGTTGCCGGGTTGAGGGCGGGCCAATTCGGACGCGTCTCCGTGCCGACGGGCGAAGCGGCCGTTCCCCATGTGCCGATGGGTTCGGTCGTCCAGCGCGGCCAGTTGGAATACGTCTTCGTGGCCGACGGCGGAAAAGCCCGGCTCCGGTTGATCCGCACAGGGAAACGTTTCGGGAACGAGGTCGAAGTGGTTTCCGGCCTCAGCGCCGGCGAGCGAATTGTCGCTGTTGATCCCGCGCAAGTGCGGGACGGACAACCGCTGGAGGTCAAATGAGGAGCAGGTGTGAAAGTGAGAAAATGGGCAGGGGAGTTGGAGTGCGGCGGGTAAATTTCCCACTTTCTCACCTGCCCACCCGCTCACCTGCCGCATCTCGCGCCCCGCAGGGAGGTTCCGACCAATGACACCCGCTCCCCAGCCGCACGGCCTCGCCGGCCGGATCGCGCACGCGTTCATCGACTCCAAGCTCACGCCGCTGGTGGTCATCGCGTCGGTGCTGCTGGGTGCCTTCGCCGTGTTCATGCTGCCGCGCGAGGAGGAGCCGCAGATCAAGGTGCCGATGATCGACGTCATGGTCGCGATGCCCGGCTTCTCCGCCCAGGAGGTCGAGGAACGCGCCACGCGGCCGATGGAGAAGCTGCTCTGGGAACTGCCCGGCGTGGAATACCTCTACTCGCAGTCCCACGAAGGCGAGGCGCTGACCATCGTGCGTTTCAAGGTCGGCTCCGATCCCGACGCCAGCCTGGTCAAGGTCACCGAGAAGCTCCGGGCCAACCTCGACCGCGTCCCGCACGGCGTCGCCTTCCCGCTGATCAAGCCCAAGTCCATCGACGACGTGCCGATCCTCGCACTCACGTTCCACAGCGCGCGCTACGATCACCTCACACTGCGTCGCCTCGCCGCGCAGGTGGATGACGCGGTGAAGCAGGTTTCGATGGTCGCCGAGACCACGGTCATCGGCGGCGCCCGCCGTGAACTGCGCGTGCTGCTCGATCCGGCGCGACTGGCTTCGCGAGGACTCAGTCCAGCCGGCCTGATCCCGATGCTGCGGCAGGCCAACCGCCAGTTCCGCAGCGGCGAACTGACATCGAACAACCAGTCCGTCATCATCGAGACCGGCGCATTTCTCCAGACGGCGGAGGACGTGAAGAACGTCGTGGTCGGGGTGATCAACGGCCGGCCGATCTATCTCCGCGAAGTGGCCGACATCGTGGACGGCGCGCAGGAGCCTTCCAACTACGTGTTCTACGGCGACGGGATTCGGAATCCCGCTTCCTCCACCACGGCTGATCCCGCCGTCACGCTCTCAATCGCGAAGCGCCCGGGCGCGAACGCTATTTCCGTGGCGGACGACGTTCTGCGAAAAGTCGAGCTGCTCAAGGGCACGATCATTCCGGCGGACGTCACCGTTTCCGTGACGCGCAACTACGGCGAAACCGCAGCGGAGAAGTCGAACGAACTGCTGCTGCACATGGGCCTCGCCGTGGTCAGCGTTTCCATCCTGATCTGGCTGACATTGGGGTGGCGCGAGTCGGGCATCGTCGCCGTGGCCATCCCCGCGACGCTCGCGCTCACGTTGCTCGTCTTCTACCTCTACGGTTTCACGCTGAACCGCATCACGTTGTTCGCGCTGATCTTCAGCATCGGCATCCTCGTGGACGACGCCATCGTGGTCGTCGAGAACATCGTCCGGCACTTCCACCTGCCGCAGAACCAGGGCCGCCCGTGGAACACCATCGCCGTCGAAGCCGTCAGCGAAGTCGGCAACCCCACGATCCTCGCGACCTTTGCCGTGATCGCGGCGGTGCTGCCAATGGCCTTCGTCGGCGGGCTGATGGGCCCCTACATGCGGCCGATTCCCATCGGCGCGAGCGCGGCCATGTTCTGGTCGCTGCTCATCGCCTTCATCGTCACGCCGTGGGCGAGCATCCGGATACTGCGATGGCGAAACGGTGAGCACCGACTGGCCAAGCTCCATGCAGGTGAGCCGGTGAGAAAGTGTGAAAGTGAGAAGCCAGCCACCGAATCAAGCTCGTCTCTCTCACCTGCTCACTTTCCCACCTGCCCGCCTGCTGCAGATTCGTCGCACGCTTCCGAAGACTTCCTCACTCGCCTCTACCGCCGCGTGATGAATCCGCTGCTCCACCACACCGGCTGGCAGTGGACCTTTCTCGGCGTCATCACCGCGCTGCTGCTCGGTGCGATGGCGACGGTCGCCTTCGGCTGGGTGAAGGTGAAGATGCTGCCCTTCGACAACAAATCGGAGTTCCAGGTCATCCTCACCATGCCCGAAGGGAGTTCGCTCGAACGCACCGCCCAAGCTGCTCGCGAGATGGCGGCCGTTATCCGCATAGAACCAGAGGTCACCGACTACCAGATCTACGTGGGCGTCGCGTCGCCGTTCAACTTCAACGGCCTGGTCCGCCACTACTTCCTGCGCCGCGGCGCAAACGTGGCCGACATCCAGGTCAACCTCGTCGGCAAACACGACCGCAAGGCCCAGAGCCACGACATCGCCAAGCGCGTCCGCCCGGCCGTCGCCGCGATTGCGGACAAGTTCGGCGCGCGCGTGGCCGTGGCCGAAGTGCCGCCCGGGCCGCCGGTCCTCCAGACGCTCGTCGCGGAAATCTACGGCCCGACCGACGAAGCCCGGATGCAGCTGGCGCAACAGGTGAAGGACATCTTCAAGAGCACGCCCGGCGTGGTGGACGTGGATTCCTATGTCGAAGCCGACCAGCCGAAGACCCGCTTCGTCATCGACAAGGAAAAGGCCGCGCTCCACGGCATCAGCGCCGAGACGATTTCGCAGACGCTCAAGATCGCGGTCGGCGGCGAGTCGGTCGACCTGCTGCACATTCCCCGCGAGAAGGACGATGTGAACCTCGTGCTCCAGCTTCCGCGTTCCGCCCGCACGCGCCCCGAGGAACTACTCGCCCTGCGCGTCCGCAGCGGCGACGCCAACGCGTTGCTCGAGCCCGGCGCAACCCTCTCCGGCCCGCCCCTCGTGCCGCTGCGTGAGCTGGTGAAACTTGAGACCGGCATCGCCGACAAGAGCCGGCATCGGAAGAATCTCATGCCCGTCACCTACGTCATCGGCGACGTGGCCGGCGTGGTCGAAAGCCCCGTCTACGCCATTGCCGAAATGAACAAGAAGATTGGCGCGCTGCCTGGCTCGCCAAAGATCTACAATGCCGCCATGCCGTTCTCCGACGCCCAGCCCGCGATGAAATGGGATGGCGAATGGCACATCACCATCGAGGTCTTCCGGGATCTCGGCACCGCCTTCGGCGCCGTCGTCGTGCTCATCTTCATCCTCATGGTTGGGTGGTTCCGCTCCTTCGTCACGCCGCTGGTCGTGATGATTGCCATCCCGTTTTCGCTCATCGGCATTCTGCCGGCGCACGGCCTGATGGGCGCGTTCTTCAGCGCGACCTCGATGATCGGCTTCATGGCGGGAGGCGGCATCGTCGTCCGGAATTCCATCATCCTCGTCGACTTCATCGAACAACGCCTCCGCGAAGGCATGCCGCTCGACCAGGCCGTGGTGGACGCCGGAGCGGTGCGTTTCCGGCCGATGGTCCTGACCGCCGCCGCCGTCATCGTCGGTGCGGCCGTGATCCTGGCCGACCCGATCTTCCAAGGGCTCGCCATCGCCCTGATGGCGGGTGAAGTCGCCTCGCTGTTCATCAGCCGCATGGCGGTGCCGGTGCTCTACTTCATGGCCAATTCGTCGGAGCAGCGACGGGCTGCAAGCCTTGAACCCATGCCCGATTCTGGCCACAGAAGTTGACTTCGAGCCTCGCCGCCTGCTCATTCTCGTCACGCGTTTCCCTTCCAACCATGAACACGAATTCGCCGCTCTCACGCCGCAACTTCCTCGTCCGGGGAGCCGTCCTCGCCGCCGGATTGCCGGCGCTTTCCTCGCTCGCGGAGGACATGGTCACGCTGCCGTTCGATAACGGTGAACGCCCGCTGGTGAAGTATCCGCAGAAACGTCCGCTGATCCGGCTCACGTCGCGGCCACCGCAGTTGGAGACTCCGTTCAGCGTGTTCAACGAAGGCGTGCTGACGCCGAACGACGCCTTCTTCGTCCGTTACCACCTGGCCGGATCGCCGCCGTCGATGGAGCAGCTCGCGGTGGAGAAGTTCCAGTTGAACATCAAGGGCGCTGTCACGACGCCGCTGACCCTGTCTCTCGACGAATTGAAGAAGGACTTCGAGCCGGTGGAGATCGTCGCGGTCAACCAGTGCTCCGGAAACAGCCGGGGCTTTTTCAAGCCGCGCGTGCAGGGCGGCCAGTCGGCCAACGGCGCGATGGGCAACGCGAGGTGGAAGGGTGTCCGGTTGAAGGACGTGCTGGCCAAGGCCGGGCTCGCGGCGACGGCCAAGCAGGCGGTCTTCAACGGAATGGACAAGCCGCTCCTGCCGGGCACGCCGGACTTCGTGAAGGCCATCGACGTTGATCAGGCGACCGAACCCGATCTGCTTCTGGCCTACGAGATGAACGGCGAGGCGTTGCCGTGGCTCAACGGCTTCCCGCTCCGTCTCGTCGTGCCCGGCCACTACGGCACCTATTGGATCAAGCACCTGAACGAGATCCTGATCACCGACGACCAGTTCACGGGCTTCTGGATGGACCCGGCCTACCGTATTCCCGACGACGCGTGCGCGGCCATCGAGCCCGGCACGAAGCCGAAGCACACGATCCCCATCAGCCGCTTTAACGTCCGGTCCTTCCTCACCAGCGTGGTGGACGGCGCGACCCTGAAGCGGAACAAAGCGACGACCCTTCGCGGCATCGCCTTCGACGGCGGCTACGGCATCACCGAAGTCGCCGTGTCCGATGACGACGGCCGCACGTGGCGCAGCGCCAAGCTGGGCAAGGATCTTGGCAAATACTCCTTCCGCGAATGGACCCTGCCGTTCAAGCCGGCCCGCGCCGGGAAACTCGCGCTGCGTGTCCGCGCGACGAACCGCCTCGGACAGTCGCAGCCGATGGAGCCGTTGTGGAATCCTTCCGGCTACATGCGAAACGTCGTCGAAACCACCACCGTCACCGTCGCCTGACCATGAAGACACGCCCAGCCATTCTCGCGTTGTTCGTCGCCGCCCTGTCCGCTGGAGCCCTGTGGTCCCGCGCCGCCGATCCGGCTTGGGCCATGCCCGCTGAAGAAACCCGTCTGAAGGCCGGCCCCGGGGCTGACTTGGTGAAGGCCAATTGCCTGCTCTGCCACTCGACCGATTACATCTCCACCCAGCCGCCGCTGACGCGCGACCAGTGGAAGGCCACCGTCACGAAGATGCAGCAGAAGTTCGGCGCGCCCTACAACGCCGAGAAGATGGATCCGGTCATCGACTATCTGGTGAAGAGCTACGGCAAGTAGGAGGCCTGAAGAAGCCTGTTGCCAGCGGGCGATAGGGGGAGAGCATCCGTTCAAACCCTCCCGCCATGAAAATCCTCAAACGCCTCCTCCTCGGAATCCTCGGTCTCGTCGCGCTGCTGGCCGTGGTGGGCTTGTTCCTGCCGGACCGCTACCACGTCGAGCGCACCATCGTCATGAACGCCCCGGCCGACGCGGTGTTCGCCCGGGCCAACACGTTGAAGACCTGGCCCGAATGGACCGCATGGACCAAATCCAAATATCCTGACATGGAGACAAAGTTCTCCGGACCGGACGCGGGTGTCGGCTCCGTCTACCAATGGAGCGGAAAGTCGTCGGGCATCGGCTCGCTCAGGATCACCGCAGTGGAACCGGCCAAACGCGTCATCTACGACCTCGACTTTGAAAATGGAAAATACCTGTCCGTCGGTTCGATAATCCTGACGCCTGAAGGCCCGGCCACCAGGGTGACCTGGGTTGATGAAGGCGCGCTCGGATCCAATCCGATCAACCGCTGGTTCGGTCTGATGATGGATTCGATGATGGGTCCGGACTTCGAGACCGGCCTGAAGAACCTCAAGCAGCTGTCCGAGACGTCGGCGAAGTAACGAGCGGCCACCAATCCGCAGTCACCCCAGGACGACATTCAGCGGGGTAGGCCTCCTGAAAAGAGAAAGGGCGGTTCCTCGCGGAACCGCCCTTTGCGTCTAAATGAACCGGGATCTCAGGCCTTCTGGTCTTCGATCTTCACCACCTTGTAGCCGCCGATGGATTTGAAATACAGGAACAGCAGCAGGTATATCGCCGCCATTCCAGCAGGCAGGAAAGCATCGGTTCTCAACGTCTTCCGGCTGCCAGCGATACTCGCTTCGACCATCGCTTTTTGGTCTGCAGTAAGCGCGGATTTTTCAGGCGCTCCACTGTCTTGTTTCTCC
This sequence comes from Verrucomicrobiota bacterium, assembly GCA_043775315.1. GTDB lineage: Bacteria > Verrucomicrobiota > Verrucomicrobiia > Limisphaerales > CANJSG01 > CANJSG01. The sequence continues at coordinate 42,161 of JAYVSO010000028.1, forward strand.
TTTTCAGCCAGTTTCACCGCTGCTTGCAGCTTGGCACCATCCAGAGCCGGAACTTCTTTAAAAAATCCCAATAGACCGGACGGCTTCTCTGCTTTATTCGCCTCAAGCACAGCCATTTTGCCATTCATCTCCAAGTGTTCCGCCGTAAACCGGTCCTTGGCATAGCCGAGTCCGGGGCCGCCAATCTGGCCGACGGAGAGCATTCCAATTCCGCCCATGATGGACATCGCCACCGCGCCTGAGCGCGGGAAACGATCACCCACAACGGCAAGCATGGTCGGCCAAAAAAAGGTTTTGCCGATGCTGTAGAGGAGGACCGCGCCGAATGCGACGGTGAGTGTGGTCACCGATGAGCAAGCAAGCAGGCCGACGATTGCAAAGATTGAGCAGGTGAAGAGGATCGCAATCGGGGAGAGCTTGAGCTTCGACTCGATCCAGTGGCTGCAGAAACGCAGTGCGAACATCATCGCAGAAGCGAAGATGAACAGGATGGTCCCCTGTTTCGCAGTCAGGATGGTTCCGTTGATGTTTTCGATCCAGGAGTCGGTGCCGAGTTCAAGGGAGCCGATGATGGCGTGGGTGATGAAGAGCACAAAAATCATCCAGTGGCCTAGGGCGAATTGAGTGATGATGGCGACCCAGGCCACAAAGCCAACGCCAGTCGCACCAGCAATGACGACCCACGTTTGCGATTTGAAGAATTCACTGCCCGTAATGCCACCCAAGATTCCGCCCAGCGAGTCGCGCACGAACAAAAAGAGCAGGATACCGACGATGCTGGCTCCCAGGATGCCGACGTCTTTCATCATCTGGCCGAGGGAAAGACCCTTCGATGAAGCTTCTGATTTCGGGAACTGCTGACCCATGAACATGAACCCGTAAATCATGGTCGGGATGAGGTAGAGCCCGAGCTTCATTTTCCACGAAAGGGTATCACCGAGGAAAAGAGTGACGAGTGCGCCAAGGATCATGCCCGCAGGCCAGCTGGCGTGCAGGATGTTCAGGTAGTGGGTGCGGTTTTTCGGGAAAACGGTCGCGATCAGCGGGTTGGCGACGGCTTCAAGGGTTCCGTTCGCAAGTGCAAAGATGAAGGAACCGCAGAATAGCAGGTTGAAAGCGGTGGCCTGGCTGACGTTGGGAGCTGGGGACAATGTGACTACGGCAGAAAGCACGTGGAGCGTGAACGCTGCGGCTACGAGTTTTCCATAGCCGATTCTGTCCACCACGACGCCGCCAATAATGATCCCGAAGCAAAAACCCGAAAAGCCTGCGCCGCCGATTAGGCCGACTTGACCGTCCGTAAAGCCAAAGAGTGTTTTCCACTCTCCAGTGAGGCCGTTACGCAGAGCGAAGCCGATGCCGGCCGCCAGAATGGCCATGAAACCTGCGGCCAGGAGCCGTTTTGCGTTCGGGGCGACGCCCGAGTCTGTTGCGTTACTCATAGTAATGTCGTTGGGTTGGTTAGGGGGCTCGGATTGAATGCCGGATTCAAAGGGGTTTCGTCAACACGCGTCATTGGTTGGCGAACCACTGGCGGCGGGACCGGCCCAAGAAAAAGCGGCGGACCGGTTGCCCGATCCGCCGCGTTTGGTGTTCCGAATCGATTACACAGTGAACGCCGGGAGCTTCACGATCTTGCCGCCGGCCAGGGCGGATTCGTGGGCGCACAGGCCCACGCAGGTCCAGTTGGCGGACTGCTTGGCGTTGGGGAAGGTCTCGCGGCCTTCGGCCAGGGCGTTGGCGAACTCGTTGGCCAGATGCGGATGGCTGCCGCCGTGGCCGCTGCCCTGGGTGAAGCTCAGATGGGTCTTCTTGCTCGTGTCGTAGACGCCCTGGGTCGTGTATTTGGCGATGCTCTTGGGCAGGCGCTTGGCGAAGTCGGGGCACTTGACCGCCTTGGGAATCTTCGGCTCGGGCTTCTTGGCCGTGTGCATGACGAGCGGCTCGTGCTCAACGAGCGGCCACTCCACGGACTTCCGGTCGCCGTAGACGTCGATGCTCTCGCGGTATTGGCGGGCGGTGTCGAAGAGCGAGCGGATGATCCGGGCGCAGACGTCGGTGTTGGCGTATTTGACATGCGCGGTCTCGACGGCGAAGGGGCTGCCGTAGTGCGCCTGGAGTTCCTTGCGGACGGACCCGGAGCCGAAGCAGGAGACGTATTCCGCCGGTTGGCCGATGAGGCCAGAGACGGGGCCGACGCAGTGGGTCGCATACCACATCGGGGGAAGGCCGGGCCAGTAGTTGGGCCAGCCGTCCATGTCCTGCTGGTGGGACGCCTGGACGAACTGGAGCTTGCCGAGTTCACCCTTGTCCAAGAGCTCCTTCATGAAGAGGTATTCCCGGGCGTAGACTACGGTCTCCATCATCATGTAGGTGAGGCCGGTCTTCTTCACCAGGTCGACGATCTTCTTGCAGTCGGCGATGCTGGTGGCCATGGGCACGGTGCAGGCGACATGTTTGCCGGCCTTGAGCGCCTCGATGGACATCCAGGCATGGTCGGGGATGGGGGAATTGATGTGGACCGCGTCCACGTTCGGGTCCTTGAGCACGTCCTTGAACTCCTGGTAGCGGACCTTGACGCCGAAGTAGTCGCCGACGTCGTTCAGCTTTTTCTCGTTACGCTGGCAGAGGGCGTAGCAGTTGGTGTGTGGGTGCTTCTGCCAGATAGGGATGAACTCGGCGCCGAATCCGAGACCGACGACGGCGATGTTGAATTTTTTGCTCATGAGTCAGCGGACCTGCCACGGCGGAAGACGCGCACACTTCACGACGGGGAACAGGCTTGGATGCTGTGCGGGCAGTTCAAAAGCCCGCGTGCGGCGAGTCAACTGGTTTCACCAACCCGGAGCGGCCGTCACTCCGTCATCTCATCCATCTGCCGCCGCTCCTTCTTGGTCGGGCGACCGGAGCCCTTGGGCCTGAGACTGAGCGGGCGGAAGTTCGGGTCGCTCTTGCGTGTGAGCTCCTCGGGCGGCGTCAGGTCTTCCATGAACTGCGCGACGGCCGGAGCCCCGACGCGTTTGTCGACCAGCCCGACGACGCGCACTTTGCGGCGGAACTCCACCGTCTGGACGTCGAGCAGGTCGCCGATGCGGACGTCGCGGGCGGCTTTGGCCGGGGCGTCGTTCACCTTCACTTTGCCGCCACGGCAGGCTTCCGTCGCGAGGGCGCGGGTCTTGAAGAGGCGGACGGCCCAGAGCCACTTGTCGATGCGGACACCGGCGTCGCTCATTCCTGGATGCGGTAGAGATGCGTCTTGGTGCGGACGAAGAGCGCATTGCCGGAAACAGCGGGCGATGACATGACCCCATCGGCCAAGGTGTTCTCGGCGATCTTGGAGAAGGCTCCTTCGGTCGCGATCACGATGCCTTTGCCTTCCTCGTTGAAGGCGTAGAGCCGTCCTCCCGCGACGATGGGAGAGGCGGAATAGTTGCCGCCGATGCGTTCGCTCCAGATTTGTTCTCCAGTCTTCGCGTTCCAGCAGTTCACCACTCCTCCGTCCTCGATGCCGAAGAGCCGTTCGCCAACCAATGTGAGAGACGGTTTCTTGGGCGTGCCGCGTTTCGATTTCCATGCGACCTGGAGTTTCGCGCCTTCGGCTGAAGCCGCGTTGGCGTCGAGCACGTCGCCCGTCTTTCCGGGTTTGATGGCCAGCGTCTGACCCTGCGACCAGCCGGTCGGGATATAGACCAAACCATGGCCGATGGCCGGCCTGGTTCCGCCCGAATGGCTGGTGCGTTCCTCCACGCGCCAGAGTTCCTCGCCGGTGCGCGGGTTGTAGGCGTAGAGGGCGTTGGCGCCTTGGCTGAGGAGCGTAGTCACTCCATCGAGTTCCGCGACGTGGCAGGTGGCGAAAGCTTTCCGGAGATCGCCTTCCATCTTGGGTTTGCCGTCGGGGCCGAGGTCTTTGAAGTCGATCGAGCGGTCCTTGCGCCAGACGGTTTTGCCGGTGGCCTTGTCGAGCGCGACGATGAACTGGTGGTCGCTGCCGTCGAAATTCACGATGAGCAAATTCTTCCAGAGGATCGGCGAGGAGCCGGCGCCGCGGTAGTGGTTGCACACGAAGTCGCGGCGTTCCCAGAGGACCTTGCCCGTCTTCGTGTCGAGGCAGGCGGTGCCGGGCGCACCGAAGGTGATGTAGACGCGGCCTTCCTCGATGGCGGGTGTGGGCGAGGCGTGGCTGTTGAACTTGTGGACGAACTGCGGCTTCTCCACGTCGAAGAGCTTCCGGTCGCGGATGACCTTGCCGGTCTCCTTGTCGATGCAGACGGCGAAAAGTTCCCGGCCATCCTCCGGCGCGGTGGTCAGCCAGATCTGTTTTCCCCAGACGACGGGCGACGACCAGCCCTTGCCGTGGATCGCGGTCTTCCACTTCACGTTGTTCGTCTCGCTCCAGGTCGTGGGCAGCTTCGACGTGGTGATGCCGTCGCCTCGCGGGCCGCGGAACTCGGGCCAGTTGGCATTGGCGGCTGGAAGGGAGGCCGGCGCAGCGGCCATCAAAACGGCGAGGAGCAGGGCGGATTTCATGGGGAGAGCTTACCGAAGCGCGGAATCGTGCAAACCCGGAATCCGCGCGGTGTCCACGCACGGGGATTCCCGCCTTGGAAACCAGCCCTCAGCCCCGAATGGGTTCCGACCGATGGACGTCTTGAGTGTCTGAGAACAGCCCAGTGGTCCGTCGCGCCACGGTGGACGATGCCGTCCCGTGGATCGACCTGTTGCTTGCGTCCATCGGCGGAAACTACGTGTCCCGCGAGGTCTACGACCCCGTGTGGGCCGCCTCACAGTTCTCCGAGGAGTCGAACTGCGAAACCTGGGTCCTCGAGGCCAACGGCGTGCTCATCGGCAGCATGACGTTTCTTCCGCCCAACTGGCCGTTGCAGAATCTGATCTGCAACCTCGGCCGGTTCCTCCTGCGGCCGGAGGCGCATTCAACAGGAGCGGCCCGCGCGTTGATGGGACGGGTCTGCTCGATCGCGACCGAACGGGGCCAGACCGTGGTGTCGCGCGTGTCGGCCTCGGACAACGCCCAGCAGATACTCCTCGAGCAGCTCGGCTTTATCTGCTGCGGCTACCAGCCGTTCAAGCACCTCCTCGAGCTCCGTTCCGGCTACCTCTTCTACGTCCTCCCCAACGCACGCGTCCTCGGGCTGAGGCAGCGCCTGAGCGGCTCGGTTCCCCAAGTGACCGAGCTCGCCGCCGCCGTGCTCGGACTCATGGGACTGCCCGCGCCCGAAACGCTCCACGACGGCGCGACCGGTTACCCGCTCCGGTCGCCGGAGCTGCGCACCGAGGAGATCGCCTTCGAGGACTACCAGTTCTGCCGGAGCCAGCTTCGCCAGCAAAACCCGTTTCCCGAGGTTTCCGGCGGGTTCCATCTGGGCCTAGGGCTGCTCCGCGTCGAATCAGGCGTGCCCATCCGCGCGCTCCTTGGACGCACCGGGGAACGCTCGCTCGCCGGCCTCGCCTACTGTTTCGACGAACACGACCGGTGCGTCCGTATCGTCGACACGTTCTGCGTGGACGAAGTCTCGCTCGGCGCCGTCTGCCAAGTCCTCGTGAAGCTTGCCCAGGACCAGCTCCACGCCACCTATCTGGAGATGGATGTTCTCGCGAGCGCCCCGCGCCTGCTCAAGACGGCAGAACAACTCGGCTTCGTGCCGGTCGCCTATCTGCCCGCGTTCTTCTCGCGCAGCGGAGCCGTGGACGACGTCGTGAAGATGGTAAAGCTGAACCTGCCCTACTCGTTCGAGGGAGGTGAACTCACCCGCCAGGCCCGCTCGATCGCCGAGATCGTGGACCGCAATTTCGACGAGCAAAAAGTCGGCGTGGCCATCATGAGCCTGCTGAGAGGCCTTCCCATCTTTGCCGGTCTCGGCGACGGCGAGATCCGCAAGATGGCCCATTTGTTCGAGCAACGACTCTACCGGCCCGGCGAGATCGTCTTCGCCAGGGGCGTCACCGGAGACGAGGTGCTCGTGGTCATGCGCGGGAGCGTCGAGATCCGCCTCGAGGAAAAGACCCAGGCCGTCGCCACCATGACGGAGGGGAAGATTTTCGGCGAACTGGCCTTCCTCGACGGATCGCCGCGCATCGCGTGGACCGTGGCCGCGCAACCAAGCATCCTGTTGGTGATGCATCGCGACGCCTTCAACCAACTCATCGCCCGCGAACCGCACCTCGGCATGCTGGTCATCCGCAACATCGCCCTCGACCTCTCGCAGAAACTCCGCCAGGCCAGCTCCGCCCTCAGCCGGCGATAACTTCGACGGCCTACCACGCCACCGGCACACGGATCTTCTGGCCGTTACGGTTGTTGAAGAAGAGCTGGCGCTGCGACTGGCCGTATTCGTGGACCAGCTTCGTGATCTTCACGTCGTAGCAGCAGTATTCTGCGATCTCGGCCATCTTGCCCTCCTTCCACCAGCGGATGGCCTGCAACCCTTCCGCCGTCTTCTCCACTCCGAGCGAGGCGCTCGCGATGGAATCGAGGGAGACGCGGTGGCCAATGGTTTTCTCCAGCTCCACCATCATGTCGAGGGTGTGGACCTGCTCGCAGTCGAAGAAGTCGTTGTAGCCCTGGAGCACGACGTAGTCGAAGCCCCTGTGGTTGAAGCCCACCACCAGGTCGGCCCGCTGGAGTTCCTTGATCAGCTCCTGCACACGGCTCTCCGGATAGATCATGTAGTCGCCCCGGGCCGTGCTGTAGGTCACGCCCACGCTCATCTTGAGCTGGCGGAAATGGCTCGGCGTCCGCCCTCCGACCTCGTCGAAGGACTTCTGCGTTTCCAGGTCGAAGTAGACGATGTTCCTCATCAGGCCCGGCTCTTGTGACGGATCGGACCGGGCGGAGCCAATCCCAAAGGACCCGGCCTTGCATCACGGCCCGGCCAACAAAGCCGTGCAAGTCGCCGTCGGCCGTGCTTCCTAGCAATCGACATCGTTCACAAGAATGTCCGGCTCCAAAAACATCGTCATCATCGGCGGAGGCATCATCGGCCTCTGCACGGCCTACTACGCCGCGCGCAAGGGCCACCGCGTCACCGTCGTCGACCGCAACCCGGAACAGCGCGACGGCTGCTCCTTCGGCAACGCCGGCATGATCGTGCCCAGCCATTTCATCCCGTTGGCCGCGCCGGGCATGGTGGCGCTCGGGTTGAAGTGGATGTGGAACCCGGAGTCGCCCTTCTACATCAAACCCCGCCTCGACCTCGATTTGCTGAAGTGGGCATGGAAGTTCTGGAAGGCCTCCACCGCCGCCCACGTCAGCCAATGCGCGCCGCTCCTCCGCGACCTCAGCTTCGCAAGCCGCACGGCCTATGAGGAACTGGCCGCGCTCCCCGCGAACGACTTCGGCCTCGTGCAGAAGGGCCTGCTGATGCTCTGCAGGGAACAGCACACGCTCGATGACGAGTGCAAGATGGCCGAACAGGCGCGCAGTCTCGGCGTGCCGGCCGAAGTGCTGGACGCGAAGCAGACGGCGCGGCTCGATCCGGACATCACCATGAACGTCGCCGGTGCGATCTACTTTCCCAAGGACTGCCATCTTTCGCCCAACCGCTTCATGGCCGGCTTGAAACGCCAATGCGAGGCCATGGGCGTGCAGTTCCTGTGGAATGCAGAGGTCATCCGCGCCACGCGCCACGGGTCGCGCCTCATCTCCGTCGCCACCGAGCAACACGCGTTCGAGGCGGACGAGTTCGTCCTGGCGGGAGGTTCCTGGTCGCCGGTGATCGGACAGGAACTGGCGCTCCGCATCCCGATGCAGGCCGGCAAAGGCTACAGCCTGACGCTGACCAAGCCGCGTCAACTGCCGCAGCTCTGCTCCATCTTCACAGAAGCCCGCGTGGCCGTGACGCCGATGGGCGACACGCTCCGCTTCGGCGGCACGATGGAGATCGCGGGCATGAACGAGGACATCAACCCCTTTCGTGTGAAAGGCATCATCAAGTCGGTGCCGAAGTATTTCCCGGCGTTCACGCCGGACGACTTCGAGGGCGTCCAACCGTGGCGCGGATTGCGGCCCTGCTCGCCCGACGGCATGCCCTACATGGGACGCACGGCGCAGTTCTCCAACCTCGTCGTCGCCACCGGCCATGCGATGATGGGCCTGAGCCTCGGTCCGATCACCGGCAAGCTCATGGCCGAAGTGCTCTCCGGCGAACGAACGTCCATCGACCTCTCGTTGCTGGATCCCGATCGCTACGCCTGAGCCGGCGAATTGGATGGCCACCTTTGCCGGCCTCCGAGACCTTGTCCGGAGAACCCCCTAATCGCATGAACCGAATTCCGCATTGGCTCCAGCGTTTCATCGTCGCGGCGGTGCTGGTCGCCGCAGCGCCTTCCGCCAGGTCGGCCAACGAGTTTCCCTTCAACGAAGCCGCCCGGATCGCGGCGACCAACGACACGTCGCTCAAGGCGATGCGCGGGATCGTCGAGCGGTTCACGACGGACCGGGAGGCATTGGAGCGCTACCACAACATCCGCTGGTCCGACGCGCGGCGGGAACGCCTCGGGCAGTTCCTCGAAGAGCGGTCGCGCACGCTCGACGCGGTCAACTTCGCCGCGCTCGACCAGGAGAGCCGCATCGACCATCTGCTGCTGCAGAACGAAATCCGTTTCCAACGCCAGGAGCTGGACCGCCAGAAGGACCAGCAGCAGGAGGTGGCGGGAATGCTTCCGTTCGCCCAGGGCATCGTGGCTTTGGAAGAGTCGCGCCGGCGGATGGAGCCGCTCGATTCCGCCAAGGCCGCCCGCACCGTGACCGATCTCCGCGGGCAGATCGCCGACGCCCAGCGGAAGCTGGAGGAGACCCTGAAAGACACGAAGTCCACCAACGCGTCCGGCAAAGTCCTCGGCAACCGCGCTGCCCGGATGATCGACGAGCTGCGCCGGTCGTTGCGGACGTGGAACACCTTCTACTCGGGCTATGACCCGGAGTTTTCGTGGTGGATGAAGAAGCCGTTCGACGATGCGGACAAGGCGTTGAACGACTACGCCGGCGTCATCCGCAAGAAGGTAGTCGGCGCCGTCGACGGCGAGGACGATCCAGTGGTCGGCGATCCGATTGGCCGCGAGGCGCTGCTGGCCGCGTTGCAGCACGAGATGATTCCCTACACGCCGGAGGAGTTGATCCGGATCGCGGAGAAGGAATTCGAGTGGTGCGAGAAGGAATACAGGCGGGCCGCACAGGACATGGGCCTGGGCGACGACTGGCGCAAGGCGCTGGAGAAGACGACGCAGAACTACATGAAGCCGGGCGAACAGCCGAAGCTCATCCGGCAGCTTGCGGACGAGGCGGTGACGTTTCTGGAGGAGCGCAATCTCGTGACCATCCCAACGCTGGCGAAGCAGCTCTGGCGGATGGAAATGATGACGCCCGAACGCCAGAAGGTGAACCCCTACTTCACCGGCGGCGAAGTGATCTCCGTCTCATTCCCCACCGACGGCATGGGCCACGAGGAGAAGCTCATGAGCCTTCGCGGAAACAGCATCCACCTCTGCCGCGCCACGGTGCACCACGAGTTGATTCCCGGGCATCATCTCCAGCTCTTCATGGCGGCGCGTTTCCGCACGCACCGGGCCGAGTTCCGCACGCCGTTCCTGGTCGAAGGCTGGGCGCTCTACTGGGAAATGCTGCTGTGGGATCTGGGCTTCCCCAAGACTCCGGAAGACCGGGTCGGGATGCTCTTCTGGCGTTCGCACCGCTGCGCCCGGATCATCTTCTCGCTGAAGTTCCACCTCGGCCAGATGACCGCGCAGGAAGCCATCGACTTCCTCGTCGAACGCGTCGGCCACGAGCGCCGCAATGCCACCGGCGAAGTCCGTCGCTCCATCGCGGGGGACTACGGCCCCCTATATCAAGCCGCCTACATGCTCGGCGGTCTCCAGATCCGCGGACTGCGGAAGGAGCTGGTGGAATCCGGCAAGATGACCGACCGCGACTTCCACGACGCCATCCTCCGCGAGAACGCCATCCCCATCGAATTCATCCGTGCCAGCCTCGGTGGACAACCGCTGACAAAGGACTTCGCGTCGCAGTGGCGGTTCTACGACGTGAAGTGACAGTGGCTCACGCGCGCATTTTGTAAACCCGCCTTGCGTTTCCGGAGAGATACGCCTTCGTCGCCGAAGCGCCCTTGGCTTCGACGTAGCCGCGGACGATTCCTAGGACGGTTTCGTAGCGGGCGAAGCGCGAGCTGACCGGCCAGTTGCTGCCGAAGATCACGCGGTCGTCGCCGAAGCGGTCCCAGATCGCGTCGAGCACCGGCTTGTAGAACGCGGTGTCGGCGGGAGCGTCGCCGCTGGTGCGGCCGGTGCCTTCGACGAGCCCGCTGCCTTTCATGAAGACGTTCCGGTGGGCGGCGCAGGCCGACAGGCCCGCGAGCCACGGAGCGGGCGGAGTCTGGCCGTCGATGCGGACGTTGGCGCAATGGTTGATGACGATCCGGAGATCTGGCAGCGCCTTCGCGATCGCCGCAATGGAAGGGAGGCCGTCCGTGCCGACGTTGACGTCGAGGCTGAGGTTTCGGTCCGAGAGCAGGCGGAGGTTGGCCATCGTCGTCGCGTCGTCGGGCTTGAGCGGGCCTTCCCATGTGCCGGCGCGGATACCGCGGAACATCGGGTTCTTGGCGAATCGCGTGAGCAGGTCGGCAAAGCCCTGCCGGGCCGGTTTAAGGTGGCCAACGACCCCGAGGATCGGGGCGCCCTTCGCGGCATGATCGAGGACCCATTGGTTGTCCTCCTCCAGCGTGCTGGCTTCCACGACGACGGTTCCAGCGACTCCCAATGGCCGCGTCAGCCGGGCGAATTCGTCAGGCAGGATCGGGCGATAGAGCACGGCATCGCCCTTGGGCGGCCACTGCACGCCTTGCGGGCGGGTCGGATCGTAGAAGTGCGTGTGAGTGTCGATGATTCCGTCCACCGCGGTGGACGGTGAAGTGACGCAGCCGCTGAGCATGGTGGCCACGCCGGCCGAGGCGGCGAGGAATTGTCGGCGGTTCATCGGGGAGTGCATGGCGGCGTTATGCTCCAGCCGTGCGGCCCGCACAAGCCAGGTGCTTCCCGGATAGGGGGTCGTGCAAGACTGTCATGGAAGCGCCCGCGTCGGCCCGTTAGCTTGGCCGTGTTCCCGGAGCGCCGACCACCGGCCGTTCCACCATCCGAAACACCGAAACATTTTCATCACCATGCCCAATCCCTGGACCGGCAAAGGCAATCCCTACACCCGCCAAGAAGTCCGTGACCGCCTGATGAGCACCATCAAGAAAGGCGACGCCATCATCGCCGGCGGCGCAGGCACGGGCATCAGCGCCAAGTTCATCGAGAAGGGCGGCGCCGACCTCATCATCATATACAACAGCGGCCGCTTCCGCATGATGGGCCACGGCTCAACCGCCGGCATGATGGCCTACGGTGACGCCAACGCCATCGCCATGGAGATCGGCGAATACGAGGTGCTGCCCGTCGTCGAGGAATGCCCTGTCATCTGCGGTGTCCATGCCACCGACCCGCGCCGTCGCATGTGGCACTGGCTCGGCAAGGTCAAGGAGATGGGCTTCAGCGGAGTGAACAACTTCCCCACCCACACCATCATCGACGGCCACTTCCGCGGCGTCTTGGAGGAGACCGGGATGAGCGTGAAGAAGGAATACGAGATGGTCGCCCTCGCGCGCCGCATGGACCTCTTCTCCATCGTCTACGTCGGCTCGCCCGAGGAAGCCGCCGAAATGGCCAAGGCCGGAGCGGATGCGATCATCGCGCACGTCGGCACGACGGTCGGCGGCAGCATCGGCGTGAAGAGCGCGGTCAAGAGCTGGGACTTCACCATCCAGCGCACGCAGGAGATCATCGATGCGGCCCACCGCGTGCGGAAGGACATCTTCTTCCTCTGCCACGGCGGCCCGATCAACACCCCCGGCGATGCCGACCGCGTGTTAAAGCACACCGACGCCGTCGGCTTCGTCGGCGCGACCAGCCTGGAGCGCATGGGCATCGAGGCCTCGCTAACGAACCTGACGAAGGAGTTCAAGACCCTGAAGGCGCCCGCCGCGAAAAAGTTCGGGAAGAAGAAGTAGGACCTCGAAGAGCCTGTCATTTGGTCAGGCCACAGAATCTCACATGTCCAAGAACCGTTTCATCACCACGGCCGAAGCCTTGAAGGAGGACTTCAAGGGCCGGACCAACTACTGGCTCTGCCATACCGAAGTCTGCGAGGCGAAGGATCTCCAGATCTGCCGAGCGGTGCTGCCGGCGGGTGAGGGCCACAACTTCCACACCCATCCGGAGCTGGAAGAAGTCATCTACGTGCTCGAAGGCGAAGTGGAGCAATGGGTCGAAACCGAGATGCGCCTGCTCAAGGTCGGAGAAGTGGCGCACATTCCCAGGGGTATGGTCCACGCGACCTTCAATCCCTCGTCCAAGGACGCCGTGATCCTCGCCGTGCTTTCCCCCGCCGCCTACTCGGGTCCGTTCGCCGTGGATGCGAGCGGTGAAGAGCCCTGGAAATCGATCCGGTAAGCCCGTTCGTCGGCCCTACTTGCCGGCGATGCTGTCGAGCTCCTTGTTGCGGCGGTTGGCCGGACTGTCGGCCGTCGTGAGGGGCTTGCCGGCTCCCGAGGTGGGCTTCATCAGCAGGATGGCCAGATGGCTGTTGAGCTGCTGGCCGACCATGGATTTCTGCATGACCGTCTGGTTGATCGACCCGAAGCGGGGAAAGAAATCGCTGCCAAAGTTCGCCTGGCTCTGTTTGAGGGAGGCGTCCAGTTCCCCCTGCGTGTATTGCCGCGAGTTGATCAGCGCGGTGATGGCGATGAGGATGAGGGCGTAGCGGACGCAGCCGCTGACCATGCCGAGGTAGTATTCCCCCTTGCCGAAGAGTTCACCGCTGGTGAGGCGTTCGCCGAAGCGCCGCTTGAGCGTCGAGAAGACCGTCGTGATGGCCGCCGCGATGGCCAGGTAGGCGATCACGTTGCACCAGAGCTGCCCGATGGGCATGAACTGGTAGAGCTTGGCGCCGAGCGGTCCATAGCCGAAGGCGCCGCCGACCACGATGGCGGCCCATTGGGCGAGCAGGAGCATTTCGCCGGACATGCCGAGTCTGCGGCCGCGGACGACGCCCACGATGAGGAGGGCGAGCGCGACAATGTCGAACCAAGTGAGAGAGAGGCCTTTCATATCAATGCCGACCCGGACGGCGTTGCGAACCGCAAGGGTCGTTCCATTCTCACCGGGTTATCGGCAGGTCGCGACAGGAGGTGAAGCTCCCAATTGATTCCAGACATGGCCAGTCCCGCGAAGCGGCGGCTGGAAGCGGACTACCAGCTTGGACCGAGGTCAGGAGTGGGGCTTGCCGAGAAGGTTGGCGTCCATACCGGCGTAGTCTGGGCGAACGCTCAAGTCGCCGTAACAGAGCTTTCTCAGAACCGACGCGGGCCGCAGGTGCCAACTGGCCCAGGTCAGCGGCGAATCTCCGCCGATGTCCTTGGCGTCGGGGCGCGCGCCGAAATCGAGGAGCAACTGGATCGTTTCCTCGGTGCCGAACGTGGCGGCGCGGTGGAGGGGCGTCTCCCCTTTCGTGCGGCTGTCCCGCATGAATCCGCCGGTTTCAACGCCGGCATTGGTCACCCGGTTCGGATCCGCACCGGCCGCGAGGAGCACTTTGACGACCTGCTGATGTGCGAGGCTGCCGGCCTTGCAAAGCGCGGCGTGCAGCGGTGTCTCCCCGGTGTCGGGAAGCGGCCGGTTCACGTCCGCGCCGTTCTCGATGAGGAATTGGCAGAGCCGCCAGTGGCCGTGGAACGCGGCGCCGTTGAGATCGAGGTTGTCGCCCAAGCGACGCGAGCGCTTCTCCGCTACCGAGGAGGAAACGGATTGCGCTGACGTCTCCGAAATAGGCGCACCACTGGATCAGCGAAACGCCGTTGCGGTCCGTGGCCTTTGCCGGATGGCCCGCCGCCATGTGGTCGAACACCAGGTCGGTCCTGCCGTCGGCGATCCGGTCCGGTAAACTATTGCTCATGCAGGCGGGCGCACAGTTTCCCGGCCGGAAACTACTGCGCGTTTTCGGTGACGATGCGTTTGAGGTTGGAGACGCCGAGTTCGAGGAGTTCCGCGTTGGCGTAGAGTTCGCGGTTGAGCTTGGGCTGGGGAATCTTCGCGATGTCCCGCTGGCGCTCGAGTTCCAACACGCCGAGCGAGTCGAGGGCCACGGGATCCTTGCTAAACCAGAGCTGGTTCAGCGGCACGGAGTAGTGCAGGAGGCTGCGCTGCTCGCCCTGGTATTGGCAGATCAAGGCGTCGGTGACGTAGAGCACGCCCTTGTCGGCGATCTGCGGCTGGCCGAAGAGCTCCGGCAGGGCCGTGGCGAGGCGTTCACCGTTGCCCTCGAAGCGGAGGATGTTGTCGGCGCTGCCGAGGCCGAGGCTGGTGAGATGGCCGGTGATGCTGGCCTCGTTGTGGTTCAGGAGCGGCGTGACGCTGATGACCTTGGTGAAATCCTTTGTGACCAGTTCGGTCAGATACGAGCGCCGGCTGACGGTCGTGTCCTTGCGGCCGAATTCGAGGTCTCCGAACAGCAGGTTGCCGAGGACGGAATTTTCATAGAACACCTTTTCGTCGAAGCCCCGGTCCACGGACGACGCCAGCTTCACGCCGAACTGTTCCGCCAAGACACCGAAGCCCGCCGCCCGGAGATCGCCGATGCGGCGGTCCCACAGGGTGATGTTGGTCGAGGGAACGCCGGCCGCGATCAATCCACGGACGATGGATGCCACGACGGGGATGCGCGTCCCGCTGTCGGATCCGGGCGCGGAGTAGACCTTGATGCCGACCCGGTCGTTCGTCTTCACGAGGCTGAGCCAGGCGGCAGTGGCGTTGGTCTTCTGCGTGAGGTGGACCAGGCCACGGCCGACGAGTTGGTCGACGATTCCGGGCACGGCGCGGAGAACGTCGGTTGCTCCTGCGTCTTGGGCGATGACGACCTTTGCCGAGCCCTGCGACGGGCTGGATGAGGTGAAAGAAACAGCGGCCCCCGCCGACGAGCCGAGGCTCAACAGCGCGGACACCAGCCAAACCAATCGATGAATCCTGACTTTGCTCACGTTCTAGGTGCGTTCCTTGACACCCCCGGGGTCGGGTGTTAACCAGCCGGAACGATGCAGGCCGCCCGTGATTTCAACGGTTTCACCCGATTCCTCGCGATCGGCGTGATTGCCATGGGCATCGCGTCCGGCTGCATGCCGCCCGGACCGGCGGCGCTGCTCAAAGGTGAACGCCTTCTCCGCGAAAACAAGACCGCCGAAGCGGTCGTCGCGTTCGAAGAAGCCGTGAGGATCATGCCCGGCACCGCCCAGGCTTGGAACCACCTCGGCCTCGCGCACCATCGCGAAGGTGATGTCGCCAAGGCCTCCCATGCGTATCAGAGGGCCTTGGAACTCGACCGCAACCTCGCAGTTGCGCGCTTCAATCTCGGCAGCCTGTTCCTTGAATCGGGAAACAACGCCGCCGCCGTCGACGCGTTCACGACATTCTGCACGCTTCAACCCCTGGTGGGCGAAGGCTGGCTGCGCCTCGGACAGGCCCAGGTGCGTCTCGCCGCCGCCACGCCGGGACCGACGGATCGGCAACGTCTCGCCGAACTGGCCCGCCGCAATCTTGAGCACGCGCCGGAGTCGGCGGACAAGGCGAACGCGATCGGACAGGCGTTCGCCCTGCGTGGGCGGTATCGCGAGGCGTCGGAAGAATTCGGCCGTGCGTTGGCCCTACAGCCGGATCTCGCATCGGCGGTGATGAACCAGGCGATCGTCCTCCAGCAATTGGGCGACCGCCGAGGCGCCCTTCAGCGCTACCGGGATTTTCTCAAGCTGGCGCCCGGATCTCCGCAGTCCGCAGGGGTGGAAGCGCTCGTGGCCACGCTAGACCGTGAGCTGAATCCGGTGCCGCTCGCCGTGGCGGTTGCCAGCAACCCTCCCGCGCCGACGGTGGTTCGCACTGCGTTGCCGCCTGCGACGGTTGCGGTCCAGATGAAACCTCCGGCCGTCGTTCCAAAGCCGCCGGTCGCAACAAATCCTCCCGCAGTCGTCGTCAAGCCGGCACTCGCCAGCAACATGGTCGCGCAGGTGCCCGCGAAACCCGTCGTCGAGACGAACATCGAGCCGGTCGTTCCCGCCGCTCCGCTCACGACCGTCACGCTCGAGGAGGAGGCTCCGATCAAGTCCGCCGTCGACGGACCGCGCCGACCGTCCAGCTCCGAGATCGTTTCAAAGCCGACGTTGTTGCCGAATGAACCGAACCTTTCAGGCCTGACCAATCCCACTGCGAAGACCACGCCCGCCGTGGGGGATCGCTCCAAGAATTCGGGGTTCCTGAAGAAGTTGAATCCGACCACATGGTTCTCCGGGAAGGACAAGACCCCGAAACAAACGGCGTCGGCCAAACTGCCGCCACCGACGATCACCGCTCCGCCGGTGACCAACGCTCCGGCGCCCGCTCCGGTCTACATTCCTCCTCCCAAACCCACCTATCCGCGCTATGCCTATCCGGTCCGCACCGCGCCCAACGCTGGAAACCGGGAGGAAGCCGAGAAGGTCTTCGCAGCCGCCGTCGTGGAACATCGCGCCGGCCGGGAAGTCACCGCCGCGGCCGGTTACCGGCAGGCCCTGCTGTTGGATCCGTCCTACTTCGAAGCCTACTACAACTTGTCGCTGACCCTCGCTGGCACGCCGTCCGGAGCCGACGCGTTGAAGCAGGCCGAGACGGCCGTGGTGCTCTATCCGCAATCGTCGGCCGCGCGACTGCACTTTGCCCTGCTCTTGGATCGTGCCGGGTATGCGACGGACGCCGCCGCCGAGCTGGAGAAGATTGTCGCGGTCGAACCGGCCAACCCGAACGCCCATCTTTCACTGGGCAACATCCTCGCCCAACGCCTCGCAGAGCCGGCCAAGGCGCGCGTGCATTACCTCAATGTGCTGGAGCTCGATCCGAAAAACTCCCAGGCCAATGCCATCCGCTTCTGGTTGGCCACGCCGCCGATGTGACATTCGGCCGAGGCGGTGGCCAGCCGGTTGCCAAGCGGCCTCCGTCCCTCCAGTCTCGCCCCGGTTCAAGGACCGGCATGCAGTGGGATCCGGAATGGGTCCAGGTGCACATGCATCATTCCCACGCGCTGTGGCCGGCCCTTTAATCATCCTGTGCCCATCGCCAACAAACGCACCCGCATCGTAGCCACCCTTGGACCCGCCAGCGATTCGCCGGCCACGCTCAGGGCCCTCATCGCCGCCGGACTCAACGTCGTCCGCATCAATTTCTCCCACGCGAAATACGACATCATCTCCAGGAACATCCGGATGATCCGTGAGATCAGCGAGGACCTCGGCACGCCCGTCGGCATCCTCGGTGACCTCCGAGGCCCGCGGATCCGTGTCGGAGAAATGACCGACGGATCAATCATCCTCAAGACCGGCGACGACATCATCGTGACGCCCCAGTCGATCCTCGGCACCCCCGGGCGGATCGGGGTCTCGTTCGCGAAACTGGCCGGCGACGTCAAAGAGGGGACGCTCCTGCTGCTCGACGACGGCAATCTCGTGCTGGAAGTCCGCGACCGCATGGCCGGCGACGAACTGCGTTGCCGGATCACCCAAGGCGGAACCCTTTCGAACAATCGCGGCATCAACATCCCCGGCCGCCGCGTCAGCCTGCCGTCGTTGACCGAGAAGGACCTCGCCGACGTCGACTTCATCGTGAAGGAGAAGTTCGACTTCGTGGCCCTTTCCTTCGTGCAGACGGCCGACGACGTGCGCGGGCTCAAGAGCCACCTGCGTGCGCTCGGTGCGGACATCCCCGTCATCGCCAAGATCGAGAAGAAGAGCGCCATCGACGACATCGAGGCCATCGTCGAGGAATCCTACGGAGTCATGGTCGCGCGCGGCGATCTCGCGCTGGAGATGAGCCTCCCCGAGGTGCCCATCGCGCAGAAGAAGATCATCAACGCCTGCCGCACCGCGGCCACGCCCGTCATCACCGCGACGCAGATGCTTGAATCGATGACGCACAACCACAAGCCGACCCGCGCCGAAGTCACCGACGTGGCCAACGCCATCCTCGACGGGACCGACGCCGTCATGCTTTCCGGCGAATCCGCCATCGGCAAATACCCCGTCGAAGCCGTCGCCACCATGTCCGCCATCGCCCGCCGCACCGAGGACGCGCTGGACGCGGGCGAGCTCGGCCAGTTGACCGCGCCCGAGCAGGTCGATTCCCTCCGCAGCTCCGTCGCCCAGGCCAACCGCGACATCGCGCGCCGGATGAAATGCGCCGCCATGGTCGTCTACACGCTGTCGGGAGGCACGGCCCGTTGGGTCCTCAGCCACCGCCCGCAGACCCCCGTCCTGGCCCTCTGCCCGTCCAACGCCATCCGCCGCCGCCTGACGCTTTCCTGGGGTGCCCGCTCCCGCCTCGTGCCCGCCGTGGAGACGCTCCGCGAAATGCGCCAGGCCGCCCTCGAAGCCGTCGCGGCCGAAGGTTTGGCGAAGTCCGGCGACCTCGTGACCATCTCCGCCGGCCAGCCCTTCGGCGAACCGGACAACACCAACCTGCTGCTGATCGAGCGGATGCCCTGAGCCCGACTCATGCAGCAGAAGGTAGGGCGGGCTTCCAGCCTGCCCCGTGCTGACCGTGGTTTTCGCAACGGCCAACGTCCTGATACATTCGCACCGTTCGGTTCGATATCGGGAGCGCCGTGGGCAGGCAAGATGCCCTGCTCTACCTTGCAGCAGCCGCCTCGCGGCGGTATTCCGATGGCATCGTTCCGGCTGAGAGATACCCCAAAACTACGCCTCGCCGGGGAATCGGGTTGCGGGCGCGGCCTGGGCCGGGTCAGCCTCGGGGAGTCTCAACCAAGGCCTTTCAATTGCATGAAAACTCCGCTGCGGCTCGTAACCCTTGTTCTTCTGGTGGTCGGCTTGCTCATTGCAACAGGCCGAGCCCGAGCGGCTGATGACGCCACCCCGAAAACGTCGCAGGAGGATCTCAACAAGGAGTTCGAGGCCGCACGGGCGAAGGCCGAAAAGGGCGACGCCAGAGCTCAGAACATCGTAGGCGTTTGTTACGACAACGGCCGAGGCGTTGAGAAAAGCTACGTCGAGGCTGTGAAATGGTATCGCAAGGCGGCTGAACAGAACCACGCCGAGGCGCAGTTCAACCTGGCGGTCCGTCATGATTTCGGCCGAGGGGTAAAGCAGGACTATGTCGAGGCTGCGAAATGGTATCGCAAAGCATCTGAGCAGAACTACGCCGAGGCGCAGTCCAATTTGGGCGGTTTTTACTACTACGGACGAGGCGTGGAGAAGGACTATGTCGAGGCCGTGAAATGGTATCGCAAGGCGGCTGAACAGAACTACGCCAGCGCGCAGTTCGAGTTGGGGCTCTGCTACAACAGCGGCCACGGAGTCGAGAAGGACTATGCCAAGGCTTATGCGTGGTTCAACCTGGCTGCTGGAAAACTGAAATTAGCCGCGACCGTGCGCGACGGTCTCGAAAAGAAAATGTCATCCCAGCAGGTCGGCGAAGCGCAGAAACGCACCAAAGAACTTCGCTCCATAATCGACGCCAAGATGAACGTCGCGAGCAAGTGATCGCTCCGTTACTGCCTAGATGGTTCCCCATCCTCTCAACGAACAACCATGAAACCCCTGCCACTCACCACTCTGCTGGCCGTCGTGTTCGCTTCCGGCTGCGCCACGGGGCCGCTGACCAGGACGATCCAGATCGAGTCCGATCCGCCGAACATGCGCGTGGAAGTGAACAACGACTACATCGGCAAGACGCCGACACAGTTCACCGTGCGC
>JAYVSO010000029.1:0-15576 GCA_043775315.1 Verrucomicrobiota bacterium
CGTCCCCACGAATCGCGTCCCCACGAATCGCGTCCCCACGAATCGCGTCCCCACGAATCGCGTCCCCACGAATCGCGTCCCCACGAATCGCGTCAGATGAATCCCGTCCCCACGAATCGCGTCATATCGCCCTCACTTAACCAATCCATCAATTCATGAAACGCCGTCTTTTTCTCGGATGCCTCACCATGCTGGCAGGTGTCTTGGTCACCGCAATTGGCTGCAAGTCCATGGCAAGGGGTCCCAAGAAGATCCTGGTCGTTTCGACCACGACGGGTTTCCGCCACAGCTCCATCGCTACGGCCGAGAAGATCATCGCCGAAGTCGGCAAATCCTCCGGCGTATACGACATCGAGCTCGCCAGCGTGTTCCCGCCGAAGGATCCGGGTCGGAACGCCACCGACGAGCAGAAGGCCGCCTTCAAGGTCGAACAGACCGGCTACCAGGAGAAGATCAAGGCTGTCCTCGCCGAGAAGATGAGCCCGGCCGCGTTGAAGACCTATGACGGCATCATCTTCGCCAACACCACCGGCGACCTGCCGCTTCCGGACAAGGAAGCCTTCATCGCCTGGGTCAAGAACGGCGGCGCGTTCGTCGGCATGCACAGCGCCAGCGACACCTTCCACGGATTCCCGCCCTACATTGATATGCTCGGCGGCGAGTTCCAGACCCACGGTGCGCAGGTTGTTGTCAGCGCCATCAACAAGGATTCTGCCCACCCTTCAACCAAACATTTCGGCGCGACATTCGACATCGGCGGCAAGAAGGAGGAGATGTATCTCTTCAAGAACTACCAGCAGAAGGCCGTCCGCGAACTGCTCGTTCTCGACAAGCACCCGAATACCGGCGCGGCCGGCAATTTCGGCGTCTCGTGGTGCCGTGAGTTCGGCAAGGGCAAGGTCTTCTACACCTCGCTCGGCCACAACGAATACGTCTGGGAGATGCCCGAATACCAGAAGCACATCCTCGGCGGCATCGAATGGGCGCTTGGCCTGAAGAAGGGCAGCGGCGAACCCCAGATGAAGTGATCGGGAATCGTCTCCCACGAGCCAATCACCCATGAAACGACTTCTTTTCTCCGCCGCTGCGAGCGCAGTCGTCGGCGCCGCCGCCTTAAACCTGGCGGCCGCGGATGAAGCGGGATTCGTCCCGCTCTTCAACGGAAAGGACACTGCCGGCTGGAACCTGCGCCGCGCGGACGGACACAACAGCTGGACCATCGACAACGGCGTGTTGAAGAACACCGTCAACAAGGGCGAGCACGGGACCGACCTGGTGACGGCGAAGAAGTTTTGGAACTTCACGGTGCGCTACGAGTTCCAAGTGCCGGACAACTCGAACTCGGGTTTCTACCTCCGTGGTCGCCACGAGATCCAGATCCTCGGCGACTACAAGGCCGGCAAGACGGCCAGGACGGGCAACGGCGCCATCTACAATCAGACCGCCCCGTCCGAGTTCGCCTCCAAGCCCGCCGGCGAATGGCAGACCGCCGAGGCGACGATGGTCGACAACAAGATCACCTTGGTGCTGAACGGAAAGAAGGTCCACGACAACGTGGTCTGTGACGTCGCCACTGGCAGCGAGATCGACAAGAAGTTGAAGGAGCCGGGCCCGATCTTCCTCCAGGGCGATCACGGCACGGTTTGGTTCCGCAACATGCGGATCAAGGAGATCAAGTAGGCCCCGGTCTGGTTTCGAATTCGTCAGGAGGCGGGGGTGCCGGACAAGGCGCCCCCGCCTCCTTCATTTTCAGTTGCTTGAATCCACGCCGACTCGACGCCACGTTGGTCCAAGAGAGAGGCATGATGTTGAACGCGATTTCATTGAGAAGAGGCCGGCGGCGATCCGGCGGCGGATTCACCCTGATCGAACTGCTCGTGGTGATCGGCATCATAGGCATCTTGGCCAGCATGCTCCTGCCGACGTTGGGACGTGCGAAAGAAAAGGGGAAAGCCATCCAGTGCGTCAGCAACCTCAAGCAGCTGGGGATCGGCTTCAACCTATACGCCCAGGACAACCGCGACCGGTATCCGCTTGGTTCCTTTGTCGGAGGCCAGGATCCGGCACCGGCCTTCACGAACATCCTCCCTTCCGCCCGACAGCGACCGCTTTACGCCTATGTCGGGCCTTCGGCGGTCTATCGCTGCGCGTCGGACCGCGGGCAGGCGCTGATTCCCCAGACGGATCTGGAATTTAAACCGACCCGCTACGAAACCGCCGGCATAAGCTACGACTACAACGATTCGCTTCCTACTGTGGTCGCGAACGGCGGATTCCTGAAGGGTGTCGACGGTATCCTTGCCGGCAAACCCACATCGTGGGTGCCCGACACGACCCGTTACATCGTCATGTATGAACCGCCGGCCCGCCTCTACGCCAACGCCGCCGGTGATGCACAGTGGCATCAATGGCACTATGGCGTCGGCGCGGGAGAGATATCCGATCCACGGAACGCCCGGTCCGACTTCCAGTCGGCCGTGCTGTTCGCCGATTCCCATGCTGGCTTGCACAACTTCTCCCCGTCGCTGCAGGGCGACTATCTGCATCCATACGAAGCCACGCGGCAGTGGATGTGGTATAAAGCGATCGAATCCTCGGTGCGTCCATGAATCCATCCTCGGAGCAAAAGGGCGCGGAAGAAATCTCCCGGCAAGTGCGGGTCGAAGCCGTCTGGGGCTTGCTGAGGAACTTGGCGCGGTCCCTTTTCGCCACGGGCCTCTCGGGAGAGAAAATCCGCGACGTCTACGCGGGTAGCATCCGCGTCTCTTGCGAGTCGTGTGGGTCCGAGTTGAAGGAAGCCGACCTTGTTGCCTTGCTCGATGCCGCGAGCGACACCCGGCTTGCCAACCCGAAACTCAACCGGCTTCACAAGGGCTACTGCTTCAAACCAGGCTGCAACTCCTACTTCTACCGCCTGACGTTCCGGCCCGGCGAAGGGATCGATTGGACTACGGCGCTGCCCGAAGCCGAGGCGTTGCCGGCGAAACTTGCAGCCGAGGAGAAGCGCCGAGAGCCTTTCACTTGGGAATCCTTCATCCGCAGCCCAAGGTTCCGGATATCTGCGGGCCTGCTCGTGCTGGCGGGTCTGCTGGTTTACAGGAACTGGTATTTCAACGGGACCCTGCCCTTTGTCTCCCAGCGTTTCGAAACGGCGAATCCCCATCCCGAGTTCTCCCGCGCCGCGACCCGGCCGGTCGCGACTGCCGGGTCGATCCGGGCGTCGACGCTCAATGCGTTGGCTCCTGACGAGAGCGCGACGACAAACTCGCGCATCAGGGCGGCTCCAAAGCCGAAGTGAAGCGCGGTCTATCCTGCCCGAGTGGTTGCCGGCCTCTCCGATCAATTACCCTTGGGCGAGAGATAGGTTCATTGGAGACTCTTGGGACATTCAATCGACATTGTAGTTCACTGGGACAAAGGCTTTTAAGCGCCAAAAACGGGCTCAATGTTACAGTCATCCAAATTCAGAAAAAACTGCTTGTGAAAGATTTCACGATCAGCAACCGTCTCGCCTTCGTTCGGGACTTACTGCGTCGCAGGGCCGTGTCCTGCCGACCTGCTCCGGACTAATTTGCGTCGATGCGTCTTATCAAACAGTTTCTGGTCACCACCGCACTTCTGGCCGTCCCGTTGGCCGGAGTCGCGTCGGAAGGCGGCAAGGAAGCCGGGTTGCCGGCCGCCGCCCCGGTCTTCAGCGTCGGCCCGCTCCAGTTCACCAGTTCGACGGTGATCACATGGATCGTCGCTCTCGGACTGATCGCGCTCGCGCAGGTGGCGACGCGGAACATCCAGATGGTGCCGCGTGGCCTGCAGAACTTCGTCGAGTGGCTCGTCGAGGGAATGTATGAGTTCTTCACGGAAATCCTCGGTCCGGCGCTCGTGAAGAAGTCGTTCTGGTTCTTCTGCACGCTTTTCCTCTTCATCCTGTTTACGAACTGGTTTGGCCTCTTCCCCGGTGTGGGGACGATTGGGCATAATGTTACATTGTCTGACGGAAGTCATGAGTTTAAGCCCTTCCTTCGCGGCGGCAACGCCGACCTGAACATGACGCTGGCGATGTCGCTGATCTTCTTCGTCCTGTGGATCGTCTGGTCGTTCCAATCCCTGGGCGTCGGCGGTTTCCTGAAGCATCTCTTCAGCGGCGGCGACAATGGCAAGGGCGTCATGGCGCTGTTCATGGTGGCGATTTTCCTCTTCGTCGGCGTGATCGAGGTCGTGTCGATCGCGTTCCGACCGGTGTCGTTGAGCTTCCGTCTCTATGGCAACATCTTCGCCGGTGAGAACATCCTGGAGGCGATGATGCATCTCGGCGGGACTTGGTTCGGATGGCTCCTGCCGCTGCCGTTCTACTTTCTGGAACTCCTCGTCGGCCTGGTGCAGGCGCTGGTGTTCGCGCTGCTGACATCGGTGTTCACCGCGTTGATGGCCGGGGGCCATGACGATCACGGACACGAAGAGGGCCACGGCCACAAACAGCACGCGCACTGATAATTTTCGCCGCCGGACCGTGGGCAAACTGCGGGGGCGGTCGAAGAAACAAACGAAAAGGTAAGACAATGACAATGCTACCCATGTTGGCTGAAATGACGGGAAACCTTCACATCGGTCTCGCGGCCGTCGGCTCCGCGATCGGTGTGGGAATCATCGGCATGAAGGCCGCCGAAGCGACCGGACGCAATCCGGGCGCCGCCGGCGCCATCCGTAACCAGGCGATCATCTTCGCCGCGTTGGCGGAAGGCGTGGTCTTCTTCGCCATCTTCTTGGCCAAGTAACATTCCTGGCGCGGGGCCGCGAGGCTCCGCGCCTTACCTTTCCGAACCGACATGAATTCGTTCGCTCTCCTAGCCGCTGCGGAACCCGGCAATCCGATAGTCGAAATCGCGCACCAGTTCGGTGTCACGTGGCAGTTGCTGATCTCCCAGATCATCCTCTTCGTCATCGTAGCGCTGGCGCTCAAGAAATTCGCCTACGGGCCCATCCTTGAGATGCTCGAACTGCGCCGCACGCGCATCGCCGAGAGCCTGGTCAACGCAGACAGGATCAAGGCCGAACTCGCCACCACCCAGGCCAAGACCCGCGAGATCATCGGACAGGCCGGCACGCAGGCGAACAAGATCATCGAAGAGGCCCGCGCCGCCGCCGCCAAAATTTCCGAGCAGGAAGGCCAGCGCGCCGTGGCCGCCGCCGCCGACATCATCGCGAAGGCGAAGCAGTCCAACGACGCCGAACTGGTCCGCATGAAGTCCGAGCTCCGCAAGGAAGTCACCCGGCTTGTGGTCGAGGTCAGCACCAAGGTCACCGGCGGAATCCTCTCCGTGGAACAGAAGCAACGCCTCGCGGACGACGCCAACAAGCAGCTCGCGAACAACTGATTTCCGCAACCTGAGTCCCGATGAAGATCTCCAAACAATCCCGCCGTGATGCCAAGACGCTCTTCAGCGCCTGCCGCGTCAACGGCGTGCTGGATGAAGGTCGCGTCCGCCTCGCCGTCACGCAGGTCATCGGCCGGCAGCCTCGCGGCTACTTCGGCACGCTTCATCAGTTCAAACGCCTCGTGAAGCTGGACCTCGACCGCCGTTCCGCCCGTGTGGAGAACGCCGTCGAGACGACTCCCGCGCAGGTGGACGCCATCAAGGCCAACCTGGAACGCCAGTATGGTTCCGGCCTCAACATCACATTTTTGGTGAATCCCGCCCTGATCGGCGGCCTCCGCATCAAGGTCGGCAGCGACATCTACGACGGCTCGGTGGCCGGACGACTCGCGGAGATCAACAACAGCCTTTAACCCGTTCAACCGGGCGACCCTTCCAGAACTTCCAACTCCCTACTGATTCGATGAGCAACCTCCTTCAGGAAATCGAAGCCCAGATCGCCGGCGTCAAGACGTCGGTCAACAAGCAGAACGTGGGCATCGTCCGCGAAACCTCCGACGGCGTGGCCAAGATCGAAGGCCTGACCGACGCGATGCTCAACGAGATGCTCGACTTCGGCAACGGGGTCATCGGCCTCGCGTTGAACCTCGAGGAGACCGAGGTCGGCGCCATCATCCTCGGCGACTACTTGGGCGTCCGCGAAGGCACGGAGGTCCGCACGACGGGCAAGCTGCTTTCCGTCCCCGTCGGCAAGGGACTCCTCGGCCGTGTCGTCAACACCCTCGGCCAGCCGGTCGACGGCAAGGGCGACATCACCGCCACCGAGTTCTATCCCGTCGAGAAGATCGCCCCCGGCATCGTCAAGCGTAAGTCCGTCAGCCAGCCGCTCCAGACCGGCATCATGGCGATCGACGCGATGATCCCCATCGGCCGCGGTCAGCGCGAGCTCATCATCGGAGACCGTTCCACCGGCAAGACCACGATCGGCGTGGACGCGATGATCAACCAGGCCCGCAACAACAAGGCCGGCCGCGCCTCCGGCGACAAGAATTTCCGCCCGGTCTACAACATCTACGTGGCCGTAGGCCAGAAGCAGTCGAACATCGCCCGCGTCGTGGCCGAACTCGAAAGGGCCGGCGCGATGGAGGACACCATCGTCGTCGCCGCCGCCGCCGCCGATTCCGCCGCGAACCAGTATCTCGCTCCCTTCGCCGGCGCCGCCATGGGCGAATGGTTCATGGATAACGGCATGGATGCGTTGATCATCTTCGACGATCTCTCTAAGCAGGCCGTCGCCTACCGCCAGGTTTCCCTCGTCCTCAAGCGTCCCTCCGGCCGTGAAGCGTATCCCGGCGACGTCTTCTACCTGCACAGCCGTCTGCTCGAACGCAGCGCGCGTGTCAGCGAGAAGTATGGCAACGGCTCCCTCACCGCGCTCCCGATCATCGAGACGCAGGCGGGCGACGTTTCGGCCTACATCCCGACGAACGTGATCTCCATCACGGACGGCCAGATCTACCTCGAAACCGACCTGTTCTACCAGGGCGTGCGTCCCGCTATCTCCGTCGGTCTGTCTGTCTCCCGCGTCGGGTCCGCCGCGCAGATCAAGGCCATGAAGCAGGTTGCCGGCAAGATCAAGCTGGACCTCGCGCAGTATCGCGAGCTCGCGGCCTTCGCGCAGTTCGGATCCGACCTCGATACCAAGACGCAGGCCACGCTGGAGCGCGGCAAACGCATCGTCGAACTCTTCAAGCAGAGCCAATACAACCCGATGCCGGTCGAGATCCAGTGCTCCATTCTCTGGACCATGCAGAACGGTCTCCTCGACGACGTCCCCGTGGAGAAGGTGAAGGATTTCCAGGCCAAGCTCGGCCAGTTCCTGCAGGACCGTAAGGCCCCCGTGCTCGAGAAGATCCGCACCGAGAAGGCGTTCTCCGACGCACTTGCCGCCGAACTGAAGGGCGCCGTCGTCGAGTTCAAGCAGAGCTACCGCTGATCCGTTCGGTTTCCGCGAAACGAACCTTTAACCGCCCATGCCCAGCACGCGCGACATAAGACGCCGGATCAAGTCGGTCAAGAACACCGCCCAGATCACCAAGGCGATGCAGATGGTGGCGTCGGCCAAGATGCGCAAGGCGCAGCAGGCCGCGCTGGCCGGACGTCCCTATGCCTCCTTGATGAACGACGTCCTCTCGGCCGCCACGGCCGGAGCTGGCGAGTTCTCCCATCCGCTCATGGAAAAGCGCGAGGGCAAGAAGCGCGCGGTCATCCTCATCAGCACGGACAAGGGTCTCTGCGGCGCGCTCAACACGAACCTCCTCCGTGAAGCCCTCCGCTACGACAAGGACTCGACCGTGTTCGTCTGCGCCGGCCGCAAGGGTTCCCAGTGGGCTTCCCGTCTGAAGCGCGATCTGGCGGCCGAGTTCACCTACAAGGACATCCCGGCGTTCAGCGAGGCGCGGGCCATCTCCAAGTTCGCCCTGGAACTCTTCACCAGCGGCAAGGTCGACGCCGTGGACGTGATGTTCACCAATTTCGTCTCTACGCTCGCCCAGAAGCCCGAGACCCGTCAGCTCCTTCCGATCGGCAAGATCCAGAAGCTCGACGCCGACATCGGTGGACACGGCGTCTCCGAGGAACTCACGGCCAAAGGCGGAAGCGAATACCTTTTCGAGCCCGGTGCCGCCACCGTCCTCGGCAACCTGCTGCCGCACTATGTGAACTACCAGGTCTTCCAGTTCCTCCAGGAATCGAAGGCCTCCGAGCAGTCCGCACGCATGGTCGCGATGAAGAACGCGACCGACAACGCCAAGCAGCTCATCAAGGATCTCACCCTCGAATACAACAAGCTCCGTCAGGCCAACATCACCAAGGAGCTCCTCGAAATCACCAGCGCCGCGATGGCGATGGGCTGAAGCTGACAACCCCTTTCCGAAGCAACTTTCATTAACCGCCCATGAACATCGGCAAAATCGTCCAGATCATCGGTCCCGTCGTGGACGTGGAATTCCCGGGCTCCGTGCCCGCGATCTACAACGCCCTGACGATCAACTTCACCCCGCCCGGCGGCAGCCCCACGAAGCTGACCCTCGAGGTGCAGCAGCATCTCGGCGACAACTGGATCCGCGCGGTCGCCATGAGCACGACCGAAGGCCTCAAGCGCGGCCAGGAAGTCGTCGACGCCGGCGCGCCCATCTCCATGCCCGTCGGCGAGGCCGTCATGGGCCGCGTGTTCAACGTCACCGGCGACGCCGTGGATGAACAGGGCCCCGTCCTGGCGGACAAGTATTACCCCATCCATCGCAACGCCCCGCCGCTCGTGGACCAGTCCACGAACCCCCAGATCCTCACGACCGGCATCAAGGTCATCGACCTGATCTGCCCCTTCTTCAAGGGCGGCAAGGTCGGCGCGTTCGGCGGCGCCGGCGTCGGCAAGACCGTCGTGATCATGGAGCTGATCAACAACATCGCGAAGCTGCATGGCGGCATCTCGATGTTCGCCGGTGTCGGCGAACGGACCCGTGAAGGCAACGATCTCTACAACGAGATGATCGAGGCCAACGTCATCAAGACGAAGAAGGACGCGAAGGGCCATCCCGAGATCGGCGAAAACGGCATGCCCATCCTCGAGCCCGGCTCCCGCATCGGCCTGGTCTACGGCCAGATGAACGAGCCCCCGGGCGCACGTCTCCGCGTCGCGCTCTCCGCGCTCGCCGTGACCGAGTATTTCCGCGATGAGAAGAACCAGGACGTGCTTCTCTTCGTCGACAACATCTTCCGCTTCTCGCAGGCCGGATCCGAAGTGTCCGCGCTCCTCGGACGCACGCCGTCGGCCGTCGGCTACCAGCCCACGCTGGCCGCCGAGATGGGCAACCTGCAGGAACGCATCACCTCGACCAAGAAGGGTTCCATCACCTCCTTCCAGGCCGTCTACGTGCCCGCCGACGATTTGACCGACCCCGCGCCGGCCACCACGTTCGCGCACTTGGACGCGACCATCGTCCTTGAGCGTTCCATCGCCGAACTCGGCATCTTCCCGGCCGTCGATCCCCTCGCTTCCAACTCCCGCGCACTCGCGCCGGAGTTCGTCGGCGAGGAGCACTACAACGTCGCCCGCGGCGTCCAGAAGGTGCTCCAGCGCTACAAGGATCTCCAGGACATCATCGCGATCCTCGGCATGGACGAGCTTTCGCCCGAGGACAAGACCGCCGTCTTCCGCGCCCGCAAGATCCAGAAGTTCCTCAGCCAGCCGTTCACCGTGGCCGAGCAGTTCACCGGCCGCCCCGGCAAGCAGGTGCCCGTCGCCGAGACCGTCCGCAGCTTCAAGGAAATCCTCGAAGGCAAGTTCGACGACGTGCCCGAGGCCAACTTCTACATGAAGGGCGGCATCGACGAGATCCGGGAATAATCCCGCCTCGCATTCTTAATCCTGGAACCGCGACGCGAGAGCAGGATTACGGCTAAGATCAAAACCCTGACTACATGGCCACGCTGAAACTCGAAATCGTCACGCCGGAAGCGAAGATCTACTCCGAGGACGTCGACATGGTCACGCTCCCCGGTGTCGAGGGCGAAATGGGCATCTACCCGATGCACATCGCGCTCATGACCCAGGTCACCTCCGGCGAGATCGTCGCCCGCAAGGGCGGCCAAGACTACTATCTCGCCGTCGGCGAAGGCTTCGTCGAGATCACCGGCGACCGCGTCGCCGTGCTGACCGACATGGCCATCAAGGCCGACGACATCGACGAACAAAAGGCCGAGGAAGCCCGCAAGCGCGCCGAAGCCCGCCTCGCCGAGAAGCTGAGCGACGAGGAATCCGCCACCGTCCAGGCCGCGCTGCTCAATTCACTGACGCAGCTCAACGTCAAACGCCGCCGCCGCAACTGAGCGCGCTTCCCCTTCCAAACCAATTCACGAAAGGGACGCTGACCGGCGTCCCTTTTGTTTTGCAGCCGCAGACGTGAGGAGGCGGATCGTTCTCTCGAAGATTTCCCTCCCCGCCCGCGCCGCGCCTTGGTTCTCTTGCCGGCAACCACCGCGCGCCATGTCCGCCGATCCGATCCAACTCCGCCGTTTCGTCACCGCCGCCGAGACGATCACCGAACCGACCGCCTACACCCTCAACGCGTGGTTCAGCCGGCCCGACATCGTGCCTTGTGGCGAACTGCTTATGGTCCGCGCGACTATGGCTCCGGGCGACAGCCATCCGTTCCACCACCATCCCACGCGCGAGGAAATCATCTACATCGTCAACGGACAGGCGGAGCAATGGTGCGGACGCGAGAAGCGCATCCTGAAACCCGGCGAAATGGTCCTCATCCCCAAGGGCGAGGTCCACGGCACCTACAATCCCTTCCGTGAACCCGTCGTCTTCCTCGCCATTCTCTCTCCGGCGAATGCGGCCGAGCCGTCCGTCGTCGACGTGTCGTCCGAGGAACCGTGGAAATCGCTGCGTTGATGGCATGAGCCGGCTTCTCGCCATCTTCGTCGCCAGCGTCCTGGTTTCGCATTGGGTCCATGCATCCGAACTGGCCCCGCTCCGCTACAACAATCCCGGCCTCGTCGTTGATCTTGGTGTCGGCCTCTGGTCCGCGCCCGTTCCGTGCGACGCTGATGGCGATGGCGACTTCGACCTCGTCGTTGTCTGCCATGACAAACCGTATCAGGGCACCTATCTCTTCGAGAACGTTTCCGGCGACACGGCGAAGAACAAGCTGCCCGTCTTCAAGGCCGCGCGCCGCCTGGGCAAAGGACTGGAGAACACGATGCCGTCCTACATCGACGGCAAACTCCGCGGCCTCACCCCGGCGATGGAGCATCCGGACTTCCTCAAAACTGGCCTCGACTCGGGCGTGAAGCTGCCGACGGCTTGGAGCGCGCGCCCGCCGCCGGTAGATGCGAAGAAAGGCGTCTTCAAACTGCGCGGTTCGCAGTGGTGCTATGTCGATCTCGACGGCGATGGCCGGCTCGATCTGGTCAACGGCGTCGGCGACTGGTCGCAGTATGGCTGGGACAACGCCTACGCCTCCTCCGGCCAGTGGACCAACGGCCCGCTCCACGGCTTCGTCTACTGGCTGCGCAACACGAATTCCTCCGCCTCGCCCGCCTACACCGAGGCCACGATGCTCCGCACTGCCGATGGCCAGCCCATCGACGTCTTCGGCACGGTTTCTCCAAACTTCGCCGACTTCGACGGCGATGGTGATCTCGACCTGCTTTGCGGGGAGTTCCTCGACGGGTTCACCTATTTCGAGAATGTCGGTTCGCGCACGCAGCCACGATTCGCTCCGGGTCGCCGCGTGAAAATGCCGGACGGAAATCCCGTGGCGATGGATCTCTGCATGATCGTTCCCGTCGCATTTGATTGGGACAAGGACGGCGACCTCGACCTCATAGTCGGCGACGAGGATGGCCGCGTCGCCTTCGTCGAGAACACCGGGCGTTTCGACGCCACGCACACGCCGGTCTTTCTGGCTCCCGTCTACTTCCAGCAGGAGGCCGATCAGCTGAAGAGCGGCGCCTTGGCCACGCCCGTGGCCTTCGATTGGGATGGTGACGGCGACCTCGACATCCTCAGCGGCAACACCGCCGGCTACATCGAATTCTTCGAGAATGTAGGCCAGGCGTCCCCGCCCGGCCAGGATTCGAATCGGCGCATTGTTGATAGAAAGACAAACACCGCCTCGCCGGGCGAGGACGCCCGGCCTACGCCCAGATGGGCCGCGCCCAAGCGCCTCGAAGCGGGCGGGAAAACCTTCCGCATCATGGCCGGCCCGAACCGTTCCATCCAAGGGCCAGCAGAAGCCAAGTGGGGTTATACTACCTTCACCATCGCCGACTGGGACGGCGACGGGCTGCCGGACATCGTGCTCAACTCGATCCTCGGCGAGGTGGTCTGGCTGAAAAACGTCGGCACGCGCTCGATGCCGAAACTCGCGGCTGCCCAGCCCGTTGAAGTGGAGTGGCTATCTCCACAACCCAAGCTGGAATGGGGCTGGTGGAAACCGACGGGCAAAGCGCTGCTCACCCAATGGCGCACCACGCCGCTCGCCCATGACTTCAACCGCGACGGGCTGGTCGATCTCGCGATGCTTGATCACGAAGGGTTCCTTGTCTTCTTCGAGCGGGCGAAGATCGACGGGCGGCTGGTGTTGAAGCATCCGCAACGCGTCTTCCTCAACGAGAAGGGCGAACCCCTTCGCCTCACGGATAAACGCGCCGGCGGCAGCGGTCGGCGCAAGCTCGCCGTGACCGACTGGGACGGCGACGGGCGGTTCGATCTCCTGTTGAACTCGGCCAACGCCAACCTGCTCCGCCAGGTCGCGAGCCGTGACGGGAAATGGCTCTTCAAGAACGAAGGCCCGCTCAACTCCCGCAGCATCGAAGGCCATGACGTGAGCCCCAGCACGGCTGATTTCGATGGCGACGGCGTGCCCGATTTCCTCGGTGGCGCGGAGGACGGGCGGTTCTATTTCATGAAGAATCCGCGCGCGAAATGATGCGCCCCGGGGTCACCTGAAAAGCCGGGGCGTGAAGTCGGCCAGGTATCCGCGCCAGACGGGCCAGCTATGCGCGCCGTCGGTCTTCAGCCATTCGTGGCGGACGCCCTTGTCCTTGAGCGCGGCGATGAACTCCTCGTTGCGCTGGAGGAGGAAGTCATCCTTGCCGCAGGCGATCCAGAGGAGCTTCAGGCGCTTGTTGGTCTGGGCGGCATTGCCCAAGGCGGCGGAGACATTGTCCTTGCCGGGAACGGCCGAGCTGAAGCCTCCGACCCAGGCGAAGGTGTCCGTGTGGTTCAGGCCGATGGTGAGCGACTGGCCGCCGCCCATGCTCAGGCCGACGATCGCGCGGTTGGCGGCGTCCTTCTTCACCCGGTAGGAGGACTCCACGAAGGGCCTCACGTCCTGCATGAGATCCTTCTCGAAGGCTTCGGTGTTGTTCTGGAAACCGGTCGAGGCGTGTCCGTCCATCATCACGACGACCATGGGCACCATCTTTCCCTGGGCGATGAGGTTGTCGAAGATCCAGTGGGCCTTCCCGTGGGCGACCCACGTGGCCTGGTTGTCACCCGATCCGTGTTGGAGATAGAGCGTGGGGAACTTCTTCGAGTTCTGGTCGTAGCCGGGCGGGGTGTAGACGGCGAGTTCACGGAGGCGTCCCAGGGCCTTGGAACGGTAGGTGTGCTGGCGGACGGTGCCGTGGGCGACATCCTGGAAGTCCCAGACCATCGGTGTCGATCCTGTCACGTGCAGGATGCTGGTGCGCGGTTCGCGCATGGGTTTCGTGGCCGGGTTGGCCGGATCGATCATCGAGACGCCATCGACGTTGAAGCTGTATTCCCAGACGCCGGGTTCGACGGGGCCGACGGTCACGCTCCAGACATCGTTGGACCCCTTGGCCATGGCGGCTTTCCCGTTGGCCCACTGGCCGTTGACCGTGACTTCGGTGGCTTTCGGAGCACGCAGACGGAACGTGACGCGGCGGTCTTCCGCGATCTCGGCCGAGCGGACGGGAGCCTGCGGAGCGCGGCGTGGGGCGGCCGGGGCGGGAGTGGTGGGCTGGGCATCGGCCGAAAGGACCAGACTGGCCGCGAGCAGCCCGAGGGAGAGGAATCGTGCGTTCATAGGGGTGATGCACTTGTGACCTGATGGCGAACGGGTGCAATCCGAATCTGTGGGCAGCACCGTGGTTCTGCTTGAAGGAGTTCATCCTCGAACTCGTCTGACAGGTCAAATTCTTTGAACCTCGGCCGGGTCCGGGTTAAGAATTGTCAGCTCAGCCATGAATGCCGTCAGGAAAACTCTCCGCCGTTCCGCCGCCTGGATCGTGGTCGCGTGCGGGCTCGTCGCAGCGACGCGCCTTTGCGCAGCCGATGCCGTCAAAGCAGGGGCGATCGATTTCGCGCGGCAGATCCGCCCGATCCTTTCCGACAACTGCTTCTCTTGCCACGGGCCCGACGAGCAGGCCCGCAAGTCCAAGCTCCGTCTGGACGTCAAGGAAGGCGCGCTGGCGGCGGGCAAGAGCGGAGAGATTGCCATCGTTCCGGGCCACGTCGCGAAGAGCGAGGTCGTCGCCCGCATCCTCAGCAAGGACGAGGAAGCCGTCATGCCGCCGCCCAAGTCCGGCAAGAAACTCACCGCCGACCAGGTCACGCTGCTGAAGCGTTGGATCGAAGAAGGCGCTCCCTGGCAGTCGCACTGGGCCTTTGATGCGCCCAAGCGTCCCGAGCCGCCCGTCGTGAAGAACACCGCGTGGGGCCGCAACGAGATCGACCGCTTCATCCTCGCCCGCCTGGAGAAGGAAGGCCTCCAGCCCAGCTCCGAGACGGACAAGGCCCGGCTGATCCGCCGGGTCACCTACGATCTGACCGGTCTTCCGCCCAGGCCGGAGGACGTCGAGGCCTTCACCGCCGATCGCAGCCCCGACGCCTATGAAAAGGTCGTCGACCGCCTCCTGACGTCGCCGCGCTACGGCGAGAACATGGCGCGTTACTGGCTCGACGCCGCGCGGTATGCCGACACCCACGGCCTGCACATCGACACGGAACGCAGCATGTGGAAATACCGCGACTGGGTGGTCGACGCCTTCAACGCGAACAAGCCCTTCGACCAGTTCACCATCGAGCAGCTCGCCGGCGACCTCCTCTCCGGCGCGACGCTCGCACAGAAAGTCGCGACCGGCTTCCACCGCAACACCATGCTGAACCAGGAGGGCGGCACCGACCCGGAGGAGTTCCGCAACCTCGCCGTCGTCGACCGCGTGAACACCACCGCCACCGTCTGGCTCGGCTCGACCCTCGCCTGCGCGCAATGCCACGACCACAAGTTCGACGCATTTTCGCAGCAGGAATATTTCCAGCTCTTCTCCTTCTTCAACCAGACCGCCGACGAGTCGAAATCGATCAAGGGCAGCGAAATCATCGACATCAGCCCGAAGCTCGAGCTGCCCCGTGCCTCCGAGGCCCCGCTCCACGCGCGCCTCGCGGAATTGGAAAAGACCGTCGCCGCCGCCGACCTCGGGGCCAGCCTCGTCGCGTGGGAAAAGTCCCTCGCCGCCCCCGGCTGGGTCGCTCTCACCGCCGAGAAGGCCCACGCCTCCGGCCAGGACGTGACGCTCACGCCGCAGCCCGACGGCACCGTGCTCGCCACCGGCTCCACCGCGACACCCGTCGCCTACTACGTGACCGGCCATACTTCGCTCG
>JAYVSO010000030.1:0-77406 GCA_043775315.1 Verrucomicrobiota bacterium
CACATCCTTCATCTGACCACCACCGGCGTGACCGATGACGTGGGCAACCTCATGGAAACCACGCTCGCCAACGGCGCCAGCGTGGTGAACGGACGCGAGTATCAGATCTCGTTTCGAGCGAAGTGGATGGCGGGGAATCATCAGCTCAACACGCGGCTCTATCACAACCGTTGCGCGCGCACGACCCGCCTCCCGCGCCCGGATCAAGTCGGCACGCCGGGCGCGCGCAACACGCGCTGGCAGCCGAACCTCGGGCCGACGTTTAGAAATCTTCAACACAGCCCGGTCGTCCCCGCGGCCAATGCGTCCGTCACGGTCTCGGTCGAGGCCGACGATCCGGATGGCGTCGCGGCCATGACTTTGTGGTGGTCGGCCAACGGCGGCGCCTGGTCGAGCGCACCGATGTCGCCTGCGCCATCGCCAGCAGCACCGCATCGGTTCACGGGAACGGTTCCGGGATTCGCCGCGAGGACCATCGTCCAATTCTTCATCGCGGCGACCGATGGATTGGGCGCGTCCGCCAACTTCCCCGCCGGCGGCACCAATTCCCGCGCGCTCTACAAGGTGAATGACCAGCTCGCGAACCTCGCGCTCGCCCACAACTTCCGCGTGCTCATGACCACGGCGGATTCGGACGACCTGCTCGTCCCGACCGAAGCGATGAGCAACGAGCTGCGGCCCTGCACGGTGATTTACGACGAGACGGAAGTCTTCTATGACGCGAAGGTGCGGCTCAAGGGCAGCAATCTGGGTCGAAGCTCCAACACCACGCGGGGCTTCGATGTTGCATTCGATCCCATGAAGCCTTTTCGCGGCGTGCATCGCTCGGTGCATGTGGACCGCTCGGGCGGGCGGCGCTTTGGCCAGCATGAGATTGTCATCCGCCACATCCTCAATCGCGCCGGCGGCGTGCCCACGCGCTACGACGACCTGGGGCGCTTCATCACGACGCGCACCAACCTGACCAGCTCGTGCATCCTCAGCCTGGCGGGCTTTGGCGATGAATTCCTCGACGCGCAGTACGAGAACGGCGGCGACGGTCATGTGTACGAGTATGAACTGGTTTACTTCCCCGTGCTCACGATGGACGACACTCCGACGGGAACGAAGTTCCCCAATCCCTACGATCATCCCGCCGTGAACCCCGACCTGTCCTGGCTGGGCGACGAGGGCGACGCGTATCGACGCCATTACCTCATCAAGAATCACCGCACGCGCGATGACTTCAGCCGCATCATGGATTTAGGTCGGGCCTTTGACCTCGCCGGCCTCGCCCAGGAGACGAATGTCGCCTCGGTCATCGACACGCAGGAATGGCTGCGGCTCTTCGCGGTGATGTCGCTCTGTGGTGTGGGCGACGTGTATTCGCAGGGACAGAACCACAACATCGGCCTCTACGTCCGGCCCTCCGACAGCCGGGTGCTCGCGCTGCCGTGGGATTGGGACTTCGCCTTCTTCAACCCGACGAACGCACCGCTCTGGGGCGACAGGAACATGGGCCGGTTCATCGCGCGTCCGGCGAATCAGCGGGCGTTTCTGTTCCATCTCCGCGACCTGATCACGCGCGTGTTCAATCCCGGATACATGGCGCGCTGGACGGATCACTACGATAATTTCCTGCCCACCTCCGGCACGTTCGCCGCGCAGAATTTCAGCAACATCCTGACCTACGTGAGCAACCGGGGGAGCTTCGTGTCGAGCCAGCTTCCGGCGGTCATACCCTTCGCCATCACCACGGCGGGCGGCCTGTCGTTCCTCACCAATTCGACCGTGGTCACGCTGACAGGCAGCGCGTGGATCAACGTGCGCGACATCCGGCTGACAGGCAACGCGGCCACGCTCTCGCTGACCTGGACGACGCCGACCAACTGGCAGGTGACGCTGCCTTTGCTGCTGGGTGCGAATCCATTCAACTTCACCGCGCACGATGACCGCGGTGCGCTGCTGGCCTCCGCAAGCATCAGCGTGACGACCACGGCCACCGGCGGCGGCACCGACACCGATGGCGATGGAATGCCCGATGCGTGGGAGGATGCGAATGGCTTGAACCGCCTGGTGAACGACGCCAACGCCGATCCCGATCAGGACGGGCTGACTAATGGGCAGGAGTTCCTGGCGGGCACAAATCCGCAGGACTCGTTGAGCTTTCTCCGCATCAGCGCCGGGCGGGATGGAACGAATGTCACGTTGAGCTTCGTCGCGGTGGCGGGACGCGATTACTCGATTCTCCAGCGAGATGCTCCTGACTTGGGTGCGTGGTCCACGCTTTTGAATGTTCCCTCCGCAGCCACCAATCGCGTGGCGCTGGCGATCGTTCCACCACCATCACCCGCACCTCAGCGCTTCTATCGCCTGGTGACGCCCGCCCGGCCTTGAAGCTGTAGCGGCAGGCGGCTTCTCGAGGTCAGAGCCTGACCGCCTGCCAGGCTGCGAGTTCCTTGCGCAACCGCTCCACCGGCAGGCCGATGACATTGGAGAAGGAGCCGTGAATGTGTTTCACAATGAGATCGCCTTCCTCCTGAATCGCGTAGCCGCCGGCCTTGTCGAACGGAAAAATCTTGGCGAGGTAACGGCGGATTTGCCCAAGGTGCAGTCTGCGGAAAGTGACGGCTGTGCTGACGGCGAACAGTTTCTGCCGGTGCGCGCGCTGATGAATGAGGCACACGCCGGTGATGACCTGATGGGTGCGGCCCTGCAGCTTCGCCAGCATCCGCTCAGAGTCCGCCGGGTCGATGGGTTTGCCGAACACCTCCGTGCCGAGGCTGACCACGGTATCGGCACCCAGGACGATCTGGTCGGGGAACTTCTTCGCCGTCGCGTGCGCCTTGCGGTAGGCGTTGATCTGCGCGGTCTCGGCGGGCGAGAGATGTTCCGGCGCGACTTCGGGAACCTCATTGCGGAAGACGGTGAACTCGACTCCCATCTGCCGCAGCAACTCCGAGCGACGCGGTGAGGTCGAGGCGAGGAGCAAGGCGGGCATCTTCATTAAGTCCCTGTGGTCGGAGGTGATTCGGTTCTGGTCGTCCCGGGATTCAAGGCGGTGAAAAACTGCTGGAGCTTGCGGTCGAACGCTTGCTGATCGAGCACGGGCATCGCGCCGTTCGTCGGGATGTCCTTCTCCAGTTCCACCCACGACTTGCAGCCGCCATAGGCCGGACTGGCCGGCAATTCAATCGGCAGCGGGAGCCGATGAACACGTATGGCAATCGCGAAAATGTTCTGGGCGTGGCCCCAGTCGAAACGAGCGGCAATGACTTCATCGCGCCAGATGTGCTGGCCGCGCAGGCTCTCAGCGGAGGAAAGGCTGTCGAGGTTTCTCCAGGCGGCGACTTCGGCGAAGTATTCGAGGCGGATGATTTCCGGCGCGGGCAGCCGGGGCGCAATCTCGTCGTAGCGCTGCTGCGCGGCGGGCAGGACCGACTCACGCTGCTGGTGAAACAACGTGGGAAAGAAGAGGAACTGCGGGTGTTCCATCTGGAATCCGCCGCGACCCTCGGCTATCCCGCCCTTGCGCAGGATGAGGATTTGTTCACCACGGCCCAGGGCATCAGCCACGATGGCCCATTCTTTGAACGCCGTCTGCATGCAGAAAGCTTAGACCGGCACGCGACAAAAGCAATGCAGCCTGTCCCGCGAATGCCGCAAACGAAAAACGCCGCGAGTGATGCGCTCGCGGCGTCTTGAAACTATGTGCGGGACTCAGGCGCCTTCGCCGGTCAAGGCGCCGGAGGCGGGCGTGCTCTGGTTGAACGTCAGCTTGCCGTCCACGGCGCTGACCTTCACCGGCTCGCCGTCGATCAGCGTGCCCTTGAGGATTTCCTCGGCCAGCGGGTCTTCCAGGAAACGCTCGACGGCGCGGCGCATCGGACGCGCGCCGTAGGTCGGATCGTAGCCCTTCTCGACCAGGAAGTCCTTGGCCTTCTCGTCGAAGGTCAGGTTGATCTTCTTGTGCTTGAGACGGACGATGACCTTCATGATCTCGAGATCGAGGATCTGGAGGAGATCGGGCTTGGTCAGCGAGCGGAAGACGACGATCTCGTCCATGCGGTTGAGGAACTCCGGTTTGAAGACGCGCTTGGATTCCTCGAGGATCTTCTCGCGCATCTTCTCATAGCTCGACTCGTCCTTGATGGGCGAGAAGCCGAGGGTGGAGTTCTTCTTGATCAGTTCCGAGCCGACGTTGGAGGTCAGGAGGATGATCGTGTTCCGGAAATTGACCACGCGACCCACGTTGTCGGTGAGCTTACCCTCCTCAAGGATCTGGAGGAGCATGTTCATGACATCCGGATGGGCCTTCTCGATCTCGTCGAAGAGCACGACCGAGTAGGGACGACGACGCACCTGCTCGGTGAGCTGTCCGCCCTCCTCGAAGCCGACGTAGCCGGGAGGCGAACCGATCATGCGGGACGCGTTGTGGCGTTCCATGTATTCCGACATGTCGAGCTGGATTAGCGACTTGGAGTCGCCGAAATAGGTTTCCGCGAGGCTCTTCGCCAGCAGCGTCTTGCCAACGCCCGTGGGCCCGAGCAACGCGAA
Organism: Verrucomicrobiota bacterium; assembly: GCA_043775315.1. Lineage (GTDB taxonomy): Bacteria > Verrucomicrobiota > Verrucomicrobiia > Limisphaerales > CANJSG01 > CANJSG01. The sequence goes on from JAYVSO010000030.1 coordinate 4,537, forward strand.
CGTGCCGATGGGCCGCTTCGGATCCTTGAGATCGGCGCGCGACCGGCGAAGCGCGCGGCAGAGTGCGGAGACCGCTTCCTTCTGGCCGATGACGATTTTGGCCATCTCCTCCTCGAGGCGGAGGAGCTTCTGCTTTTCGTTGTTCTCGAGACGGGTCAACGGAATGCCCGTCCACTTGGAAACGATCTGGATGATGTCCTCCTCGTCGACGGTGACGCGCTTCTCTTCGCGGTTCGTGCGCCAGTTGGTGAGAACGCTTTCGAGCTTCTCCTTCGCTTGGCGTTCCTTGTCGCGCATCGACGCGGCGCCCTCGAAGTCCTGCTCCTTGATGGCCTTCTCCTTCTTGCCCTTGATGTCCTCGATGTCGGCTTCGATGAGTTTGACCTCGGGTGGACGGGTCATCGAAATGATGCGGGCACGGGAACCGGCCTCGTCCATCACATCGATCGCCTTGTCGGGAAGGAAACGGTCGGTGATGTAGCGCTCGGAATACTCGACCGATGCCTTGACCGCCGCGTCGGTGATGTTCGCGCGGTGATGCTCCTCATACTTGCCGCGAAGGCCCTTGAGGATGGCGATGGCGTCCTCGATGGAAGGAGCCTCGACCTTGACGCTCTGGAAGCGGCGTTCGAGCGCGGCGTCCTTCTCGATGTATTTCCTATATTCGTTGAGAGTGGTCGCACCGACGCACTGCATCTCACCGCGAGCAAGCGCCGGCTTGATGATGTTGCTGGCGTCCATCGTGCCTTCGGCGGAACCCGCGCCGACGATCGTATGCAACTCGTCGATGAAGAGAATGACGTTCTTCGCACGACGGATCTCGTCCATGACCGCCTTGATGCGCTCCTCGAACTGGCCGCGGTATTTGGTGCCGGCAACCATGAGGGCGAGGTCCAGTGTAACGACGCGTTTCTCGCGGAGGATTTCCGGGACATTGCCACGGGCGATTTCCTGAGCGAGCCCTTCGACGATGGCGGTCTTGCCGACACCGGCTTCTCCGAGCAGCACGGGGTTGTTCTTGGTGCGGCGGCAGAGGATCTGGATGACGCGTTCAATCTCGGACTGGCGACCGATGACGGGATCCATCTCGCCCTTCTTCGCGATCTCGGTGAGGTCACGGCCGAATGCCTTGAGCGCGGGAGTCTTGACGTCACCCTTCTTTTCACCGGCACCGGGAGGCTTCTCTCCGGCACTTTCCTGAGGGATGCCGGACTGCTCTTCCTGGGCGGCGAAGTTCGGATCGAGCTCCTTCAGGATTTCCTGACGGGTCAGCTCAATGTCGACATCGAGGTTCTTGAGAACCCGCGCGGCAACACCGTCGCCCTCACGCAGCAACCCGAGGAGAATATGCTCGGTGCCAACGTAGGTGTGGTTGAGCGCCTTCGCTTCCTTCGCGGCAAGGGCAAGGACCTTCTTGACGCGGGGTGTGTAGGGAATGTTGCCGACCATCTTCTGGTCGGGTCCGGTGCCGACCTGTTTCTCGACTTCGAGGCGGACGGTTTCCAGGTCGAGTCCCATCTTCTGCAGGACATTCACGGCGACGCCCTGCCCCAGTTTGATCAGCCCCAGAAGCAGATGCTCCGTGCCGACAAAATTGTGGTTAAAGCGGTCGGCTTCCTTGCGCGCCAGAGCCAACACCTGCTGCGCCCTGGGCGTGAAATTGTTCATTGCTTCGTCGCTCATACTTCGTGTTGCAAGCTGTGCCTACTCCTGTGGTTTGTCCAGAGACGCGTCGCCGCCGCGGGCCCTGCACTGCGGCCGTGCCACGCTGGCGAGACGTTCGCGCAGCATGTCGGCCCGCAGCAGGTCGCGCTCTTCCGGTTGAAGTTCATCCGAGAATTTTTTCCGGAGATGCGCCGGCTGGGTGACGATCGAAAGTTCATCCACCAACGCACGCTCGACTCCGGGCAGAAACCCGAGGTCGTGTCCGAGCCGGAGCAAGGATAGGAGGTTCATCGTCTCCTTCGACGATATGCTGTAGGCGTTGGACAGGATTCCGTAGGCTCGGCCGATGTGGTTAAAGAGGACCTTCGGCTTCTTCTCCAGCAGCGACTGCCGGCCGTTTTCCTCGTGCTCGATGATCTGGGCGAGAACCTTGTCGAGGCGGGCAACGATGTCGGCCTCGGATTCACCGAGGGTCATCTGGTTGGAAACCTGGAAGATGTTCCCGAGCGCTTCGGTTCCTTCACCGTAGAGGCCCCGCACCGCGAGGCCGAGCTTGTTGACCGATTGGATGATCGGATTGATCTGCTCGGCCAGGACAAGCCCGGGCAGATGAAGCATCGCGCTGACGCGGATTCCAGTGCCGAGGTTGGTGGGACAAGCGGTGAGATACCCGAGATCCTTGCTGACCGCGTAGTCGAGTCGGCCCTCGAGTTCCGAATCCAGCGCATCGATCGCGGCGTAGGCCTGTTTCAACTGAAGACCGGGGAAGATCGCCTGCATCCTCAGGTGGTCTTCCTCGTTGATCATCACGCACAGGACCTCCTGGTGATTAAAGACAATCCCTGAGCCGGGTCCCTTCGCGGCATGTTCCCGGCTGATGAGGTGCCGCTCGACCAGGATCTGCTTGTCCAAAGCGTCGAGCGAATCCATCGAACCGGTGAAACGGTCAGCCATGGCGGCCGTCGCTTCAATCGCGGGGCGGAGCACCTCGAACGCGCGGACACGTTCGGCTTTTTTGGCAAATCCTGGGAAAGCAAAACCCCGGATGTTGCGGGCGAGACGAACGCGGCTGGAGAGGACGATCTTGTCGTTCGGACCAGTCCTGCGACTGAAGTCCGACGGCTTGCTGAGAAAATTGATCAATTCCATGCGCTCAAGGAGCGGCCGGAGTGCTGCTCCGGGGCGCGATCTGGCGGATCTCATCTCTGAGATTCGCCGCCAGCTCAAAATCTTCCTGTTGAACGGCTTTTTCCAATCGCTTCTGCAGCGATTTCAGACGTTCCGACGAATCGGTCTTGGTCTTCAATGCTAGGGGCATCTTGCCGACGTGGCGGGTGCCCTTGTGCATGGTCTTCAAGAGACCTTCGAGTCCGTCGGCGAAAGTGTTGTAGCACTCGGGGCAGCCGAGCCGGCCGTTCTTCTTGAAATCCGCCTGAGTGAATCCGCACGTCGGGCATTTAAGCTCGTCCACTTCGGCGGCCGTGGGGGCAGCCGAACCTGGGGTCGAAGCATCCTTCTCCCCCGAGATCCCAAGGAGAAGATCCGCGAACGAAAAGCTGCCGGCGTCATTGACGCCCTTCGCCTTTGCGCATTCCTCGCAGAGGTCCACCCGTTGCATCTTGTCACCGACAATCTGCGTGAAGTGGACCTTCGCGGCGTTTTGCTTGCACACCATGCACTGCATAAAGTCAGGGGTATATCGGCTCGCCGCTTTGCTTAGTCAAGGAACGGTAGGCAGTTATCAGCTTGTGGGTCGTGGTGCCGGGTTTGCCATCCCCAATGATCCGGCCGTCCACTTTGGTCACGGGAATGATCTCGGCAGCCGTGCCCGTCAGGAAGCACTCGTCGGCATTGAAGATGTCGTATCGGGTCAAGTTGGGCTCGGTAACTTCGATGCCCTGCTGCCGGGCAAGATCGACGACGGCGGCCCGCGTGATGCCGTAAAGGGCACCGGCGGACAACGGCGGCGTGAACATCTTCCCGTCTTTCAGGATGAAGATGTTGTCACCGGTGCATTCGGCGACATAGCCCTCGGAGTTGAGCATGATTGCTTCTTCGACCCCCGCGTTGTTCGCCTCGATCTTGGCCAAGATGTTGTTCAGGTAGTTGAGGGACTTAATGGCCGGATTCACCGCGCTGTGGAGATTGCGCACAGTCGGAACGGTCACGATGGCCATGCCGTTCTGATACATCTCCTCTGGATACAGTTGGATAGTCCCGGCGATCACGATGACGGAGGCCAGCTTGCACTTGTTGGGGTTGAGCCCAAGCGTTCCAACGCCGCGGGTGATGACGAGACGGACGTATCCGTCGCGGATGTTGTTTTCGCGGCACGTGTCCACGACGGCCCTGGAAACCTCCGAATGTGTCATCGGGATTGTCAGCAAAATCGCCTTGGCGGAACAGAACAGGCGGTCGATGTGTTCCTTCAGCTTGAACACCCGGCCGTTATACGCGCGGATGCCCTCGAAGATTCCGTCTCCATAAAGCAGCCCGTGATCGAACACGGAGATCTTCGCGTTCGCTTCGTCGTAGAACTTGCCGTCGATGAAAACCTTCATTTGCTGGAGCGGAAGGTAGGTGAACTACTCCGGGGGCTGCAACTGGCGAGTAGGCGAACGTCACATGGACGATTCGAAATCCATCACACTGATTGGGATGGCGTCGAAACTACGAAGCCACCAGGGGAACAGCGCCGATCCAATTGGTGTCTCCGAATTCCGCAGGAATCGCATTCACGGCCCGCTGCGCGGCCGCCTCACCGTCGAAGAGCGCGAACGTCGTCGACCCGCTCCCGGATATGAGCGACACAAGCGCCTGGTGTTTGCGGAAAAATTCCTGGAACACTTCGAGCAGCGGATACTTCGCGAGGACTGGCGCTTCCAAGGAGTTGTAGAGCAGGCCGCACGCTCGCGGCAGATCCCCCGACCGCAGCGCCTCGATCAATTCCGATGCGCGACCCGGCCGACCGTTCAGCGCCACCGGATACTCCGCGAGTTCCTGATAAGCCCATGGCGTCGAGACCCCAAAGTTTGGACGGACCAGCACGATCCAGACGGCAGATAGGCAGGAAAAAGGATCCAAAACCGTGACTTGCTCGCCTCGTCCAAGGCCCAGAGCCGGTTTGGACTGAAGAAAGAAAGGCACATCAGACCCCAGCCCCCCCGCGATCTCCACCAAAGCAGCATCCGTCAGAGGTTTCTCGAAAAGTTCGTTCAGGCCCAAGAGCGTCGTGGCCGCGTTGCCGCTGCCGCCGCCAAGGCCGGCCGCAGCCGGGATTCGCTTGTGCAGGTGAATCCGAGCCCCTGCCCTGCCGCATCGAGCGGAAAAAGAATTGGCCGCTTTGACGACGAGGTTGGACCCGTCGAGCGGCAATGAAGGATCGCTGCAGGTGAACTGAACTCCCCGGTCAGCCAAAGAGAATGACAGCTCGTCGTAAAGTCCAACAGGATGCAGGAGGGTTTCCAGTTCATGGAATCCGTCGGAACGCTTCCCAAGGATGTTGAGCAGCAGGTTGACCTTGCAACCGGAGCGAAGAGTGAGGGACATCGGCAAAAAGAAAGGCGCCAACGTTGCCGTTGGCGCCGTTTGGAAAGCGGGATCTTATTCGAAAACCTTGAACCGGCTGCCGGGAATCATGGGGGCGACATCGCCGCCGCTGAACCCAAACGACGTGTCGGTGGCGAACAACTGGTCCGCGAAGAGCCCCGGCCTGTAGCTCGACGGATAGACAGGATCCACAGGGTAGTATTTCGGAGCGTAGCTCGGGAACGGGAAGGTCGCGACTTCGATGGCGCCGTAGAACGTCCGGGCCACGCTGCGATTGAAGCCGTGGATGACACCGGTGGTTGAACCGACATCAGGATTTTCGAAGAGCGAATACTGCTCGACGGAGCGACGCATTTCACCGCCGCGGAGGAATTCGGTCACGTTGTTCAGGCCTCGGCCAAGCTTGGCCTCGGGACCCGCGCAGCCGACGCCGAACGAGGCGGCTGCAACAAAAAGGGCAACTAGTGGGAGCGATTTGCGCATATCAGTCAGGAGTTGTGTATGGAAGATGTCGGCGTGCGCCGACCGAAGTAAAGACAGAACTAGTCCACGTCCATCACTTCCAATTCTTTCTTCCGATCCCGGCGGTGCCAGATCCAAGCGACCACCACACTGAGTTCATACAGCACCATCAGCGGAGCCGCCATCAGCAGCTGGGAAACCATGCTTGCGTCCGGTGTCAGGATGGCAGCGATTACCAACGCCACGATGATGAAATACCCGCGGAACTTGTTCAGGCTGCGGTAGTCGATGAGCCCGATCTTGACCAAGCTCAGGATGACGATCGGAAGCTCGAAGCTGATTCCCATGCCGATCATGAATTTGCAGATAAACCCGAGATACTCCTCGGCCCGCCACAAGTCGGACTTGAAGCCCGCCCATTCGGCGAACTGTTTTGAGAACTCGAGCGTGATCGGCAGGACCAAATAGTAGCAGAACAGCACGCCACCGACGAACAGCACGACTCCGAACGCAAGTGCACGGTAGGTGAAGAGCTTCTCCGTCCGCCGCAGAGCGGGCACGACGAACTGGCCGACAAAAAAGAGCACGAACGGCGATGCCAACCCGATGCCGCCGTAGAGCGCGATCTGCATCACCACCATGAACGCGCTCATGGGACCTGTGTTGATGATCGTGATCTCGGTCCAGTCCACCGGCGGTCTCTCGCCGGTCACATCCACCGTCAGGAGGCGGTTGGTGCTCGATCCCGAGACCAGCTGGGTGAAGCCAAGCCGTGCAACCGTGGTTTGGTTGGAGCCGAAATCGACCCCAGGGAAACGGTTCGTCTCGAGCTTGAAGCTGGCTAGTTTGGTGTTCCCAAGAGCCACAAAAACCGTGGGACCGCCTTGATCACGGCTAATCCGCTCGGCCGCTTCCAAGGGATGCTTCAACCACGTTATGATGTAGTTGGCCGCCACGAGGCAGAGCACCATTCCGACCAGGATGGCGGAAGCGCTGCGGATGATGGTCCAGCGCAGATCCTCCAGGTGATCCAAGAACGACTTGATCGGGCCACCGCCTTCCTCGTCATGGGACTCGGGAGGGTGGGGATCAGGTTCGTTGACGTATTCCGACACGGCGTGGTCTCAGGGGCTTTGGACGCAAAACAATCGCCGGAAGGCGGGGTGAACTCACCTCCCGGCGAAATCTACCGCACGAAGAATGGGTGAGGGAAAAGAAGGTTTAGGGCTTGGGCTGGTCGGAGCCGATGGAAGGAGCGGTGTGCTCGGGGGCGGGAACCGCTTTCGCAACGGGTTTGACGGGCTCTTCGTCGATGGCGCGGGTGAGATCGTTGGTGATCTCGTTGCTCGCTTTCTTGAATTCCCGGATGCCTTGGCCAAGACCCTTGGCCATCTCGGGCAGTTTCTTCGCGCCGAAGAAAATCAAAAGGACGGCCATGATGAGAATCGCTTCCCACATGCCGATAAACGCCAAACTTGCAGTGTTCATGATCATTACTTTCGAACCACACGATGCCATGCGGCATCTGGATGTAAAGATTGCTCACCGAAGACGAAAACCCGTCAACGGCGCAATCAGCGGCTACCGACTCCATCACTGAACTTGGAACACCTGTTCTGACAGTCCCTCCGCAAATTGATTCAATCCGCCACCAAAGAAAAATCGGGCATGCCGTGAAGCAGGCCCGATCTCAAAGCGGTTCAACCGGTTCTCAGGGAAGAACCAACACGAACTCGCCGCGGCGGTTCTTGGAGTAGGCGGCATTGTTCTTGGCCGAATCGACAGGGCGGCTTTCGCCGTAGCTGATCGTGTGGACGCGCTCGGCAGGGGCACCGGCGCCGATGAGGGCTTCACGGACGGCCAACGCCCGGCGGTCGCCGAGGGAAAGATTGTAGCTCTCAGTGCCGCGCTCGTCGCAATGGCCTTCGACGAGAACGTCGTGGGTGGGATTGGCCTTCAGGAAGGCGGCCACGGTCTGGACCTTGCCCATGTCCTCACCCTTCACGATGGCCTTGTCCAAGTCGAAATGGACGGTCTCGCTCTTGAACTTCTCGGAGTCCTTCGTGCGGGAATCCAAGTTGCCGGTGTTCGCGAGTGGCGTGCCCGTGCCATCTCCCGCCGCCGGAATGGTCGTTACGCCTGTTGCAATCGGGGTTGCACCACCATCGAGGGGAATTCCCCGATTCGGATTGGCCGGTCCCGTGTTGCCTCCGCCGACCTGCCCATAAGGCAGCGGCGTCACGCCACCGGGTTTTTTCTTACAACCGACGGATCCGAGGGCCAGAACGGCGCAGAGGCAGGTTACTGAGAGCAGAGACAGGCGTTTCATGATGTAATGCAAATTGCGATTGGGGATGGATTAGCGAGCCCAAGCAGGCTGGGAGCAACTCCCCGAGAGTCTGGGCAAATCTTTTACGTGCTTCGTGGGCACGTCAAGGAGAGACAGGGTTCTTTGTCCTCCAACTCGTTTCGTGAACATGACCACCCGAGAATTGGCGCCCCATACCGGGTCTTCGCCTTCAACCAGCGGGACGGCTGACCCGCCGGAAGCGGGCACCGTGCAGATCTGGAAGCTCCCCATTTGGGCCGTAAAGACGATCGTTTTCCCATCCGGAGACCAATCAGGTTCGGTCTGGTTCGCGACTCCCACCACGTTCATCCGGCGCATGGCACCGCCGCTTGCGGATACCTGGTGCAAGGTCGGCCGACCGCCGTAGCGCGACGAAAAACAGATCGTTTGGCCGTCGGGCGACCAGCAAGGGGACGCCTCGTCCTCCTTGGTCGTGGTCAACCGCTTCAGTCCGCTGCCGTCGATGCCCATGACGTAAAGCTCAGGGTTGCCGTCCTTGCTGAGGATGAAGGCGACACGTTTGCCATCAGGCGAGACCGCCGGGCTGTGGTTGGAACCGGGCTGGGAGGAAAGGATGTCGCGCGCACCGGAGGTCAGATCCTGCTGGAGAAGGAATGGTCCCCCGCTCTTCCACGAGGCGTAGATCAATCGACGTGTTCCCGGAACCCACGCCGGAGAACTGACGAGCGAACCGTCACGCGTGATCAAGGTCGCGTTGTTCCCGTCGAAATCGGACACGCCGACCTCCTGCGTGTTCCCCCGCTCCACCTTGTAGGCGATCTTGGAGCTGAAGATCTTCACCTTCTGCCCGTAGATCTGCTTCAGGAGGTCATCGGCGAAGGCATGCGCCTGCTGCCGGATGCTGCCGCCGGAATACTTCTGGCCGAACAGCTGGTTTTTCTGCGCGTCGAGGAGGCGGCCGGTGAGTTCCCCGTTGTTGGAACCGGTGACCGTGAACTTGGCCTTGTCGGAACCGACGAATTCGAACCCCGCGACATAGAGGTCGAACTTCAGCACCGCCTCGGCATCGCCTGTGAAGCCGGTCAGGCTGATGGGCACAGCTTTGGAGGGATCGACGCGTCCCTTTACCTCCAACTCGTTTTCCTGGGCTGAAACCGCCATCGGGCTTGCCGCAAAAAACATCATTGCCGCCGCCAATACGGTAGAAATTCCTCTTTTCATCCTGATCCTAGATTGAACTCGGGCTTGAACTTGATCGTGTAGGTCCGGTTCTCGGAAGAGACGCCGGACGGAAATCCCCTGACCTGCTTGACCCGCTGCAAGACGCTCTCGACCGAACGATCCAAAGCGGAGTCGCCCGATTTGGAGGAGACGGAGGCGGATACGACCCGGCCATCGCTCGCAATCGTCACCCGCGCTTTCACGGTCAGCGAATCGTCGCGGAGCGTGGACGGCAGGTTCCAGTTCCTCGTGAACTCCGCCACGATGTATTGGTCGTAGTTCAGCGCGGCCGGGCCTCCGCCACCGGGCCCGCCAACGAGTTCGATGGAAGTCTTTCCTGCCGTCCCGACCTGCACCGCCGTGCCAGCCCCGCGAACTGCATTGGCTAGGGCGTTGCGCCGTTGGTCAGCCTGTCTTCGGGCTGCGGCTTCTTCGGCTTGGGCGGCCAACTTCTCCGCGCGCGCCTTCTCCTCGGCCGCTTTGTTCGTATCCCGTTTCACGACCTGGCCAAGATCCACCGGAGGCCGCACCGGCGCAGTCTTGGGTGTGGTCTTCTTCGGATTCCGATCGATCGGATTCAAGACGACGGTCTTCTTCTTTGGATCCGGTTTGACCGGCAGTTCGGCAGCGATATCCGCGCGAAGATCCTTGGGTTTTGGAATGCTGATCTCGGGCTCGGGTTCCCGGGGCTTTGGAACCTCGCGCTGGACCGGATGCGGCTCGACCGGCTTGGGTGGTGGAGTGGCGGTCGGCTGCTCTTCCGGAGGACGCACCGGCGGAACCGGGGTCGGCTGAAGCGGCTGCACGAGGGGTTGAGGTGGAGCGGGCGTCGGAGCAGCCGCTGCAACCTCGGGTGAACCGCCGCCCGACTTGCCATCGGTCAGCGTGGCCGTGTCGACCATCGTCATGACCGGCACATACTCGTCTTCCACCTTGCGGCCGGAGAACGCCGTCGTGAGAAGAAGCGTCAACGCGACCGCCCCGTGAAGGACGGCCGATCCGAACAGGCATTTCTTCTGGAGGCGGTTCATGCGCGGATCATTCGTTGGCCGTCTGCGGGGCGACCTGCGTGATGCCGTTTTTCATGCACATCCCGAGAACCTTGGCCACATGGTCCCACTGGGCCGTTTTGTCGGCCCGGATGTTCACGACAAGCTTCGGATTCAGTTTATGTTCCGCGACCAACTGGGTTTCCAGCTGGGCCATCGTGGATGCGGCGCCGCGGTAACGGATCGCTCCGCTGGCCCCGACCTCGACGGTCCGGATGTCGGTCTTCTTCACCTGCTGGGGGGTGCTCAACTTGCCGACCGAAGGCAGCTGCAGGTTCATGCTCTGCTCCAGCATCGGCCTTGTGATCACGAAGATGATCAAGAGCACGAAGGCGAGGTCCATCAACGGCGTGATGTTGATCTCGTTCAACGTGACCAGATGATTTCGCTGAGAGGCTCGGCGCATGGCGTTAGCTCATTTCTCCGACATCACATCCGGGACCGAACGGGATGAACACAACTCCGGCGCGAAGTTGTTCACAGGCTGTTCACACCGGTTCGGGTCAATGTTCATCGGGCAATAACGGGCTATTGGAAGATCACTCGTCCTTCAGATATTCGGTCTCCATCTTCGACACCAGCTCCTGGGCGAAGTTGTCCAGCTCGACGGTCTGGACGCGGAGGTTATGCACGAGCCAGTTGTAGCCGAACATGGAGGGCAACGCCACCAGCAGGCCCGCCACCGTGGTCACGAGCGCGGCGGACACGCCGGGCGCCATCGTCGCCAGGTCGGCGGAACCCTTCGCCGCCACGTCGGCAAAAGTGATCATCACGCCCCAGACCGTGCCGAGCAGGCCCATGAACGGCGCGCCGCTGACGGCGATCGCCAGCAGGATCAGTCCCGATTCCAGCTTCAGGGCCTCGCGGGCCACGGAATTTTCGATGGCTCGTTTGACGTGTTCCATGCCTTTGAGCGTGACGACTTCAGCCCGGACCTCGCCACCCTTCTTCAGACGGGCATCGAGCGCGATTGCTCCCTCATTATAGACGGCGAAGAGCGGGCAACCCTCCGCCTGGACACGCCGGTCGAAGATGCCGAGGACCTTCGACTGGCCCCGGTATTCCGTTTCAAAGAAGCCGTTCAGGTTCTTCGCGCGGCGCATCTGCATGACCTTCGAGAAGAGGACGGACCAGGAAAAGATGGAGAACAGGAGCAGCAGGACGAGGATCACGATGCCCTCGATCGGAGCCTTGGAGATCACATACCAGAGCCCTGCGCCGCTGGCCAAAATAGGTTGGAGTTCGATCATTGAGTCAGCCCGGAACAGCTTCCGGAAACGGAGCAAGCGAGTGTGTAGCCCGCGTTCCCGCACGGGTCAAACTGTGAATGCAGAATGACGAAACCAGAAGGCCAAAGGCCAAATGAAGGCCAGACCACGCTTCGCAAAACGCCCAAACGCCGGGCCTCGGTTCGGATTTTGGCCTTCCTCATTCGGCATTTCCTTCGGCCTTTGGCCTTCTGGCTTCGTCATTGAGGCGCCATCTCCCGTCCGTCATCTTGATCTCCGACATGACCTCCCCGCGCCGAAACCCGTTCCGTCTCCAGGAGACGGGGCTGATCTTCGTCATCATCCTCCTCGGCGCACTCATCACCGGCTTCGGCGGCAAGGTGCGCCAGCCGAGGCTGGAAGCCGGTCCGGACGGAAATCCCCAACGCGTATTCACCACCAGTGCCGACGGCGAACGCGTCGCGGTGTTCGAGGAAAAGAACAAGTTTCTCAACGCCCGCAACCTCTCCCAGCTCGCGAAAGACACGAGCTTCATCGCCATCATGGCCGTCGGCGCGACCTTCGTGATCATCTCCGGCGGCATCGACCTCTCGGTCGGAGCCATCTTCGCCCTCGCGTCCGTCGTGGGAGCGGTGACATTCCGCCACTTCGGCCCGGAAGGCCCGGCCGCCGGCTCGCAAATGGCCGGCGTTGTCGCTGGAAGCGCCGCCTGCCTCGGCACCGCGACCCTCTGCGGCCTGGCCAATGGACTCATGATCACGGGGCTCCAGGTCCACCCGTTCATCATTACTTTGGGAACCATGGCCATCTACCGGGGCATCGCCTTCATCATCACCAACGGCCAGTCCATCGGCGCGTTCCCCGAGGCTTTCCGGAACATCGTCCTCTGGGGCTCCAGCACCGGACTCAGCCTCGTCCCGCTCTTCACCATGCTGCTCTCCGGGGTGGCGGGAACCGTCTACCTCGTCCGCCTCGCCGCCGGCCGGCGAATCTACGCCATTGGCGGAAACGAACTCGCCAGTCGCTACAGCGGCATCCGCGTCGAACGCGTGAAGCTCAGCGTCTACGTCTACTCCGGACTGACGGCGGGCATCGCCGCCCTGCTCTCCCTCGGCTACTACGGCGCGGCCACCTCCGGCGACGGCCAAGGCTACGAACTCAACGTCATCGCCGCAGCCGTGGTGGGTGGCGCCAGCCTATCCGGCGGCAAAGGCACGGCCCTCGGCGCGCTGCTCGGCGCGCTCATCATCCAGATGATCAGCGCGGGCATCGTCATCCTCGATATCAACCAGAACTACTCCCAGATCATCGTCGGCGCCGTCGTCATCATCGCGGTGCTGCTGGAGCGGCTGAACCAAATGATGGGGCGGAAGAAGAAGGGATGACCTGTCGCGGGAGCGATAGGTGATCAACCGGCCTTCAGCCGGGCCACAAACTTCGCCGCCATCTCCCTCAGCGCTTCCCAATCATCCGTCTCCAGAATCTTCGCCAGGATCAGGCTGGAGCCGACGCCGACGGCGGGGCAGCCGACGGCGAAGAAATCGGCCACGTTGTCCAAGGTCACGCCACCCGTAGGCACGAGCCGCAGATGCGGCAGCGGGGCGAACAGGGACTTGATGTAGCCGACGCCGAGACCATCGGCGGGAAACAGCTTCACGAAATCCGCTCCGGCTTCATGCGCGAGCTGCGCTTCAGTCGGGGTATAGGCGCCGAGCATGACCGGCTTGTCCAACGTGTGCGCGGCGATGGCGATCTCCGGTCGGCAGATGGGCGAGACGACGAACGCCGCGCCTGCCTCGATGGCCGCAGTCGCAGTCGCGGCGTCCAGAACAGTTCCCACGCCGATCAACGCCGATTCGCCCAGCTCGGAAAGGACCAGCCTGATGGCCTTCAGGGCATCCGGCGTCGACAAGGTGATCTCCAGATTGGTGATGCCGCCTTCCACCAAGGCCCGGCATAGCGGCAACGCCTGGTCGAATCGCTTGGCCCGGATGACGGCGATGAGTTTTCCGGAGACGAGGCGGGCGGAGATTTCGGAGCGGGTCATTGAGCCTGAGTTCAGATGCCAGATTCCGGATGCCAAAAAAAGGACGACAGCTTGCAGATCATTACTCCGGCAGCCATGGCGCTACTCGCTGTTCGGATAGCTCCCCAAAACCTTCACCAGGCTGCAATGCTGCTCCAGCACGGCGATGGCGGCGGCGACCTTGCGGTCCTTGAAGTGCCCGTCGCAGTCGACGAAGAAGTAGTATTCCCATGCCTTCCGTTTGCTGGGACGCGACTCGATCTTCGTCATGTTGATCCGGTGCCTGCGGAAAGACGCGAGCGCCTTGTGCAGCGCGCCCACCTCGTCGGCGATGCTGATCATGATGCTGGTGCGGTCCTTGCCCGTGGGCGGACTGCACTGGCGACCGAGCACGAGGAACCGCGTCGCGTTGCCCGCATTGTCCTGGATGTCGTGTTCGAGGATCGGCACGCCGTATTTCTCCGCTGCAAGCAATCCGCCGATGGACGCCGCGTCCTTTTCTCCGGCGGCGAGCTGGGCGGAACGGGCATTGGATGACGTCTCGACGATCTCGGCGTCGGGCAGGTGTTTCTGGATCCAGCCCCGGCACTGCGCGAGCGTCTGCGGATGGACGTAGAGTTTGCGGATGCTTTCGCGACGTCCCTTGCCCATGAGGCACTGCTGGATGGGCAGGACGATCTGGGCGACAATCTTCAGGTTGCTGTCGACGAACATGTCGAGCGTGTTGGTCACCACGCCTTCGGAGGAGTTCTCCACGGGAACGACGCCGTAATCGGCCCGGCCCCGGCCCACTTCCTGGAACACTTCGGCGATCGTGCGTTGCGGCGCATACTTCAGGCTCTGGCCGAACTTCTGCAGTGCCGCCTGCTGGGTGAAGGTCGCCTCGGGCCCGAGGTAGGCGATGGTCATGGACTTCTCCAACGACAGCGCGCTGGACATGACTTCGCGGTAGATGGCGCGGAGGGAATCGTCGGTGATCGGCCCCTGGTTCAGCTTGCAGACGCGCTGGAAGACGACGCGTTCGCGGTCGGGCGCGTAGATCTCGGCGCCGGCCTTGTGCTTGATGGCGCCGATCGCGAGGACGTGCCCGGTGCGTTCGTTCAGGAGCTGGACGATCTGGGCGTCGAGCTTGTCGATGGCTTGGCGGTGCTCGGTGAGGTTGCTCATGGCTGGCTCGGGGGCGGCTCGGGTGCTGCCGCGTTGGCATCGGACGGCTCGGAAACAGCCTCCGCCGGTGCATTGGTTTCCGGAGTGGAAGCAGGAGATTCTTCCAAGCGAGGTTCAGGAGAAAGCGCGAGTTCCGCCGGAGCGGCCGTGGCGAGGCCATCCTCGACCGTCAACAAACTCTCGGGATGTTTGACGGGAATTTTCCGCAGTTCATCCGCCGCCGGAAGATCCTCCAATCTGCCCAGGCCGAAGTATTCGAGGAACAACGGCGTGGTGGCGTAGAGCGTCGGCCGCCCGATGACCTCCGCGCGCCCCGCCTGCACGACGAGGCCGCGCTCGACCAGGGTGCCCATGACTCCATCGACGGCCACACCGCGCACTTGCTCGATCTCCGAACGGGTGATCGGCTGGCGGTAGGCGATGATCGTGAGCGTCTCCAGAGCCGGCATCGAAAGGCGCGAGGGCCTCGGCTTCTGGCCGACGAGCGCCATGATCCACGGCGCATAATCCGGTTGGCTGACGAACTGCCAGGAACCGGCAATGCACGCGAGGCGGTAGCTCCGACCGGCGGCCGCGTGTTCGCGTTCCAGCTCCTCGAGAACCGGCATGAACTCCTCATCCTTCAACTTCTTCAGCGCCTTGATCCCTTCGTTCTCCGACTGGTCGGCGGCGATGGAGAGCACCTCGCGAAGCTCGCGCGGGCTGAGCGGCTTCTGGGCGGCGAACAGGATCGATTCGAGGACAAATTTCAGTTCCATGTCAGGGGCCGTTCAGGCTGCCGGGACGGACTCGTCCGCCGACGGCGTGGATTCGACCGAAGCCGGTTCCGGCGACGGCGTCAAAGTGTTCTCGTCCCGCGCGGACCCGGCGGCGGCGGCGATGGTTGCGGCATCCGGATTCGCCACCGCCAGCGTGGTGCCCGAGGTGTTCCGCCGGATCTCGATCTCGCCGAACGCGTCGTTCTGCACGCAGACGAGGCGTTTCATCCGGATCAGTTCCAGCAACGCGAGGAACGTGCAGACGATCTCGGTCTTCGACGAAGCCCGGGCGAAAATGTCGGAGAAACGGACGACGGGATGCTCGTCGGAGAGCTTGATCAGTTCCTCGATCTTTTCGGAGACGGTGAACTTGTCCTCGAAGATGTCGCGGAGATCCTCGCGTTTGTTGACGCGCTTGAGGATGGAGTTGACGGCGTTGACCAGGTCGAAGATCGAGACGTCGAGCTTCTGGGGTTCCGCCGGCGCGGTCTCGATGAAGACCGGCTTGCCCGGAAGGCGCGGGTAGGTGTTCTCCGCGTCGATCTCCAGCTGCTGCATCTGCGCGGCCGCGTCCTTGAACTTCTTGTAGGCGACGAGCTGCCGGATCAGTTCCCAGCGCGGATCCTCCTCGTCGTCGCCCGCCTCGCCCACGACCTGCTGGTTCTTGGGCAGGAGTTCGCGGCTCTTGATATACATCAGCGTCGACGCCATCACGACGAACTCGCCCGCGATGTCGAGGTCGAGCAGGCGCATGACATCGAGATACTCGATGAACTGGGTGGCGAGCTTGGTGAGGTTGACCTCCCAGATGTCCACCTCCTCCTTCTTCACGAGGTAAAGAAGGAGATCGAGCGGACCCTCGAAGACCTCGAATTTGACGGTGTATTCGGCCATCAGACGGAAACCGGGGTGAACCGGGCGGGGAGCTTAGGGGACCGTTTCCGCCTTTGGCAACGGGGAAGCCGGAAAGCGGCGGAAGCCAAGCCAACCCAGTCAGGAAACCACGAATTCCAACGAATCCGTAGCCGCCGACGTGAGCCGGAGTCGTTCAACGAACCACCGAAACTCCGCCGTTGTCCGCTGACAGGATGCGGATGTCCGAATCCTTGAGCTGCCGTTGCATGGCGGCTGCGACCGCTTCGGGCTTCTCCAGCGTCAGGCACATGATGGTCGAGCCGCTGCCGCTGAGCCATCCGCCGATGGCGCCGGCCTTCTCGCCGGCCCTAATGACGGCGCTGAGCTGGGGAATGAGCTGTTCGCGATAGAGCTGGTGAACGCGGTCGTCGAAGCAGCCGCGCAAGGCCTCGTAGTCGCCCAAGGCAAACGCGGCGCTGATCAGCGACGAGCGGTTGAGATTGTGGACCGTGTCCGCTTTGGAGAAGGACTGCGGCACCAGCTTCCGGGCCTGCGCCGTGCTGACCTCGAACCGGGGAATGAGGGTGACGAACTTCGCCCTGGACGGCACCGGGCAGCGAAGCACACGCACCGAACCGGCTACCATTCCCGCCGCGGTGAACCCGCCGAAGATGGCCGGAGCGGCGTTGTCAGGATGGCCTTCCAGTTTGGTCACCAATTCCAGCAGCGCCTGACGATCCAGGCCGGCGCCGGCCAGTTCGTTCAATGCCGCAACAAGTCCAAGGCGGGCCGTCACGCTGGAGCCCAGTCCACGGGCGATGGGCACGTCGCCCGTCAGCGAGATCTCAAAGCCGAACTTCGCCTTCTTCGTCCGTTTGAAGAACAACGCGGCCGCTTCTCCCAGCATTGCTTCCGCTCCGGACCTGGCATCGTCGGCGATCGGCGAGGTGATGCCCACGCCCGATCTGCCCGCCGGAGTGACGCGGACGCGGTTGTAAAGCTTCACGGCGATGCCGAGCGTGTCGAAGCCGGGGCCGAGATTCGCGGTGGTTCCTGGGACGCGGATGGTGACTGAGGGCATGATGGGAAATGTATGAGGTAGGAGGGATGAAGTATGAAGCGTGGCGGGTTCAGGATGAGATCGGCGCCGTATTGCGCCGCGTTTCATAATTCAAACCTCATCCTTCATCCCTTCCCTCTAGTCCTCCGCCTTGCTTTCGCGGGCGGTGAGGTCGCGGACGGCGACCTTGGCGGGCTTCGCCTCGTAGAGCATGGCGTGGACCTCGTCGATGATCGGCGCATCCACACCCAGGCGGAGGGCAAGCTGCCGCGCGGATTTGGCGGTGGGGTAGCCTTCGACCACGGCCTTCGCTTCGGCGAGGATCTCGTCGACTTTGCCTCCACGCCCGAGGCGTTCGCCGAAACAGCGGTTGCGGCTGAGTTTCGAGAAGCAGGTCACGGTCAGGTCGCCCAGCCCGCTGAGACCGGAAAACGTGTCGGACCTGGCTCCGCAGGCCACCCCCAGCCGGCGCATCTCCGCAAGGGCCCGCGTGACCAGGGACGCCTTGGCATTGTCTCCAAACCCGAGTCCATCGCCCACGCCGGCCGCGATGGCGAAGATGTTCTTGAGCGCCCCGCCGAGTTCCACCCCTTGCAGGTCGGTGTTGGTGTAGATGCGGAAGGCCGGACAATGAAACAGCGCCTGCACGGCCTGCGCCGTCGCCTGGTCCGCAGCGGCGGCCACGCAGGCCGTCGGGATTCTGCGGGCGACTTCGAGCGCGAGCGATGGTCCCGAGAGCGCCGCCGAAGCCGCTCGGGGAACGGTTTCCCGGATGATGTCGCACATGGTGAAGCCGGTTTCCAGCTCGATGCCCTTGGTCGTGCTGACGACGATTCCCCTGAAGCCGGCCATCTGCAGACAGACGCTGCGGAAGACTTTGGACGGAACCGACACGACGGCGAAATCGCTTCCGCCGATCGCCCGCACCAGATCAGATTCAAACCGCAGCGCGACCGGCAACTCGACGCCCGGCAATCTGCTTTCGAAACGCCGACTGGAGGCGATCTCCCTCAGGCCTTCCGCCCGATGGCTCCAGAGCACGACGTCGTGTTCCGCCTCGACGAGAAGTTTCGCAAGAGCCGTGCCCCAGGCTCCGGCTCCGATGACGGCGACCTTCATACGTCCCCCTTCTTCGTTTCCAAACGGTTCTCCGTCCCGGCCAACAAACGCTGGATGTTCGGCTTGTGTTTGTAGATCGCGAGAATCGCAAGGCAGAGGGAGACGCCGAAATAGGTCCAGCTGTAACGCCACGCGAGGGCACTGATCGGCAAGGCCACCGCCGCGGCGACCGACGCGAGCGAGACATACTTGCTGGCGTAGAAAGTCACGATCCAGATGGCGAGAATGGTCAGCAAAACCGGCGGCATCCAGGCCAGGAGCACGCCGGACGAAGTGGCGATGCCCTTCCCGCCTTGGAACTTCAGCCAGCAGGTGTAGTTGTGGCCCAGGACGGCGGCGAGGCCGGCCAGCAGCCGAACCGACTCGCAGTCTTCGCAGAAGTTCCAACCGGCGATCAACGGAACGAGGAGCATGACGGCGCTCCAACCCTTGAAGACGTCGAACAGAAGCACGAACGAGCCGGGTCCTTTGCCAAGAACGCGGAAGGCGTTCGTCGCCCCGATATTGCCGCTGCCGACGGCCCGGATGTCGATGCCCTTGGCCTTGGCCACGAGGAAGCCCGTCGGGATCGACCCGACGAGATACGCGGCGGCAGCCAGGATGAAGTAACCGGTCAATGGCACGGCGCGGAATGTAGGGAGGCCGTTTCCGCCGCCGCAAGGGTCTTCACACGTCTCGAACGGCCGCCGAATGCCTCCGAACCGAATACCCCGGGACCGACTTCAGCGCTTTCGGAGAACGACGGCGACGTTGTCGGTGAGATCGAAAATGCCGAGGCAGGCTTCGGTCAAGGCGTAGGCCCAACGCACGGGCACGAGTCCACGGCGTTGTTTCAGGGTGTTCGTCTTCTTCAACAGTGCGCCGCGATCCCGGTCGCTGACGAAGCCGCCGCCGCGCCGCCAGTCCTGCCAGATCACGACCGGGTTGAAGTGGCTGAATGCCGCTGCCTCGACGGAGAACCCACCGGCCTCCGTCGCCAGTCGGGCGAGCGTGTGCCGCGAGAAGTAGTTCACGTGCTGCGGCAGGATGTAGCGGTAGCGCGTCCCGACGAGTCGCACGGCGAGCGACCGGATGTTCGGCACAAGCGCGATGCAGACGCCGCCGGGTTTGAGCACGCGGAAGGCTTGCCGGAGAAACTCCTTCGGCTCCGCCAAGTGCTCCAGCACGGCCCAGAACGTCACCGCGTCGAAGGTTCCCGCCTGAAAGCCACCGTCGAGAAACGAACCGCGCCGGATGCGGATGCCCAGGCCCTCCGCATGGTCGAGCGCAGGTCCGGCCACGTCGGTGCCGTGGACTTCGTAGGCTCCAGGAAAACGCTGGTTCAACTGATGAAGAAAACCGCCTGTGCCGCAGCCGACATCCAGGACCTTTCCGCCAGCCGCACGACGCCGGAAGAGTTTCAGCTCGCGCTCATACCGCACCGGCGAATGGTCACCGGCCAGCTTGTCGGGCGAAAGGTAGTAGGCCGCGCCCGTTCCTTCGTAGAACTCCCCGCTGTCGAACTCCCCGGGTAGCGGCGACTCGAAAACCATCCCGCAACCCCCGCACAGCACTAGGGTCAAGGTCGCCTTGCGCCGCCACTCCCGAGCGTTCACCGCACCGCAGACAGGGCAAGGACGGTCGCATGGAGATTCGGCTTCAGGCATGACGTCCCAACCCTTGCCGGAGCTGGAATGGGACACCACCCGATTCCGCAGCGGGACCACCGTTCCTGACCAATGGGCGCCTTGCCTTGGTTCCGGACGAGCCCGGCCAAATGAAACGGCCCGGTGGTGAAACCGGGCCGCTCTTTTTGGTTGGGCCCGGTGCGTCGTCCGAGCATTGCTTTTATGGAAACAGAACTGGCCGTGCATCGGGAGTGTGGCGGTGCTTTTTGTCGTGTTGTCTTGGGGAACGACTCGATGGGCAGGCGGACGCTGCTCAGGATGACAAAGCGCGCAGGTCATCCGACAATTGCGGTAGAGAAACGCGTGAAAACTTCAAGCATGTTGCCGTTTCAAATAATGGGGTGGGCCTGCAGGAATTGCGGATTCAGTTCGGTCCCGTTTTACGAGACTTCGCCCGTCGCTGGAACCGCGAGCGATACCAACCGGCCTACCGGCGTCTGGAGTAGAAGAAACCTCAACCGCCCAAAAGCAGGACCAGGACAACGATGATGAGAAGAGTTTCAGTAGACACAGATGAAAACTAGCCTGCCCGATGGTTATACTGAATAGGGTCTTATCCCCATAGGAGAGCAAATTCGCTTTACCGCCGGTCGTTATGAAAACCCTGCTAAAACAGACTTTCAGCCCGATTCCTCATACCGAAATGATCGACTGAGGATGCTGGCAAATCTCAAGGCGAACACAGGGCCATCGCGGTTTCTCAAGGCTCTTGTCGACCGCAGGACACGAGACCAACTCAATACCGGCCGAAGCGAAGGATGCGGACCACAGTGTGTCAGAATTGTGAGCCGAGATTTTGCCGGGGTTAACCTTGCCCGCGTAGCTCAACGTTTTTTTCGTGCTCATCATCTATTGCATCTTGGTCATTGCCTGTGGCTGGCCGACCCGAATGGTAAATTCTTTTAGGCGCCGCTGTGCCGGTCATTTGTCCTCGGAAATTTTTTCGTGAAGGGACTTACGCGCGAGACGATCCAGGTCGGCGTCGGTGACCGTGGGCAGAAAGCGCTTTCGATACAGCTCGTCGTGCACGATATCCACTATGGCGACCAGCGGGGCCGCTACCAAAACACCGAGGACCCCGAAGGCGGCCACGCAGAGCAGCATGGAAAACATCACCGAGACCGGATGCAGTTTCATCCCCCGCGCCATGATGATCGGGAGAATCACATTGTTCTCCAGGGCTTGGATCGCCAGGTAGGCGAGAACGACCCAAAATGGGGTCATGCCTCCCTTGCCCAGCGCGAACACCAGAGCCGGCACCGCGCTGAGCAGCGGTCCCACAAAGGGAACGGCTTCAAGGATCCCCGCAATCAGCCCCAGCACCAGCGCATCCATGAACCCGAAGACCGGCCACATGACCAGGAAGACCAGCAGGCCGATTGTCACCATTCCCAACAACGTTGACCCTGCCCAGCCAGGTAGAAATTTCCCGATGCGTTGCACGATGTTCAGCGCCTTGTCGTGGTGGCGCTCGGGGACGAGGGAAAACATGGCCCCGAAAATTGGGCGGGGATTCATCAATGCAAATGTCACGCCGAAGAAAACCGTCACGAGCACCACGAGGATCTGGGTTGCGTTGAAGGCCACCGCCGTGAAGCTGCCAACCCCGCTTTGCATCATCTTGCTTAGACTGGAGCGAAGATCCCCAGACTCCTTTGGCGGTTTGACCGGCGCCGCTTCAATGGCTCGTCGTGCGGCATCGTGCTCGCCCGCGGCCGTCTTCGCCTGGACGATTTCAGAAGTGACTTCCGCCTGGAGCTTCTCCTCGGAAATCACCGCTTGTTTCTCCATTTTTATCAGGGGTTTCTGGAGCCGTTCCCAGTAGCCCGGCAACTGTTCCGCAATTCTGGCGATGGACGTCTTCATCGGTCCGAAGAAAGACAGGCCCGTCAAGCCGATGACCACGATCAATGCCGCCACGACCAGGCCCGTCGCACCCGCCCGGCCACCTGTTAAAGCCCGTATCCGCGAGATCAACGGATTGACCGCGAGCGAGATGAGGATGGTTAAAAGGAACGACAACAAAATTGGCGACAGGATCGAGAATGCCTGGATGAAGGCGAAGAGGGCCGCCGCAAGCAGCAAGTGAAAAACCACCGAACGCGGCTTTGCTTCGGGATCGGAATTAATGGGCATGGTATCGCTCCCGTTCTCGTTTCCCGTGGGATGCCAACAACGTGACAGACCGCAGGCTGGACCTCTTGGAAAACTCCAAGGTCGTTGCACCCTTCATCGCCCGTTCGACCGTTTCCGGCCGCTTCGTTCCACGGGGCGATTGGATAAAACCATCGAAGTTTCGGCGCGGATTTCCTTCCGCCCCGCCGAACTTCGAGAATCCCGCGCCAAGGGATATTCCTGTGAATCCGACGGCTGCTTGTTGCTGCCGGTTTCTTTGCTTTGCTGCGTTCGTGATTCCTTTTTCATGGCTGTGTTGATCGGGGTATAGTGCGATTTAATGGGGTTCAGTTTGACCCTTTCTCCGCGGACCCGGATCGAACATTCCCTTGCCCAACAGGCGCTCGTCCGGCGGCATGGCTGGAGGCCTTCGCCAAGTTTTGCTCCGCCAGTTTGTTTGCATCACGGCTCTCCTGCAGGACTGCACCCATTCCGAAAAACTCGTGCGCTTCGCCGGTGTAGTTTTTTGAAACCCACGTCCACGCCGGCGGCCTTGAGCTTTTCCGCCCGCATCGTTCCGGCCGATCGCAAGGGATCGATCTCGGCGGTGATCATCGCGGTGGAGGCAAGTCCGCGCAGGTTGGCATAGGGCAGGTTGATGCGCGGGCCCAGCCTGTCCTGCGGGTTTTTGAATTCATGTTTGGCAAACCAGGCCATCATCGCCTTGTTCAAAGGCTTGGCGTCCGCGGGAAACGAAAGGGAGACTAAGAAGGTGTCGGGGGTTGGGGCGGGCGCCATTTCACCATACGAGAGCCGGAACGTGCGTCGGGCGCTATGGGGTCTTCACCCCAAATCGCCTGCTTTCCACGCTGGAAGGTCCTTTTTTTTCAAACACCCTTTTCTGTGTCGTTCGGCTTTTAACGACTGCCCTTCGCAATCCTGCGCGCGGCCGACCCACTTTTTCAGTCCCCTCGTTCACATGGAACGGAAATATGATCCCGACGTTTCCATTTTCCGGATCGGCTCCCATGGTCACGGTGGATTTGACGGCACGGGCCGAACTTGCTTTCTGCAATTTCGGAATGGGAGCACCCGCCTCGCTTCCCTTTGTGTTCAATGCGTCGGAAGTCTTCGCTTTGACCAAGACTGGAGGCGACATCACCGGGGGCTCCCGTGCAACCGGCGAGGGTCTGGCGAATGCGGTGAACGTCGTGAACGTATTCTTCTTGGTAGAACTTGACTCGATAGTTCCCGTCGGACCGGTTCCTGAAGTCTCGACCGCCGTGTCCGCCGGGTGTTTCGCTCTCCTTGGTGGACTCGCGCTCTTCCGCACCCGTCGCAAGCTGTAGGAGCTAAAGCATACCGAAAACCAGAGCGTCTTTCATCGGCTGCTATGTAGGTGTTCCTCGATCTGCAGGCATCCGCTCTGCCAGCGGCTCTACTTGAGCCCCGCGAATCTCAATAGTCCTTTTTGCTGCCGGTGCTCGGCTTGGCGGTCTTGTCGGACGGTTGGAAGACGATGGTCCGCTCCTCGGACTTGGTGGCGTCGAGAACGTTCATGGCCTGCTTTTCGGTCATCACCTTCAACTGGGCGGCCATCTGCTCAAGCTCCTGCTGGCTCGGGTCGCGCGAGTTGCCACCTTCCTGAGCCTCCTTTCCGTCCTTGTCCTTGCCGCCAGGTTTCTTGTCCTTCTTCTCACCGGAGCCTTTGGAATCCTTTTTCTTGTCCTCGGCTTTTTTGTTGCCGGCCTGGCGCTCGTCCTTCTTCTTCTGGCTTTCCTTGTCGCCGCCCTGCTGGTCGGACGGTTCGCTGTCCTCGCCTTCCTGGCCGCTGCCCTCCTTGCTCTGCTTCTGCTTTCCTTTGGAGTCCTTCTTCTTTTTCGACTTCTTGGACTTCCCGTCCTGGCTCTGCTGTTGCTCCATCTGCTTCTTGAGGAGCTCCAACTGCTTCTGGACGAATTGCATGTTGGCCTTCGAGTCCCGGTCGGTCTTTTCAAGCTCCAGGCTGTGTTCGAATCCCTTGATGGCGTCTTCCCAGAGAGCCTCGCGGTCCTCGGGGTCTTCGCTTTTGGCCCCCATGCGGAACAGGGTGTTCCCCATGTTGAAATACGACTTCTGCTGGACGGACAGGTCCTCCGCCAAGGTCGAGGCGGCGAAGTGATCGCGTGCCTTTTCAAAGTCGCCCGACTTGTAGGCCGCGGTGCCGGCATTGAAATGTTGCCGGTCGTCCTTCTGCTCTTCGGCCATGCGGCTGAACTTCTCGTAGGCCTTCGTGTAGTTGCCGCTGTTGTAGTCCTTCAACGCGTCGGCAGTGGCCGCGCTCGCCGGTGACACGCATCCAAGGGCGACGAACAACGACGATACCATCGCCGCCTTCGTGGCGGACGACGGGCGGGCCAATCGTGGGGCTCGGCTTTTCATCCAGAACATTTCCAGCGCCAGCAGCACCGCGGCCAGCAGGACGAACCAGTAATACTGCTCGCGGTAACTGCGGGTGAGCTTGGACGCGGAATCGCCTTTCGGCAACGTGTCGATGCCCTTCTTGAAGAGGACCTCCATCGGCCGGGCCCCGGCGAGCCGGAGATAGAAACCGCCCGTTCCCTCGGCGACCTTTTTCAGCAGGGGTTCGTTCAGGCGCGAGCGCACGACGTTGCCGGACTCGTCCTTGAGGAACGCCAACTGGCCCTGGTCGTCCGGCACGCGGATCACTTCGCCCTGCGGCGTGCCGACACCCACGGTGAAGACCCGGAGCTTGGCTTTTTGCGCGCGCCGGATCGCCGCCTCGATATCGCCTTCATGGTCTTCGCCGTCCGTGATCATGACGAGGACGCGATGGTTCTCGCCGTTCTTCTCGAACGCCTTGATCGCGGTATCAATCGCCTCGGCGATGGCGGTTCCGCCCTGCGGGATGATCTCGGTGTCGAGACCGGCGACGTTCTGGGCAAAGGCGAATTCATCGAGCGTCAGCGGGCACTGGAGAAAGGCGGAGCCGGCGAACGCGATCAGCCCAAGGCGGTCGGACTTGGCGAACTGTGCCAGGTCGAGGGTCGCCAGTCGCGCCTTGGTCAACCGGCTGTTCGGCGGCTCATCCACCGCGAGCATGCTGCGTGAAGTATCGACCGCTACGAGGATGTCCCGGCCTTGCTGGACGGCCTCTTCCCAGACGACGCCCCACTGCGGCCGGGCCAGCGAGATCAGGAGCAGGACGGCAGCGCCACCGGTCATGAATACGCGTTGAAGTTCGCGGGTCTGGTCGAAGCCGACCGTAAGATCGGCCAGCAAGCGCTCCTGGACGAACAGCCGGATCAGCCGCATCCGCCGGCGCCACGACCACCATAGGAACAGCGCCAGCAGCGGCATCACCGCCAACGCGAACCAGAGAAATGCATGATGGGCGAAGCGCATGGCTTTACGAATGACGAAGGACAAGGTCCAGAGGCCGAAGCAAATGACGAAATCCAACCGCCAAACTCCGAAGGCGGCCGTCGCCGTGAATGCTGCTTGGCTCGTCTAGGTCTGGCCTTCGAGTTTCGCCATTCGGCTCTCGCTTCGACATTTGACCATTCTTCTTCGTCATTCCGCTCACGGCAGTTTCCTCCAGACGGTGTTCAGCAGCGTCAGTTCCAGCAGCAGGAGGAAGATCGCTCCGGCGATGACGAAGCCGAAGAGCTCGGTGTAGCGCTGGTATTTCTTCATCTCGATCTCGGTCTTCTCGAGCCGGTCGATCTCCGCGTAGATGCCCTTCAGATTCTCCGTGGTGTCCGCGCGGTAGTAGCGTCCGCCGGTGCGTTTGGATATCTCCGTCAGGATCTCCTCGTCGATCTCCACCGGCTCGTTCTGCATGATACGCCGCCCAAAGGCGTCCGTGTAGGGCATTGGCGCCATGCCGCGAGTGCCAATCCCGATGGTGTATACTTTTACCTTCAGAGCCTTTGCGGCATCGGCAGCGGTCAACGGAGGAACCTTGCCGGTGTTGTTCACGCCGTCGGTCATGAGGATGACGATGCGCGACTTTGAATCGAGCTCGCGCAACCGATTCACGGCCGCATTCAAGCCCAGGCCTATAGCGGTTCCAGCCTCCTTGATCGTCTCGAGGTTCAGCCGCTCGACGTTCTGCAGGAGGAAATCGTGGTCCAACGTGGGTGGCGTGACCACGTAGGCTTTGCCGGAAAATGCGACTAGGCCGATGCGATCTCCCGGCCGACCTTCGATGAACTTCTTCAAAACCTTGCGCGCCAGATATACACGGTTCACGCGCTGGCCGTTCTCGACAAAGTCTTCCGCGGCCATCGAAAGCGACAGGTCGACCGACACGACGATGTCGATCCCGCTGGCCTTCACCTGCGCCTGGCCTTCGACAAGGCGCGGCCGGGCCAGCGCAAGGATCGCCAATGCCAAAGCCGTCCACCGGAGCGCCGCCAACACTTTGCTCGCCGGAGAACGCTTGAGGCCGGCGATGGGCTTCACCAATTGAACCGACGAATAGATGAAGGCCGTCCGAAGCCGCAGCCGACGACGCCACCAGGCCAGCAGTGGAAGGCCAAGCAGCAGGAACAGAACGAATGGGTGGGCGAAATTCATCTCGCGCTGGTGGGAAGCGGCGGCGGCGTGGATGCGGCAACCGGCGCAGGCTGGGCTTCGGTCACGGCGGTTTGATCGATCAAGGTCAGAGCCGAATTGTAGAGCCCCTGGAGATCGTTCGGCGCCAGCTCCACTTTGGCGAACTTCACGAGATCGCACCGTGAAAGGAAGTCGCGCAGGAGATCCTTCTGGGCGGACGAGAGCACCGGCCGCCAGCGCAGTTCATCGAGGAATTCCTCCGTCGTGCGATCGGGAGCCTGCAGCTCGAAACGTTCCTCAAGATAAAGCCGGACGGCATCGGAAACCAAAATGCAGAAGGGCTTCGGCTTGTCCAAGAGGTCGAGTGCCGCCTGGAGCTTCTGCCGCGCACGCTCGTGCGCCGGGACGATGACAGGCATGGGCGGGAGCCGGTTCTTCCGACGGAGCACAAACCAGATCAACAAGCCCACCGCGATCAGCCCGACCCCGATGACCGTGAACAGCAGCCACCACTGGTCGAAGACATAGACCGGGGGGCGGATGTCGTTGATGTCCTTCATCGCTTCCACGACCGCGTTGGTCGCGTTTGTCCCGGCGGGAGCGGGCGGCAGGACGACGAGGACTGGGGAGTTCGTGGGCATCGTGCGTTCAACCGTGGCGTTGGCGGCGTTCGCGGGTCTCGAAGAACTTGGCCAGGACGGGTCCGTAGTCCTGGTCGGTGCGGAACAGCAGCGAATCGATCCGCGCGGAACTGAGCTGGCGTTTCGTCTCCTCGAAGGCCTCCGCCTGCCGCTTCTGGAAAGTCGCCAACAGCGACACCACCGAGGTGTTCAACTCGATGACCTCGCCCGTCTCGGCGTCCTCCAGTTCCAGTATGCCGAGCGCGGGCAGCTCGGTTTCAAAGCGGTCGACGATCTGGATGGCGATCACGTCGTGGCGGCGGTTCGTCTGGCGCAAGGCCGGCAAAGCCGCATGGATGAACGACTCGCGGGACAGCAGGCTTTGACGGGGAATGACACCGGGTTCCGGCACATGGCTGCCCAAGAAGTCGGAGATAACGACAGCGATGGAATGCCGCGAGGTCACGCGCTGAAGGAACCGCAACGCCTCGGCCAGGCTGGTGCCGCGATGCTGCGGCTCGAAGAACAGGATCTCGCGGATGACACGCAGCACATGGCGGCGGCCTTTCTTCGGCGGAATGAACTTTTCCACGCGATCGGTGAAGAGGAGCACGCCCACCTTGTCGTTGTTGCGGATGGCGGAGAAGGCCAGCACGGCCGCGATCTCGGCCGCCACTTCGCGCTTGGACTGGTTGACGGAACCGAAGCGCCCGGAGCCGCTGAGGTCGACGAGCAGCATGACGGTCAACTCGCGTTCCTCGACGAACTTCTTGATGTGCGGCGTGTTGGTCCGGGCAGTCACGTTCCAGTCGATGGCGCGCACGTCGTCGCCCGGCTGGTATTCGCGGACCTCGTCGAAGTCCATCCCCTGCCCCTTGAAGACGCTGTGATACGCGCCCGCCACGGACTCGGTCACGAGCCGCTTGGAGCGGATCTCGATCTGGCGGATCTTCTTGAGGATTTCCTTGGGGATCATGCTGGGAGAATCCTGATGCCAGATGCCGGATGCCGGATGCCGGATGCGGGAAAAGCGCCTTGCTGGGAAACTTCGCCGGGATAGTTTTCCACCATGAGCGCAGCCGACATCGTGGCCGAATTCCGCAAGCTCCCCTTCGCCGAAAAGGAAGCAGTCCTTTCGGAGCTTCTCCATGAGCAGGACGACGCCCTGACTCCGGAAGAGATCGCCGAACTTGAGCGCCGCGCCGAACACGCGTTGGCGCATCCTGAGCTTTGCCGCACCTGGGACGAGGTGAAGGCGGACCTGGAAAGCCGCTTCAACCGGGGCAAGTGATGTTTCTGATCCGCTTCGAGCGTCCGGCTGAACATGAACTGGCAGACGCCTCTGGCTGGTATCACTCCGAGAACCGGATCGCCGGCGGACGGTTCGACGACGCCATTGACGCCCTGCTGTTGAACATTGCCCGTGATCCCGCTCGGTTTCCCTTCGTCAGCATCCGTGTTCAAAAAGCCAAACTGCTGGACTGGCCCTACTCGATCTATTTCGTCGCCGCCACAATCCGGAAGGAAGTGACCGTCGTCTCCATCTGGCACGGCAGCCGCAATCCCGCCGAACTCCGCCGTCGCCTGAACTGACAAGCCCGCGACGGACTCGGTCACGAGCCGCTTGGAGCGGATCTCGATCTGGCGGATCTTCTTGAGGATTTCCTTGGGGATCATGCGTCCGGATTTACTCGGGCTTCCAGGGTTCCAGTTTCACACCACGCGTCTCCCAGGCGACCTCAGCCACCATCTGCTGGAGCCGGATGAGGATGTCGACCTTGTCCTCGATGGGTAGCGCCGCGAGGTCACGGCGCCACTCGGCTTTCTGGCGAAAGCTGGCCTCTGCGAGTCTCTGGAGATGCGGATTCATGCCTCTTCCACCATGTCTTGATATCCGACTTTCTTCAAAAACGCCTTCATTGCTTCACTAGGATGTTCAATGTGTGGGTTGGGAAACATTCTTAGCAAAAACGGCCAAGCTTCGGATAAATGTCCCCGGCGTCTCTCGTAAGGATGCACCCAAGCCCAATCTAAGCTCCATGTTGCAGGAGTATGTCCCCAATCACGCCATCGAACTCCAACCGCTCCAAAGAACGAGTAATAGTTGATAAAGTCTTTGGGATTACGGGGAGATGGTTGTCGTTCCTTGATCTCCTGTCGGTAGAACACTAAAACTCGGTCGCGTTGAAATCTCGCATCTGACCCTTCATTAGCGGAAAAGAATCCAGTCTCGAATCCCAATTCGTTTTGGCAGTAATAGGCTAAATCTTCGACCGCCTTGCGCCAGCTCAAGGGAGACTCTGGACCAACCACAATGAAAGGCGCGCGCTGAGTCGGCGAGAAACGAGCCTCTTGCTGATGCGGATTCCTTGCGATACTCAAGAATGGGAACTTGAAATCGTAGCAACGTGAACGAGGAGTCATAAACAAAGCACAGCAATTGTAGCGCCTTCTGGTTGGGAATCCCTGGTCGCTTCTGAGGTCATTCGAGTTTCTGCTCACGGCACGGGCAGTTCGCTGAAGATCTTGGTGATGACCGTCTCGCTGGTCTTCTCCTCGGCTTCGGCCTCGTAGGTGACGGTCACGCGGTGGCGAAGGACGTCCATGCCGATGCTCTTGATGTCCTGCGGCGTCACGTAGCCGCGGCCCTTGAGGAAGGCGTGGGCCTTGCCGGCCAGGGTCAACGCGATGGTCGCACGCGGCGAGGCACCCATCTGGATGAGGCCTTCCAAGTTGATCTTGTAGGCCTTCGGGTCACGCGTGGCGCATACGACGTCGACGATGTAGTCCTTCACCTTGTCGTCGATGTAGATCTCGTTGAGCACGCGCCGGGCGTCGAAGATCTCCTCCGCCTTCACCACCGGCTTGGTCTCGGGCGGCGGACCCGTCCGGGCCATGAGGTCGAGGATCTGGCGCTCCTCCGCGCGGGTCGGGTAATCAACGCGCAGCTTGAGCATGAAGCGGTCGATCTGGGCCTCGGGCAGATTATAGGTGCCTTCCTGTTCGATCGGGTTCTGCGTGGCCAGCACGAGGAAAGGTTCGTCCAGCTTGAAGGTGTTGTCGCCGATGGTCACCTGCCGTTCCTGCATCGCTTCCAGCAAAGCCGACTGGACCTTGGCCGGCGCACGGTTGATTTCGTCGGCCAGGACGAGGTTGGCGAAGATGGGGCCGCGCCGCGTGGTGAAACTCCCGGACTGCGGATTGTAGATCTGAGTGCCGATGAGGTCGGCCGGCAGGAGGTCGGGCGTGAACTGGATCCGGGAGAACTTCACGCTCAGGCATTGGGCGAGCGATTTGACGGAGAGCGTCTTGGCCAGGCCGGGCACGCCTTCGAGGAGGACGTGACCGTTGGCCAGCAGGCCGATGACGAGGCGCTCAACGAGGTAGTTCTGGCCGACGACCACCTTGGCCATTTCGGCGAGGAGCGGCTGGACGAAAGCCGAGGCCCGTTTGACCTCGTCGTTGATGGCGGTGATTCCAGAATTCATGCGTGGGAAGATAGTTACGGGAAAAGGGACAACCCAAGGGGAAAACTGTTCGGAATCAAACGGCCTCGGATCTGACTAGGTATCTGGGGTCTGGCATCCGGGATACTCTTCTTCCCGCTTCACGTTTCACGCCCCACGCCTCACGCTCCGCGCACCCGATATGAATCTCTGCCGTTTTTCCCTCAAGAACAGCCCCATGCGCGTCGGCCTCGTCGAAGGCCAGCACGTCGTCGACCTCAGCTCCGAAGGCTGCGTCTCCATCACTGAACTCCTCGAAGCCAAGGACATCGCCGCCGCCGTCCAGCGCTTCACCCGCCGCGATCCGCGCCGCCTGCTCCTCTCCGATCCCGACGTGAAACTCCTCCCTCCCGTCGACCGGCAGGAGATCTGGGCCGTGGGCGTCACCTACCTCCGCAGCAAGACCGCCCGCATGGAGGAAAGCGACTTCAGCGCCACGGCCTACGACCGCGTGTATGACGCGCCCCGGCCGGAGCTCTTCTTCAAATCCATGCCCGAAAAGGCCGTCGGCACCGGCGACCAGGTCGGCATCCGCAGCGACGCCAAGTGGAACGTGCCCGAGCCCGAGCTGGCGCTCGTCCTCAACTCACGGGGCGAACTCGCCGGCTTCACCATCGGCAACGACATGAGCTCGCGCGACATCGAGGGTGAAAACCTCCTCTACCTCCCGCAGGCCAAGATCTACGACCGCGCCTGCGCCGTCGGTCCGTGGATCACCGCCGGCGTATCCGAAACCGCCGCCCGCACCTGGACCATCCAGATCACAATCTTGCGCGGCGGCGCGTCCGTGTTCAACGGCGAGGTCAACGTCTCCCAGATCAAGCGCGGCTTCCAGGAACTCATCGACTACCTCTTCCGCAGCCAGAAGTTCCCGCACGGCGCGATCATGCTGACCGGCACCGGCGTCGTGCCCGCCAACGAATTCACCCTCGCCGTCGGCGACCGCGTGAAGATCACAATCAGCGGCATCGGCACCCTGGAGAACGAGGTCGTGATCGTTTGAGCTGGGTGGTCCAACGGGCATGAAAAAGTGGGGAAAGCGGATTCTGCTCGGTGGTGCCGTCCTGGTGGCGGTCGTCTCCGGGCTGATCGCTTGGGCTATTTCTGGCTGGCCAAAAAACATTCCAGTCCCGCAGCCGAATGGCGTAGATGAAATCATTCGGCTTGCAGGCACACTTCCCAGGTCGCCACGAGCTTCCGATAGAACTGCCGCTTCTGCCTCCGAGATTCGTGCGTGGGCTTCAGCGACGCCCAGCTTCCGAAGCGATGTCACAAATCTCCTGAGAATGGAGTTCTTGGTTCGGAACTCCCACTCGAGCATCGCTTCGGGCGGAGCAATCAATTTCATCACTTCCCTGCGCGACCTTGAATGGAGGCTTCTGGCGGAAGCCAAAGACGAATCGATGCCGATTGAGGATCGAATAAACGCTTGTCTCCTAGCCTACGAGCTTGGCAGCCGGTCTACGCGTGGCGGTGCGATCCTCGACGGGATGGTCTCAACGGGATTTCGCATCGAGAGCCTGAAAATCCTTTCGCTCTCCACGACCAATGCCACCAGCGCCCATCTCAAGTCTGCCGCCGCCAAACTCGACCAGTTGATCAAGCAGGCCCCGACGC
Organism: Verrucomicrobiota bacterium; assembly: GCA_043775315.1. Classification (GTDB taxonomy): domain Bacteria; phylum Verrucomicrobiota; class Verrucomicrobiia; order Limisphaerales; family CANJSG01; genus CANJSG01. The sequence goes on from JAYVSO010000030.1 coordinate 37,093, forward strand.
TCGAAGACTACCGCGACGGGGAGGCATTCTTTTCTTCGAGCGTTCCGGTAAAGGTGAAGATTGAGTCTTGGATTGAGGATCTGAAGGGCGATGGGCTCACCAAAATCTTCGGTCCCCTGATCGGTGACTTTGAACTAAAGATGACCGAGATCAACCGGATCGAACAAAGCACGCTCCGCGATCTGGTCGTCCGCAGCTACACCTTGGCCAGAGGTTCCGCCCCCACCAATTGGTCGGACCTGATCCCAGCCTACCTGCCCGCTCCCCTCGTCGATCCCGTCGGAAAGACCAACCTCTCACTGATACCGGGCACAACATACAAGCTAAGCAGTTGGTAAGCTTCCACACCTAGCGGCCAGCACCGGAGGTGCGACCCAATTCCTGAGGCGGAACGATGCAGTCGGAATGCGGCCGCGAAGCGGCTGCGCCAAGGTAGGGCAGTGCATCTTGCCTGCCCAAGACGCTCCCGGCATGGAACCAAACGGGCAGGAGTATCAGGACGTGGACCGGTGCGGTAACCCCGGTCAGCTCGGGGCAGGCTGGAAGCCCGCCCTACCTTGAACCGCATCGTCCCGGCTAAGATCGTCACCGGAACTCGGATGGCAAATCCCCCGGCTCCTTGAACACCTTCCACCGTTCCGCCGGCAGTCCCTTGAACGCCTCCGTGTATCGCCCGGCCGTGGCCGGTTCGCCGGTCACGTCGCGGATGTAGATGGCGCGGATGCGGCCGGGGTGTTCCCGGGCCAGCGTGCCGTAGATCTCCGGGTCGCGTTCGCCGGAGTCGCCCACCAGCACGAACTCCCGCGCGGGAAACATCGCCAGCAGCCGGCCGATCTCGGTGCGCTTGTGCGCGTCGGGCGAGTAGCCGCCGAAGAGTTCCTTGCGCCAACGCAGCGTGCGGAGCTGGAGCGTGCCCGCCGGAAAACCGTCGCGCGTCAGGAACTCGCCGAGCACGGGCGCAAGCTGCCACGGACTGGCAGAAACGTAGTGGAAGGCGGTGCCGGAATTCGTCGCCCAACGCCGGTAGGTGTCCGCCATGCCGGGCACGGGTTTGAACGGGCGGACGAAGGTGTTCAGCAGCAGCTCGCGGCGTTTGCGGACGTCGGAGACCTTGATCGTGTCGTCGATGTCCGAGACCACGGAGACGCCATGAGGCGGGACGAGAAGCACGGGAGCGGAGAACCGCCGCTTGTCGCCCGCAGGCACCATGGCTTCGAGCTTCAGGACGGAATTCGTCGGTGTGGAAGCCGGCAGCGTCAGCGTTCCCGCGAAGTGCCCATCGCCGTGGGTCAGATCCATGGGCTCCATGGTTTCGCCGATGCGAACGGCGATGCGTTTGCCGCCTTCCGCATCGATCAAGAAACCCCGGATGCGTTCCTCGAAGATCTTGGTCTCCTCGGCCGACATGGTTTCATCGTCGAGTCCAAGATACTTCCTCACCAACCCCCGCGCCCCGGGCCACGTCTCCTGTTCGTAGACGAACCCGCTGACGGCGACTTCCCAATCGCCGTTCGCCGTCATCCGCCCGATGGCGGGCAGGAAGACAATCTGCTCATCGGACTTCAACGCCGAGCCCACCCAAGCGCGTTGGGCGATGATCACCGCAGCCAACAGGACCAATGCGGCCGACAGAATGACGGAGATTTTCTTCATGCTTCGGACAAATTGAGCTTGGTGATGCGCGACGTGCTTGTCGCTCCTTCATCGCGGGATTTGCGCTCGCTGAGTTCCGGCCGTTGAATGGCGGCCGATGATCGTCCGTGTGACCCTTGAGATCGCGCTGCGCCAGGAGTTCGACTACCTGGTGCCGGAGGCGTTGGAGGATCGGGTCGAGATCGGCACGCGGGTGAAGGTTCCCTTCGGCCATCGCGAGGTCATGGGCTGCGTCACTGCGGTCGTCGAAACTTCCGAGCACAAGAACCTCCGCCCCATCAGCCGGATCATCGGCACGCAGAGCCTGGTCACGCCCAAGGTTCTGCGCATCGCCCGCTGGATCGCGGAGTATTACTGCTGCGCGCCGGAGACGGCCTTGAAGAGCGTCCTGCCGGAGGCCGTGCGCCGCGAAAAGGACGGCTGGAAGGAGCAGCTCCACGTCACGCCGCTCACCCCGCCCGAGCCCGCCGCCACGCTGACCAAACGCCAGCAGGAGATCGTGGATCTGCTGCGGCTGCGCGGCGAGATGCCGCTCCAGCAGTTCGCCGAACTGGCCGAAACCACCGCCGAGACGATCCGAAGACTGGAGGACAAAGGCTTCCTCCGCATCGCGCAGAAGACGATGGAGCGCGATCCGTATGCCAACGAACAGATCGTCCCGACGCAGCAGCTCGTCCTCAGCACGGAACAGAAGGTGGCGCTGGATGCGATCACCGAAGCCCTGACCCAATGTGCTGCCGGCTTGAAGCCGGCAGGGGCAGGCAAACCCGAGGACACCAAGAATTCAAAAAGGGACGGCGGAAACACCTTCCTGCTGCATGGCGTGACGGGCTCGGGGAAGACGGAGGTCTATCTTCAGGCCATCGCGAGGGCGTTGGAGATGGGCAAGGGCGCGATCGTGCTGGTGCCCGAGATTTCGCTGACGCCCCAGACGGTAGAGCGGTTCAAGGCGCGGTTCAGCTCGGGACCGCACCAGACCCAGGTCGCCGTATTGCACAGCCACCTTTCCGCCGGAGAACGTCACGACGAATGGCACAAGATCAGGAAGGGACGAGCCCGCATCGTCATCGGCGCACGCTCGGCCATCTTTGCGCCCGTTGATCCGCTGGGGATCATCATCGTCGACGAGGAGCACGAGCATTCCTACAAGCAGGAAGAGGCTCCACGCTACAACGCACGCGACGTGGCGGTGGTTCGTGGATCGGCGGAGGACGCGGTGGTCGTGCTCGGCAGCGCCACGCCGTCGTTGGAGAGCTACCACAACGCGAAGAAGGGCAAGTATCGCCTGCTCGAACTCCCCCACCGCGCGGACAACGCCAAGATGCCGATCGTCCGCATCGTCGACATGCGGCAGACGGCCAAAAAGCAGAAGGACCAGACCGTCCTGTCGCCGCAGCTCAAGGAGGCGATCCTGCAACGCTTGGAGAAGAAGGAGCAGGTCATGTTGTTCCTCAACCGCCGGGGCTACGCGACGTCCCTCCAGTGTCCGCAGTGCGGCTACATCGCGCAGTGTCCCAACTGCAGCGTCTCCCTCACCTACCACCGCGCCGAGCAGAAGCTCTGCTGCCACATCTGCCGGCACGAAGCCGCCGCGCCGACGGTGTGTCCGGAGAAGAACTGCCGCAATCCGGCCATCCGTTTCGCCGGTCTCGGCACCGAGAAGGTCGAGTCCACGTTGACCCGCCTGTTCCCCCATGCGCGTATCAGCCGGATGGACTCCGACACCTTGAAGCGCAAGGACGACTTCCGCCGCATCCTCGGCGACTTCCGCATAGGCAAGATCGACATCCTCGTCGGCACCCAGATGATCGCAAAGGGCCTGCACTTCCCGAACGTGACGCTCGTCGGAATCATCCACGCGGATCTGGGCCTCCACATCCCGGACTTCCGCGCGGGTGAACGGACATTCCAGCTCCTCACCCAGGTCGCCGGGCGGGCCGGGCGCGGCGACGTCGAAGGCGAGGTCTGGGTGCAGGCCTTCACGCCGTTCCATCCATCCATCCAATATGCCCGGAAGCACGACTTCCTCGGCTTCTACGAGCAGGAGATCGAGTTCCGGGAACAGCTCCGTTACCCGCCGTTCTCGCGCGTGGCGCTGCTGACATTCCGTGGGCGCAACGAGGAGAAGGTCGAATTCACTGCCAACCATTTCCGCAAGGAGCTCGATGGCCTGTTGACCGACTTTCCCGACCTGACGATCTCCGGACCCGCGCCCGCTCCTCTCGCCAAGGCGGAGAAGAACTACCGCTTCCAGATCATGCTGCGCGTCGGCCAGATGAGCCGGTTGAGCAAGCGCCTGAACGAGTTTTTCCAGAAAGCCAAACTGCCCGACGACGTGCTTTTGTCCATCGATGTGGACCCGGTGAACCTGATGTAGCCCGAATGGAAAACGGCCCAAGCAGCGGGCTTAGAACTGCGGACTGTGTCGGGCTTGAAGCCTTCTCTCGTCCTCGGGCGCCCATGCCGTCATGAGTTGTAAAAAGAGGTTCCTCGCTGTTTTCAGTGGGTTGGTGGGGCCGTTCGCGCCCGTGGTTGGCTGGCCGTTCTCCCTCACCCCAGCCTGTCCATGTGGTGGTGCAGCCGTTTGTGGTAGCGACCAACGCACCGGTCCAAACGGTCATCGTGACGCAGCAGCCCCCGCCCGCACAGGTGGAGATGGTCACCATGTCTCCCGGACCAGCCTATCAATGGGCTCCCGGCTATGGGTCGTGGAACGGAGCGTGGGTCTGGGTCGGTGGACGGTGGCGTTGAAGCCCGGTCAGGACGGAAAGCCGGTTATTCGGGATTCAAGATCCGCGTGCTTTCGATCCGGCTGATCCGCCAGCCAAAGTCCTTGTCCTTCCTGAGGTTGATCTTGAGCGGTTGGACTCCGAAGTCGTGGTCGGTCCCGGCCTGGATCTTGGCCGTCAATACCGCCTCCGCCGCTCCGGCCGCGCTGTCGACCGACTGCACCTTGATGTCCAGGAACTCGACCTTGATGGACGTCGCCGCGCCTCGGGCCGCCATTGCGGCCTGCATAACCTCATCCCGGCCGGAGATCTCCATCGCGCGACCGCCCAGCGGGGTCATCCGCACGGAAATGTCGGGGGTCAAGGAACTCGTCAGCCGGTCAATGCGCCGGACCCGGCCGATGTTTCCTTCGCCTGCGGGAAACGTCGCCGATTCCGCGAGGCCGCCCAGAAGTTTGACGATGCGGGCTTCGTCCGACGGGAAGATCGATCTCCACAGCCAAGATCCCGCGCCGAGGACGACCAGCAGCAGGCTGATTTGGATGACACGTTTCACCAGAGCGCCTTGCCCACGACGTGGTCCCTCGGGCCCCGGCCAAAATCGTGATCGGTCTGGGGCATCCCCCGGTTATCCCCGATCATGTAATATTCGTTCGTCGCTAGAGCGACCGGTTTCGTGTTCCACGTCGCACGATACTTGAGATACGGCTCCTCCAGTTCCTGGTCGTTGATGAGCACGACCCCGTCGCGGATCTGGATGGTTTCCCCCGGCAGGGCGATGATGCGTTTGAAGAGCATGGCGTGCTGCCCGGTGATGGCGTAGCCGACGACATCGCTCCGCTGCGGCTCCCGCAGCCAGTAGGCGGCCCGGTTCACGAAGTTGATGGTCCCGTTGCGGTAGGTCGGCTGCATGCTGATGCCGCTGACACGAACGGGCAGCAGGATGAACTTGAACAGCACGACCAGGATGACGGCCACGATCAACGCCCGGATGACGGTGTTCCTGGGATTTCTGCCGATCGTCAGAACCCTGAGCCAAGACGGCCTGGGCGGCGGTTCCGTCGGGGACGAATCGATGTTCTCCATGCCGGAGTCAGGATGGGGCGGAGTCCGCTACGCGCAACCCGATCACTTGGCGGCGGCCACCGCGGCCTCGCCGGGCGCCAGCTTCCAAACCTTGCCGCCCTTGCCCGCAGGGCCACGCGCACCGTTCGTCAGGACGTAGACTTCACCCTCGGAATCCTGGCTGAAGGCGATCACGTAAGCGCCGGCTTTGCCGGCGGCGGTTCCATTGATGACGGGATACTCGACGCTCCACTTGGAGCCGCTTTCGGGACGGCTGGCGACCATGATGCGTCCGTCGCTCGGGCCGCCGGTGCGGGACCATTCGCCAAAGACATACGCTCCCTGGAGCCCCTTGATCGTTTTGCCGCGGTAGACGTAGCCGCCGGTGATGCTCGTGCCGGCGATCATCGAAGAGTTCGCCGCGCGATGCGGATACTCGAAGATGGGATCGATGAGCGCCTCGCCGCGAACACCCTTGGTGGCGGCGTTCTCGGGGACGGTCTTGGGCTTCTTGGGATCGAATCCCTGGAAGCCCTCGCGGAGGTTCCAGCCGTAGTTGCCGCCGTTCTTGATGATGTCGACCTCTTCGAAGAGATCTTGGCCGACGTCCGAGACGAACAGTTCACGCTTGCCGCCCTGGTCGAAGGAGATGCCCCAGGGATTACGGATGCCGTAGGCGAAAATCTCCGGCTTGCCCTCCTTGCCATTGGCGAAGGGATTGTCGGACGGGATCGAATATGGGTTCCCCTTGTCGACGTTGACGCGGAGGATTTTTCCAAGATGGGTCTGGAGATTCTGGCCATTGCCGGTTTCGGGACGCTTGCCCTGGTCGCTGCCTGCGCCGCCGTCGCCGACGCCGATGTAGAGGAAACCGTCCGGACCGAAGGCGATGCGTCCGCCGTTGTGGTTGAAGAACGGCTTGTCGATTCGCAGGATCACCCGCTCGGACTTCTCGTCGAGCTTGAGCACGTCGCCCTTGGGAAGCTTGAACTCGCTGACGTTCATCGTGTGGTCCCAGTCCGCCGGTGCGCCTGCCTGCTTCGGAGCGCTGTAGACGACGTAGACTTTGCGGGTCGTGGCGAACTTCGGGTGCACGACGACATCCAGAAGACCGCGTTCATCGAAATCCTTCTTCAGCTCAACCATCTTCGGCCGGAAATCGAGGACAGGCTCGGCGGCCGCCTTGCCGTCCTTCCCGATCACGTAGAGGACGCCGACCTGATCGGCTAGAAGCATACGGCCATCGGGCAACTGCGACAGGGCCATCGGCGAAACGAAACCTTCCGCGAAAGGCTTGAGGGCGAGACTGAACTCGGCGGCAAAGGAAACCGAAGCGGTTCCGGCCAGAAGACCGAGAGCGCTGAAGGCGGCAAGGGTGGAACGGGAGATGGACTTGGGCTGCATGCGGCGAAATCTATGCAACAGCCGCGAGAGCACAAGTCCGGGATGAGTCCCAAGCCGCAACGGGGCCATGGGGATGGGATGAGCCCGCCGGTGCGTCACCCACCAAGGTAGGCGTCGCGGACCTTGGGATCGGCCCGGAGCTTCGCGGCTTCGTCGGCCAGCAGGATGTTACCGGTCTCCAGCACGTAGCCGTAGCCGGCGATCTCGAGGGCGAGATTAGCGTTCTGTTCGACGAGCAGAATGGTCAGGCCGCGCTCGCGGTTGATCTCGACGATCTTCTCGAAGATCGCCTTCACGAGAAGGGGCGCGAGACCGAGCGATGGCTCGTCCAGCATGAGGAACTTCGGCCGGCTCATCAGCGCGCGGCCGATGGCCAGCATCTGCTGTTCGCCACCCGACATGGTCCCGGCCACCTGCTGGTCGCGCTCTTTCAAACGGGAAAAGAGGCTGAACACGTAGTCGAGATCGGCGGCGATGCCGGCCTTGTCACGCCGGAGGTAGGCGCCCATGGCGAGGTTCTCATGCACGGTGAGATTGGCGAAGACCATCCGGCCTTCCGGACAATGGGCGATGCCACGCCCAACCAGCTTGTGCGCGGGAAAGCCGGTGATGGACTGGCCCTCGAAGAGGATTTCGCCGGACTTCGGCTTCAGCATGCCCGAGATGGCCCGGAGCGTCGTCGTCTTGCCCGCGCCGTTGCCGCCGATGAGCGTGACGATCGCGCCCTTCTCGACACGCAGAGAAATGCCGTGGAGCGCGGAGATTGCGCCGTAGCAGACGGTCAGATTTTTGACTTCAAGCATCTTATTAGGCGACTCCACCAAGGAAGACTCTCCCACACCAGCCCACGAACGAGTTCCTTGAATTCGGGATGATCGAATGCAGCCGTGATGACGGCCATGCGTATCCAAGGAACCGTGAGATCCCGGAGGTGTTCGGTTGGTTCAAATAGGATCTCACCGAGTTCATCTTTGGCTTTGCCCGGCTTCAGCTCAGTCCAAATCCAAGCCCAAATAACCGGCATAGAACCTTTCAGATACGTCTGAATCTCTTCGTCGGTCACACGCATTGGACAGTTTCTAAGCGTGTTCTTTTCCTAGGTAAGCCGCGATCACCGCCGGGTTCGCCCGGATCTCGGTCGGCGTGCCTTCGGCGATCTTGCGGCCGTATTCCAGCACGTGGATGCGCTGGCAGATGCCCATGACGACCTTCATGTCGTGTTCGACGAGCAGGATGGCCAGCTTGAACTTCTCCTGGATGAACTGGATGAGCTTCATCAGCTCGACCTTCTCCGTCGGGTTCATGCCGGCGGCGGGTTCGTCGAGCAGCAGCAGCTTCGGCCGGGTGGCCAGCGCGCGGATGATCTCGAGACGGCGTTGGTCGCCGTAGGAAAGACTCTTGGCCGGTTCGTTCTGCACGCGGACGAGGTTGAAGATCTCGAGCAGCTCCAAGGTGCGTTCGGCGATCTGGGTTTCTTCCCGGCGAAACTTCCCACCACGGGTCAGCGAATGGACGGCGTCGTGCTCCAGATGGAGATGGAAGGCGACGCGGACGTTGTCGAACACGGTGAGGCTGGGGAACAGGCGGATGTTCTGGAACGTCCGGGCGATTCCCAGCGCGGTGATCTCGAAGGGCTTCATGCCAACCGTCGGCTTGCCGGCGAACGCGATGGCTCCGCGCGTGGGCTGGTAGACGCCGGTAACCATGTTGAACACGGTCGTCTTGCCCGCGCCATTGGGACCGATCAATCCGACGAGTTCGCCTTCGCCGACCGTGGCGGAGACCTCGCACACGGCGGTCAATCCGCCGAAGCAGATGGTGACGTTGTCGAGTTGGAGGAGCGGGGGCATGGAGGGTTAACCACGAATGGACACCAATGGGCACAAGACCGAAGCACAGGAGCGCGGAGCATTGCTCCGCTCGAATACGCCAAGAAGGACGGAAGAAGAACCCAACTCAAATGGCGGTTCCGGCGGAGCGATGCTCCGCGCTCCATTGGCGGGGAACCATTGAACCCATCCGTGTTGATCTGTGTTCATCTGTGGTTTCACGACGCCTTCTTTTTCCACAACGGCCAAGTGAACAGGCCCTGCGGGCGCGTGAGCATGAGGATGATCAGCAACAGCGCGTAGAGGATGGGACGGATGTCCTTGATCCATTCCAGATAGATTTTGGTTCCCGGGTTGAATGGATTGGCAATCTTCATATTCCCCAGTTCACGCAGGCCTTCGGGCAGCAGTGTCAGGACAATGGCGGCGATGATCACGCCGACGTGCCGACCCATGCCGCCGAGGATGACCATGACGACGATCTCAATGCTCTTGTTGAAGTCGAAGCCACCCGGGTTGATGTAGCCCTTCACATGGGCATAGAGCCCACCCGCCACGCCGGCGAAGAATGATCCGACAACGAACGCGGTGATCTTGTAGCGCGTGGTGTTCAGCCCCATCGACTCGGCAGCAATCTCGTCATCCGCCACGGCGAGGAAGCCGCGGCCGTAGGTCGAGTTCAACAATCCCCAGACGACGTAGACCGTGACGGCCGCACCCGCGATCGTCCAAAAGGTCACGATCTGCGTGTAGGGCGGAATGCCGGACGGAATCCCCGTCAACCCGCGCGCGCCGCCCACGAAGTCCATGTTCTGCAAGATGACCTTGATGATCTCGCCGAAGCCCAGCGTGACGATGGCCAAGTAATCACCCTTCAACCGCAGCGACGGCGCACCGACCGCCAGTCCGGCCAAGGCGGCCAGCAGCCCTCCCATCACAAGCGAGATCGGAAACAAGATCCACGGCTGGCCTCCAACGAGCGGAAGGAGCTTGGACGCCAGCGTGGTTGTCAGCGTGGCCGAGGTGTAGGCGCCGACGGCCATGAAGCCGGCGTGGCCGAGGGAGAACTGGCCGGTGAAGCCGTTGATGAGGTTCAGACTGACGGCAAGGATCAGGTTGATGCCGACGCCCATGGCGACATCCAGCAGGTAGGGATCCATCCGGCCGGAAAACGCGGCCAACCCGCCGGCCAAGGCCAGCGCTGCGAGAAGCCAAAGTTGGGAGCGGGGAATCATGGCGGCTCAGACCTTCTCGACGCGCAGTTTTCCGAGCAACCCGGCCGGGCGGAAGAGGAGGATCAGGATCAGGATCGCGAAGGCGATCGCGTCGGCAAATGTGGAGAACCGGCTGCCTTTGACGAAGGTCTCGACCAGCCCGATGACCATCGCGCCGAGGGCCGCACCCGGCAGATTGCCGATGCCGCCGAGCACCGCCGCGACGAAGGCCTTCAAGCCGGGCAGCGCTCCCATCAACGGATCGACGGTCGGATAATTCATCGCGTAGAGGATGCCGCCCGCGCCGGCCAGCGCTGACCCGAGCGCGAAGGTGAAGGAGATGACCGCGTCGTTGTTGATGCCCACCAAGGAGGCCGCGGTCGGGTTGAACGAAACGGCACGCATGGCCGTGCCGATCTTGGTCCGGTGCACGATCCAGTAGAGCGCGGCCAATAGGACGATGGTGACGACCAGCACGATGATCTGGTTGCTGGAGACGGTCAGGCCGCCGAATTGGATCTGCGTCGTCGGGAAGAGCTGCGGAAAGGCCTTCGGATTCGCTTCAAACATTTTCTGGCCGGCGTTCTGCAGCAGCAGCGAAACTCCGATCGCGGTGATCAGCACGGTCAAAGTCGACCGGCCCCGGAGCGGTTTGTAGGCGAGTTTCTCGATCACCACTCCCAAGACCGCGCACACCGCCATCGCCGTCACGAGGACAAGGAGTCCGCTGGCTATCGTGCCGGAGGGAAAACCATATTTCTTCGTGGCGTAGTAGCCCACGAACGATCCGACCATGAACACCTCGCTGTGGGCGAAATTGATGAAGCGGAGGACGCCGTAGACCATCGTGTAACCGAGGGCTATCAGCGCGTAGATGGCCCCAACCGAGAGGCCGTTGATGAGCTGCTGGAGGAATTCCGCCATTAAATCTTGGGCCGGCGAACCGGCGATCTGGCGAGCGTGGACAGCATGGAAGAGAGGGTCAAGACGGCCGGTCCGTTAGTGTCTCGCTTAATACTCCAGCCCACTTGGATTAGATGCTTCCCGGCGGGAAGGCGCGTCGGCCAGACCATGGTGGCGACGGATCAGGGCTCGACGGTCTGGAGGAATTTGAACGCGCCGTTCTCGGTCGTGATGATGACTGCCGGTTTGGTCGCGTCGCGCTTGGCGTCGAGCTTGGTCCGGCCGGTCACGCCGACAAAGTCCGTGGCCTTGAGCGCGTCCCTGATCTTCGCCGGCTCGGTCGAACCGGCTTTCTTGATCGCTTCGACAAGCGCGAGGGCCGAGTCGTAGCCGAGGGCGGCCATGGCGTCGGGAACCTCGCCCTTGAACTTCGCCTTGAAGGCTTCGACGAACTTCTTGGCCATCGGAGTCTCCTGGGCGGGCGAGAAATGCGTGGAGTAGAAGGTGTTCTTCAGCGCTTCGCCGCCGGCGATCTGGATGAGTTCCGGGGCCTCCCAACCGTCGCCGCCGAAGATGGGAACGGAGATGCCGAGATCACGGGCCTGTTTCACGATCAGGCCGACCTCCGTGTAGTAGCCGGGAACGCAGATGACGTCGGGGTTGAGCGCCTTGATGGCGGTGAGCTGGGCTTTGAAGTCCTTGTCCTTCGACGCGTATTTCTGTTCCGCGAGTATCGTTCCGCCGGCCGCGACGAAGGCTTCCTTGAAGTAGGTCGAAAGGCCGACGCTGTAGGCGGCGGAGACGTCGGAGAGGACGACGGCCTTCTTGGCCTTGAGCGTCTTCGTCGCGAAATCGGCGAGGAGCTTGCCCTGGAAAGGATCGATGAAGCAGACGCGGAAAACGTAGTCGCCAACCTCGGTCACCTTGGGATTGGTGGACGAGGGGGAAACCATCGGGATACCGGCAGTCTGGCAAATCGGTCCGGCCTCGAGGGAACGTCCCGAGGCGACTTCGCCGAGGATGGCGACGACCTTGTCGCGGCTGATGAACTTCTTGACGATGGTGGCCGATTCACCGGCCTTGGACTGGTTGTCTTCGGTGACCAGTTCAATCTGTTTTCCGAGAACTCCGCCGGCCTTGTTGATTTCCTCGACGAGCAGTTGCGTTCCCTTGTGGGACGACTGGCCGAACGCGGCTTCGCTTCCGGTGAGGGACGCATATTCGCCGATCTTGATCGTCGCGCCGGCTCCGACTTCGGGCGCTCCACCGCCGCCGCATCCGGTCATGAGCACGCCGGTAGCGGCGAGGGCGCCGAGGGTCAGGAATGATTTTCGGGAGAAGAGTTTCATCGCGTTCGAATGTGGTGTTGGACGTTCCGGGATTATCGCTGGCAGGCAACCTAGGAAAGCGTCCGGCCGGATTCAACGAGCAATCGGAGGTGTTCCGGTTATCGGGTCATTAGGCGGTGCCGTGGTGTATCCAGCCGCGCTGCGGCCACAGCTTGCCATTAGCCTAGACCGGCTGACTTCCAGCACCGGAGGTGCGGAAGAAAATAGCCCACAGCGTGAGCTGTGGGTTTGGTGTCCCAATACCCGCCAAGCTCCGGAGGAGCGATAGACGCCTTTCTGCCGCTCCTCTGGAGCTCGCTCTTCCTGGCGTCCAACCCCGGGCTCACGCCCGGGGCTACTCTCTGCCCTGCTCCGCAGCTATGTTGAACACAATCCTAAGCCCACGGCCTACTTCAGCAGCACTTCGACCGCCTTCTCCAACTGGAGGTCGCGGCCAGCGGCACAAGATCCGGGGTCGTTGTAGACTTCGAACTCGGGGAGCAGCGTCTGGTTTTCGAGGTAACGGCCTTGGCGGTCTTTCACGCCGACCTGCGGTATGCCGAAGTAGATCGTCTTGTCCTGCTGCGTCTCCCACCAGACGGCCGTGCCGGTGCCGGCGACGGGCGTGCCGACGAGCTGGCCGAGGTTCATGGTCTTGTAGAGCAGCGGGAACATGTGGGCATTGGAGTAGTTGCTCTCGCTCTGGAGCACGACGGACTTCTTGGTCCATTTGAACATCGGGTCGTCGCCGATCTTGTTGCTGCGGGGTTCGTAGGTGAAATACGGCGCGATGCCCCGGAACAGGTCGGCCAGATTCTCGTGCAGCCAGCCGCCGCCGTTGAAACGCGTGTCGATGATGATGCCTTCCTTACCGCTGTTGCGGCCGAGCACCTCGGAGAAGGTCTCGCGGAAGCTGGCGTCGTTCATGCCCTTCACGTGGACGTAGCCGAGCCGGCCCTTGCTCAGGCGGTCGACCTCCTCGCGGCGGCTCTTCACCCAACGTTCGTAGAGCAGCTCGTCCTCGGCCGCCTTGGTGATGGGCTTCACGGTTTCCTCCCAGCGTTTGCCGGAAGCGACGTCGAGCAGCGAAACCAGTGTGGGTTTGCCGGACTTGCGGTTGAGGAGCGGATCGGGATCGGTCGTGGGCGTCAGGTCCACGCCGTCGATCTTCTCGATGACGGTGCCGGCCTTGAGCCGCGAGTCGGCCCGGTCGAACGGGCCCTTCTCGATGACTTCGGCCACGCGCAATCCGGGACCGCCGACCGCCGGATCGAGGAAGAGCCCGAGCGTCGCCGTGGCGTCTCCAGCCGTGCGGGCCACGCGATAACCGGAGCCGGTGTGCGAGGCGTTCAACTCGCCGAGGATCTCGCTGAGGAACTCGGCGAAGTCCCAGTTGTTGTCGATGTGCGGGAGGAACTTCTCGTATTCGCGGCGGTAGAAAGACCAGTCCACGTTGTGGAGATTCGTCGTGTAGAACTTCTTCGAAACCTGCCGCCAGGCGTGCTCGAAGATGTATTCCCGCTCCTTCGCCAGGTTCAGGACCATCTCGCCCGCGTAGCCGACGGCTTCCTGTTTGCCGGTCTCGATGTCGACTTTGGTGATCTTGCCGCCGGCGAGGACGAAGACGTTCTTCCCGTCCTTGTCCAAGGTGAGTTGGCCGCCTTCGGCGTTGAGCTTGGCGAGGAGTTTGGTTTCCTTCTCACGCGGCTTCTGGAGCCACAGATCGTGGCCGCCCTCGAACTTGGCGAGGTAGAGCAGCTTCTCGCCATCGGGAGTAAGAACGGCATCGGCCAGCGCGGAGGAATGGGTCGTCAGGCGCACGACGCGGTCCTCGATGTTCTTCAGCTCGATCTTGACGGGCTCGACCTTCTTGTCCTTCGGCTTGGCGGCCGCGTTGGTCGATGAGCCGGACTCCTTCTTCGCATCCTCCTTCTTTTCGTCGTCTTTCTTGGGCTCATCCTTCTTTTCGCGTTCCTTCACCAGTTCGAGATCGGCCTTGGAAAGGTTGAAGCGGTCGAAGGCCTCCTGCGTGAGGAACATTCCCATCACATCGTCGTTCGCGCCCCAGCTGCCGTGGCTCCTCATGCCGTAGCGGTCGCTGGCGAAGATGAGCGCCTTGCCGCCCATCATCCAGCGGGCGCGCGTGTCTTCGTAGCCGCTGAGGGTGAGGTTGACGATCGGGTTCGTGCCCGTCGCGCTGATCAGACCGACTTCACGGGACCAACGCGACTTGTCGAGGAAGGTGCTGAGGAACCATTTCCCGTCGGGTGACCAGTCGAAGTGCTGGTCGCCGTCGCTGTAGGAGTAGTTCATGTCGCCGGGCAGGATGAGGCGGGCGACCTTGTTGGTGACACCGATGACCTTGAGCGCCGTGCGGTTCTCCAGGAAGGCGACCTCCGCGCCATCGGGCGAATACTTCGGCTGGAAGTTCTCCTCGCCGTTCTTCAGCAGCGCCTCCTCCTTCAGGATCGTGGAGTTGTAGAAGTAGGGCTCGTTCGTCCGGGCGATGCTCGTCTCGTAAAGGTTCCAACTGCCGCCGCGTTCGCCGGCGTAGAGCAGCTTGCGGCCGTCCGGGCTGAAGCTGACGGAGCGTTCCTGCTCGGGCGTGTTGGTGATGCGTTTGGTGATCTTGTGGTCAATGGAGCTGACGAAAATCTCGCCCCGCACGACGACGGCGATCTCCTTGCCGTTGGGCGAAAGCGCCATCTCGGTGGCATCGGCCGCAGCAGCGACGAAGTTGGCTTCATTGCGCTTTGGACCGGTCAGGATGCTCACGGGAACCTTGGCCGGTTTCCCGCCGCCGGAAGCGACCGTGTAGAGTTCGCCGTGCCAGCTGAAGCAGAGCGTGCCGCCGTCGCTCATCGAGAGGAAGCGCACTGGGTGGTTCGTGAACTGCGTGATCTGCGTCGCCTTCGACGGCTCCTTCAACGACAGCTTCCACACGTTGAAGCAGCCGCTGCGTTCGCTGAGGAAGAACGCCTCGTCCTCCTTGCGCGACCAGACCGGGTTGCGGTCCTCGCCGCCGAAGTCGGTCAGCTTCGTGTGCTTGCCGGAACCGGAGTCGAACATCCAGACATCGCGCGCGATGGGCGAGACGTGGTGCTTGCGCCACTCGTTTTCGTAGCCCTTGCGGTCGTGGTAGAGGATGCGTTTCCCGGCCTTGTCGTAGCGTGCGTCCTGCGCCGGCGTGGTGAAGACCATCTCTGCCGGACCACCGGCGACGGGCGCACGGTAAAGCTCGGCCAACGCGGCGGAAGGGAACTGGATGTTCGACCGCGTGTCGCGCCGCTGCGAGGTGAAGAGCACGTGTTTGCCGTCGGGCGTGAAGTCGCTCGGATAGTCATGCGCCGAGTTGGCCGTGACGCGGACCGGTTCGCCGCCGGTCGACGGCATGACGAAGACGTCGAAGTTCCCGTGGCGATCCGAGGCGAAAGCGATCTGCTTCCCGTCATGCGACCAGACGGGCATGAAGTCGTGCGCGTCATGGATCGTCAACGGCGCGGCCTGCCCGCCCTTGGCCGGCACGAGGTAGATGTCGCCGCGATAGCTGAAGGCGATCTGCTTTCCATCCGGCGAGATGGCCGGATACCGGAGCCAGAGCGGTTCGGCGGCGGAAGCGGCGATGGCGACCAGTGAGCCGGCCAAAGCCAGCGAGACGGCAAGGAGGCGGTTGATGAAGTTCATGGGCAAGGCTGCGACGGAGAATGTCCAAGAGCGGTTCGGACGCAAACGCGGACTTCCAGCTTGGCAAAGCGACCACTCCCCGTAGCCGCCGACGTGAGGAGGCGGCTTCAAGGTAGGGCAGTGCATCTTGCCTGCCCACGGCGCTGCCGGCCTGAAATCAAACAGTGCGTGAGGATCAGGATGCCGGACCATCAGGGAACCCTTGTCAGCACGGGGCAGGCTGGAAGCCCGCCCTACCTTCTACTGCATGAGTCCGGCTCAGCGTTCGATCCGGAAGGTCACGTCATAGTCGCCCGACGTTTTCTGTCCCCTCTTGAACGGACGTCCACCATCGTCGTCGCCGTCCTCGCCCAGGCTGTAGACGACGAACCCCTTCACCAGCGGTTTGAACCGGAGCGGCTTCCCGTCGTAGGGATCAGACGGGACGGCCGCGAGATACTGGGGAACCAGTTCGGCCAAGCTGGCGGGGAGCGTTCCTCCATGCGCCATCCGGAACCGTTCCACCGCCAGCGCCGCTTGGGCGCAGAGCAGAGCGGCAATCATGCGGGCCTCACGTTCGATGCCTCTCGCCACCGACGGAATGGTCATCCGCGTAATCATCTTCACAAACGGCCAGCCGTTGGTCCCACCGCTGACCTCGTAAACAATGTTGGAAACTGTGGTCAGCCGCCGGGGAAAATCCTCACTGGCCGCCTCCTGCAACCGGATCATCGCATCCACATACGCGCTCTCGTCCGCACCCTTCAGACCCGACGCGGTATAGATCGCATAGCCGAATTTCTCGCCCGGGGACGGCTGAACAATCGCGCCACTCGGAGGACTCATAGAGGCCAAGAAGACGCCGTCCAGCAAGAAGGCCATTTCTCCGACCAATCCTCGAACCAGCGAATTGGTCGCCAGAGCCGAAGCGATCACCGACTGTATTCGTGCGACTTGCTCATCAGTCAGCTCCACGCGATTGATCACGCGTTCAGCCGAGGACGCCCCGATCGCGACGCCGGCATTTCGCACAAGAGCGGAGATGAAGAGAGGTTCCGGCTCCAACGTCCGGCCAACATGGAACACGTCTTCAATCGCCGCCGTTGCCTCGTCCGGCTTCCCCTGCTCCGCCGCCAACTGCGCCGCAAGCGCGAGCTTCTGGGCGGCACCTTTGACCGGGGAAAGATGCGGCAGAAGCATATTGAAAGAAAATGTCCCGGGATACCTAGACGCCGGGAGCTTCAACGACTGGTGCAACGCGGCATAGGCCGTGGAGTTGGACGAGACGTAGTCGGCCGCCAGCGACCGGGCCTCTTCGGACCAAGGTTCGAACAGTTCCACTCTTGTCGACTTTTCTCCGATGATCGGCAGCTTGTCCGGCGCGTCGGACGGGAACATCTCGACCGCCGCCAGCACTCCCAGCGCGGCATTGCTCTCGGCGGGCACGGCGACATACCACGCGTTCAGCTCGGCCATGGTCGTCGGATAGCCTCGTTCGCGGAGCTTGGCCAGTTTCCCGGCGATCCCCCGCTCCTGCACGGAACGGAATCCGAGGCTGGCCAGAACCAGCAGCAAAACCACCCCGCCAAGGATTCCCAACCACCTCAATGCTTTCATGCGATGGATCGGGGATACGCCCGGCTCCACGGACGGACAAGGCCGAATCTCAGGTAGCCGCCGACGTGAGGAGGCGGATCCTTCCCTACCGTCCGTGGCTTCCGCCTCGTCGCCTCGGCGGCTACCGCAGACGTGGCTTCACATTGCCGATCAACCCGGCCTCGACGAAGCGATGGAACGCCCCCGCGTAGGCGACTTCCTTTGCGAAGGTGGTGCTCATGAACTTCGGCCTCGGAACAAGCCCGACTTGTCCGCCTCGCGGAGGGTTGGCCGCCCAGGCTGTCCGCGAATGGCGGCTTCGCAAGCTATCCGCTCCACGTTTTCCGGCGAGGACGCCAGAATATGCAGTCCGGAAGCCTGCGCCACCCGGACTTCAGGTTCGCCGTAGCGATCAGCGTTTCAGGCGCAGACCGACTTCGCCAATCGCTGCAAAGAAGCCCGCAAAGAAGCGGGCAGCCGGAAGGTCGTCAGTTCTTGGACGTGCTCCGGGTGGAGGTATGGCACCGGATGAACCCGAGCGGCCCCGAGCCGTCCTTTCAGGACATCCACGTTGGTCCGAGAGACCACGTCCGCCAGCTCAGGCTGCATCAGGACCAGCTGCGCCTTTTGCCGGATCGCCATCGGCAGCGCGCCCATCACCAGCAACGATTGGTTGATCGCACCAAGCCGGTTCTGCGCGACGACAACGGGCGTGGCCTTCAGCGAGACGATCAGGTCGCGTGCATCGCAGTCCTCACCCAACGGACTGAGCAAGCCGCCGGCGCCTTCCACGAGCAGGACGTCACAGGAGGACGCAGATTTCCGGAGGAACGCCACGACTTCTTTTCGATGCAGCGGTTCTCCCGCGCGACGCGACGCGACCAAAGGCGTTAGCGGTTCCGCGAAGTGCCACGGATTGATTTGATCCAAGGTAGGGCGGGCTTCCAGCCTGCCCCGCTTTAGCGGGAGACCGATGGTTTCTTTAGCCGAAGAATCCTGAACGGGGGCAGGCTGGAAGCCCGCCCTACCTTGAGCCTCAAGCAACGCCTCCGCATCCTCGCGCCCACCGGAGCAGAGCGGCTTCACGGCGCGCACATCGACGCCACGACGGAGAAGCTCCCGCGTCAGCAGGACGCTGAGCACGGTCTTGCCGACGTTCGTATCCGTGCCAGTGATGAAGAGGACTTGGGCCATGAGCGACAGACCGAGGCTTCGTCCGTCAGCCTTACTCCCTCAACTTCCGCTCCAATATATCCCCGACGAGCGCGGGGTTGGCCTTGCCTTTCGAGAGCTTCATGACCTGGCCTTTGAGGAAGTTGATGGCGATGACGTTGCCGGACTTGTAGTCGGCCACGGACTTCGGATTGGCGGCGAGGGCGTCGTCGCAGAACTTCTCGATGGCGCCGGTGTCGCTGACCTGCCTCAAACCCAGCTTTTCGATAATCTGCGAGGGTAGTTGCCCAGTGGCACACATCTCCTTGAAGACAATCTGACTTCCTGAACTGCTGATCTCCTGCTTGACGGCTTGAGCGACAGCGAGATCGTAAATGCCTCTAGGTGGAAGTGAAACTTCCTGAGATTGGCCGGATGGGGTTTGAACGTAGAAAACAGCCTGACCAGTGGGCGAAACATTGAACGCAGTTGGCGTCTGTCCCGCCGCATTGAACTCAGCCCCCAAGTTGTTAATGAGGTAGTTAGCCATCGGCTTAAACACTTTGTCCTTCTCGGCGTCCTCCGGAATATTCTTTGCGAAATACTCAAAAGCCGCCCCGATAACCGGGTAATTCGTCAAATAAGTTTGGTCGCTGTTCTCCAATCCGTAGTCCTTTTTCAGTCTCCTTTTTTTCGCCAGTGGCAACTCAATCTCGCTCGCGCGCTTCCGAAGGTCGGCCAGCCAGTCGTCGGTGGGCGCGACGGGCATGAGGTCGGGCTCTGGAAAGTAGCGGTAGTCGTGCGCCTGTTCCTTGGTCCGCATGACCTCGGTGATGCCGGCGGCATCGTCCCAGCGGGAGGTGCATTGGAAGAGTTTGCCGCCGGACTGGAGCACCTCGATCTGGCGCGGGATTTCGTATTCCAGCGCGCGGCGGGCACCGGAGAAGGAGTTCATGTTCTTGATCTCGATCTTGGCGCCGAATTCCTTCTGGCCGACGGGGCGGACGGAGACGTTCACGTCGCAGCGGACCATGCCTTCCTCCATGTTGCACTCGGAGATGCCGCCGTAGCGGAGGATCTCGGTGAGGGCGTTGAGGTAGGCGTAGGCCATGTCGGGGCTGGTGATGTCGGGCTCGGAAACGATCTCCAGCAGCGGGACGCCGGCGCGGTTGAAGTCGACGCCAGACATGCGGTCGAAATGGAAGTTCTTCCCGACGTCCTCCTCCAGATGCGCGCGGGTGACGTGGACGCGGGAGATGCCTCCCTGGAACTCGAAGTCGACATGGCCGCGGATCGTGCTGGGCTTGTCGAACTGGGTGATCTGGTAGTTCTTCGGCGCGTCGGGGTAGAAGTAGTTCTTGCGGTCGAACTTGGCGAAGCGGGGGATCTCACAGTTCAGCAGGAGGCCGGCGAGGACGGTCTGCTTGAGGGCTTCCTCGTTGGGGACGGGCAGGACGCCGGGCAGGCCGAGGCAGACGGGGCAGACGTGGGTGTTGGGCAGCGCGCCGAATTCGTTGGCGCAGCCGCACCACATCTTGGACTTCGTCTTGAGCTGGACGTGCGTTTCGAGGCCGATGACCGCTTCGTATTCCATAATTTCGTGGGGCGGTTCTGCCACACGACCGGCGGCTTTGCACCGGTTTTCCTGTGGCGGGGTGTTTGCCGAAGACGGAAAGGAATTCCGCTTGGCTGGAAAGGTGCCGGCCGGGTTTGCTGGAGCCCACATGGCAGGCGTCACCGCAGAGATCCATCCGCTCGTCCCGGGATCAGTCCTGGCATCCATCCTCGTGCCCCCGGTCGACCGCCACGGCCTCCTGCCCGATGCCGCAGCCGAGGCCGCGTTGGATACGCAGTCCCGCGACGAGATCGTGGCGATCTTCCAGCAGTCGGACCGATTGCCCCAGGCCCAGGCGGAGCGGGTTATCGAAACCGACCGGAAATATCTGGCCGCGTGGTCCAAGCTTGAGGCCCATCTCGCCAGTGTCGCCAAAGCCACCAACTGCGAGATCACCGCGATCGGCGGAATAGCCCGGGGCCTCTTCGGCGGGCGCCTGCTGGTGGAGTATCTGGAGATCGCCACGCCGCCACGCCTGTCCTTCGAGACGACGGCCGGCGCGACGGTCGATCTCATCCAGGCATTGGCCGACGCCTTCAAACAGTTCGTCGGAGCTGCCTGGGGAACGTATTTCCCGCGCGGCGACCAGACCGTGGCGCAGAACGCCGCCGCGCAGTTCTGGGTCGCGTGCCTCTACAACCGCGATCCGGAGGAGATGACCGGCGGCTTCGTCGGGCTGTTCCGGGGCGAGCACCGCGACAGGCTGAAAGTGCTAAATGCCGACAACGTCGCGCCCAAGGGCGTGCGCATCCAGGACGCGCTCGACACATTCGTCACGCAGTCGCGCGAACGGGTCGCGCAGATGCACGAGGCGGTGGCCAAGGACGTCCGCGAGGGCATGGACCGGCAGTTCGCCGCGGTCATGCGCATCGCGGCCAAGCTCGAACTCTCTCCGCAGGCGATCGCCTTCATCGAATCCACGGCCCGCTCTGTCTGCGAGTCCTTCGCCGTGCTCGACGGCCCGGCGACATCGCGCGAGACGCGCATCACGGAATACGTCTCCCAGCAGATCACGGCCGCCGCCGCCGGCGCGCGCAGGGCGGGTGATCGCATGGCCGGCGGTGTCGACGAGCTGGGCGCGCTCCTCGCCGAGCTCGACGAGCTCATCGGCCTCGCGGCGGTGAAGGAGAAGGTCCGGCAGTTGACGAACTTCGCGCGGCTGCAACAGATGCGGGCGCGCCAGGGGCTGCCCGCCATTCCGACGAGCTACCATACCGTCTTCATCGGCAATCCGGGCACGGGCAAGACGACCGTGGCCCGCCTGATGGGCCGCATCTACCGCGCGCTCGGCCTGCTGAAGAAGGGGCACCTGATCGAATGCGACCGCTCGAGCCTCGTGGCGGAATACGTCGGCCAGACCGCGCCGAGGACGAACTCCGTGATCGATTCCGCGCTCGACGGGATCCTCTTCATCGACGAGGCCTACAGCCTCGCCAAGGACCAGACGGACTTCGGCTCGGAGGCCGTCGAGACCCTGTTGAAGCGCATGGAGGACGACCGTGAACGCCTCATCGTCATCGTGGCCGGCTATCCGGAACCGATGGAGCACTTCATCAACTCGAACCCCGGCCTGCATTCGCGCTTCTCGCGCTTCATCGAGTTCCCCGACTACGACGCCCGCGAGCTTTGCCGCATCTTTTCCGGCATGTGCCGCAAACACGGGCTGCGGCTGCAACCGGCGCTGCGGGAGAAGATCGTCCACCACTTCCATTTCCTGCATGCGCAGCGCGCTGAAAACTTCGGCAACGCCCGCCTCGTCCGGAACTGCTTCGAGTCGGTCATCAACCACCAGGCCTCGCGCCTCGCGGACGTCGCGCTCGTTTCCGCCGAGCTGCTGGGAACGCTCGAGGCCACGGACCTCGAATCGCCGGCGGAACGGGTCTTCCAGGACCACGCCGCACGGAAGTCGGGCTACATCGTCCGCTGCCACGCGTGCGGCGAAACGTGCGATTGGAACGGAACGATCGAGTTCCAGACCGCCCGCTGCGCGAAGTGCGGCGCCGACTACTCATCCGAGTTCGGCGAACCCAACCGCCCGCCCGCCGCCATGACGGCGACCTGATCAGAGGGCGGGACGCTGCGTGTGCCAGTCGGTCGACTGCTCATAGGCGTGCGCGATCTTCAGGATGGTCTCCTCGCCGAACGGCTTGCCGAGAACCTGCAGTCCGATCGGGAGCTTGGGCGACTTGGTGAAACCACACGGAAGACTGAGTCCGGGAATGCCCGCCAGGTTGCAGGAGATCGTGAAGATGTCGCTGAGATACATCTGCAAAGGATCGTCGGTCTTCTCCCCGATCTTGAACGCCGCGGTCGGCGTGGTGGGCGTGACGATGGCGTCCACCTTCTCGAAGGCTTTGAGGAAGTCGTTCCGGATGAGTGTGCGGACCTTCTGGGCGCGCAGGTAATACGCGTCGTAGTAGCCGCTGCTGAGCACGTAGGTGCCGAGGATGATGCGGCGCTTCACTTCGGGCCCGAAGCCCTGGCCGCGCGTGTTGCCGTAGAGCTTTTCCGGCGAATCGCCGTCGACGCGTTTGCCGTAACGGATGCCGTCGAAGCGCGCCAGGTTCGAAGACGCTTCGGCCGTCGCGATGATGTAGTAGACGGCCACCGCGTAGTCCGTGTGCGGCAGGGAAATCTCGACCACCTCAGCGCCGAGCTCGGTGAGCTTCATGACAGCGGCGGCGACGGCCGCCTTCACTTCGGGATCGAGGCCGCCGACCATGTATTCCTTCGGCAGACCGATTTTCAGGCCCTTGATGCCGCCACCAAGCGCGGCGGTGTAGTCGGGCACGGGTTCGGACACGCTGCTCGAGTCCCTCGGATCGCGGCCGCTGATGACGTTGAGCATCGTCGCGGCGTCGCGGACGTCCTTGGTGAACGGCCCGACCTGGTCCAGCGACGAGGCGAACGCGACCAACCCGTAACGCGAAACGCGGCCGTAGGTCGGCTTGATGCCGACGCATCCGCAGAGCGCGGCGGGCTGGCGGATGGAGCCGCCGGTGTCGCTGCCGAGCGTCGCGAACGCCTCATCCGCCGCGACGGCCGCGGCGGAACCGCCCGATGAACCGCCGGGAATGCGCGAGATGTCCCACGGATTCTTGGTGGTCTGGAAAGCGGAGTTCTCCGTCGAGCTGCCCATGGCGAACTCGTCCATGTTCAGCCGGCCGAAGACGATCGCGCCGGAAGCCTTCAGCTTCTCGATCACGGTCGCGTCGTAGGGCGAGATGAAGTCGCCGAGTATCTTCGACGAGCAGTTGAGCGGATGGCCTTTGACGTTGAGCACGTCCTTGATGGCGATGGGCACGCCGAGGAGCAGGAACTGCGCGTGGCTGGCGCCGGCCTTGATCTTCGCATCGGCGGCGTCCGCCTGCGCCAGCGCATCGGCGGCGTTGTAGCTGGTGAAGGCCTGGATGCGGCCGTCGACGGCGGCGATGCGGTCAAGGCAGGCCTGGGTCGCTTCACGGGAAGTGACCTCGCGGCTGGCGAGCTTGGCGGCGAGCTGGGAAATGGTCAGGGAATGGAGCATGGCGAAATGGCGAAGGCGGTTACTCGACGATCTTCGGCACGACGAACAGGCCGTTGGCCTTGGACGGCGCGTTCAGCAGGGCCTCATCGTTGGTCAAGCCTGGCTTGATCTCGTCGGCGCGCCAGACGTTGACGATGGGGAAGGCGTGCGCAGTGGGCTCGACGTTGGAGACATCGACTTCCTTCAGCTTCTCGATGTAGCCGAGGATGCTGTCGAGCTGGGCGCCGAGCTTCTGTTCTTCTGCCTCGGTCAAACTGAGCCGGGCGAGGTTGGCGACGTATTTGACGTCAAAATCTGACATGGCGCGAAGGCTAGGAGGGCATCCATCAAACTGCAAAGTTCAAAAGCCTGATGGAACCTCGATCTGGAACCACGGGGTCGGCTTCAGGCCGCAAACCGACCGACCGCCGGGCTCTTGTCTTGTTCAGCAAAGTGCTGTCACGCTCGCTACGTGCCTGCTGCATCCGCCCCAATCCCCCGCCTCCGCGTCGCCGTCATCGGCACCGGTTCCCTCGGCAAGGAACACGCCCGCATCTATGGCGAACTTGCCGCCGCCGGGTTGGTCCAGTTCACCGGCGTCTTCGACGCCAACGCCGACAACGCCCGCAAGGTCGCCGAAAAGGTCCGCACCAGGGTCTTCGCCTCCATCGACGAAGCCGCCGCGTCCGCCGAGGCCTTCAGCGTCGTCACGCCGACCGTCACCCACTTCGACATCGCCAAAAAGCTGCTCGAGGCCGGCAAGCACGTCCTCGTCGAGAAGCCGATGACCGAGAAGGCCGATCAGGCCGCCGAGATCGTCCAACTCTCCAGCCAACGCGGGCTCGTCCTCCAGGTCGGCCACGTCGAGCGGTTCAATCCCGTCTTCAACTACCTCCAGACCGCCGCGCCGGAGCCGCGCTTCATCGAGACCCACCGCCTCTCGCCCTATCCCGCGCGCAGCATCGACATCGGCGTCGTGCTCGACCTGATGATCCACGACCTCGACATCGTCCTCGCGTTCGTGAAATCGCCCGTCGTCAGCGTCGATGCCGTGGGCATTCCCGTTCTCAGCGCCAGCGAGGACATCGCCAACGCCCGCCTCCGCTTCGCCAACGGCTGCGTGGCCAACCTCACCGCCAGCCGCGTCAGCCCCGAACGCATGAGGAAGATCCGCGTCTTCAGCGGCGGCGCGACGCCGAGCTACATCTCCCTCGATTACCGCGCCCAGGAAGGCTTCATCTACCGGATCGCCCGCGACGGGGAGGAGGAAAGCTCGCTGCTCAAGAAGCTCATGGCGGCCAAGCTCGGCGTGGGCAAGGACTCCACCATCGTCAGCGAATTCGGTGGCAAACGCATCGTCCGCGAGCCCGTCCCCATCGACAAAGACGAGCCCCTCAAGCTGGAGTTGCAGCACTTTGTCAAATGCGTGAACGAGAAGCTGACCCCCGCCGTCAGCGGCGAATCCGCCAAGCAGGCCCTCGACCTCGCCTTCGAGATCACGCGGCTGGCCAAGGCGAACCCTTGATCCATTTCACCCAACTGAACCAAACCATATGCAACCGAAGCGCTGGTTCTATCTGAAGGTCGGAAAGGGAAACTCCCTCGCCGCTGACTGGTTTTCCGGGAAAAACCCTCTCAAGTGTCCAGCGGTTCCGATCTTTTTTGGCCGCTGTTCAATCTCGGATTTGAAGTCAGGTAAATGCGACAAACAGGCAAAGCATTTCTATGAATGTAGTCTTCCGGAAAATCATGAGGCGACCGTGATCACAGTCGTTGGTGGGGGAAATGTATGGTTTCTAAAGCCGACAGGCAGCCTGGTGGAATACGATCCTTCCGAAGCCGGCGATCAATCGCCCGACACATGGAAGATGATGCCGGTAGATTTCCTTCTTCCAAAGCCATTGAGATTGGCAGATGTCCCACCAGTGCTCGCCGGGATCAATGCGAACGCCTACCTGAGTCGCGGAACCTTTCGAGAAATGACCAACTGGGGAAACATCAAGGCGGTCGAAAGAGCGATGGCGCATCCTTTGCCGGTGGATCACCTCAAGATGGAGAACTGCAAGGCTCCGCAACTGTTGGAGTGCCTTAGCAGCGTCGAGCTGGAGACACTGGTGGCGAAGCTATTTGAGGCGGCCGGGTGTTTCGTTCCAGCCTACCGAGGAGGATCTATTCAGGATGTTGACCTTTTTGCTCACAACGATTGCCAATCATCTGTTGAACTCGGGAAGCTGACGATTGCCCCTGGAGAGCGGCTTGCCATTCAGGTCAAGGGATGGGCGCAACTGAGCGAATGCCCTGCCGAGGTTGATTGTTTTATCGGTTTTGAAGCTCCGAATCTTCCAAAATGCTTTAACGGGGATTGGTTGTTGTCGGAGGTGAAACGATATCCTTCGGTTCTAAGCTGGTTGCGGCGGTCGCTTAACTGGCTTCCACCCGAGTTCTTGTCGAAGTGCGGCCTTTAGGGGTTCTTGTTCCAGGCATCTGTTCAAATCTTCCCAATGGCGGTGCATGCCGCCCCTACACCACTTGACCCAACCACACACCAAGCGCGTCATCGTCATCGGCGGGGGCGCGGCCGGATTCTTCGGGGCCATCACCTGCGGCCAGGCGCTGCGCGGAAGCGGCGAGGTGCTGCTGCTGGAGCGGGGGGCGCAGTTCCTCCAGAAGGTGAAGATCTCCGGCGGCGGCCGTTGCAACGTGACCCATAGCTGCTTCGAGCCCCGCGCCCTCTCGGCCCGGTATCCACGCGGCGCGCGGGCGTTGATCGGGGCCTTCACCCGGTTCCAGCCCACGGACACGATACGCTGGTTCGAGGAGCGCGGCGTGGCCCTGAAGACCGAGGCGGATGGACGGATGTTCCCGACCTCGGACACTTCCCAGACGATCATCGACTGCCTCACGCGCGCCGCTCAGGAAGCCGGCGTGAAGCTGCGGACCAACTGCGGCGTGGACCGGATCGCACGGCGCGACGGCGGCGGGTTCATTGTCTGGCTTTCCAATTCGGAGATCCTGCAATGCGAGAAGGTGCTCTTCGCCACGGGCGGTTGCCGCGCTTCAGCCGCTGCGGGCTTGGCGGAATCGCTCGGGCACACCATCGAGCCGCCCGTGCCATCGCTGTTTACTTTCCACATCGACGACGCGCGGCTCCAAGGCATCTCTGGCCTCGCAGTGGAGGCGGCCCGGGTATCCGTTCCGGGCACGCAGCTTTCTGAACGCGGGCCGGTGCTGGTGACGCATTGGGGATTGAGCGGTCCGGCGATCCTCCGGCTGTCCGCGTGGGGCGCGCGTGAACTGGCCACGTTGAACTACGTTTTTCCAGTGCGCATCAACTGGCTCGGCGACGTGAATTCCGTTCAGGCAGCCGAGCAGCTTCAGGTGCTGCGACAGAACAGCGGCGCGAAGCTCATCCGCAACGTGGCGCTTCCTCCGATGCCGATGCGGCTTTGGGAAAAGATCGTGGGCGCCGCGCAGATCTCGTCGGAGGCGCGCTGGAGCGGATTGACGAAGCAGCAGTCGCAGGCATTGGCCCATGGGCTGACGGAGGCGGAGTTCAAGGTCACGGGCAAGAGCATGAACAAGGAGGAGTTCGTCACCTGCGGCGGCGTCAAACTGCCCGAGGTGAACTTCAAGACGATGGAGAGCCGTGTCTGCCCCGGCCTGTATTTCGCCGGCGAACTGCTCGACGTCGACGGCATCACCGGAGGCTTCAATTTCCAGGCCGCCTGGACGACGGGCTGGCTCGCCGGCAACGCGATGGCGGAAGTTTTGGCCTGAACGGATTCGGCCAAACGTCCCAAAATCGGAGACGACATCTCCGGCAGCTTCCGCGAGGGCGGAATCTTGTTTTTCAGGCCGTGGCGGCCATGGCCCCGGATGGGCCGGAAAGGCTGTTCGGATTATTCGGTGGCCCAGTCGGAAGTGCGGAGAAGCTCGCGGACTTTGCGGCGCTCGTAGCGGCTCTTCTGGGGTTTCGCCGGCCGGTTGTCGACCTGGCGGAAGGGGTGGTTCGTGCGGATGACCTCTGTAACGACGTCAGTCGGTTTGCTCATGTTTGAACTCCGTTTGACTGCACTTGATGGCAGGCCGGTCGGTGTTCGCTAGCCGCAGAAAACGGCCTTGATAACCGTCCAACTTACAGATCGGCCTGTTACAGATATGTTACAGGAGAAAGTTATTCCTTCCAGCCGATTTTTGAACGGGATGATCGCCTCGAACTCATTTCTGGACTTCTCCTTCACGCCACGGAATCTGTTCCCATGCAATCCCGTCACCTAACGCTGGGACATTCGCCCGATCCCGACGACGCCTTCATGTTCTACGGCCTGGCCAAGGAATTGATCCCGTCCGGCGGCTTCACATTCGAGCACATCCTCCAG
The DNA here is from genome assembly GCA_043775315.1 of Verrucomicrobiota bacterium. Taxonomy (GTDB): domain Bacteria; phylum Verrucomicrobiota; class Verrucomicrobiia; order Limisphaerales; family CANJSG01; genus CANJSG01. The sequence continues at coordinate 65,128 of JAYVSO010000030.1, forward strand.
GACATCCAGACGCTGAACGAACGCGCCACACGAGGCGAACTCGACATCTCGGCCATCAGCATCCACGCCTACGCATACGTCAGCGACAAGTATGCCCTGCTTCCAAGCGGTGCGAGCATGGGCGACGGCTACGGCCCGATGCTCGTGGCGAAGAAGCCCTATTCGAAGGAGGAAATCGCCAAGCTCCGCATCGCCGTGCCGGGAACAATGACGAGCGCCTTTCTCGCCCTGCAGTTGTGGCTCGAGAAGTCGGCAAAGGAGTTCACCTACGTGGTCGTCCCATTCGATCAGATATTCAAGGCGGTGCGGGAAGGCTCGGCCGACGTCGGGTTGATCATCCATGAGGGCCAGCTGACGTATTGCAACGAGGGCCTCGTGCTCTGCGAAGATCTCGGCATCTGGTGGGGCCGCGAGAATGGGGGCCTTCCCCTGCCCCTCGGCGGCAATGTGATCCACAAGCGCTTCGAACCCGCCACACGCAGCGAGATCTCGCGCATCCTGACGACCTCGATCCAGTTCAGCCTCGACCACCGGCCCGAGGCCGTGGCCCACGCCCTCCAATATGCTCGCGACATGGAGAGGGACCTAGCCGACAAGTTCGTCGGCATGTATGTGAACCACTGGACGCTCGACTACGGCGACAAGGGCCGTGAATCGATCAGGCGGTTTCTAGGACGGGCGTTCGACAGCGGAATCATTCCGCACCGGCAGGAGCTGGAGTTCGTCCCGTAGGACGCAACCCGACTACTCGTTGAAGAACTTTTTCTCCCCCTTGGCGAGACGGGCGGTCAGGCGCTCCACCTTGGCGGTCGCCGGAAGGAAATAGGTGGTCCAGGCGGGCCGTGTCGGCATCTTCTCGATGGCTTCGTAGAGCGCTCGAACGCCTTGCGTGGAGTAGCCCGCATTGAGGGCGTTGTCCGACCCGGCATCGACCGCCTTCTCCCATTCCGACTTGGTGATGAGCGAGTTGAGCGGCGTTGGATTGCCCGGCTGATCCGCCAATTTGCCGGAATACTTCCGGTAGTTGCCGAGGTAGTGGTGCGAGAGCTCTATGCCCATGACCATGCTGATCATCTGGCCGTAGTAATCCTGTCGTTTGCCGAGAATGGGCTCGGCCCCAAACCGGATGTCATCCGCGTTGGGCAGGGGCGGTACCCCCGACTTGTCGTCGGCGAGCAGCGTGACGTATTTCTGGAAATAGCCCGGCTCGACGCCGTCGATGGCCTTGGCGTGGGCGATGTTCCGGACCAGCTCCATGAAACCCGCCGAGATGAAGACGACCTTCAGGGACTTGCCGTCGTGGGAGAATTCGCCGCTGCGGACGTAGGGCTTCAGCTCGGTCTCCAACGCCACGGGATGCGGCGCGACGTCCTTGCGCTTCTTTTCGTCGAGTGCCTGGAACAGCTGGTCGCCCACACGGATCGTTTCCGAAAAGCCGGTCAGCTCATCCGCGCCAGCGGCTTGCACCGACGACGCTCCGCCAATAAGGACCAGTGCCGACAGGATGGAAATCAAAGTCTTCATGAAATAGTTCGCGACGACGGGTTGCTGAAAATCTCGGGCGCGACGTCCCGCCGGAATTTCATCGGCATCCGCGTGAACGGGTTTACCGGAAACTCCCCGCCTTGCTTCCGCGCCCGCCGGGTTGCCCTTCGGAAATCCCCATGGCAGCCTTCGCCCGATGAAATACCGCCGTTTCGGAACGACCGAAATCCAGATGCCCGTCTTCTCCTGCGGCGGCATGAGGTATCAGCACAAGTGGCAGGATGTCCCGCCCGACGAAGTGCCGGCCGAGAACCAGAAGAACCTCGAAGCCACGATCCAACGCGCGGTCGAACTCGGCATCAACCACATCGAAACCGCCCGCCACTACGGCTCCTCCGAGATGCAGCTTGGCTGGGTGCTCGGGCAGTTCCCACGCGAGAAGCTCATCGTCCAGACCAAGGTGCCGCCAGCGGCCAACGCGGCCGACTTCCTCCGCGAGTTCGAGACGAGCATGGCCTACCTCAAGCTCGACTACGTGGATCTCCTCTCCCTCCACGGCATCAACAACCGCCAGATTCTCAACTGGTCCCTCGGCAAGGGCGGCTGCCTAGAAGCGGCCCGCAAGCTCCAAAAGGAGGGCCGCGTGCGTCACGTCGGTTTTGCCACCCACGCCACGCCGGACGTCATTCTTGACGCCATCCGCAGCGACGGTTTCGACTACATCAACCTCCACTGGTATTTCGTCAACGACCTGAACCGCGCCGCCGTCGACGAGGCCGCGAAGCGCGACATGGGTGTCTTCATCATCAGCCCGAACGACAAGGGCGGCCGGCTCTACGAACCGCCACAAAAGCTCCGCGACCTCTGCGCACCGCTTTCGCCGATGCAGTTCAATGACCTCTATTGCTTGGCCAGAAAGGACGTCCACACCCTGAGCCTCGGCGCTTCACGGCCGACGGACTTCGACGACCACGTCGCCGGTCTGGCCCATTACGACCGCATCGAAGATACCATGCGCCCCATCGAAGCGCGCCTGCGCGCCGAGTTGGAACGCGTGCATGGAGGCGACTGGTGCGCCCGATGGGCCGAAGGTCTGCCGGAATACTTCGAGGTTCCGGGCGAAGTGAACGTCCTGGAAATCCTCCGCCTCTGGACCTACGCCAAGGCACTCGACATCGTCGGCTGGGGCAAGATGCGCTACAACCTGCTCGGCCAGGCGGATCACTGGTTCCCGGGTGAAACCGTCGCCAAGCTCGACCGCGCCCGGCTCAAGCAGGTGCTGCTGAAAAGCCCGTTTGCCGACCGCATTCCCGCGATCCTCGATGAAGCCCATGAGATGCTCCTCGACGCCCCGAAACAACGGCTGAGCCAGAGTTGACCGGGATGAATGTCGCTTGTTCGAACCTGCTCCGCCTCTGCCTGACGCTTGCCTTCGTCGCCGGGAAACTTCGCGCCGCCGACGCTCCCACGTTCTCCAAAGACGTTGCGCCGATCCTCTTTGAGCACTGCGCGCCCTGCCACAAACCGGGGCCCTATGCGCCGTTCACGCTGCTCAGCTTTGCCGACGCAGGGAAACGCGCGAAGCTGATCGCCGAGGTCACAGGCCGGCGCTACATGCCGCCGTGGCTTCCCGACCAAGGCACCAACCACTTTGCCGATGCCCGGGTCCTCCCGCCCCAACATATCGAAACGCTCCGTCGCTGGGCCGAGGCAGGAGCGCCGGAAGGGAATCCCGCCGATCTGCCAAAGCTGACTCTCAATACCAACGAGTGGTATCTGGGCGCCCCGGACCTGATCGTGGAAGCGCCGGAAGCTTTCCTGCTTCCGCCCGACGGCAAGGACATCTACCAGAACTTCGTCATCCCTTCGGGCATTTCGACCCAACGCCTGATCCGCGCCGTCGAAATCCTGCCGGGCAATCGCGCCGCGCATCATGGGTTCCTGAAAGTGGATCTCACATCGGGCTCGCGCCGCCTCGACGCGCAGTATCCCGGCGGTGGATTTCCAGGAATGGATTACCCAAGTGCAGCGGCCGTTCCCGATGGGCATCTGCTGGCGTGGCAGCCGGGGCGGCTTCCGGTGGTTTCACCACCAGGACTTCCTTGGAGACTCCAGCCCAAGTCGGATTTTCTGCTGCAAATCCATTTCCAGCCGACGGGACGCCAGGAAGCGATCAAGCCGAAGCTGGGCCTGTATTTCACCGACACGCCGGCGACCAACCAGCTTTTCAAAATCTCGATGGACAACTACGCCATCGACATTCCCGCCGGTGAAACGAACTACGTGATCGAGGAGAGCTGGGTCGTCCCGCAGCCGTTCGAGATGCTGGCGCTGATTCCCCACGCCCATCGCACCGGAAAAACTTTGGAAGCATTCGCCACCCTGCCCGACGGACGGCGGCAGGATCTGGTCACCATCCGGAACTGGGACTTCAACTGGCAGACCGACTACCGCTTCGCCACGCCGCCGCAGTTCGCCGCCGGCACCCGGCTGACGATGCGCTATCGCTACGACAATTCGACGAACAACGCCCAGAACCCCCACAATCCGCCCCAACGCATCCGCTATGGCCCGCAGACCACGGACGAGATGGGCTCCATCACGTTTCAGATCCTCACGAAGACTCCGGAAGACCTGAAGAAACTCACCGAGTCCTTTGTCCGCCGGCTCCGGGACGACGTCATCAACTACGCCAGGTGGAAGCTGTCCCAGGATCCGGAAGACGCCCACGCCCACGTCCTCATGGCAAAGGCCTCCATGCATACAGGCGACCGAACCGCCGCCTGGACCTCCGTCCGGCGCGCGTTGAAATCGGCCCCAAAAGATCCCGATGCGCTCTACCTTTCCGGCGTGCTCCACCGGATGGAGAACCAGCCCGAACTGGCCATCGCCGACTTCGAAAGCGTCCTGAAAGCCTGGCCCGATCATCCCAAAGCCCACGGCAACCTCGGGCTTGTCTTCTTCGAATTGGGCAAGCTCAGCCGCGCCGAATACCACTTCCGCGAAGCGATCAAGATCGATCCCGACGACAAGATCGCCCGCGAAACACTGGAGCAGATCCGTCCGAAACGGCCGAAGCCTTGAGCCGGTTCACACTTCACCGGCGCGCTGCAGGAGATTCTCGCTCACCGACCGGCAGAGGCCGATGAACGTCTCCTCGGCCAGCGTAAGCCGACGTCCCTTCCAGTGCATTACACCCCAGCTTCGGACGAGCTTTCGGCGACCCAACGGCAGAGCGACCAACGCACCCGACGCGATCTCATCCTGGGCGATCCATGACGCCAGGATGCTGACGCCGAGGCCGAGTTTCACCAGTTCCTTGATCGCCTCCATGCTGCCCAGTTCGATGAAGCTGTGCAGGGTGACTCGCTCTTCGCGGAAGTATTCGTCCACCAGGCGGAACGTCTGGCTGTTGCGGTTGTAGAGGACGTAGTTCTGCTTCGCGAGTTCGGTCCGGTCCACTTTGCGCGCCTGCGCCCACGGATGAAGCGGCGGAAGGATGAAGGCGAGCTCGTCCTTGAATATGGGAATGAACTCGACGCCGTCCTCGCGTCGCGGCTCCAGGGCCAACGCGAGATCGATCCGGCTCTGACGGAGCGCTTCGACGGCATCCGGCGTATCGCCGGGCTCGATCATGATCTGAAAGTCGGGAAACGATTCCTTAAACTCCCGCAACACCGCGGGCAGGATGTATTGGCACGCGGTCGGCGTCGCACCGATCCGCAGACGACCCCGCCCCCATTTGCCCAGATGGGCCAGGGAAGTCTTCGCTGCGGCCATCTCGCGGAAGATTTTTTCGGCGTGATGCAACAGGTGTTCACCCGCCTGGGTCAGAACCACCTTTTTCGTCAGCCTGTCAAAAACTCGACAGCCAACTGCCTCTTCCAGCGCACGTATCGAATGGCTCACCGCCGACTGCGACAAGTTCATCTCCCGCGCGGCCAGCGTGAAGCTTCCCGTCTTGGCCAATTGCAGAAATGCCAGCAACTGCCTGCTATCAAGCGGCTCTCCAACCCATGAATCCAGTTCATTCATCTGATGAAATCTATCTGGAGCACGAATCGCACCCGGACACCCTTGTGGCACCGGCAAAGCTAATGTCAGCGGTGTGGCGACAACAGGGCAGACAACTTCCGGTGCGATTCCAAGGGTGAACATCACCCGGGGCGCCCGGAAGACGCGCATCGGGTTCGTCCCGCTCTGCGACTGCGCCCCGATCGTCCTGGCGAAGGAGCTGGGTCTGTTCGCCCGGCGTGGCTTGAAGATCGAACTGATACGCGAAGTCGGCTGGGCCACGGTTCGCGACCGGCTCATCCACGGCGATCTCGATGCCTCCCACGCTTTGGCCCCGATGCCGTTCGCCGCGACGTTGGGAATCGGATGCGTTCCCACACCGTGCCTAACCGGCTTCGTCCTTAGCCTGAACGGGAACGCGATCACGCTTTCAAAGACTCTCTGGAAGGCCGGGGTGCGTGACGCGGCAACGCTGGCCGAGTTCGCCGCGAAGGAACGGAAAGGCGATCCGCTCACATTCGGCATCGTTTCCCCGTTCTCGTCCCATCGCCACATCCTAGAGACCTGGATGAGGCGCGCGGGCATCGATCCGGAGAAGGATGTCCGATTCGTCGTCGTTCCTCCGCCGCAAATGCCCGCCAACCTGAAGGCCGGCCACTTGGACGGCTTCTGCTCGGGCGAGCCGTGGAACTCGGTCGCGATCCGCGCCGGCGACGGCTGGTGCCCCGTCACCAGCAGCCAACTGATTCCGGATCATCCGGAGAAAGTTCTGATGGTCAGGCGGCGGTTTGCCGAGGACCAGTCCGAGGAACACCTCCAAATCATCGCGGCTCTCATTGAAGCATGCGCCATCTGCGATACCGCCGAGGGACGCGCCAGCGCCAGCGAGATCCTCGCCCGGCCGGCCTACGTGAATGCCCCGGCCGCGCTGATTCGCCGAAGCTTCGAAGGCCCGTTCGACTTCGGAAACGGCCGAGAGGAATCAGTCGAAGGATTCTTCCGCTTCAAGAGCGCCAACTCCAACGAACCCGATGCCGAGAAGGGAACCTGGACGCTGCGCCACTGCCTCGCCGGCCGGGTTTCCGCCAGCAACTACACTTCCCTCGTCCAACAAGTTTTCCGTCGCGACCTCTATCTCCAAGCCAATCACCGCAAAAACCATGCAACCGAACATGCTTCCTCCTGAGACCAAGCCACTCAATCGCCGTTCCTTCCTCAAGCGCGGAGCCATCGCCGCCGGCGCCACCGCGCTCTTCACCGGCCTGCCCAAGGGATGGGTCGGCAGCGTCTACGCCAGCGATGCACCCGAGGCGCCGAAGATGAACTTCGGCATGATCGCCCTGACCGACTGCTCGCCCATCGTCATCGCCCACGAGAAGGGCCTCTTCAAGAAATACGGCGTCGAGTCGACCGTAACCAAAGGCGCGAACTGGGCCGCCATCCGCGACAACCTCAGCTCCGGTTCCATCCAGGCCACCCACATGCTTCTCGGCATGCCGCTTGCCTCGACCATGGGCCTGGCCGGTTCGCCGAAGAAGCCGATGATCATTCCCTGGCTGATGAACCGAAACGGCCAGGCGATCACCCTGAAGACCGAATGGAAGGGCAAGGTCGGAGCCGATCCCAAGGCCATCAAGCCGTTCGTCGACCAGGCTAAGAAGCTCGGCGAACCCCTCACCTTCGCCATGACGTTCCCTCCCGGAACGCATGCGATGTGGATGCGCTATTACCTCGCGGCCGGCGGCATCAATCCCGACAAGGACGTATCCCTTATCACCGTTCCGCCGCCGCAGATGGTGGCCAACATGAAGATCGGCAAGATGGACGGATTCTGCGTCGGCGAACCGTGGAACGCCCGGGCCATAGCGGACAACGTCGGCTTCACTTCGGTCACGACGCAGGACATATGGAAGGATCATCCCGAGAAGGTCTGCGCTTTCACCGAGGAGTTCGGCGCCAAAAATCCGAAGACGGTGAAGGCCGTCATTAAGGCCCTGCACGAAGCGAGCGTCTGGCTCGACGACATAACGAACCGCCCCGAGCAATGCGCGAGCGTCTCGAAGCCCACCTACATCAACTGCGACGCCAAGACGATCCTCGGCCGTCTCGAAGGCAAGCTCGACTACGGCGACGGCCGCAAGACGCAGGACGAGTTCTACATGCACTTCAGCAAGCGGAACTGCAACTACCCGCAGCCGAAATATGCCAAGTGGTTCCTCAGCCAGTATCGCCGCTGGGGCCTGGTCTCCGGAACACCCGACTACGAGGGCGTCGCGAAAAAGGTCATGCGGAACGACATCTACGAAGAGGCGATGAAGGAAGTCGGCTACGCGGGAGGTTCGTTGAACAACGACAAGGAAACGCTCTTCGACGGCGTGACCTTCGATCCGACCGGCGACCTCGAAGCCTACGCCAGGAGCTTCCCCGTCCACAGCATGAAGGGCTGATCTCACAACATGGACTCCGCAACAAACCGTCGTGAGCTGTGGCGTCAGGCGATGGGCCAGCGATCGGTCTGGCTTCGCGCCCTGACGCTCGGTTGCACCACCGGCTTGTTGCAGACGGCCGTCAATCAGGGCGACCGCTGGTTGGGACACACGGTCGACGGAACCGTTCTCGCGAAATCAATCATCTCTCCTCTCATCGGATTCATGCTCGTCCTCGTCTCGGCGGCCCAGACATGGGTCCACCGCTCGCTCGAACAATCAAAGCCATGAAGAAATTCAAACTCGACTGGTTGATCCTTCCGGTATTCGGAATGTTACTCGTCGTCCTGGTCTGGCACGGACTCGCCGGCAAGAAAGTCGTCGTGAAGGATGCCCAAGGCGAAGTCACTTCGGAAACCCGCGTCGGCCTGATCCCCGCGCTCCCCAACGTGGTGGAAACCTGGGAGGCCAGCCGCATCTATATCGTCGAGCCATTCGCCAAACGTGGCGAAATGGACCAGGGCATCGCGCGGTTCACCTGGTATTCCCTTATCCTCGTGGCCAAGGGCTACACGTTGGCGCTCCTCATCGGCACGCCGATCGGCTTCCTCCTTGGGCTGTCCACGATGTTCACCAAGACCTTCGACCCAATCATCCAGATTCTCCGCCCGGTTTCACCGCTGGCCTGGCTGCCGCTCGGGTTGGTGCTGTTCCTGGATGCGGGCAAGGAGGCCGGGACGTTGGGCGCCCTGTTCACCATCGCCATCTGTTCGATGTGGCCGACGGTCCTGAACACGGCCGTGGGCGTGCGCGCCATTCCGCAGGATTACCTGAACGTGGCCAAGGTGCTGAAGCTCTCGAAGTGGAAGACGCTCACCAAGGTCATGATCCCGGCGACGCTGCCCTACATGTTCACCGGCTTCCGCCTGAGCCTCGGCATCGCGTGGCTTGTGATCGTCGCCGCCGAGATGCTCACGGGCCGGCCCGGCGTCGGCGGGTTCCTCTGGCAGGAATACAACGCGCTCATCTACGAGCACATCATTCTTTCAATCATCACCATCGGCCTCGTGGGCTTCGTCCTCGACCGGTTGATGAGCGTCATCGAGAAGCGTTTCAAGACCGCCTGACGCCGTGATTGCTCCGACCAACATCATGACTTCCGCCACAACCTCGCGTTCAAGCGGGCAGATCGTGACTGATCCGCCCGCAGGCTCGAGCCGCATGGACGGACTATTGCAGCCGAGTGGCGGCACCGGATCGATGCCCTCGCACGGCGGGCCCGAAATGGATCACCTCTCCTTCAGCTTCATTCCGTTGACCGACGCGGCGCCGATCATCGTCGCCCACACGAAGGGGTTGTTCAGGGAGTTCGGCATCGAATCGACGCTTCGCAAGGAATCGTCCTGGACCGCGCTGCGCGACGCGTTGAACAGCGGCGCCTCCCAGGCCGCGCAGACGCTCTTCAGCATGCCGCTTTCTGCCGCCTGCGGACTGCTGGGCGCGAACCAGAAACCGCTGATCGTTCCCTGGACGCTGAGCCGGAACGGCCAGGCGATCACGTTGAACAAGCGGTTCCAGGGCAAAGTCGGCGCCGAATCCAAGGCGCTTCTCGATTCCGTTTGCGAAGGCCGCAACTCCGGAAGACCGCTGGTCTTCGGTCACACTCTCCGTGTCGGCACCCATGCGCTCTGGCTCCGCTACTGGCTGGCCGCCGGCGGAATCCATCCCGACAACGACGTCGCGCTCATCACCGTTCCCCCGCCGCAGATGGCGTCCAACATGCGCACCGCGCGGATGGATGGTTTCTGCGTGGGCGAGCCATGGAACGCCAGAGCTTTGGCGGAAGGCCTCGGCTACACCGCGATTACTTCACAGGAAATCTGGCCGGACCATCCGGAAAAGGTCTGCGCCTTTACGCGGGACTTCGCCGAGCAAAATCCCCGCGCCGTCATCGCGGCGCTCAAGGCACTCCACCAGGCGGGAACCTGGCTCGCCGATCCGGCCAACCACAGTGAAGCCGCAGCCATCCTCGGCCGTCCCGAATATCTCGGCTGCGATCCGTCCACGATTCAATCCCGGCTCGGCAGCGGCTTCGACTACGGCGACGGCCGATCGCTCCAGTCCTCCAAGCCTCTCATCTTCTCCGATCGCGATTCCAATCGGCCGTGCATCAACCACGCGGTCTGGTTCCTGACCCAACTACGACGCTGGGGCCTCCACTTCGGTGAACCCGACTACGCCGGCGTTTCCGCGCGCGTCATGCGGCCAGATTTCCACGCTCAGGCTCTCCGCGAACTGGGCGTGGCGGACACCACTTCGGCCTATGGTCCGGTGACGTTGTTCGATGGAAAGACTTTCGACCCCGATGCACCCGAGGACTACGCCCGGAGCTTCGAACTGAAGAACATCCTCGGCTGAACCCAACCGACACCATGGCCTTCCTCGAAATCAAAAACGCCTCCAAGTCCTATTCGTCCGGCGGGACCCGGACCGAGATCCTCACGGACATCAACCTGGAGATCACCGAAGGGGAATTCGTGGCCATCGTGGGCTACTCCGGCGCCGGCAAGAGCACGCTGATCAACTTCATTTCGGGCCTCGTAAAGCCGGACACGGGTTCGGTCACGCTTGAAGGAAAGCCGATCGAAGGCCCTGGACCGGATCGCGGCATCATCTTCCAGAACTACTCCCTGCTGCCATGGCTGACCGTCCACGAAAACATCGGCCTCGCGGTCGATGCGATCTTCCCCGGATGGACCGTGGCTAAACGCCGTGAACACGTGGAGAAGCTGATCGCCATGGTCAACCTCACGCCCGCACGAGACAAGAAACCGCACGAACTTTCCGGCGGCATGAGGCAGCGTGTCAGCGTCGCCCGAACGCTGGCCATCAGTCCCCGCATTCTTCTGATGGATGAACCGTTTGGCGCGTTGGACGCATTGACCCGCGCGACTCTCCAACAGGAAACGCTGCAAATCTGGGAAGCCGATAAAAAAACCGTTGTCCTCATCACCAACGACCCCGAAGAGGCCATCCTCATGGCCGACCGGGTGATTCCTTTGACGGCCGGCCCGCGCGCCACCCTCGGTCCAAGCATCCCGATCACCCTGCCCCGCCCACGGCGTAGGGCGGAACTGAACGACAGCTACGACTTCAAGCAGATCCGCCTGGAGGTGACCGACTACCTCTTGAAGGCCACGGACCGCAGGAAGGGCACGATCACCAGGTCGCTCGTTCTTCCGGACATCGAGCCGCAGGACCCCGGAGCCTACCGGATGTTCGGTGCAAGCCGGCGGCCGGTGCGGCGCAGTGAAATCAAAGTGGAGTCCGTGGAGATATGAAGCCCTACCTCGACATCTCGCAGCTGACCAAGATCTACCCGACGCCGAAGGGCCCGGCGGTCATCGTGAAGAACTTCAACCTGAGGCTCACGAAGGGCGAATTCGTCACGGTCATCGGCCACTCGGGCTGCGGCAAAAGCACCGTCCTGATGATGGTGGCCGGTCTGAGCGAAATCACCGACGGCTCCATCATTCTCGCCGGAAAGGAACTCGACGGGGCCGGGCCCGATCGCGGCGTCGTCTTCCAATCCCCTTCCCTCCTGCCGTGGCTGACGGCCTTCGAGAACGTCATGCTCGGAGTCAGCCAGGTCTTCTACTCCGCCAGCGCCGAGGAGCGCCGCGAGATCGTGGAGTATTACCTCACGGTCGTCGGACTGGGCGACTCGATGCAGAAGAAACCCGCCGAACTCTCCCAGGGAATGCGCCAGCGCGTCGGCATCGCCCGCGCCTTCGCCCTCCAACCGAAGATGCTCCTGCTAGACGAACCCTTCGGCATGCTCGACTCGCTCACCAAGATGGAACTCCAGGAGGTGCTGCTAGAAGTTTGGCGGCGCAACCAACTCACCACTCTTATGGTCACCCATGATGTCGATGAAGCCATCTTCCTCTCCGACCGCGTCGTCATGATGACCGACGGCCCGGACGCCGAAGTCGGCGACATCCTCCACATCCCTTTCGCGCACCCGCGCAACCGCGCCGCCATCCTCGCCGATCCTCTCTATCAGGAACTCCGCAACCACCTTCTCACCTTCCTCAACGAGCGCTCGCACATCCGCCCCAGCCGCATTGCTCCACCTCATCCGGAAATGATTCCTGCCACTCAGATCAAAGTGCCAGGTGCTTCCCGGATTCCAAACCCTGTCCCCACACAGTGAATTCCGTTTGCCCCCAGATCCCTGAAACTGCTCCGTTCAACACGTCCCAGCGCCAGTGGATCAATGGCTATCTTGCCGGCCTTTTCAGTGGTCGGTCGCAACCGGGCGGCGAGACTCCACGTCCTGCGCTCGGTCCCT
>JAYVSO010000031.1:0-1586 GCA_043775315.1 Verrucomicrobiota bacterium
GTGAACCGCGAGACGTTCCGGCTGGGACCGAAGATCGTCTTCAAGTCCAGTGAACCCACCCTCGCCGAGTGGCGCAGCCACCTGAAGATCCTCTACACGGACGGAGGCATGTTCGCGTCGAAGCCGACCTACGCCGTCTTCCTCGAATCGCTCACGCCCGGCGGTTCCATCAGCCACGGCGAAGCGGTGGCGCTGGAGAAGACCGAGTTCGGGAACCTCGACAAGGATGCGATACGCACTTTGTCGCAGCCGAAAGCCGCCGATGCGTTCGCGCAACTGAGCTTCGAGATGAAGTTCTGAGCCTTCTGTTCTGGCCGTCAGAACCTATTTTATCGTGGCCAATTGCGGGGCGGTTCGATGTGTGGGATAACGGACTCGGAGGAGTTCCCATGCCGAACAAAACCAGTTCTCTCATCGTGCGGAGTCGTTGATGCGCCGACTGCCGACCGTTGTCCCTTCGCAGCGGCTTTCCCGCGACCAGTTCCAGCGACTGGACGAAGTCCCCGATCTCTTCGAGTGGCTGGCCAACATCGCCAACCGCAACACGCGCCGCGCCTACCAGCATGACCTCGCCGACTTCATGCGGTTCGCAGGGCTCCAGCAGCCTGATGAGATTGCTGTGGTCTCACGGCCCCACGTCATCGCCTGGCGCAAGGATCTGGAACGGCGTTCGCTCAAGCCCGCCACCATCCGCCGCAAACTCGCGGCCTTGTCCGAGCTGTTTGATTTCCTCTGCGAAAAGAACTCGGTCGAACGCAACCCGGTCAACGGCGTGCAACGACCGCGTGAAGGTGCGAATGAAGGAAAGACCCCCGCGCTGTCCGACGCCCAGGCGCGACGGCTTTTGGATGCGCCTTGTCCCTCGACTCTCAAAGGCAAACGCGACCGGGCCATCCTCGCCACGCTGCTCTACCACGCCTTGCGGCGCTCCGAGCTGTGCCTGCTGACCGTAGGCGACTACCAGCTGCGACGCGGCGTGGCCACGCTCGTGGTCCAGGGCAAGGGCGGCAAGATCCGCTACCTGCCGGTCCATCCGCAAGCGGCGCAGCGCATCGAGGAGTATCTCGACCAGGCGGGCCATCGCGCCGACGAGATGGGTGCGCTCTTCCGGCCGGTGCGCAACAGCGCCGGTGGTTTGGACAAATCCATCCATCCGGCGTCCATCTACAAGGACGTGCTCAAGCGCTACGCCCGCGATGCGCGTATCCCTGAAAGCATGTTGCGGCCCCATGTGCTGCGGGCCACCGCCGCGACCAACGCGTTGGAGAATGGAGCCGACATCACCAAGGTGCAGGAATGGCTGGGACATTCGTCCATCGTCACGACTCGTCTCTACGACAAACGCCGGACCAAACCCGAGGAGTCCCCTTCGTTCAAGGTGACCTACTGAAAACCTAATTCGAGAAAATGACCGATAAGACCCAAACCGATTGAGGTGATGGCCACATGTGCATGGAGAACTGCGACGGCATCTTGAAGACGCAAAACGTGGGTAGCCGCTGCACTCACCGGGAACAGCAGAGGAACGCGACTGCTTATCGGTCAATTTTGTCGGAACCAAAAAATGGATTGGCCCTTGAGCCCAT
>JAYVSO010000032.1:0-56486 GCA_043775315.1 Verrucomicrobiota bacterium
CGGCGCCGTGTGAGGGCACACGGCCTACAACAAACCGAAGGTTTGCCGTCTTCCCTGTAGGCCCGGTCCCCTGACCGGGCGGTTTTTCAGACAGGCTCTGAGGCGGCGGCAGGAGCGGGTGGGCCCGGCGGAGGACTCGCTGACGCGAAAAACTTCTCAGGGAGTTGATGAGTGGGGCGTGGGCGTCGATTCCCGACCCGGCCTGGGCGTAAGCTCAGAGACCTTTCAAACGGAAGAACCGGTTGGTCGCCGCAGCGGTGTTGGTCACGTTGAACTCGGTGCTGACGATGCCGCGAAGGCTTGTTTCGGGGTTCCAGTTGGTCCCGGGCAGGGCCGAGATGGCTTCGAGGAGGAACCCGTCCGCATTGGTGGGCCAGGCGACGATGGTGTTGGGCGCTGTCCGCGCGATGCGGAGCTGGGGCGCGGGTTGATCGCCGTCGAGGACGCCGTTCTGCCGGCGCTCGATGCCCATTCGGCGGCCTGAACCCACGGGGACTCCCATGACACTGAGCACGTCGCCGGCCTGGATCTTCGCGACCAGCTGCGCGCGGGTGAGAACGCCGACGGTCGTCTTGTCGCTGAGATAGTTGTTCGACCCGGGTTGGAAGAGGAGGCCGCGCGGACTGCCGTCCACCGTTCCCTTCACGACCAGGTCGACGAAGTTCGAGCGCGCCTGGTTTTCAAGCATCGTCCAGTCATTGGTGAAGGCGGCGCTGCCGAGTGTCGCGCTCGTCAACGTGCGGGTGTAGCCGACGGCCGGAGCCATGCCGGTGTCGAAGCAGAGGACGAAGGCGGCGATGTTCTTCTTCCGAGTCGTGTCGTTGGCGAAGTTGCCGAACACGGAGCGCGACAGGAACGTGAACAGGTCGGGCTCCATGCCGTCGTGGATGAGTCCGAAGCCACCGATGGACGCGGCCCCGGGTGCGTTGTTGAAGTTGCCTTTTTGATAGACGTTCCGCAGGTGCGGCACCTTGAAGTCCTGCGATTCACCCAGCGCCTGCCGGTCGAAGATGAGGCGGTCCGATCCGGTGCCCGGTGGTCCCGTGTGGCACGTGGTGCAGGACAGGCCGAGGACCGGCTGATACTGCTCGTTGAAGAAGGTGTTGCGCCCGGCATTCGGATCGCCGTCCGCGAAGCTGGCCGGCAAGGTCCGGTCGAGATTCTGGTTCGGGTTCGGCTGGAACACGATCGTGTTGATGTAGGCGCGGTAGGCCTGCATGTCCTGCACGGTCAACGTCGTCCCGCCGAGGAGGCTGTCGAAGGCGCCGTTAAAATGGAGAAAGTTGGTGCGGTCTCCGCGCCAGTGCAGGGGATCCTGGCCGTTCAATCCGCGCAGCGTCTGGGTGGCCATCGGGCCTTTCATGGGGTGGACCGTCCGGCTGGTGCCGGGAAAGGTGGGCGTCACCCGCGTCAGGATCGTGCTGGCGGTGCCTTGAGGATCGCCCAGATCCCAGGAGACCATGTCCATCTCGGCATCGACGTGGCATGAGGCGCACGAGGACATGCCGTTCCCGGAGAGCCGCGCGTCGTAGAGGAAACCACGGCCCTGCCTGATCACTGCGGTTGTCGGGTCGTAGCTGCCGACGGGAAGTTCGCGGACGACGACGTTGCCGGCGACATCGAGCACCGAGAGCGAATTGGCGATGCGGTTCAGCACGTAGAGGCGCTGGGCGGCCGAAGCCAGGGCAAGTCCGCGGGGGCCGCGCTTGTTGCGGGCATCGGCGGCCGAACCGAGCGCGGAACCAACCTCGATGCGAGCCACGACGCTGCCGTCGGCGGCGTTGATCTTGGCGATGCGGTCGCTGCCAAACGCGGCGACGAACGCGAAGGTTCCCGCCGTGTCGAACACGACCGCCGTCGGTTGCGCGAGCGCGTTGGTCTTCGCCGGGAGATTGGGCATCATGCCGTAGTCGACGCCGGGGTTCAGGTCGAAGTGGGTGATGGAGTTGTTGGCCAGATTGATGCGTGAAAGGCGGTTTTCGACGATGTGGCCGCGAACGCCGGGCTCGAAGTGGACGAGGTTCCGTGCGTCCGTGTTCGCGACGAACAGGTGCCCGCTGCCGGGTTGGGTGGCGATCGCCAGGTTCACGGTGCCGACTCGGGAGAAGTAGCGGCTGATGACGTTGCTCGTGGTGTCGATTTCCACCACGTCGTTGTCCGGCATGGTGAATTTCACGACACCGGTCCAGGCCGGGTCCGTGGCGTCGACGATCAGACCGACCTGTGGCGGCGCGGGAAGCGCCGGGTTCATCGGCGGAGTGCCGGTCGTGATCTGCGCGGGCGCCTGGTCCGGGGGAATCAGCGTGGTTCGGTTTCCGGAAAGCGCGAAGGCGGCGTAGACCTTGGACCCGTCGAGGCTGACCGCCATCGCCCTCGGGTTCTCGCCGAAGACGGAGATGTTCGTGAGCACGGCGTGGGTCGTCGCGTCCAGCACCACGACCTGGTTGTTGCGTGACGCCGTGACGAACGCCTTGCCGTTGGCGAACACGACGTCGGCGGGCTCGTCCTTCACATAGATCGTGTCCGTCACGACATGCCGCGAGACAGAGACGACGCTGATGCTGTCCGAAACTTCGTTGACGACCCAGACCTCGTCGGGCGTGCGCGGATTGACGGAGACTGGTTCCAGGCCAACGGGGATCTCCGAGATGAGGATCGGGTTGTCGGGATTGGACACGTTGAACACCGACAACCGGCCGTCGGGCGTGTTGACCGCGAAGAGCAGTTTGCCGTCGGCGGAGAGACGGATCGGGTTCGTCTGCTTGCCCTCGAAGTTGACGTAGCTCTGGGCCTCCGCGGCGATGCAGACGACGAGCAGTAGGGCACCAGCGCGGGCGAGGGTGGTGAAGAAGTTCATGGTTTTGTCCGGATCAGAGGGACAGGCGTGCCGGGTGGATTTGCACCGGGACGCTGCCTAGCCACCCGACGCTTCGCAACGAGAACCCCATGCTCAGCTGAGATCAATCGTCGTCACCGTCGGCACCTCGGGTAACGGCCCATTCCGGATACGGAACCCCGCTGCCCTTCATGGCTCGCCAGAGGATGCGGTTGAGCTGGTCTTCGGGCGCGCGGTCCACTTCGCGGAAGTTCATCCGTGCCGACGCGATGGCGTCGCGTCGCAGAACCGGGTCGACGATGGCCTGCGGCGACGGGTTCATCTGGTCGAGCGGGACGTTGTTCGGCACGGCGGTGAACGGCGTGTAGTCGGGCGTCTCGGTGAAGCAGTCGGCCATCGGGGTCGCGCTTGCATCGAACTGGTTCATCGGCGGCATTCCCAGGATCTGCCCGATCGTCCGCAGCAGGCTGGTGGTGTTGTATTGGGTGCCGATGACGGCGTTCCTCTTCGCGAACGGGCTGATGCAGAACGCCGTCGTCCGGTAGCCGCTGACGTGGTCCCAGCCGGCTTGCGGATCGTCCTCGATCGCGAAGATGGCCATGTCCTTCCAGAACGGGCTTCGGCTGAGGCCCTCGACGATGCGTCCGAAGGCCAGGTCGTTGTCGGCGACGCACGCTGCGGGGGTGGGCTTGCCGGCGCCGGTGCCGCTGGTGTGGTCGTTCGGCAGGCAGATGATCGTGAGCGCGGGGAATTCTCCCTTGGCCTCGAACTCCTTCAACTCGGCGAGGATGAAGTCCGCGCGGGCCTGGTCCGGCACGCTCATTTCCCAGCCGACGTAGTTGCTCGGCGAGAATGCGCGGATCGTCTCGACCATCGGATAGCTCTGGAAGATCGCCTCGTTGCTCGCTCCATTCCATGTGCGGAAGCAGGCCAGGAAGTCGGGCGTTCCTTTCGCGCCGCTGCGCCAGCGGACGGCGGGGGCCATGAACTCGCCGTAGTTGCGAATGCTGACTCGGTGTTTCAGCGCGTTGTCCCAGATGAATCCGGCGGGCGAATAGGCCAGGGCGTCGTCCTCGTCCTCGCCCATGCCGTCCGGATAGCTTCGCGGAAACCCGGCGAAGGATTTCTCCATGTAATCGGTCGCGAAAGCGGTCGTGCTCCACTGGTGCCAGTCGGCGCTGAGGATCCCGGCGCAGTAGGTGTTGTCGAGCAGCACGAACTCCCGGGCCAGCTTGTGCAGGTTCGGCGTGATGCGCTCACCGAAGATGCAGAGTTTGGGATCGCCGTTCCCTTCCTTCACGTCGCCGAACACCTGGTCGTAGGTGCGGTTCTCCTTGATGACGTAGACGACGTGTTTGATTCGGCTCGGTTCGCCGATCCGCTCCGGAATGGCGCGCGCGGGCTGGTTCGGACGCGGGGGGAGCTTGGCCTGGACCACGGCCTCGCGGCGCAGGTTGCGCCACACGGTTTCGGAAAGCGTCGGCAGGGCGGACTTGGACGGGACGGGCACAAGCAGGACGGAGCCGGAGTATTGGTGGGAGTTGAAACCCGGATGGCCATTCTCGCCTTTGCCGGTCTTCAGCGGCAGTCCCTTGATGTTGGCCACGCAGACCGCGTTGCGCCGCGCGTCGAAGGCCAGCGCTCCGGGAAACCATCCGGCGGGAATCAGCCCGATCATCTTAGATGCGCTGTCGGCCGGATCGAACTGCACGACGGCGACGGCGTTCTGCGTGCCGTTGGCCACGTAGAGGCGTTTGCCGGAAGGGTCGAAGGCGAGCGCGTTGGGCGATGCGCCGAGCAGGTCGCTCGGCTTGGGTTTCATCCAGATCGTTTCGACCACGGAATCGGTCCTCGTGTCGATGACGCTCAGGTTGTCCGCGGCGGCGTTGGCGCAGACGACGTGGCGGCCATTCGGCGACACCGCCAACGCGCTCGCGTGCAGGCCGGTGAGAATCTCCGTCATTTTTTTGCCCTCTGAGAGGTCGATCACACTGACGGATCCTTCGTTCGCGATGTTTCTGATCGGATCAACCCGAACACTGGTGCCACGCCCGGCCGGTCCGGTGGGGTCGCCCGCGCCCGGCCGCCGCCCGCCCCAGTTGCTGACATAGGCTTTTCCGCCGACGAGGACGACGTCGTAGGGCGCGACGCCGACGTCGAACGTCCGCAGCGTCTTGCCGGTCTGCGCGTCCATCTCCAGGAGCCGGTTCGAAAGATTTCCGCAGACGTAGAGGCGGCCGCCGTCCTTCGAGAGCGCCAGTCCGGCCGGGATCTCATCCTTGCGGCGCGGCGCATCCGCCGTGGGCAGCGGGAAGCTGTGCGACGGGGTCACCACGCCGGCGGGCGACACGGTGAAGACCTTGATGCTCCCGTTGACGTTGCTGAGGAAGAGACGTCGTCCATCGGTCGAAAAAACCAGGCCCGTGTAGCTGACCTGGCCCTTCTTGTCAGGTTGGAGGATGTTGGGCGAAACCACGTTCGGCTTCGGTTCTCCCTGCTGGTCCGAAGGCAGCTCCACCCGTTGCCGGATCTCGCCGCTGGCGGGATCGATCACCACCAGTTCGCTGGTCTTGCCCGAGGTGACGAGGAGCCTTCCATCCGGCGACAACGCCAACGCTTGCGGCCGCAGCCCCGGCAGTTCGATGATCTTTCCAGCGGGCGTCAGCGCCTGGTTCACCGGAGTGACCGTCCGGTTGGCACCCACCCGTCCGACGTGCTCCCTGATGGGACTTGGCGCATCGCCTGAAGGCTCAGTTCGGCACGCCGGAAGCCAGAGAGCGGCGACGATGAAGGCGAGTGGTCGGATCCATGAAGCGGACATCACGCCATCTCAGCCGGACCCGCCGGTTCATCGCAAGCCCGCCGAGGAAACGCTTTGGTGACGGCGTGCGGTAATTGGGACGTCGGTGCGTGGTTTCATTGCAGGCCGGCATTGGTGAAAGGTTTCCGGTTGAATCCGTCCTGCTTGAAATCCGTCTCTGTCGGCCTAGCCTCCGCGCATTCCAAAATGATCGCCGCCCTCACAATGAACCGAAACCTGGTCCGTTCCTGTCTCCTGGCCGCCGCACTGGCCGTCGCCCTCGATCTTTCCGCCGCCGAAGCGCCCAAGGCCGCTCCCGCGAAGAAAAAAGGCGGTGGGTCCCAGTTCGACGATTCGATCCTGCAATCGATGGACCACGGGCCGTATTACAACGGCTCCATCCACGGCAAACGCATCACCCTGAAAGGTGTCGCCCTCAAGCTCGACGGCGGCGAGGCCGGCGCGACGTTCGACACCGAACTCCTCCGGCTTTCGGAGGCGTGGACGGGTGGATTCCTCGAGGTAAAAGGAGAGCGCACGACGGGCGGACATCCCAACCAATCGGGCCAAAGCTATTTCACCACCCCGCAGATCCCCGGTTGGGCCCAGGGAGGAAGTTTCGAGGATCCGCGTCCGCAGATCAGGCAGGACCGCAGGAGCGGATCGCCCGGACCCTTGCCCCGCGACTGGGCCAAGTGGAAGGGCACCTACCGCTACGGCAACGAGGTGGTCCTGAGCTACAGCGTGGGCAGCGCCGGCGTTCTCGAACAGCCTGGTTTCGTGAAGACGGGCGGCGTGCAGCTCTTCTCCCGCAAGTTCGAGATGGACCGGACCTACTCCGCCAACATCCTCAATGTGGCCGAGCTTCCCATCGCTGCGGCGAGGACGTCGCGCAGCCCGTTGATCGTCCTGGAGCAGGGTGACGATTCCATCTTCGTGGCCGGCTTGGTGGGCGGACCTTCGGACACGCTATGGGAATCGACCCCCGACGGCCGGCTCTTCCTCCATCTGCCCGAGGGGCCCAAGTCCAGCTTCGAGGTCTTCGTCTTCCGTGGTTCGGCCAAGGACCTCGGCAAAGTCTCCGCCTATGCCTCGCGCAAGGCCGTTCCCACCAGCCTTTCGGCCAAGACCAAGGGCGGTCCCCGCCTCTGGGGCCAGCCGTTGCTCGTTCCGGGCAAGCCCGCTTCGACCAACGCCCCCGGCGCCTACGTCGTGGATACGATCACGGTTCCCGAGGAGAATCCCTTTAAGTCCTGGATCCGCTGCTCCGGCGTGGACTTCTTCTCGGACGGCCGCGCGGCGGTTTGTTCCCTCAGCGGCGACGTCTGGATCGTTTCAAACCTAGACAGCAAACTGGACAAGGTCACCTGGCAGCGCTTCGCCACGGGACTCTACCAGCCGCTCGGCCTGAAGATCGTCGACAACAAGGTCTACGTCATCAACCGCGAGCAGCTCACACGGCTGAACGACCTCAACGGCGATGGCGAGGCCGACTTCATCGAGAACTTCAACAACGACATCTCGATCACCGACCACTACCACGAATTTGTCTTGAGCCTGGAAACGGATTCCTCCGGCAACTTCTATTTCACCAAGGGCGGCAACCTCGGCGAGGCGACCATCCCGCACCACGGCACCCTCAACAGGATCAGCAAGGACGGCCTTTCGCTTACGACCGTCGGGACGGGACTGCGCGCGCCCAACGGCCTCGGCATGGGACCGAACGACGAAGTCACCGTGGCCGACAACGAGGGCAACTGGATCCCCTCGTCCAAGGTCACGCTGATGAAGGAAGGCAGCTATGGCGGCCATCAGTTCACCGCCCATGTCACGCCCAAGCCCACCGGGTTCGACCAGCCGATCTTCTGGCTGCCGCACAACTACGACGTCGACAACTCGTCCGGCGGACAGGTCTGGGTGAAGAGCGACAAGTGGGGCCCGTTCAACGGACAGATGCTCCATACCAGCTACGGCGCGGGAATCCTCTTCAAGTGTTTCAGCGAGGAAGTCGACGGCGTGCTCCAGGGCGGCGCGGTGCGGTTTCCGGTGAACTTCGACTCCGGCGTGATGCGCGGACGCTTCCGCCCGCAGGACGGCCAGCTCTACCTCGTCGGCCTCAACGTCTGGCAGTCGAACAACAAGATGGGCCAGAACAAGCGCGGCATCTTCCAGCGCGTCCGTTACACCGGCAAGCCGGCCCATCTTCCCACGAGCGTGAAGGTGAACAAGAAGTCGCTGGTCGTTGAATTCACCGATCCGCTCGATTTCGCCAGTGCCGCCGATGCCCAGAACTACAGCGTCGACCGTTGGAACTACAAGTGGACCCAGGCCTACGGATCACCCGAGTTCAAGATTTCGGATTCCGAGCAGAAGGGCCACGACGTCGTGGAAGTGAAGTCCGCCAAGGTCTCCGCCGATGGCCGCACCGTCACCCTGGAGATCGACGACCTGAAACCCGTCATGCAGATGCGTATCCGCTATCAGCTCAAATCCATGGACGGCCAGGAACTGAAGTCGGAGGTCTACCACACCATCAACCGCATTCCGGGCGGCCCTTCCATCGAAGTCGCCGTCGGCTCCACGAAGTAACAGTCTTAACTCCATGAAAAACATCCTGGCCTTGGCGCTGGTCGCCGGCGTTTGCAGCTTCGGGGCTCCTGCTGCAACGGCGGAAACGTCGTGGCCGGAGTTCCGCGGACCCGGTCGGGAAGGGCATGCGTCGGCGAAGGTGCCGCTGGCGTGGAGCCCGACGACGAACGTCGCGTGGAAGATCGAAGTGCCCGGCAAAGGCTGGTCGTCGCCGGTCGTCGCCAATGGCCGGATCTTCCTCACCGCGGCCGTCAAGGAAGGTGCCGGCATTTCGCTGCGCGCGCTGGCCTTCAACGCCACCGATGGCAAACCGGCATGGAACACGGTCGTCTTCGCGCCCGAGGCCATCGCCTCCATCCACGCGAAGAACAGCCACGCCAGCCCGACGCCTTTTATCGAAGGCGACCGCGTCTACGTCCACTTCGGCCATCAGGGCACGGCCGCCCTGACGCTCGACGGCAAGATCCTGTGGAAGACCACCGAACACGCCTACACGCCCGTCCACGGCAACGGCGGTTCTCCCGTGATCTTCGGCGACAACCTCGTCTTCAACGCCGACGGAGATTCCAAGCCGACGATCATCGCGCTCAACAAAAACACCGGTAAGACCGTTTGGAAGCAGGCGCGTATCTCGGACGCCAAGAGGAAGTTCTCCTTCGCCACGCCGCTCGTCATCACCAATGCCGGACGCGTCGAGCTCATCAGCCCTGGCAGCGGCATGGTAGGCGGCCTCGATCCGCGAACGGGCAAGGAACTTTGGCGGGTCAACTACGGCGAAGGCTACTCCGTCATTCCCCGGCCTGTCGTCGGTCACGGAATGGTCTTCATCGGGACCGGCTATGACAGCCCGAAGGTCCTGGGCATCCGTCTTGGTGGATCCGGCGACGTCACGGCGACGCATCTCGCGTGGTCCATTTCCCGCAGCGCCCCCCACACGCCCTCCATGGTGCTGGTCGGCGAGGAGCTCTATTTCGTGAGCGACGCCGGCGTGGCCTCCTGCGCCGATGCCAAGACGGGCAAGGTCCACTGGCAGGAACGTGTCGGTGGCGGCTACTCCTCGTCGCTGCTGCACGCGGGAGGCCGGATCTACGCCCAGAACGAAGCCGGCCTGACGACGGTCCTGGCCACGGGCAAAGAGTTCAAGATCCTGGCGAAAAACGACCTCGAAGAACGCACCCTCGCGTCCTTCGCCGTGGCCGACGACTCCCTCCTGATCCGGACCGAAGCCCATCTCTACCGCATCACCGAGACAGGAAGGTGATGGAAGGCCTACCCTTGGGCGCGAACGTGGAGATCGAGGTCATCGCGCATTTTTGATAAAGACAGGACATGTCGACTTTCAGTATCCCAAGGGCATCAGCCGGGTTGATTCTTGGACTGCTGATTTGGTGCGTTCTTTGGTATGTTTCTGCCATGTTCGCCGGTGCAGGCCATGGGAGTTATCTCCCGATGAAGTTGTTTTGCCCATACAACATGATTGCCCGGCAGATTGAAGGAACCGACGCCGACGGAACAGCCCTCGATCCTATGGCGTTCATGGTCTACGGAGCGTCTATCTGCGGAGGATGGTCAACAGCCTACCGGAGAAAAATCCTGGCTGTGTTTTGTATCGTCCACTTCCTCGCCGTGGGCATTTGCTTCTTTGTTGCGGGAAGCGGTTATTGATCTCCCGAGACTGGGCTGGGTCTCAGAAAGCCGATGAACTCCTTGGAACCGAATGAAGGGAAGAAAGGGCCTTTGGTTCGAAGACTGTTGTTGCCCGCCTTTATGTTGGTTCTGCTGTCCGCTGTTGTCTGGTGGTTGAATGGCCGCCGGGAGAAGCCGCTGGTATTTAAGACTTGGAAATTTGAAACTAACGAGGTTGGTCGAGTCATCGCTTTTTTCACTTCAACTAACACTCAGTCGAGGGATCTCGCTGTTTTTGGAGCAGTCCGGATGAAGGACAAGCTCGGGCAGGAAATCTGCAGCGTTCCGGAAGGCCCCACTCCCGTGGATGCCCACGGTTTCTTCTTCATGAGGGCATATGTTCCAACCAATGACTGCGTTTGGCAGTTTGTCGTCTGCCATGAACCTGAGGGGCTGTCGCACTCAGGAATTTTGGTTCGCGTGTCCAGTGAACTTAGTTTTCGCGGATGGGATCGGCTCGGGCTCCTGTTGAATCCAAGAAAGCTGATCATGGCTGAAACGCCAGTCCTCACGAACTCCAACGGACAGGTGTTTATCCTCTCGGATGAAAAATGGAGGTAGGCACTGTTTAGGGTCTGCTGCTCTCGTCCTGCCAGAATGTGCCGGAACCGATGACTGCTGCGATTCATGCCAGTCGTCCGTCTGACAGCTCGGCGCTTCCTTCGATGTTGGACGTTGGATGTTGAATGTCCGGTGTTCTCCCATCCCCGGCCTACTTCCCTCTTCCGCCTTCTCCTTCCAGCCCTTTGAATCGCGGCGATGTCCACTGGCGCCTATCTCGGAATCGGCCTGCTCCTCGGAGCGGCCATCGGCTTTCTGCTTGGTTGGATCTTCGCGCTCAAGCGGCCGACCGTTCCCGCCGCCGGCGTGCCGGATCAGCGCGTGGAAAACGAACTCCGCCAACTCCTCGGCCAGCGCGAGACCGAGTTGGCCGAGCAGCGTCGTTTGACCGGGGACGCCGCCAGCGCCCGCGCCTCCGCCGAGGCCAGCCTGCGCGCTGCCGAATCGTTCGTCGCCGACGCTCGCCGAGACCTTTCCCAAGCCCAGTCCGACGTCGTGGTGCTTCGCCAGGAAGTCGCCGCCATCTCCACCCATCGCGCGACCGCCGAAGCCGAGCGTGATGCCGCGCGGCAGCGCCTCGACGCGCAGAAGGCCGAACTCGACCGGCAATTCGCCACCCTCCAGCAGGCTCAGGCGGAATCACTCGTCCAACTTCGGGAACAGTTCAAGGCCCTCAGCAGCGACGCCCTCCGACAAACCCAGCCGCAGTTTCTTGAACTCGCCAAGCAGACCCTCGCCACCTTCCAGGAGACGGCGAAGGGCGATCTGGCCCAACGCCAGCAGGCCATCGCCACTCTCGTCGAGCCGCTCAAGCAGACGCTCGACACCTACCAGCAACGCCTCCAACAGGCCGAGCAGGCGCAGGCCGGGACGCTCGGCGAGGTGAAGAAGCAGCTCGAACTCCTCGCGCTCCAGAGCGGCAGCCTGTCGAATGAAACGCTCCAGCTCCGGCGCGTGCTCAGTTCCAACCAGGCGCGCGGGCGTTGGGGCGAGGAGACGCTGCGGCGCGTGGTCGAGGCGGCGGGCCTGAGCGTCCACTGCGAGTTCGAGGAGCAGAGCGTGGCCGGCGATTCGAAGCCCGACATGATCGTCCGCCTGCCCGGCGACCGCGTCATCATCGTCGACGCCAAGGTGCCCGACCTCGATTTCCTCGACGCCATCGACCAGGCCGACCCGGTGAAGAGATCGGAGGCGTTGGCCATCCATGCGGCGAAATTGAAAGGCACGATCAAGGCCCTGGCCGACCGAGATTATCCCGCGCAGTTCCCGAACGCGCTCGACCATGTGGTCCTCTTCGTCCCGGCGGAATCGCTCTTCAGCGCGGCGCTCGAAGGCGACCGCGACCTGATCGTCTGGGCGGCGCAACGCCACATCATGCTGGCCACGCCGGCGTCGTTGATCGCCCTGCTGCGCTCCGTCTCCATGAGCTGGCAACAGCACGAGCAGACGCGCAACGCCCGCGAGATCGCCGTGGCGGCGGGCGAACTCTTCCAACGCGTGAGCAAGTTCACGGAACACTTCGAGGCCATCCGTGGCGGTTTGGAACGGGCCAACAAGGCCTACAACGACGCCGTGGGCAGCTACGAACGCATGGTGCGCCCGAGCGGCGAACGCCTGATCAAGCTCGGCGCCGCCGCGCAGGACGCGACGATGAACGAGATCAACCCCACGCAGGCGACGCTGCGGCTGCCGCCAACGGCGACGACGTAGGTTGGCAATCGCGACCAGAAAAGTGGGTCGGGTCGCGCTGCGACCCGACGGTCAGCCGCAGCGCGGCTGACCCCACCGCACTACGAGCGAATGAGCGAACGAACCGGTGATGAACTGCGACGCGCTCTGGCTGGAGGTCATCAGCCAGTTCCCGCATCTGCCCTCGATCCCGTTTGGTGGATCAACCGCTTCTACCGCCTGCGCTGGCCGTGAGCGGGGCGGTGAGGCGGAGTTCTCGGTGGCCATAAGGACCATGGCGACGTTGTTTCACGGCGTATTTACTGCTTGGGTTAGGTGAGTGATGTTTCGACGGCTGCCGGAGCCAATCTGCCCTAAAATGAACACAACCCGCCGCCAACGTGGATTCACCCTGATCGAACTGCTCGTGGTCATCGCAATCATCGCGATCCTTGCCGGAATGCTGTTGCCGGCGCTGTCCCGGTCCAAGCTCAAGGCCCAGGGCGTCCAGTGCATGAACAACCACCGAAGTCTGGTGATCGCCTGGAAGATGTATGCGGACGACAACAACGACCGGTTCGCCTACCACAGCCGGGACGCCGCCGGTTCGACGACGACCAACAACGGGATCTGGATGACGGGCCGGATGGATTTCGACCCCTACAACGAGGGCAACTGGAATATCGAGCGGAACATCAAGCGGAGCGCGCTTTGGCCCTACGCCGGGAAGTCCCCGTCCATCTACAAGTGTCCGTCGGATACTTCGACGATCCGGCCATTCACCGGGGAGTTTGCCGGAAAGATCGTTCCGCGTGTCCGGACGATGGCGATGAGCTACTGGATCGGAGGGATGGCCGGCAGGACCGAGTATAGCCCAGGGGTTGTCCTGACAAAGTTGTCCGACCTGATCCGGCCATCGCCGTCGATGACGTGGGTCTTCATCGACCAACGCGAGGACAGCGTGAACTTTGGCAACTTCGTCACGCAGATGAACGGCTATCCCGACAATCCCAACCAGACGCAGTTCTTCTACGACTTCCCGGGTTTCTACCATGGCGACGCCGGTGGTTTGTCGTTTGCCGACGGCCATTCCGAGATCAAACGCTGGCGCGATCCCAGGACAATGCCGCCCATGGTCAAAGGGAAGATGAACGCCTCGCTGCAGACCACGGTTCCTTCGCCGAACAACAAGGACATCGTCTGGCTGCAGCAGCGGGCAACACGGGTGAATTGAAAGGGGCAAGGCCCGGAGTGACGCGGGGTTTGCGGACCATGGGCTCGTCGGGTAACGTTTGCCCGCCTGAGAATCCGCGAGAACAAACCAGACCGTCGCACCTGGCCAAAAGCCGCATTCGGACCCTGCTCGGCGTTCACGCTGGTGGAGCTCCTGGTCGTCATCGCCATCATCGGGATCCTCGCGTCGCTGCTTCTGCCGCTCTTCCCCAAGGTGAAGATGCGGGCGCAGAGCCTCCAGTGCATGAACAACCACCGGCAACTCCTGCTCGCGTGGAACCAATACATCTCCGACAACGGAGACCGGCTTCCGTTTGCCAGCCGTGATCCCTCGCGTCCGGACCTGAACAAGTTCGTGTGGACGTTGAGCGAACTGGACTTCAGCCCTTTCCGTCAGGGCAACTGGGACCCGGAAATCGACATCAAGACCAGTCTCCTTTGGACCTACGGCGCCAATGTCCCGGCAATCTGGAAATGCCCGGCCGACACCTCTGTCGTCCGGCCGTCGTTCGGTCCGGACAAGGGCAAACCCGTCCCGCGCGTCCGCAGCATGTCGATGAACCTGTGGGTCGGCGGATTCGGCGGCCGTCACGCCTCCTACATGGACAAGAACTACCGGGTGTTCCTGACCCTGTCCGACATCGGGGCGCTTGGTCCGGCCAAGACGTGGGTATTCCTCGACCAGCGCGAGGACTCGATCAACTGGGGCAACTACTATAGCGACATGTCGGGGTATCCGGACCGTCCGGCGGATTGGCAATTCGTCTGCGACTACCCGGCCTCGTATCACCACCGCGCGGCCGGATTCTCGTTTGCCGACGGGCACGCCGAGATCAAGCGTTGGCAGGATGACAGGACGATGCCGCCCATCACGAAGAACAGTTCGGTGCTGTGCGACGAGGGTTACAAGGCGTCGCCCGGAAATCCCGACCTGAAGTGGATCATGGACCGTTCCACGATCCGGATCCGTTGACGGCCGAAGGCCTCGTCAGCACAGTCCTCGCGCCATGGCGCACATCCACGAAAAGATCGACTTCACGGTGGCCATCTTCGTCGTCCGCGACGCAAAGGTCCTCGTGATCCTCCACCGGAAACTCGGCAAGTGGCTGCCTCTCGGTGGCCACATCGAACTCGACGAGGAACCCGAGATCGCCGCGCTCCGTGAGGCGAAGGAGGAAAGTGGGCTCGATGTCGAACTCATCGGTGAACGGCCGCCCACGACTGAGCCAGGCACACGTGCTCTCATCGCGCCGCGCTTCCTCGACATCCATCGTATCAGCGACACGCATGAGCATATCGGCATGATCTACTTTGCGCGGCCCAAGGCCGGCGCGCTTGCCCTCGCGGCCGAGGAACATCACGACATCCGCTGGGTCTCCAGCGGGGAGTTGGATGCGCTCCAACCGCCCATGAGCAACGCCGTGAAGTGGTATTGCCGGAAGGCGATCGACGAGGTTGCCGCAGCCTGAATCGTTCTTGATCTCGGCTTCGTTCTCCTTCTCGGAAACCTTCGCGAACCAGAACGAGGTGGAGATCGAGAAGGAGAAGGATCGAGTGGCCAAAAATTTCCCTGTTCCCATCGCCGTAGTCCGCTTAAATCGTTTCTACGTATGTCATCGCTCGCAGGAAAAACCGGTATTGTCTTCGGCGTCGCCAATAAAAGGTCCATCGCCTGGGCCATCGCCCAGGCCTGGCACAAGGCCGGTGCCCGGCTCGCCTTCACCTACCAGGGCGAACGCCTCAAGGACAACGTCGAGGAACTCGCCGGCACCTTCGGCGCGGACACGCTGCTCATGCCCTGCGATGTGACGCGTGACGACGACATCGCCACCGTTTTCAAGAGCGTCGGCGAGAAGTTCGGGAAACTCGACCTGCTCCTCCACAGCGTGGCTTTCGCGCCCAAGGAAGCGCTGGAAGGCCAGTTCGTGAACACCACCCGCGACGCCTTCAAGATCTCCCACGACATCAGCGCCTATTCCCTGATCGCCCTGGCCCGCGGCGCATCTCCGCTCATGACGGACGGCGGGAGCATCGTCGCCATGAGCTACTACGGCGCGGAAAAGGTCGTGCCGCACTACAATGTCATGGGCGTGGCCAAGGCCGCTCTCGAAGCCAGCACCCGTTACCTCGCCTACGATCTCGGCACGAAGAAGATCCGGGTGAACTGCATCAGCGCCGGCCCGGTCAACACGCTCGCCGCCCGCGGTATCGCCGGCTTCAGCGACATGCTGAAACACTACGAGGCCCATGCGCCGCTCAAACGCAACGTCCTCCCCGAGGAACTCGGCGCCACCGGCACGTTCCTCGCGAGCGACGGCGCGGCGGCCATCACCGGCCAGGTGATCTACGTCGATTGCGGCTACCAGATCATGGGGATGTAGCTCCCACAGGTTCCTTGAAGACGGCCCCGGTGAACTCCGGGGCCGTTTTCGTTTCGACGATTGAACGAACCTGGCCGGGCCTGACTCGAACAAGAGTGAAGTCCAAGAAGTTTTTATCTCCCCGCGCATCGTTCCCCCGCCGTTTCTGGCGCGATTGGGTCAAACCGATGCTGACCGTGCTGATCGTGGTGGGTTCGCTTCGTTCCTCCCTTGCTGACTGGAATGACGTGCCGACCGGCTCGATGAAGCCGACCATCCTCGAAGGCGACCGCGTTTGGGTGAACAAGCTGGCCTATGACCTCAAGGTGCCGTTCACCACCTGGCATCTCGCCGAGTGGGGAAACCCGGCTCGCGGCGACGTGGTCGTCTTCTTTTCGCCGAAGGATGAGGTGCGATTGGTGAAGCGAGTGGTCGGCCTTCCCGGAGACGTCGTTGAACTCCGCCGGGATCGTCTCTTCATCAACGGTCAGCCCGTCGGTTACGAGCCGCTGTCGGATGACATCAGCAGACGGATCGAAGCTCCTGAACGGGCCGTCCATGAGTTCGGGCGTGAGCTTCTCGCTGAAAAGCCACACGCCGTGATGAGCGCGCCATCGATCTAGGCGCCGCGTGATTTCGGCCCGTTCACCGTCCCGGTCGGCGGCTACTTCATGATGGGAGACAACCGCAGCAACTCCTACGACTCCCGCTTCTGGGGTGCCGTGGAACGCCGCCGGATCGTCGGGCGGGTTTCCACCGTGGCCTTGTCCGTCGATCCGAAGCGGCACTACGCGCCGCGTTGGGACCGGTTCTTCGAGCCGCTGGATCGTTGAAGGGAAATGCGACAGGTCTATTGACCAGTTGCTCGACAGCACAAATCCAGATAAGCCTTTAAGGGAATTGATGCAGCCGCAGAAGTAATGAATCGCAACTGGCTCCACGCGTTTGAAAGCACCGCCCTAGGAAGGCTTCTTAAGCCATTCTACGATTGGATCTTTTTTATTGGAGGCTGGATCCTTACGGAGAGAGCTTTTCAGCTCACGAATGAGCTGTGGCCTACTGAGACAAGCATCTTCTTGGGCCCCTCTTTTTTCGTTCTTCTTTGTGTTCTTTCCAT
This sequence comes from Verrucomicrobiota bacterium, assembly GCA_043775315.1. Taxonomy (GTDB): domain Bacteria; phylum Verrucomicrobiota; class Verrucomicrobiia; order Limisphaerales; family CANJSG01; genus CANJSG01. The sequence goes on from JAYVSO010000032.1 coordinate 16,851, forward strand.
AAGGTCCTTTTGGCGGTTCTTCCTCAAGCCGTTCAAAGCGGCTTTAAATGGCGAGGACGACTGTGGGAATCCAATTCTAGAGTCCGAAAAGCGCGAGAATTGAATAGCGTTTCCGCAAAAATTAGGGCGACTGGCTTAAGTCTTCTCGCTGAAGAATTTTCTGAAGCTGTTCTTCGAATTTTTCAAACCTTCCGGCTTGCGGACCTTTGCTGGTTGTCTTTCCGTTGAGCGCGATGCCAAAGGAATTCTGGAAAATCGTCGGCGTCGTCACCCTGGTCACGATCTGCGTGCTGCTCGCTGTCGTGGTCTGGCAGCAGAACGCCGAGCTGAAGGAACTGCGCGCCGCTTCGGGCATCTCTCGGCTCATCATCGAGACAAATAACACCGAACTCGCCCGCCTCAAAGCCGAGTTGGACGCCGCCAAAGCCGAAGCCGATGCGCTGGCCAAGGCCAAGGAGGAAGTCGCCGAAGCCCAGTCCCAGCTCGAAAAGGACATGCGGACGGCCTTGGAATCGAAAGACGTCACCATCTCGGAACTCAAGGGCCAGTTGACCGTGAACATCCTCGACCAGGTGCTCTTCGACTCCGGCGAGGCCGATGTGAAGCCCGAGGGGCAACAAGTTCTCAGGAAGATCGCCGCCGTGCTCCAGCAGGCTCCCGGCCGCCAGATCCATGTCGTCGGTCATACCGACAATGTTCCAATCCGAGGAGGCCGTGGACGGTTTGCCAGCAACTGGGAGCTTTCGTCGGGTCGGGCCTTGGCGGCGGTTAGGTTTCTTCAAGAACAGTGCGGCGTTGATCCAAGGCGGCTTGGAGCCTTGGGACATGGGGAGTTCCGGCCGATTGCCCCCAACGAAACAGTGGAGGGCAGGGCGAGGAACCGCCGGATCGAGGTCGTGGTGTTGCCTTCGGCAATGACGAAGGCCGAAGGCCAAAGTCCGAAGGAGTAAATTGGCAGCAAGAAGGCGCAAAGGGCTCTAGGAACTTGCTCTTGTCCAGGTCGCTGACGGAACAAAATCGAAAGACTTCATGAAGACTCTACGCACTCTCAAAACCGTGCTGGTCTTGGTTTGTCTGGTTGCTTTCGGCCTCGCGGTGCTTTTGGGAGGAGAACTTTACCGTGACGCCGAAAACCGGGGGAGGGACATTAGATCTCAAGGCAGATTCGCACAATTGGAGGGGGTCTTTCCTAGCTGAGAGGGCGTCTGCGGGTTTCGTTTAACAACAAGGAGTAGAGGTTTTCACGGCGGTGGTTCCAGCGCCACTCCGTTTCCTTGAGGTGGTTGTGGAACTTGCCGATGCGGACGCCGCGCTGTTTGGTTCGTCATCTCGGTATTTTTTTCTGATGACTGGTGACGGCAATACCACCCACTACCTCGTCATCGGCGAAGGTGACGAATGGCCTTCGAGCAAGCCCTTGAGATCCCGTTTGGTCACCAAGGGCAAAGACCGGTTCCTTCTGGTCGAGTATCCCGACTCGAATGTCCATTGGATGGAGCCCAAGTATTAGTGGGTGTCTTCAAACCGGGTCGGAAGATCCGAAGGCGCGGCGTGGTAGGGCGAAGCCTCCCGGCGAGCCGCCTCGAAGCCCGCTACCGACAAGGTCCGCCACTCCGGCATTGCCGCACCGTCGCTCCCGCTGAAGGACTCCCCGGAGTGCCACACCGGGTATCCGTCAACGCTAAGGCGGTTCGGCAGGAGCCTTCACCCTACCGGCCCAAGGTCCTTCGTTGCGGCAAAGCCAGTTTGAGGGCGATTCCCCCGGGCTTGGATATTTTGATCGCTGCAGGCCTGTCTCTGGACTTCAGCCTTCGCTGTTCGTCATCCCCAGCACGGGCCTTGCCCGCGCGCTGATTGCCAGAATTCGTGAAGGTTCAGTGGGCTGGTGGTTTGACGGGAGTGACAGCAGATGATGGCGTGATGTTTTGCAGCCTTTGGCGATCCTCCTCCTCCTCCTGACTCCGCTGCACTTCCAGATTCTTGGCCAAGTCGGCGGCTTGCTGAAGGCCGAGAAAAACAACTGCGCTGATAACGAGCCCGAAGGCAAATATCGGGAAAAGATACGTGAACATATTCATTTCCTGGGTTTGACGCTCACGGTGGCGGAGGTCAGCAGAACTACCCGGACGCCGACCCAGAGCGAGAGGATGCTCGGAACCCAAATACCGACGTAGACGCCATAGTCATGGTTTACGAGGAACCAGAGCGAAACGCTTGCGACAAAACTGGCGAAGGCCGCACCGAGGAAGAAGTAGTCTACTTTTTGGAACATGGTGGTTGGGTTGATTATTGGAGTGGTTGGTCGGTGAAGTGATCAGGGCCAGATAAGCGCACGGCCGATGTTTTGACGGTGCTGGGACGTTGGTTTGGAGCGGCGGGCGGGCGATGTCAGTTGATCAGTATGGACAAATCCAACGCGCTTTGATGCACACACATCACTCACGCCAAACCGTTAGGTTGGCAGGTCAAAGTGATAGTTCAAGGGGCGGAAAGGGAGAGAATGTCCGGACGGCCAGTGTCCAACGTAAAAAACTCGGCAAGCCGGCGCATCATTCCGGCGTCTGTTCGCGGCCCAATGGTCTTGGCCCGCGCGCTGCTAGACAGGAATGGAACATCCGATGAAGAAGTTCCGATTCACCTTGGACGCCGTGCGGGTTGTCCGGCAGCGGGAAGAGAAAGAGGCCCTGGAGTCCTACTCCTCAGCGCTTTTGGCGCGGCAAAAGGCGCTCGACCGCCTCGAGGAAGTCCGCCTCCAGCAGGCGGAGGCATCCGAACAGACCCGGCAGGAAATGTCTGCCGGTTGCACCGCTGGCCGGCTTCGACAGCGGCAAAGTTTTCACGAATCGCTCCGGATCTCCCTCCGTGAATGCGAGGGACGCCTCGTCCTGGCCGAGACCGTCCAGCAGAGCGCAATGCAACGTTTGGTGCAGGCCAAACAGCGTCGGGACGTGGTGGACAAGGCTTTCGAACGGCAACACGCCGGCCATCAGAAGGGGGTCATGGTCGAGGAAGCCCACCTGCTCGACGAACTGGCACAGCGGCAGCTACCCACGTCTTTTCGTTGGCAGAACGCCTAGCAATCGATGAAGTTTTTGATCTCCAACTGGATGGTGATCCTCCTCGGGGCCCTGACCTATCTCGGCACCACGGCCTTCCTCGTGATCAAGGCCAAGGACCAGATCGTGCCGAAGCCGATCGTCGCCGCCGAAGGCGATGAAGAAGAATCCAAGCCTGTGGCCGTCACCCGCGGCCCTTCATGGGAGTTCGTCAATCCGGACCTCGACGAGTTGGTCGCGGAATTGAAGCAGCAGAAGCAGGACTTGGACGCCGAGAAGAAATCGCTGCTGGAGCTCGCCCAACGCATCCAAACCGAGCGGCAAGAGCTCATCCAGATCACCCAGCAGGTCCACCGCATCCAACGCGAGATCGACCTGGCGATCATCCGGGTCCGCGACGACGAGGGAAAGAACCTCGCCAAGTTGGCCAAAACATACGCCGGCATGTCCCCCGACGGTGCCGCGACCGTCATGAAAGGCCTCGACGATGTCTCCCTTGTGAAGGTCCTGCTCTTCATGAAGGAGAGTGAAACCGCGCCGATCCTCGAATTGATCGCTCGCAAAAGCGACGTCGACGCCAAGCGCATGGCGTTTGTGTCCGAGCGCCTCCGCCTAGCCCAGATGAGCCGCGCCAAGCCCTCACCCGCCTCGCCATGAAATCCTCCGCAGCCTTGCCGTTCGAGCTGCCCTCCAAGCCCGCGTCCGGTGCCGGTTTTCCCACGATGCCCTCTCTGGCCTCCGACGTCTGCGTCGCGGGTGAAACGGGCCGGCCCGCAACTTTCGATGATGTCCTGCAGGCCAACTCGGCACCCACTCCGGCCACCCCGAAGCTCGAACTTGAACCGCAACGCGGCGCCCGGCGAACTGGGTCGGCTGACAGTGCCCGTCCGGCGCTGATAGCCCCTGCCAGCTTTCAAGACCGCATTCCGATGCCGGCTTCACTCCTGCGTCAGGCTCCGGCGGATACGGGACCAACCGAACTGGCTTCAATCGAAACGGGAGAAATCGTTGCCCCTGCCCGCGAATCCGATGGGGTAGCCGTCGTTGAAACTGCCGTCTACGAACGGGTCCTGGCCCTGGGCTTGGTGCTTCCTGTTGTTCAGCTGGCTGCGATCCCGGACAAACCTGATGCCGGCGGGTCCAAGGATTTTGCCCCTTCGGAACCTGAACCGGGCCATGCTTTCTCCGGCAGACGCGGGTTCGCCGGGCCCACGATAGTTTCCCCACGTGTTTCCGAAACTGCAGCCACGTCAGCCGAATCGATCCCGTTGGAGTCCGCAGCCTCAGTGCCGCGTAAGGTTTCGCTTCGTCCTGACGTCCGGATTGCTCCTCAGAATCCCGTGGCTGAAGTCCCTTCCGAACCGGTCGCTGAACCCCGGGTGGTGAGCCGTCAAATCACGGTTGCCGGGCGCCGTTTGGAGGCGTCGTCGCTGGGCGAGTTTGGCGTGATCAAGCCCCCGGCTCGGGCCGATCAGGGAAACGCTGGAGAAGTTGTCGCGTCCGAAAGCGCGGTTGAGATGCCGGTCCGGGCTGCCTTGCCTGCGGGATTTTTCCAACCTGTCGTCGGAAGTGAGGCGATCCAAGTTTTCCAAACGTTACTTGGTGCCGGAGAAAACGTCTCCGTCGTGGTGCAGTTGGATCCGTTGGGCCGTCCACGCTTGGCGAAGACGGGTGGCCGGGAGGCCCTGGCCTCCACTCGCACGGTTCTGCCTGCAGTCGCCGAGGCTGCCGCGAGCGATTCTGCAGGGCCGGTCGACTTGGCGAAAGTCGTTGAGAACCGGCTGAAGGCCGAAGGAATCACGCTTCGCGGGCAGGTCCGCATCGAGTTGATCAAAGCGCCGACGGTCTCGGAGCCAGGCGAGTTCAAGGTCCAGGCGGAAACGCATGAGGTGAAGATTTCCGGATGGTGGGATCAAGCCGGCCGGATGGTTCCTCCCGGTGCCAGACCCTCGGCTGGAATGGAGCCGCGGCCGCTGACGAGCCTTCCCCGGGCGATCGGTTCCGATCCGTTGCCTGCGATTCCCAATCCGCCAGGAACCTCTGCTGGTCTTGCCGAAGTCGATCATCCTGTTTCCGCCGGAATCGTTCCCAGGCAGGCGACGATTATTTCAGATCAGGCCCGCCGCCCCGAAATCGACCTGACGCGGGTGCCCGCGGCACCGGAGGTGACTCTGGCCAATGCCGGCGGTTTTGATCGCGGTTCCGCGCCTGCAGTCCGGTGGGAAGCCGCCGGGAGTTTGGTTTCAGCCGCACCCGGCCAGGACGTGCCACGGCCCCAGGGCAAATCTGACAGGAAATTTCAGCCGGTTGGTTCAGTGATCGCACCGCCCGTTCTGTCGCGGTCGGCAACCTCGGGGGATTCTTCAGGTTCCGCTCAGGACGCCGATCCTTCGGCCAAACAGCAGGTTTCGACCCCTCCGGGGAGTCCGGTTCCTCAGCGGTTCAACCCGAATTCCACGGGTGGCATTTCCAGTGCTAGACAGGCTGTTGCCATGCGATCAACCAACGATCAGGAGGAATTTGCCGGTAACGCTGGAAACCGCGTTTCTGCCGCTTCCGGGCGGACTGGAGAGGCCGGGGCGAAGTCCCTTCCGCAGGATCTGCTGACCGAGCTCGCTGCCATGCCCTTCGCCGAGCGTGCTTCCCGGACGGAAATCAACGCGGTGTATCCCTCCACCCCGCTGGAACGGATCGTCCAGTCGGACCGCATCGACAAGATGGATGCCGTCGAACGATTACGCTCCGTGATCAACCACGAGATGGCCGTCCTCAAGTCTTCTGGCGCGGACGCGCTCGCAGTGGTGATCCGTCCCACTTCCGATTCTGAAGTCTTCATCCAACTGACCCGCGAGAAGGGCGGCGTCGAGGCATTCATCCGCGTGGAAAAGGGCGACACTGCCGAGCTTCGCCGCCAGTGGAGCCACTTGGAAGGCGCCCTGGCCGAGCAGCAGATCCGTCTGCAACCGCTGCAGTCAGGCTCCTCGATGAACCAGGACTCCAACGAGCAGGCGCGCCAGAACCGGTTTTCGCAGCACCAGGATGCCGATCAATCAGGCTCCAAGTTTTCCTTCGACGGACAGTCCCGCGGTGGCTTTCGCCAGGAAGAGCAGCGCCGTCCGCAGTCTCCGTTTGAAGCGGAGCCCATTTCCCCGAGGATTCCCAATCCTTCCACACCGCGGTCCGCTCCGCGGCGTGGCACCAGCACCGACCGAAACTTCGACAACTGGGCCTGAAACGCTATGCCAGTCGCCTCCATACCACCCACTGCGGCCCAGCAGCAGAAGTCCATCGAGGACTTCAACGCATCGCTGGCGGCGAGTTACCAGTCCGCCGGTCTCAAACGCACCCCGAGCAGCGAGCTCGACCAGCAGGGGTTCATGCAGGTCCTGGTTTCGCAGATGATGAACCAGGATCCGACGGCCCCGATGTCCAACCAGGACTTCGCGAGCCAGATCACCAGCTACAGTTCGCTCGATACGACGCGAAAGATGCAGAACGACATGTCGATGATGTTCTCCAGTTCGCTCATCGGAAAAGATGTCGAGGTCAAGGTCGCCAATTCCAATGACACCGTGACCGGGTCGGTAACCCAGGTCGTGCTTAAGGACGGAGCACCGAACGTGATCGTGGCAGGGACGGCCTATCCGCTCTCCCAAATCAAAAACATCCGGTCGACGCCGGTTCCGGTGTCGATCCCGAACACACCACAGCTCCATTGATATGATCCGCTCACTCTATTCGGCCGTCTCCGGCCTCCAGAACTTCCAGCAGAAGATCGACGTAATCGGCAACAACATCGCCAACGTCAACACGAACGGCTATAAAGGTTCGCGCGTCGAGTTCCAGGATTCCTTCAGCCAGACCCTCCAGGGATCGACCGCGGGCTCCGGTGTCGTCTCGGGCGTTTCCTCAATGCAGGTCGGCACCGGTGTCGCCACCAGCCAGATCCGTGTGCTCGACACCCAGGGCGCGATCACCCGCACGGGTGTGAACACGGACCTTGCCATCGCCGGCGAAGGTTACTTCGTTGTGAAAGATCCGCAGACGGGCGCTGAATTCGCCACCCGCGACGGTTCGTTCCGCGTGGACCAGAACGGCTACCTCGTCTCGTCGAACGGCTATCGGCTTCAAGGCCTCACGGCGACGCCCGGGGCCGCGTATCCCGCGACGACGCTTGCCGCGACGGTGGGCGATCTTCAGATCAAGCCCCTCGGCGTGCTGCCTCCTCCGGTGGCGGTCCGCAGCTGGAACATCGGGACCGACGGAACCGTCAGCCTCGCGATGAGCGACGGGTTCAGCCAGACGATCGGCCAGGTCAAGCTCGAGAAGTTTACCAATCCGTCGGGCCTCACCCGCGAAGGCAACAACCTCTTCGGAAACATGCCGAACGCCGGCCGCACCGGCGGCACCTACAACGTCCCGGGAGATCCTGGCATCGGGACCGTCCAGGCCAATGCGCTCGAACTCTCGAACGTCGATCTTGCCAACGAGTTCTCGACGCTCATCAGCACCCAGCGCGCTTTCCAGGCGACGGCGAAAATGATCACCACCAGCGACGAGATCCTCCAGGAACTCGTCCAGCTCAAGCGATAACCAGGAGGTAGGCCATGTCGGACAAACACGAAGAAGCGGATTCCAAGGCGGCGAAACCAGCCGAGGCCGCAGCAGGAGGCGGGGGCATGAAGGCGCTGCTGCCCCTGATCATCAGCATCGTGCTCATGCCCGTCCTGGCCTACGCCATGACCGCGTTCGTCCTCCTGCCCAAGCTCAAGGCGTCGGCCGGCGGCGGCGCCGCCACGGCCAAGCCGGACGAGCACGGCGAAGCGCCCAAGGCCGACGGCCACGGCGCCGATCCGAAGAAGGAGGAGTCCGGCGGCCACGGCGAGGCCAAACCCGCCGCCGAATCCGGCCACGGTGGCGGAGCCGCCGCCAAGGGGTCGTCCAAGGTTTCGCTCAACAAGATCGTCGTGAACGTCTCGGGCACCATGGGTTCCCGCTACCTCATGACCAGCGTCACGCTTGTGGGGACGAGCAAGGACTTCAAGGACGTGGTCGAGGAGAACAAGGACAAGCTCATGGACATCGCGAGCGGCTCGCTCTCGTCCAAGACAATCGCCGATCTCGAGAAGCCCGGCGCCCGGAACCACATCCGCGCCGAGTTGATCACGCTCTTCAACAACTCGCTTCCCTCGCCGATGGTGAAGGAGCTCTTCATCACAGACATGGCGGTCCAGTAACGGAGAGCCATGGAAGCCAACCAGACAGAGGCGGAGGTCCTCTCCCAGTCGGAAGTCGAGCGGCTCCTCGCCGACGTCTCCACCGAGGAGAACAGCGTCACCGTCCACAAGGACGGAGCCGAAAAATCCCGCCAGTCCGAGGGTCGGATCCAGCCCTACGACTTCCGTAACCCGGTCTTCCTGTCGCAGGGCGACATGCGGAAACTCCGGCTCCACCACGAGGCCTTCATCAAGGACCTGGCGTCGCGCCTTTCGATCTTCCTTCGTCTCGAGTTCGGGCTGCAGATGGCGAAGCTGCACACGGTGCCGTTCGACAAGTTCACCGAGAGCCTGAACAACCCGACCTACATCACCGTCTTCAAGGTCGAGCCGTTGAAGGGGCTCTGCGTCCTCGAGATGCACCCGCGTCTCGGGCTCACGATTGTGGACCGTTTGATGGGCGGGCCGGCCCATTCCATCAACCACGAGCACGACCTGAGCGACATCGAGCACGCCCTGCTTGAACAGGTGGTCAACCTGATCATGTCCGAGTGGGCCGCGTCATGGACCCCTTTCCAGGAACTCCGTCCCACGCTGCTGGGCTACGAGTCCAACGGCCGTTTCCTGAACACCTGCGCCCACGACACGATCCTGCTCGCCATGACGATGGAGGCCCGGATTGGCGACTGCATGGAGCAGCTCCAGCTCGCGATCCCGTTTCATGCCCTCGAGGCATTGATCCGGCGCCTTGGCCAGAAGATGGACGATGCCTCGGGCGACATCGCGAATGCCGCGCCCGTCGCGAAGCCGTCGTGGAACCGCCAGTTCGACGACATACAGGTTCCCATCACTGCCGAGTGGCAGGGATTGGAGATGACCGCCGGCCAGGTCGCCAGTCTGCGTGAAGGCGATTTCGTCCGGCTCGATCCATCGCTCGCGAACGAGGTCCGCGTCCGACTTTCCCAGATCACGAAGTTCAACGGAACCATCGGCGTCACCGACCAGCGGTGGGCCGTGCAGTTGAACGAGGTCCTCAAGAACACCTAGTCCATGGAAACCGCCACTTCCCCCAATTTCGATGTCCTCCTCGATGTCCCCGTCAAGGTGACCGTGGAACTCGGCTCCTGCATGATGCCGATGAAGGACGTGCTCCATCTCACGGCCGGCTCCGTTGTCCAGCTGGACAAGGTGGCCGACGCGCCGGTCGACCTCTACGTGAACCAGAAACGCATCGCCATCGGCGAGGTTGTCGTGGTCGACGACCAGTTCGGCATCAAGATCACCAAGATCATCGGATCCTGATGCCCCGCGTGAAGCTGTCCGCCTCAATCCTGTCGGCCGTTTCCGCGATCACCGCATCCGCGGCCGAGACCGTTTCCACGAACACAGTCGCCTTCACACCATCGCCCGCCTTCGACACCACTGGTTCGATGATCCGGGTCCTGGGTGCACTGGGCATCGTCTTCGCCGTTTTCTTTGGCGGCATCTGGATCTTCCGCAATTGGCAACGCCTGCTCGTGAAACGCGGGGCCGCCCCGCGTTTGAACGTCCTGGAGGCGCGCTCCATCGGGAACCGCCAGTCGATCCTCGTCGTCGGCTACGGGGAACAGCGCCTTCTCATCGGCGCCGCGCCCAGCGGGATCACGCTGCTCTCCCACCTTCCCGGCGAGGAACCTGCCATAGCTGACGCTTCTCCGGTGCCCGCGCGCAATGGAACGAATTCGAGTTTCGTGGAGGCCTTCCAGAAAGTGCTCGCAGGAAAGAGATGAGCGCGCTCCGCCAGCTTCTGCTTGTCCCGCGACGGACGGTCTTGTGGATGGTTTTTGCGACCGTGCTGTTCGCGTTCTCCTCGTCGGCCCAGGACCAGTCCCCGCCGGCGGGTCCACAGCCGATGGGCGTGAGCATCTCGATGAACGGGCAGAATCCGCTCCAGGACATCGACTCGACGTTCAAGGTTTTCGCGGTGATGACCCTGCTGTCGCTGGGGCCGTCGATCATCCTCCTGATGACTTCGTTCACGCGGATCGTCATCGTGCTGTCCTTCATCCGCACCGCGCTGTCCCTGCAGGGAGCGCCGTCCAACCAGATCATCATCGGGCTTTCGCTGTTCCTTACCTTCTTCATCATGGCGCCGGTTTGGGAGAGGATCGACAAGGAGGCACTGACGCCGCTCCGGGCCCAACAGATCACGAGCGCGGAAGCCCTGGACAAAGCCACCGTCCCTCTCAAGGCGTTCATGCTGCGGCAGACCAGGCCCAAGGATGTCGAACTGTTCGTCGAGATCTCGCGCATAGGCCCGACCGCGCCGGATGCGCTTCCGATGAAGGTCGTGATCCCGTCGTTCATCCTGAGCGAGCTGCGGACCGCCTTTCAGATGGGTTTCCTTCTGTTCCTTCCGTTCATCCTGATCGATCTCGTCGTCGCCACGGTGCTGATGAGCATGGGCATGATGATGATGCCGCCGATGACGATTTCGCTTCCCCTAAAAATCCTCCTCTTCGTGTTGGTCGACGGCTGGAACCTCGTCGTGAAGTCGATCGTCCTGAGCTTTGGAGGCTAGCGGGGGAAACGGTTCTGGAGTGTTCCGTTCCATTGGCCCCGGTCCTGCTGAGCAGGGCAGGTAGGAAATGAATGCCGAACTCGCCATCGAACTGATCAAGAACATGATCTTCCTGGCCATCAAGCTGGCCGCGCCGCTGCTCGTGGTGGGAATGGTCGTCGGGCTCGCGATCAGTCTTTTCCAGACGGTCACTTCGATCCAGGAGCAGACCCTTTCGTTCGTGCCCAAGGCGCTGGCCATCATCACGGTCCTGATCGTCGCGTTGCCCTGGATGCTGCGGACGTTGATGGAGTATGCGCTGGAGCTGATCCAGAAGATGCCCGACATGGCCCGTTAGCCACCCGGGGTGTCACGGCATGAACTTTCAGTTCGACATCGTCAGCTGGGGAGTGGTTTTCATCCGTGCCAGCGCGCTGCTCGTCATCCTTCCGATCTTTTCGGCGACCAACACGCCCGTCCGCCTGCGGGTCGCTTTCGCGGCGTTCCTGGCGATCTTCGTGTCGCAGTTGATCCCGGCGGTGTCGCCCGGCGTCACGAAGGACGTGTTTGGAATCGTCGGTATCTTCGCCAAGGAGGTGGGGGTCGGGCTGGTCCTCGGGTTCTCGTCCAGGATGGTTTTCTACACGATGGATCTCGTGGGTTCCTTGATCACCGCGGAGATGGGGCTCGGGGCGATGAGTTCTCCGAGTCCGTTGAGTCCGCAGCCACAGTCCACGCCCGGAACGATTCTCAACTACCTCGCTGCGGTGATGTGGGTGGCCCTGGACCTGCCGCGTTGGCTGATCGTCGGGTTTGCGCGGACCTATGACGTGGTGCCCGCGGGAGGAATACGGATGTCCAAGGAACTTGCGTTCGACATGGTCGCGCGCACTGGGCAGACGTTCCTGGTCGGGCTGCAGATGACGGCGCCCATTCTGGCGGTCTCCTTCGTCGTTTCGTTCGTCTTCTCCGTCCTCGCGCGAGCCGTGCCGCAGATGAACGTCTTCTCGGAAAGTTTCACGGTTCGGGTCCTGGGAACGTTGGCCGTGTTTGGCATGACGATCCAGCTGATGGGCCAGCACATTTCCAACTACTTGAACCGTCTGCCGGAAGATTTCCATAGAGTCGCCATGCTGATGGGCCAGTGATGCGGCGTTGGCATGCGATTGGCTGAGCAGGGGGATCGATGTCGGACGATCGCGGCGAGAAAACAGAGCAGGCAACGCAGAAGCGTGTGGACGAGTCGTGGTCGCGTGGCCAGTTCGCGCGCAGCCCGGAGATCCAAACCGCGCTGGTTCTGCTGGCGGGCCTCGGAGCGCTGAGCGTCACGGGGCAGGGGATGTGGAAGGGAATGGTTGAGAGCGTCGGGCTGCTGGGACACCTGCACGAAACGTCCCTGAGCCTGAACTCGGTCCAAGGCCAGTTCGCCCTCGCCTGCCTGCAATTCGCCAAGCTGGTCGGGCCTCCCGTGCTGGCCATCCTCGGCGTCGGTCTGCTTGCGGGTGCGTTGCAGACCCGTTTCAAGGCGACCCCGGAAGCCCTCGGTATCCACTGGGAACGCCTCAATCCGATGGACGGTTTCAAGCGGGTCTTCGGCATCGGAAAGGCTGTTCCAACGCTCCTGGGAATCGTGAAGATCAGCGTGGTCCTGTCGCTCTCCTATTCGGTGATCAAGGGGATCGTGACCGATCCCATTTTTTTCCAGACGGTCGACGTGGCAAGAATTGCCGGATTCATGGCCGCGGCGACGCTGAAGATCGGCTACCGCGCCGTCCTCGCCTTGGGGGTCATCGCCGCGGTGGACTACGGTTACCAGCTTTGGAAGACCAATCAGGACATGATGATGACGAAGGAGGAGGTGAAGGAAGAGGCCAAATCCTCGGACGGAAATCCGCAGATGAAGGGCCGGATCCGGTCCCGGCGCATGAAGATGAGTCAGCGCAAGATGCTGGCGGAAGTCGCTACGGCGGACGTGATTGTGACAAACCCGACCCACATCGCCATCGCGCTCCGCTACGACCGCAAGACGATGAAGGCGCCGAAGATCGTCGCGAAGGGAATCCGTCTCAACGCGGTGAAGATCCGGGAAATCGCGCAGCAGCACGGAGTCCCGATCCTTGAGAACAAACCGCTCGCCCGGACGATGTTCAAGTTCGGCCGGGTTGGTGGCGAGATTCCTGCTCAACTGTTTACCGCCGTGGCCGAAGTGCTCGCCTGGGTCTACCGGGTGAACGCCTACCGCTATTACCGGGAGCAGCATTCCTGAGCCATGGCACAGTCGATGGCCAATCCAGTTTCGAACATCGGTCGCCTGCTCAAGCAGGGTGACATTTTCCTCATCATCGGCGTCTTCGCGACGGTGATGCTGATGGTCATGCCGGTGTCGCCGTTCATCCTGGACGCGATGCTCGCGTGCAGCATCGCGCTGTCACTGCTGATCCTGCTGGTGATCCTCTACCTCAAGGATCCTTCGGAGTTCACGGGATTTCCTTCGCTGCTTCTTTTCATCACGTTGTTCCGGCTCTCGCTGAACATCGCGACGACCCGTCTGATCCTCACCGATGGAAGCGCGGGCCACATCATCGAGGCGTTCGGCAACTTCGTCGTCGGGGGCAACTACGTCGTCGGCTTCGTGATGTTCGTGATCCTCGTGGTGATCAACTTCGTGGTCATCACCAAGGGTGCCGGCCGAATCGCCGAAGTCGCGGCCCGCTTCACGTTGGACGCGATGCCCGGCAAGCAGATGGCCATCGATGCCGAGCTCAACGCCGGCATGATCGTCGAGTCCGAGGCTCGGGCCCGCCGGCGCAAGGTCGAGCAGGAGGCCGATTTTTACGGGGCCATGGACGGTGCGTCGAAGTTCGTCCGCGGCGACGCGGTCGCGGCGGTCCTGATCACGCTCATCAACGTCCTCGGCGGCTTCGCCATCGGCATCATGCAGAAGGGCCAGTCGCTTACCGAGGCGCTGCAGAAATATACACTTCTCTCCATCGGCGACGGCCTGGTTTCGCAGATCCCCGCCCTCATCGTCTCGGTCGCCTCGGGTATCCTTGTCACGCGCGCCGCCGCCAAGGACGCCCTGGGCCAGGAGTTGACCCGTCAGATGATGCTCTATCCCCGGGCTCTGAAGATCCTGGCGGCAATGCTCATCGTATTCTCCCTGGTGCCCGGTTTGCCGATGTTCCCGTTCCTCGTGCTCGGCACCATTTCCTGGCTCATCGCGCGGTATCTCAATAAAGAGGAGCTCGAAGGGCGGATGGCCCTTGCGGCCACGGGACAGGCGGGTGGCGCTGTCGGCGGCAAGGATGGTTCCGCCAGCGGTGCCGCATCCGATCCTTCCAAGCCCGGTCAAGGCAAGGAGACGGACAAAATCGAATCGTTGCTGCAGCTCGACACTCTCCAGATCGAGCTCGGCTACGGGCTCGTCAATCTGGCCGACGCCCGCAAGGGAGGAGACCTGCTCGAGCGGGTCACCGGTGTTCGCCGCAACTTCGCCTCCGAGATGGGAGTCCTCGTTCCGCCGATCCGGCTGCGGGATAACCTCCAGATGGAGGCCAACCAATACCGGTTTGTTCTCAAGGGCAATGTCATCGCCCAGGGCGAGCTTCTTCCCGGCCATTGGCTCGCGATGAACGCGACAAACAGCCGCGCCGTGCTGCGAGGCATCCCCACCACCGAACCGGTCTTCAAGCTCCCCGCCACCTGGATCACCGACATGGAGCGAAAGAACGCCGAGATCGCCGGCTACACGATCGTCGACGCGGCGTCGGTGCTCGTCACCCATTTGTCCGAGACGGTGAAACGCAGCTGTCACGAGATCCTCAGCCGTCAGGACGTGCAGAACCTCCTCGATAATCTGAAGCAGACCCACGCGACCGTGGTCACCGAGCTCATCCCGGGACTGCTCACGGTGGGCCACGTGCAGCGGGTCCTGCAGAACCTACTGGCCGAGGGCATCTCGATCCGCAACCTCGCCGCCATCCTCGAAAAGGTGGCGGACTACGCGACCGTGACCAAGAACCCCGACGAGCTTTCCGAGTTCGCGCGTCGCGCGCTGGGGCCGCAGATCACGCGGAGCTTCCAGTCCGACACCGGCACCCTCAAGGCGATCACCCTCGACCCGCGGCTCGAACAGCAGATCGCCCAAGGCGTCCGGCAGACGCCGACCGAGATTTCCCTGATGATGGATCCACGCCTGGCGAAACACGTGATCGACTGGCTTTCCCAGAAGATCCAAAGCCTCGTCGCCGCCGGGCATCCGCCCGTCGTCATCTGCGCCCCGCAGATCCGTCTGGCCTTCAAACGGTTTTTCGAAAGCACGTTCGGAGAACTCGCCGTCCTGTCGTATTCGGAGGTTCCGCCCCGGGTCGAAATCCAGTCGGCGGGGATCATCCCGTCTCCGGATCCTTCCTGAGTCGTCCGTTGAACCCTCAACATGCCCGAAGGCCGCATCATTCCGTTCATAGCCGATTCGTCCGCCGACGCGGTGGCGAAGATCCGGGCTGAACTGGGTCCGCGGGCGATCATCGTCGGCGTCACCAAGCTTCCGGCAGAAGGAATCGCCCGCCTTTGGCGCAAGCCTCGGATCCAGGTGCTGGCGCGGTTGCCCGAAGCCGAACCGCAACCCGACGCCGGCCTTTCAGGAAACGCGCTCATGGCCGCGCAAATGGCGGAAATGCGGCGCGAATTGGGCCAGATGCGCCGACAGATCGAGACGCCGGCAGTGCCGGTCGATCCGTTCGTGCTGGCAGCCGCATCCACTCCGGATGCTTCACGATTCAATTTTGAAGGGGGACTCTTAACGCGTCCGCAGCTCCAGACGGCGTTGCCGGCTCCGAGCGGGCTGCCGGAGCCGGCGGCGGGTTCCCTGAAGTCCTATCTCATCGCCACCGGCCTGCTGCCTTTGATCGTGGGCCGCGTGGAGGAAGAGGTGTTCCAGCGCGGCCGGGTTTCGGCTTCGTCGCCGTTGCAGGAGCAGTTGGCGGCGGCGGAACGTGTGCTTGAGCGGTTATGGCGGGAGGCGCCGGGCAATTCGCGTTCGGGACTGCATGTGTTCATCGGGCCGGCCGGCAGCGGCAAATCCACGTCGATCTGCAAATGGCTCACACAAGCGGTGCTCGTGGACGGGGCGGCGGCGACGGTGTGGCGATTGGACGGGGCGACCTCCAACACGGCGGATTTTCTCGACGTGCACGCCGAGATCCTTGGCGTGCCGGTGGAGCGTTCGTGGCCCGGCGGCAGCACGTTCGGCGACATCGGCTTCATCGATTTGCCCGGTGTCGATTGGCGGGATCCGGGCGCGATCCGCGAACTCAACCGGCACTTGTCCCAGTTTCCTCGCGCGCATGTCCACCTGGTCCTGAACTTCGCCTACGAAACGGACACCATGCTCGCCCAAGCCCGCGCGTTCAGTGATTGCGCGGTGCAGGACATAATTGCCACCCATGTGGATGAAGATGCCCGGCGCGGCAAAGTGTGGAACCTCGTCCTGGGCACAAACCGTCCAGTGAGCTTCCTGGCGGCGGGGCAAAATGTTCCCGGACGCTTCGAGGCGGCGTCGGTGCGGCAAATTCTTTCCCATCAGTTTCCCCTTCGCTCACGTGCGAATAGCGGGATTTCCTCGGTTTCCTGAGTATTTCATAGTCTGGCAAAGGCTTTGCTAGGGAAGGGGAGACGGAACTCCACTCACGATGAAACTACTCATGATCCTAGGCGGGTGTATCGGCTTCGGGATCGGGGTGTCGTTCGGAATCGCAAGCGAGAGTGGATGGCCGTCGACCCTTTGGCGTGCCGCTCTGACCGCCTACCTCGCAGGTTTGCTCATGCGTTGGTGGGGAAGCCTGTGGATGAAATCCCTCAAACAGGTGCTCCTCGAAAAACAGGCGGCCGCGCTGAAGGCGGAAGAGCAACAGCTGGCGAAACAATCCTGACTAGTCCCCCATGAAGGCCACCCTCCTCGAACCCACCCAAGAAACCGCCGTAGCCAGTTCACCACGGCCGTCCACGCCCGATGTCTGGAAGCAGTATGCCAAGGCGGGCGCCGGCAGTCCTGTGGAGAACGATCTCGTCACCCAGTTCCTCCCGCTCGTGAAGACGATCGTGGGCCGGCTCGCCATGAGCCTCCCGTCGCACGTCAACACCGAGGACCTCTATAGCGCCGGGCTGGTCGGCCTCCTGAACGCCATCCGACGCTTCGATACGAAGACCGGGACGGCCTTCGAGACCTACGCCCGCACCCGCATCCGGGGATCGATTTTCGACGAGCTCCGCCGACTCGACTGGGTTCCGCGCTCCGTGCACGACAAAGCCCGTAAGGTCGACAAGGTCATGCGCCAGCTGGAGCAGCAAAAGGGCGGGGCGGTAACCGACATGGAGATGGCCAAGGCCATGGACCTGTCGCTCGACCAATACCAGGATCTCCTCGAGGAGATCAGGCCGACCACCTTCGTCTGCCTCGACTCCGTGAGGAACGCCGAGAGCCAGGAAGGCAGCAGCCGTTACGAGAGCCTTTCCGACGAGAAGCAGATCGACCCCGGCGAAGGCACGGGAACCCGTGAGGTTTCCAAGCTGATCGCGGAGCGCCTCGAACATCTGCCCGAGATGCAGAGGAAGGTGCTCGCCCTCTACTATTTCGAGGACATGCGCCTCCGGGAAATCGCGGAAGTCTTCGGCGTGACCGAATCCCGAATCTGCCAGATCCACGCACAGGCCATTCTTTCCATCAAGTCGTTCCTCAAAAAGCACGATCCTGAAGTGTTCTGAGATCGGTCGCTTCAGACGGATCGGAACCTCATTGTCATGCTAGTCATCATCGGTGCCCTAATCGTGCTCGGTTGCGTTGCCGGCGGCTTCAAAATGGCCGGCGGACAGCTGATGTCCCTCTGGCATCCCTCCGAAGTCGTCACCCTGGGCGGCGCGGCTCTCGGCGCCCTCGTCATCATGGCCCCGATGCGGGTGATCAAGGGCCTCATCAGCCAGATCATCGGCACGCTCAAGCCTTCGCCGTTCACGAAGAACGCCTACCAGGAAATGTTCATGGCGCTCTACGAGCTTTTCATGATCGGCCGGCGCAACGGCATGATCGCCCTCGAAGAACACGTGGTGACTCCGGAATCCAGCAGCATCTTTTCCAAGTATCCGACTTTCCTGAAGAACCACCACGCGGTGGAGTTCCTCTGCAATTCCCTCCGGCCGATCATCGACGGAAAGATGAAGCCCGAGCAGTTGAAGGTGCTCCTCGACCTCGAACTCGAGGCCATGGAGGACGAACACCACCAGCCCATCAGCGTGCTGCAGAAGACCGGCGACGGACTTCCCGGGTTCGGCATCGTCGCGGCCGTCCTGGGCATCGTCATTACGATGGGTGCCATCAGCGGCCCGATCGAGCAGATTGGCCATGCCGTCGGTGCGGCGCTTGTCGGAACCTTCCTCGGGATCCTCGCGGCCTACGGCTTCGTCAATCCGATGACGGTCACCATGGAGTTCAATGGCGCTTCGGAGATGCTCTATTTCAAGTCGATGGCCGCGGCCGTCGTCGGATTCGCCAACGGCATGGCTCCCGTCATGGCCGTCGAGGTCGCGCGGCGCGGCCTAACGAGCGACGTCAAGCCGACCGCGGAGGCTCTGGAAGAGATGTTGAAGGGAATCGGTAAGAAGTAGTTTCCGGTCAGTGAACCGGGAGACAGCGGCGGAACGATCGGGATTGGGAGCGAATTGCCACCATGGCCAAGAAACACGGACATCACGGAGGAGCGTGGAAAGTCGCATATGCGGACTTCGTCACCGCCATGATGGCATTGTTCCTCGTGCTCTGGCTCACGGCCCAGGACGAGAAGGTCAAGGCCGCGATCGAACGCTCGTTCCGGAACCCGTTTGCCTCACTCGTGCCCGCGTCGCCGGGCATTCTCCAGAACAAGGATCCCCAGAAGGTCGAGAGCAGCAAGGGAACGTCGGATGCCGCCTCGACCGTGGAGTTGAACTTTCTGCGCAAGGTGAGCGAGGAGTTGAAGCTCGATATGAACGAGTTGGACAACTCCGACACGATGAAGATGGAAATGACCTCCGACGGCATTCGCATCAGTCTTTTTGATCGCGCCAGGAGGCCTGTTTTCAAGAAGGACAGTTCGGATCTGACTGTCTACGGAGAGTGGGTTCTCTCGACGGTCGCGTGGGGAATCGCCCGTTTCAAGGAGTTTGCCGTCGAGCTTGAGGGCCATTCGGAAGCCCGGGGGCCTGTGGATCTCGGGGAGCTCGACCTTTGGGAGCTGACATCGGGCCGTGCCAACGTAGCGCGGAAAAAGCTTTTGAATCACGGCGTCCGCATCGATCAGGTCCGAAAGGTCGCCGGTTATTCGGACACCCAGCCCGTTTCCGGACTGGCGCCCGATGACGAATCCAATCGACGGGTCACGGTCATGCTCCGTCTGAAGACCAAGGCTTGAGCCCCGTCCTCTCTAATCTGTCACCCGCCATGCCCGCCGCCTTTGCCCCGTTGTTCGGCAAGTCCAGCCCCTCCCGGTCGGGAGCGGCGACCACGCGCGTCCAGGTCGTGAGCGTGTCCGCTCCCACGGCGGTGAAGATTCCGGCCCGTTCCAATTCTCCTTCCCAGGTTACGGCGCCTCTCCACTCGCCTGATTCCTGCAAGAATCCCCCCAAGGTCATCGTCCAGAAGCAGGATGACGTGGTCACTTCCATCCGTATCGAGTGCCCCTGCGGGCAGGTGATCGAGCTTGCCTGCGAGCTCTGATCCTTTGATCCCTCCGCCGCGTTCCATGCGGCAAATTCCACCGGCCCCGACGGGAAGCGATTGCCAGTTTTTCCCTCTGCCGATCCGGAATCCTAGGAAACACGCCTGTTTCTTCCCGTGGCATCGGCGGTGCTAGGTAGGAATGGTCATGAACGTAGGTCTCTACCACGCCGCTGCCGCGCTGAATGCGAATAGCCAATGGCAGGACATCATCTCGCAGAACCTGGCCTCGAGCTCGATCCCGGGATACAAGCGGCAGGATGTCGCGTTCTCCATGGCGGCGCCGGTGGCGGGGGAACCTCCGCCGATGCAGACGGTGAAGCCCAGCACCTCGTTCGCCCCCGGGCCGATCCGTCCGACCAACGGCAACGCGGACTTCGCCATCGAAGGAGACGGTTTCTTCGAGGTCGAACTCCCCGGCGGCAAGACCGGCTACACCCGCGACGGTGAATTCAGACTGGATACGTCCGGGGCGCTCGTGACCAAGGACGGCTTCAAGGTCGTCGGAAGCGCGGGCCCCGTGCAGTTGGACCTGAACAATCCGCTCCCGCTGGTGGTTGGTTCATCCGGCGACATCAGCCAGGGCCCCGAAGCCAAGGGCAAGTTGTCCGTCATCCAGTTCAACAATCCCTCCAAGCTGACGACCGTTTCCGGTGGCTATTTCGTCGCCGAGGATCCCGCGCTGAATCCCGCCCCCTCCGCGGCGCTGGTGCGGCAGGGATACCTCGAGACGTCAAATGCCTCCGTCGTGCACGAGATGGCCAACATGATTTCGGCCATGCGGGCGTTCGAACTCAACCAGAAGGTCATCCAGATGACCGACGACCGGATGCAACGCTCGATTGGCGAGCTGTCCCCGCCCGCCTGAACACAACTCTCCTGAAACATGATTCGTGCACTCTACACTTCGGCGTCCGGGATGCAGGCCCAGCAGATGAATCTGGACGTGATCTCCAACAACTTGGCGAACGTCAATACGACCGGCTACAAGAAGAACAAGATCGAGTTCCAGGATCTCCTCTACCAGACGCAGCGTCCCGCGGGTGCCCAGCAGGGGCAGGGAGCCGTCACCCCCACCGCCATCCAGGTCGGCCACGGCGCCCGGGTCGGCTCCACCGCGCGCGTCTTTTCCGCGGGCGAACTGACCAAGACGGGGGAGAAACTCGACGTGGCGATCAATGGTGACGGGTTCTTCGAGGTCCAACTGCCCGACGGAACACGGGGCTACAGCCGCGACGGTGCCCTCAAGCTCGACAGCCAGGGACGGTTCGTGACGAGCGAAGGCTACCAGATCCTCAGCGGCTTCCAGGCTGTGCCCCAGGGCACGACCGAGATCACCTTCGCCAACAACGGCGACGTGACGATGCGCAACGCCAACGGTTCCCAGACGACCTTCTCCGTGCAGCTTGTCCGCTTTCCCAACTCCGGCGGACTCGAGAGCGTCGGCGGCAACATCTACAAGGAGACGCCGGCGTCGGGTCAGGCCACGCCCGGCATTCCGGGACAAGACGGGCTGGGCACGATGCAGCAGGGGTTTCTTGAAATGTCCAACGTCAAGGTCGTCGAGGAAATGGTGAACATGATCGTCGCCCAGCGCGCCTACGAGGTGAACTCCAAGGCCGTCCAAGCCAGCGACGACATGATGCAACAGGCCAACAATCTCCGTCGATGAACCGGTTATTCTCCACTTTTATTTCCGGAATCGAAGGTCGTGCCGCCGGCCGGCCGGCCCGTGTCCGTTTCAAGAAAAGATTCTTTGCCGCATTGGGTTGTCTGGCCCTCGGCGTCACCGCTTTCGCCTCGCAGGCCCAGTCCTACGAGCTCCGCCGGACGGTCCAAGTGGACGGTGCCGGGGTGCTCTTCCGTGACCTGTTCACGGGGGGCGAAACCAACTCCTCCGCGGCGGTCCAGCTCGCGCCTTCCCCGTCGATGGGGCAGGCGTTGAACTGGGATGCCGCTCAGATTCAGAAGCTCCTCGGCGAAAATGCCGGGCTTGATGGCTTCACCAACTGGTCGGGTGCCGACCGCATAACCATCACGCGCCGCACGCGCCTGCTGCCCGAGAGCGAGCTCAAGGAGTTGCTCCAGGCCGCGCTGCAGCGCGACCATGTCAAGGAACGGGGTGAGCTGGAGCTCCGGTTCGGCCGTGCGTGGAACGGGATGCAGGTCACCGACGAGCCGGTGTCCGTCCGCATCGTCGACGTGCCGGCCACCGGCCTGAGCCAGAGTTTTGTCTGCCGTTTCGAAGTCCAGTTGGCCGACCGCCGCATCGCGGAGCTCCAAGTCCTTCTTCAGGCGCGCATCTGGCGCGACATCGTCGTCAGCTCCGGCCCGGTGCGTCGCGGAGAAGCGCTGCGCAGCGCGGATGTGAAACCCGAACGCCGCGACATCGTGGCGATCCGCGACTTCGTTCCCGCCAAGGCGTTGGAAGAGGGTGATCTTGAACTGACCGAGAACCTCGTCGCCGGAGTTCCCTTGACGGGACGTTCCGTCCGCACGCGGCCGGTGATCCTCCGCGGCACCATGGTCGAGGCGTGGGTGCGCGACGGCGGCATGCAGATTTCCCTCAAGGTCGAGGCGCTCGAAGACGGCGTCCTTGGTCAAACCCTGCGGGTGCGGAATCCGAAAACGAAACGAGAACTCCTAGGAAAGGTGCACAATGAACAAACCGTTATCCTCCATCTTTGAACGGGCCTACGAATGGGCCCAGAAAAACGGCGTTTCCACCGACTCGCGTGTCGGCCGTGAATCCGAACTCGAGCGCGAGTCCAAACAGTGGAAGCGCGTGTCGAACCGCCTCAAGGCCGGCGAATCGCAGACGTCCATCTTCCGAAAGGCGGCCCTCATGGCCGTCTTTATTTCCTTCGCCGCCGGCGCATCCGCCGACTCGCTCTGGAAGCCGGGCGCCCGTTCCGGATTGTCCGACAAGAAGGCTTCGGCCATTGGCGACATCGTGACGATCGTCGTCCAGGAGAGCGCCACGACGTCGAAGCAGAACAACACGAAGACGTCCAAGTCCTCCGACATCGACGCCAGCATCTCGAGCTTCCTCTACGGCCCGACGGCCAGCGGGCTCCTCACCAAGGGCGGCCAGTATCCCGCCCTCAAGGCCGGCGCGAAGAACACGTTCGACGGCGGCGGCCAGATCAACAACTCCGAGCAGATCAACGCCCGCATCGCCGTCCGCGTGGTCGATATCCTGCCGAACAACACCATGATCGTCGAAGGCCGGCGCCGCACGGCGTTCTCCGGCGAGAAGCAGGAGGTCGTCCTCCGTGGCGTGGTTCGCGGCGACGATGTCTCCGCTCTCAACACCGTCCTCAGCTATAATGTGGCTGACGCCTCGATCAGCATCGTCTCCTCGGGTTCCGTATCCGACACGCAGAAGAAAGGCTGGTTCACCAAGACCTGGGACAAGGTCAACCCCTTCTGAGACGCGTTCCCATGCGACTTCTTTGGCACTTTGGGCTGGTGGCGCTTCTCGGCGCCCATTCGGCGTTTGCGGGCACCCGTCTCAAGGACGTGGCGATTTTCGCCGGGGCGCGGGACAACCAGCTCTCGGGTCTGGGCCTCGTCGTTGGCATCGCGGGCGACGGCGACAAGAACCCGATCTACACGGTCCAATCCGTGGCCAACCTCCTCAAGCGTCACGGGATCACCGTCCCGGCGCAGGCGTTGGTATCGAAAAATGTCGCGGTCGTCATGGTCACGGCCGAAGTCCCCGCCTTCAAGAAGGCTGGATCCCGGCTGGATGTCACCGTGTCCTCCATGGGTGATGCGAAGACCCTGCAGGGCGGCGTGCTCCTGCAGACCCCGCTCATGGGCGGCTCCGATGGCGAGGTCTATGTCGTCGCCCAGGGACCTCTGACGATCGGTGGAATCTCGGGGGGGAACGAGTCCGCGTCGGTCCAGAAGAACCATCCGACCGTCGGCCAGATCTCCGGGGGCGGCATCGTTGAAAAGGAGATCCCGGCCGAAGTGGTCCTGAACAACTCCGTCGAGGTTCTCCTGCGCGAACCTGATTTTACGTCGGCCGCCCGGGTGGCGGATGCCGTCAATTTGAAGTTCACCAACGCCGCCGTGGCCATCGACTCGACAACCGTGCGGGTGCGCGTGCCCGAAAAATTTTCCGGCTCCGAAGTGTCGTTCCTGTCACGCTTGGAATCGGTCGAGGTGGAATCCGACATCCCTGCCCGCATCATCATCAACGAGCGGACGGGGACGATCGTCGCGACCACCCGCGTGCGCATCTCGGCGTGCGCCGTTTCCCAGGGCAACATCACGATCACGATCGCCAACTCGAGCGATGTTTCCCAGCCCAACGCGTTGAGCAGAGGCGGACAGACGGTGGTGACCCCAAGGACGGATACCAACGTGAAGGAGGACAAAGGAGCCCTGGTGCCCCTGCCAGACATGCCGACGGTGGAGAAAGTCGCGCAGTCGTTGAACGCCCTCGGCGTCACCCCCCGGGACATGATGTCGATCTTCATGGCCATGAAGCAGGCCGGAGCGCTCCAGGCCGATCTTCTCCTGCGTTGAACCACCCGCCGAGCGTTCCCTTTCTTCCCATGAACCCAGCCATCTCCGGAGTCGCTTCAGCCAACGCCAGCCGACCGGCCGAAGATGTCGGGCGGTCGGCAACGATGTCCTCGGGGGAAAAAATCGCCGAGCTCTCCCGCCAATTCGAGGCCCTGCTCCTGCGGCAGATGTTGAAGGAGGCGCGGAAGCCGATGCTTGGGGATACGCTCACGGGGAAGTCCTCCATCTCAAAGATTTATGACGACATGGTCACCGACCGTCTGGCCGATTCGATCGCCAGCAGCGGCGATGTCGGCCTCGGCACAAGCCTTCAGGCACAGTTGATGCGACAGCAGGGAGCCGGTGCGGCGACCGGGGAAAAGAATGCCGCCAAGACGTCCGAAGGAAACCGCAGCAAATGAACGTTCAGTTGGAACAGTCCGAAAAACTGGTGACAGCCCTGAGGGAGGAACTCGAAACCTATGGAGGAATCTTGGCCGCCCTCGACAACCAGCAGGACGCCGTCATGGCCCGTGCGGCCGATGCCCTCATGGACACCGTCCACCAGATCCACGGGCAGATGGGCGAAGTGGAGCAGGCGCGCGCGCGTCGCGACGCCACCCGCCACTCGGCGGCCCTGGCGCTTGGTCTTCGTGAGGACAGCACGTTCCGCGAGATCATCCCGGCCCTACCCCACCACTACCAGGGGCTCGTCACGGCCCTGGTCGATGAGAACAACGAACTCCTCGTCCGGGTCCAGCAGCGCACGCGGCAGAACCATCTGCTGCTGCGCCGCTCGGTCGACCTCATGCAGAGTTTCCTTTCGAGCCTGTTTCCCCGCCAGGAAACCCAGGTCTATGACCAGCGCGGCGGTCTGCCGGGCCGTGTCATCCCGATCCGATCCATTTACGAGGCCGTGGGCTGACCATGACAGGACTAGGATTATTCGGTTCGCTGAGCATGGCGACGCGCAGTCTCTCGACCGCGCGGGCAGGCACTGAAGTCGCGGGGAACAACCTCGCGAACGTCAACACGCCCGGCTACGCGCGACAGAGGGTTTCCATCGTGACGAGCGGCAGCGTTCCGTCGGCGTTCGGTCCCCAGGGCACCGGGTCGATGGCCGTCGGCATCACGAGCCTTCGCGACGCCCTCGTCGACGGCCAGATGCTGAGCGAGTTGAGCGTCCGCGGCTCGCTCGAATCCCAGCAGCAGGGACTCCAATACATCCAGTCCGCGACCGGCGAACGCCTGGATCGCACCGGCGCGGACGCGAGCGGCGCGGCCAACGGGATCGCCAAGGACCTTTCGGACCTCTTCGGTTCGTTCCAGAAGATATCGAGCCCGAACACGAACGACCCGGCCGCGAGGCAGACTCTGGTGGCGAAAGCCCAGGACCTTGCGACCCACCTCAACCAGATCGTCCAGCGCTTCGACGCCGTCCGCGCCGGCATCGGCAACTCCATCGGGGCCGACGTCACGGCGGCCAACGACATCGTCGACGAGATCGCCAAGCTCAACTCCGAGATCGTGAAGGTCGAGGTTGGAGGAAACGGACGCGCGAACGACCTGCGCGACGCGCGGCAGCAGAAGCTCGAGGACCTTGCGAAGTTCGCCAATTTCAGCGTGACCGAGACGCCCCAGGGTGCGTCGAACATAGCCATCGACGGCCTTGCGATCATCACCGGGGCGGTTGTGACCAACCGCCTGGAGGCGTTTGATGCCGGCGGTGGCCAGGTGCTCGTCCGTGCCCTCGGCACCGCCACGACGCTGAACATCCAGGGAGGAAGCATCCACGGGCGGATCGAATCCCGGGACGTCGCGTTGGCTAAGACCCGCGGCGAGATCGACCTCCTCGCGTCCAACCTCATCAGCGAGGTCAACGCCATCCACGCGACGGGCTTCGGCCTCACCGGCACGACGGGAAACGATTTCTTCCTCGGGACCGGGGCTGGCGACATCAGGGTCAACCCGGCGCTGAAGAACAACCTGCAGCTGATCCAGGCCAACGGCGTCGCCGGCGACGTGGGCAACAACACGGTGGTCCTCAAGCTGGCGCAACTCGGCGACAAGCCGATCACCGCGCTCGGCGGAGAGCGCCTGGGCGGTTACTATGCGCAGGCGATCGCCTCGATGGGGCAGGACCTGAAGACGATCAACACGCAGATCGGGAACCAGGACATCGTCCAGAACATGCTGGAAAGCCAGCGCGACTCGGTCATGGGCGTCTCGATCGACGAGGAGATGACCGACCTGATGAAATTCCAGAAGGCGTTTTCCGCCTCGGCGAAGATGGTCACGACCATCGACGAGATGCTGGACACCATCCTGAACATGAAACGCTGACGTTGCCCGCGGAGAACCCTGAACGGCCATGAGAGTCACTTCCAACAGCTTCCCAACCCGCCTCCTCGACCAGATCACCCGCCTGACGAACCGGACCAACCAGTATCAGACCCAGGCGGCCACCGGACAGCGCATCACGCTTCCGGAAGACGATCCGGCCGCGATGCGCCGTGTCATGGACATGCAAGGCGAGGGCAGGAAACTCACGCAATACGCGGACAACATCGGACGGCATCAGGAACTGGCCCAGGCCAGCTATTCCTCGATGAGCGCCACCAAGAAGATCGTCGACCGGGCGGGCGAGATCGCCACGCTTGCGGGCGGCATCAATTCCCCGGAGCAACTCAAGATCCTGAGCGGTGAGGTCGACCAGCTCCTCGCGCGAGCCGTCCAGTTCGCGAACGTGAAGAACCGGAACGACTATCTATTCGCCGGCACAAAGTCTGATACAGTTCCTTTCGTCGCCGTCAAAGATGCCCAGGGCCGGACGACATCGGTCTCGTATCAGGGCAACGTCGACCTGGCCGAAAGCGAGATCGCAGAACAGGTGACTCTCTCCGCCCAAACGGTCGGTGCGAACACCAGCGGAACCGGAAATCGTGGCCTCTTCGTCGATTCGCAGGGGGGCGCGGACCTCTTCGGCCACCTCATCGCCCTGCGCGACAACCTGCAGTCCGGAAACGTCTCGCAGATCCAGACCGTCGACCGCGTGAACATCCAGAAGGACGAGGAAAACTTCCTGTTCCACTACGGATCGAACGGCGCCGCCCAGGCCCGCCTCGAGACCTCGTTGGCCGTTTCCAAACAACGACTCGAGTCCCTCAACATGCTCGTCTCGAAGGAAACCGACGTGGATCTGGCGACGACCATCGTCAAGCTCACGGAGACGCAGAACGCCTACAAGGCCGCTCTCCAGTCCGGTAGCACCATTCTCCACCAGTCGTTGCTCGACTACATCCGTTGAGCAGGCTGGGGCGTGCGCCGTTTGCCGGGAAAAGAACTGGCGGTCAGCTTTCGCCGGCCGCCAGGCAATTAATCATCGGTTGATGCGTCAGGATTGCAGCCTGGCGCCCGGGGATGGAGTCGAGGTGGGGCTTTCTGCCGAAACCATGATGGCGACGGCGATGGGGGATGCACCGTTTCGGTTTAAGAAGCGCAGCATCTTACGCATGCATTGTTTGAAAGCTTCGCCTGTGCCACGCCGTTTGTGGGCGATTGGAGACTGATTCCATCCGTTGCCGACGATTCCGTGCCTAGATCACGGCAATGTGGCGC
This sequence comes from Verrucomicrobiota bacterium, assembly GCA_043775315.1. Lineage (GTDB taxonomy): Bacteria > Verrucomicrobiota > Verrucomicrobiia > Limisphaerales > CANJSG01 > CANJSG01. The sequence continues at coordinate 44,544 of JAYVSO010000032.1, forward strand.
GAATTGCTCACGGCTTGGAACCCGACTCTGCTTCCTTCCGTTCCAGAAGCCGCTTTATCCGATCCGCACTGGACTCGGGACGCTGGTTGAATCGTGTGTCGGCTATGAAGGACAGGGCGCGCTTCTTGACCGTCACCGTCGTCTTGCCGGCCATCGAGATCGCTTCGATCGCCTCCAACCCGTTCAGTCCGAAACCCGCCAACGTATGGCGGTAGAAATGATAGGACGGCTCCGATCTTCCGCTCGGACCGGCATTGATGTTCAGGTTCCAGCCCACCTCACGCCGCACGAACTCCCATGGCTGGTCTTCGTAGGCAAACTGCTTGGCGTAGACTTTCCCGCGCAGCCTTTCCTCCGTCTTCGGGTCTTCGACGATCACCGTAGTTTGGAGCGGATCCTCCCCGGAATGCAGCAGCAGGAATGGCGGACGGAAAGTCGCCCGGATGCGCGTCTGGTTGGTGTAGGCCGCGATGGCGTCGAGCAAAGTCGGGGCGGCATTGGTCAGGCGGGCCTTGTCGCGGTCGAAGAAGTAGAGCTCGTCCGTCGCGCCCGGCATGAAAATGAGAGCCTTCACCATCGGATTGGCTCTCAAAGCGCCGAGCATGAGGTGCGCGGCATTGGTCCGGTTGAGTTCCGCGACCGGTTCACCCAGCGGCATGGTCGCGAATTCCTTCTGCCAATCCTGCGCCTGGCTACAAAGGCTTCCCGTCAAAAGCATGAGTAGGACAACAAGCGTCCGAACGCCAATCACGGGTAGCGCAGGCCTCCGGCCTGCTCTTTCCGGCGTCCTCGCCGGAAAGCACCCAAAGCCTTCGGATTGGAACCAAGTTCCCGGTCGGAGTGCGGCGGGGGCGGTTTGTTGTGGGGCCGTCTTGTCCGTTCCGGGCGCGACGCCCGGAACGGCAGGCCGGAGGCCTGCGCCACCCGCCAGAGATCTCGATTCGTCGCCCATTTCGTCAGAAAGCCAGTTGCACATTGCGTTCCTGGAGTTGCTCGGACCAGCGCGCCACGTAGCTGAAGGCCCGGTAGACCTGTTCCAACCGCTCCAACGGCAGCGCCGCAACCCGCTCCGTCGAGCCGATCGCCGGAGCCGCCTGCCAGACCGCGTTCATCTGCTGGAGTTCCGCCACGAGCGAGTCCCGCAGCGCGTTGATCTTCAGCTGGAGCTTCTGGAGCGTGTCCGTCCAGACCATCGACTGCTGGAAGAATTTCACCTTCAGCATCGGCGAGGTGACCTCGGCCTTTCCGGCAAGGAACCCGTCGACGTCCTTGCAGGTCTGTCCGACCTCGATGAAGAGATCCATCGTGCCCGGAGGGATGCGCTGGATGTCCTTGGGTTTGCCGCCGAGTTCCAGCTCCAGCAGATGCAGCAGCCGATCCTTCGGCTCGCGCAGGGTGTTGTAGGCCGCGTTCAATTCGGCGTAACGCGTGTTGCTCGCGGCTTTCTCGGTTTCCGGCGCGTTGTGCGAACGGTCCGGATGCACCTCGGCGGAGAACTGGTGGAACTTGGCCTTCAACGCATCCGCATCCAGCCACGGCAGGCGCGGTTCATTGAGGAGCGAGAAGGAGTCGGGCATTACGCGCTGAAGCTCTCACCGCAGGAGCAGCTCGTGGCCGCGTTGGGGTTCTTCACCTTGAAGCCGCCTTCCGTCAGGGCATCCACGTAGTCCAGCTCGCTGCCGGTGACGTAGAGCGCGCTCTTGGGATCGACGACCACGCGCACTCCGGCGCTTTCGACGAGGATGTCGCGGTTCGCCGGGGCGTCCTGGAGATCCATCTTGTATTGCAGGCCCGAGCAACCGCCGCCCATGACCGCCACGCGGAGCACGCCGGTCGGCCGGCCCTGCTTGGTCAGCAGCGTGGTCACCTTCTTGGCGGCGTTCTCGGTAAGCTTGATCAGGCGTTCGTCGCCCTGCCGGATGGTCGGCGCGGCGGAAACGGCTTTGGTGGAGGCGGCAATCATTTCGTTGGCTGAAAGGTAAGAGCCATGTCGGGTGCGGTCAATCGGCGTGGCGGATCTGTTCAGACGCTTTTTCAGCCCCAGCCCTGCGTAAAGAAGCTTCTAGCTGACGGAACTTAGCCCCGATGGTTTTACGTTTCATTCTCCAGCCAATCCACAATTTTAGGGACCTCCTCAAGGCCGCATAGCCTGATTCCCTCAATGCTTTTGGATTGCAGAACGCCGAACGGAATCCCACGGCCTGGAAAAATATAGTCAGCCATCGTCAGGTCTGCGCCTAGATCGATGAGGCGATCTGTTGCAACCATGTCGGCTTGTTGAAAGGTCATTGCGTTCATCGCTTCAGTTGGGTTGTCGGTGAAGAAACGAGGGGGAGAATACCAAAGATTTGATCCTTTGTAGCTCAGTTCAGCCGCATAGTAGATGAGGCTTGCGATTCGTCTAATTGTAGCTCGGTCAGGACATGGTTTCAGTGCCTTAAGGTAGATAAAAAATTGCTCCTTCATCTGCCTTAGAATCCTCGGATCGGGGCTCCACTTCTCCATTTCAAATTTGCAGTCCGACTGAGCTGGGCCAGAAAGAGCTGGTCCTCCCACTGGATCTAGAAGCCAGCTCGTGGATTGCGACAGGATGGTAACAAGGAAGAGAGATCCGATTGATCCCTGAGCTGCTAAAAAACGAGGCTCTCCACCTGAATTTTAATGTCATGAGAATCGCGAAATGTGCCCCTCGCTTTCTCGTCACTTAACAAATTGCGGATTAGATATGACAAAGTGTTAACGCCTTGAGTCTTCACAGTCCCACGAGCGATTTGGTCGAGATGTTCCTGATGTGAGGATGGGGCTTGATGCACCAATCTTTCGAGTAAAACGGCAATCAGTGCGAAGCGCGTCGGAGTATCTGGATGAGCTGTTTGAAAACGGAGATTAGATGAAACGATGAACCAATTCAGCGCCGAGGGTGTCCGGGTGATGTGTCGGGCAAAATCCTCGTGATTCAAACCTCCATTTTTCCGCAGCGTCTCAAGCCGCTTTGCAACTCCTGACAGATTAAAGCTGTCATGAATCAATGTGTCCCAAGCAAATGAACTCATATGATTTTTTTCGGACCGATTGATGTGTCTTTGCGATAGCCGGTTCCCGGGAATTCAATCTGGACGTGCCACGCGACCGGCCATCAGCTGAATCTGTTTCTCGGCCAGTCTGATTTCCCATTTTTTGGTTCGGTGAATGTGTTTCAGCTCGTTCTGATAATTCCTATGCTAGAACCAGTTGAAGTTGAAGCTCACGCTCACGCGCTCGGCTTCGGCCGGGTTCGGCGGGACTTCGTGACGGAGCCAGCTCTCGAAGAGGACGAGCTTCCCGGCTTCGGCGGGGTAGTGGATGTGGGCCTTGTTTTCCGGGCGGCTATCGGCGCGGCGGGGCGGGGCGGCCATGAACTTCGTGAGTCGCGGGTCCTCGAACTTGATCGAGCTGCAACCCTTCGGCGTCTTCACGTAGTAGGTGCCGCTGATGGTCGAGACTGGGTGGATGTGGAGCCCGTGCGTGACCTGTTTGGGCATGATGTTGAGCCAGCAGTCGGTCATGGTGAGCTCACGGTCATCGAGGTCCAGGTCGAGATGCTTGGCGTAGATGAGGACGTGGCGCCGGATCTTCTTCTCCAGATCCATGAAGGTGCTGGAGAGTTTTTGCAGCCGGCACATCGAGCTGTATGACGTGTAGCCGCCGGGGTAGTTCTTCTTCGACCACTTCAACCCCTCCGGATCGTTGTCGCGAATCTGGTAGCACTCCTTGAGCAGCTCTTTGTTGAAGCGCTTCCAGTTCGTCCGCATGAGCGGCGAGTGGTAGATGAAGGTCGGGAACCAGGCTTGGGTGGACATGGGAGAAATTGTTTCAGAGGTGGACCGATCCGCGCTGCGGATCGGTCGGCGGGCGCAGCGCGCCTGCCGCTACCAGCAATCGTCACCCCGCATTGTCCACGGGCCTTGCGCTGATCTCCAACATGCGTTCGATCGGAAGACGCGCGCGTTCGAGGATGTGTTTCGGCAGCTCGACGCGCGGCGCGAGGTTGACCATGCAGTCGTGCAGCTTTTCCAGCGTGTTCATCTTCATGAAACGGCATTCGTTGCAGCGGCAGTTATCGGTCGGCGCGGGGATGAAAGTCTTGCCGGGGCATTCCTTCATCAGGCGATGGATCATGGCCGATTCGGTCGCGATGATGATGTCCTTGGCCGGGCTGGCCTTGCAGTAGGCGACCATCTTTTCGGTCGAGCACACTTCATCGGCCAACATGCGGACGGCCTTGGTGCATTCCGGATGCGCCACGAGTGGCGCGTCGGGATACTGCTGGCGGATGCGGGTGATGCTGGCGTGGGTCCACTCGACGTGGACGTAGCAGTTGCCCTTCCAGAGCGTCATTGGCCGGCCGGTCTGCTCGATGATCCAGGCGCCGAGGTTTTCGTCGGGCACGAAGAGGATGTCGCGGTCCTTGGGCGCGGCGTTGACGATCTTCATGGCGTTGCCGCTGGTGACGATGACGTCGCACAGGGCCTTCACCTCGGCGGAGCAGTTGATGTAGGCGATGGTGTAGAAGTTGGGATTCGTTTCCTGAAGCGCCTTCAGCTTGGGCGCCGGGCAACTGGCCTCCAGCGAACAGCCGGCGTCGGCGTCGGGCAGGATGACGATCTTGTCGGGGTTCAGGATCTTGGCGGTCTCGGCCATGAAGTGGACGCCGCAGAAGACGATGACGTCGGCGCTGGTCTTGGCGGCCTGCTGGGAAAGCCCGAGGGAATCGCCCACGAAGTCGGCCACGTCCTGGATCTCCGGGAGCTGGTAGTTGTGGGCGAGGATGACGGCGTTGAGCTTCTTCTTGAGGGCGAGGATGTCGCGCGAAAGCGTGTCGAGCTGCTCGGGCGGAAGCGGCTTGCGGGTGACGAAATCCAGTTGGGCGGCGGGCTCGGCCACCGGCGACGTAATCATGCGGGCAAGGTAAGGGCAGGGGAGCGGACGGGTCAACCGAGGTGGCGGAAGGTTGCGTCCGCGAAGGGCGCGAAGAACGCGAAGGTTGGTAGGGCGATGGCTCCCGCCGAGCCGCCTTGTGATTTTGGGATCTACGGAACGTGTCTCACGGGAAGTTCAGAGCGATCGGAGGCCGGCTGGCGATGCCGCTGTAGCCTCGGGTTTTGGCGGATCGTTTCTCGGCGGCTCGGCCGGAGCCGTCGCCCTACCAGCGATTGGATTGGATGGATCAACCTAGTCATCGCGCCGGAACTCCACGGCGCCGACGCCGAACCATTCGAAACGGATGTGGTCGCGGTTGCTGATGAAGAGGCGGCCGGGAATGAAGCGGGCGTTGCGGAAATCGTGCTCGGCGATCTGGCCCTCGCCTTCGCCCGTCGCCACGTCGGTGCGCCATGTGATCTGGCCGGATGGAACGTGGTCGTCGCCGGTAATTTTGGTGGCGATGGCGAGCGAACCCTCCTGCTCGATACGGATGTATTCCTCGAAATGGCCGGTGTAGTTGCCGATCCAATCGCCGGTCAGGTTGGGCACGAGGTCTTCCGCCATGCGGGTGGAAGGTAGCCGAGGCGGCGGGAAGTCAAATAGCTGAGGCGGGACCTATCTAACGCATCACTTGCAGGCGGGATTCCTTCTTTTCAGAGACAGCCATACGGCAATGCCAATACCTGCCAACGCCAGCGTTCCGGGCTCTGGAACTGCTCCTGCCGTGATGCTCAATCCCGGCTGAGTCTGATAGGCCCAGCCGGTGAGGATCGGTGTGTCGACAGCCGGGTCTGGCCCTGTCATCCCTATGCTGATCCAGCCGTATTGGTAGCCAGATGGCGTTGGTAACCTGAACCCAAGTAGAAACTCTCCGTTCAAACCAAGTGAGCCACTCCAAGCTCCAGGAGTAGCCATCCAATTGGCCCTCGTCTGTTGTGAAATCGTGTGATCGGCACCGTAGACGTTTCCCCAGAACTGCTCGCCAGAGAGCTTTGGTCCAATCGTGTCACTGCGTAGACTCCAATATAGCGGGTGCTGCGTCCTTGCGGCCCGTTCCAAAACCAAGGATCGGTTGCACCTTCGATGGTAAACGTTGCATAGCCTTCCCCTCTTATGTCGAAAGCTCCGCTGGAGACGTATCCTCGCCGATTCCATATCAGCCCAGGGAAACCGGCTGAAACGCCGGTTGTAGCCACGATGGAGCCTTGTCCCCATGCGGAAAGGTTCATCGTCAGCAGAACAATTTGAAGAAGTTGCCTCATAGCAATGGCCGCGTAGCTCAGATTGGCGGATAATGTGATGACGATTGATCCCACGGTCCGCTTAGCCTGTCACCTTCAGACTATTTTCCGGAAAGGGCTGTCCAGCGATTGGCTTACGCCTTCTTGAACACGATGGCTTCGTCCTTCACGTCGGCGCGGATGAGGTCGCCGGCCTTGAAGTCGCCGTCAAGGATGCGGAGCGCAAGCGGGTCGAGCAGGAGGTCCTGGATGGCGCGCTTGAGCGGACGGGCGCCGAACTGCGGGTCGTAGCCTTCCTTGGCGATGTGTTTCTTCGCTTCGTCTGAGACTTCGAGCCGGAGGCTCTGGGCTTCGAGGCGCTTCATCACACGGATGAGCTGGAGGTCGACGATCTTGGTCAGCTCGGCTTCGTCTAGGCTGTGGAAGATGATCGTGTCGTCCACGCGGTTGAGAAACTCGGGCCGGAAGTGACGCTTCAACTCGCCGAGCACCTTGTCCTCCATCGCCTGATGCGCGCCCTTGGAGGTTTTTCCGTCGAGGAAATACTCTTGGATGATTGGCGACCCGATGTTCGAGGTCATGACGACGATGGTGTTCTTGAAATCCACGGTGCGGCCTTGGCCATCGGTCAGGCGGCCATCGTCGAGCACTTGGAGGAGCACGTTGAAGACGTCCGCGTGCGCCTTCTCGATCTCGTCGAAGAGGACGACGGAATACGGACGGCGCCGGACGGCCTCGCTGAGCTGGCCGCCTTCTTCGTAGCCGACGTAGCCGGGAGGTGCGCCGACGAGCCGGGAGACGGTGTGCTTCTCCATGTATTCCGACATGTCGATGCGCTGCATGGCGTTCTCGTCATCGAAAAGAAATTCGGCAAGGGCTTTGCTAAGCTCTGTTTTGCCAACTCCGGTCGGGCCAAGGAACAGAAAGCTGCCGATGGGCCGGTTCTCGTCTTGCAATCCGGCGCGTGCTCGACGCACGGCATTGCTCACGGCTTTGATCGCTTTCTTCTGACCGATCACGCGCTGGCCAAGACGATCTTCCATGTGCGTGAGCTTGCTGCGTTCGCCTTCCTGCAAGCGCGAGACGGGGATGCCCGTCCATGCGGCGACGACGCGGGCAATGTCTTCCTCGGTGACTTCTTCTCTTAACAATTGCGCGTTTCCCGTTTTCCGCTTTCCGTTTTCTGATGCAGTCTCAAGTTCCTGTTCGAGCTTGGGTATCAGCCCATATTGAATCTCTCCGGCGCGGGCGAAGTCGCCTTTGCGCTGCGCTTGCTCTAGCTCGGTGCGGAGCTTTTCGATTTCCTCTTTCACCTTGCGGCCAGCTTGCACGCCTTCTTTTTCCTTTTGCCATTGCAGCTTCAGAGTGTCGCTCTTTTCCTTGAGTGTGGAAATTTCTTTTTCGATACCTTCGAGTCGAGTCTTGCTGGCGGCGTCTTTTTCTTTCTTCAAGACCTGACGCTCCATCTCCATCTGCATGATCGCGCGCTCAATGACATCGATCTCCGTGGGCATGGAATCGAGTTCGATTTTGATGCGGCTCGCAGCTTCATCCACGAGGTCAATGGCCTTGTCAGGCAGGAAGCGGTCGGCGATATAACGATGGCTCACTGTGGCGGCGGCAATGATTGCACCGTCCTGAATGCGGACGCCGTGATGGACTTCGTAACGCTCCTTGAGTCCACGCAAGATCGCGATGGTATCCTCAACGCTCGGCTCGCCAACCATGACGGGCTGGAAGCGACGCTCCAGCGCGGGATCTTTTTCAATGTGCTTGCGATACTCATCAAGTGTGGTCGCGCCGACGCAGCGGAGTTCTCCGCGCGCGAGCTGTGGCTTGAGAAGATTGCCTGCATCCATTGCGCCCTCGGCTTTGCCGGCGCCGACGATGGTGTGGAGTTCGTCGATGAACAAAATGATCTCGCCATCGCTTCCGGTGACTTCTTTGAGAAAAGCCTTCAATCGCTCTTCGAAGTCGCCACGGAATTTCGCGCCAGCCATCATGCCGCCGAGGTCCATGCTGATGATGCGCTTGTTCTTCAAGGAGTCTGGGACGTCGCCCGCGACAATGCGCCGCGCGAGTCCTTCCGCGATGGCGGTTTTACCGACGCCCGGTTCACCGATGAGCACTGGGTTATTCTTCGTGCGCCGACTGAGCACCTGCATGACGCGTCGGATTTCTTCGTCGCGTCCGATGACGGGGTCGATCTTCCCCTGCCTCGCTCGCGCAGTGAGATCGGTGCCGTATTTTTCCAGTGTCTGATATTTGCCCTCGGGGTCTTGATCGGTCACGCGCTGGGCACCGCGGACACTGGCGAGAGCTTGCAGAACAGCGTCATATTTCAGACCCGCTTTCTTCAATACGTCCTCAATGTCCGTCCGCGTCTTGAGCAGTGCGAGAATGAAATGTTCGACGCTGAGATAGCCGTCCTTGAGTTTTTGCTGTTCCTTTTCCGCATTAGCCAATGTTTCGCGCAAATCGCTGGAGAGATTCGGCTGGCCTCCGCCGGAGACTTTGGGCTGGCGGGCCAAGTGGCCTTCGACCGCAGTTTTGAGTGCGGCTGTATTGACACCAATTTTTTCGAGGAGTGGCTTCGCAAGTCCACCTTCCTGATCAATAAGGGCCAACACCGCATGAGAGGGCTTCAGCTCTGCATGACCATATTGCGTGGCAATGGATTGGGCGGATGCAAGGGCTTCCTGCATTTTGACGGTGAAGCGTTCAGGATTCATAGAAGTCTAGAGCTTGGGAATGGTTTTGTTACGCTTGGTTGCCTTAACAGAGTTGACTCGCGCGGGGAACATCGCGCGACAAATCGGACACACTGTTCCATCACAACCGCGTGCGGTGCAATACTCCCGGCCATAGAAAATGATCTGGAGATGCAGCTTGTTCCATGTCTCGCGCGGAAAGAGTTTTTTTAAGTCGCGTTCGGTCTGCACCACCGATCTCCCATTGGACAACCTCCACCGATGGGCGAGCCGATGAATGTGAGTGTCCACGGGAAATGACGGCACGCCGAATGACTGGGCCATGACGACTTGCGCGGTTTTGTGGCCGACTCCCGGGAGGGCTTCCAGTTCCTCAAGGGTATCTGGCACCGCACCCCCGTGGCGCTCGATGAGCAGGCGGGACAATTCCTTGATGGCCTTCGCCTTCTGAGGGCCGAGACCGCAAGGACGGACGATGTTCTCGATTTGCTCCACCGACAGCCGCGCCATCGTCGCCGGATCGGAGGCCAATGCGAAGAGCTTGGGCGTGATTTGGTTGACCCGAATGTCTGTGCATTGAGCGGAAAGCAGCACCGCGATGAGCAGCGTGTAGGCGTCGCGATGATCCAGCGGAATAGGCGGATCGGGATACAATTTTCCCAGCCTTTTTAGCACATGCTGCGCCCGGTCTTTTTTGGTCACGAGATGAAGCCTCCGCTAGGAACTGCGCTGAATGCGCTGCACCATGTCGCGCACGCGCTGGCTGGCTTTCTCGCGGTCCTTCATGATGGCGAGGCTCTTAGAGAACGACCCCCATTTGATGACATGGATGTTCACGTTGCGCGCGCCCCAGTTGTTCATGTCCGCCTTGCTGGGTTTGTAAAGGTCGATGGTGTTGGTTCCCACCAAGGCCGAGCCGTAGTCATCCACCTCGTAAATATTGGGGTCGCCATCAATCTTGAACTGGGTTCCAACGGGATAGACCGACCAGTCGGCAGCCGCACTGCGGACATTGCCGTATTTGAGGGTGCCACCTGCGGCAGAACCTTTTTTGTATTTTTTGTGATCGGACTCAGTGTGGGTGTAAGCGGTGGTTTTTACTCCACCAATGACACGACCATTGCCCGATACGGCTGGGTTACTCGTGCCTTCACAGGAGGCCAGTCCTACGCAGAGCGCAGTCAGAGAAAAGAGGCGGTAGGACAGCATGATGAAGGCGGTTATTCAGAACTCTTAACTACCCGCATTTTGCCGATTTTGCCCCGTCGAGTCAACCTATAAAAACTATAAAAACCGCGATTTAGACACCTTTTCCTCCTTGTCGCTTCTTGCGCACGGCTCGAAACCAGACTAGCCACTGAGCCAAATTCATGTCCGACACCCCCAACGCCCTGCTTCAGCATTATCTCGTCCAGCTCAGCGCCAGCGGTGTAACGCATGTCCCGCTGAGCGATACCGCCAGACAGCTTCTAGGCTTACCCGCGCTGGGGGCTTCACTTGGAAAAACTCAAGCCATTCCCGCTGCACCGATTTCCAGCAAAGCCACGCGACTGTCCGCGCTCGCCGCGCAGGCGGAGAAATCTCCCGAATGCCGCGCCCTCGGGACTTTGCGCGATACGATGGTCTTCGCCGCTGGCAGCCCGGACGCGGAAATCATGTTTATCGGCGAGGCTCCCGGCGCGGAAGAAGAACGCCAGCGCGAGCCATTTGTCGGCCCTGCTGGTCAACTCCTCACGAAAATCATTCAGGCCATGGGACTCACCCGAGCCGGTGTCTATATCTCGAACATCTGCAAATTCCGCCCCATGATGAACGACGGCAGCCCCCAGGCCAGCCGTAATCGCCCGCCGACCAAGGCTGAAATGGACGCCTGCCTGCCCTTTATCAAGGAGGAAATCAGCATCATCCAGCCCCGTATCATTGTCGCCCTGGGCGCGACCGCAGCCGCCGGACTCGGCATTGAAGGCAGCGTCTCCCGGATTCGGGGAACCCTTCAGGACTTCAGCGGCACTCCAATTATCGTCACCTACCATCCGTCTTATCTGTTGCATTGCGAGAGCAATGCAGACAAAGGCACCAAGGAAAAACGCCTCGTATGGGAGGACATGCTCAAGATCATGGAGCATCTCGGTCTGCCCATCTCCGCAAAGCAGCGGGCGTATTTTTCAAAGGCATAGTGAGGTAATAATTTTTGACGGTAGGGTGGCCATCTTGGCCGCCGTGCGAGGCGTCTCGCGTCGCACCAGGGCGTCTCGCCCGATTTGATGTAAGCCGCACTCCAACTGGGCGAGAAGCCCTACCCGTCCTATTACCGGCACAGGTGTGTGCCGTCTCCGTGGTAAATCATCACGCTATGAAATAAGCCCCTGATAGCACGCCTCCAGTCTTTGAATATTCTTCACGCGATCAAATTTCTCTTCCACCGAGCGGCGTCCACCTTTGGCAAGACTTGCTGCCAGTGTTGCATCGGAAATAACGCGCAACATCGCCGCAGCCAGACTAGCCACATCATTCTCCGCCACCAACAATCCGCTCTCGCCATCGGTCACGGCTTCAGGAATCCCGCCGTGCCTTGTCGCGACCACCGGCAGGCCGCTGGCCATCGCTTCCAGCATAGAATTCGGAATGCCTTCGCGATTTCCATCTGCCGAGATCCGGCTTGGATGCACAAACAAATGCGACCGATAAACTTCCTCGCGAAGCTGTTGCTGATTGAGAAAGCCGGTGAACCGCACTTGTGAGCCGATGCCGAGTTCGCCCGCCAGTTTCTCCAAGTTCCCGAGCAATGGCCCGTCTCCCGCGATGACGAGTTGCGCCTGCGGCCAAATCTTTACGATTTCCGCAAAGGCCCGCATCGTATCATCCACGCCCTTCTTCGCGATGAGGCGACAACTTTGCAGCAGCGTCCATCTTCCATCAGCCGGAATCTCACGTGACTCAAACGTCCACTCCTCCAGCGGAATGCCCGTGCGTTGCAGTCGCAGTTTCTCGCGCGGACAGCCCAGCTTTGCCAAATCCTCCAGCAAACT
>JAYVSO010000033.1:0-74414 GCA_043775315.1 Verrucomicrobiota bacterium
CTCTCGTCGAGTCCCAACAACCGCTCAAAGGCCTTCTCAGGTATCATCCCGGCCAACTATGCCACAAACCCTCCAGCCACTGGAATCAGCGAGGAACCAAACTCCATTGCCAGGTTTCGACTCACCTGGCGGGGCGCGTAAATCTCGTCAAACAACTCGGGATTCGAGTAAACGCTACGGTGAATCAGCGTGAATTTCCTCGAAGGAGTTTCCGCGAGGTATTCTTTGATCGGCTTGCCGATGGCATTGTGTGTCCATCTGGTGTTGTCTTCGGAACTATGGCTCATGCCATCTCCCGCAGTGATGCCAAAGCCGTCCAGATCGGGATATGTTTTAATCAGCGCCTTTATGCACTGATTCATGTATTTGATAGTCGCGGGATTATCGAGGTCTTGGGTAATGGCCGGATACTGCTGTCTGGCATAATCCACATAAACATTCCAGTTGAAGAAATAGAACTTCATCCCTCGGTCGTGGGCATACTTCATCACCTCGCGCCAGAAGGCCACGCGCTGGTCGTGATTCATCTCTTTGACAAATCCGTCGAAGCCCTCAATTCGCGGAAGACAGGCCTTGGGATAATCCTCCAGCTTTACCAGAGCCGGAAACGGATGATGAACCCAAACGGACAACAGGTTATAGCGATTCCGGGCCTGTTGATCGATCAAGGTCTTCCAGAACGTCATGTCCCAAACGTGCGGGATGGCTTTCTTGGCCGAGTCGGAACTCCAGCCGCCGACGTAGGTGGGAATGCGTCTGTCCAGCGGCATATTCAATTTCATGCCGCGATACTCCAAGAATGGCGACACTTCATAGTCATAGCTGACGCTGAATCCGTTGACAGAAATATTCTCGGCGATTTGCAAGCCGCCATACATCGCGCCGACGGCATCGCCGCCCAGCACCCAGTAACTCGAATCAGGCTTGGTGGTGGTGCGCAGGGCGTAGGCTTGCTCGCCCAAACCGGCAGCGGGTTTGCCGCCTTGGGTCGAAAGCGGGGCGGTGATCGTTTTGTCGGCCGCAATCGCGAGGACAATCCTCTTTCCGGGACTGTCATTGGCCAGCGCGTCGAGACCGCGCGTTTCAACGCTGTGGTTTTGCTTTTCCAGGGCCGCTTTGATGTCTCCCGCGGCAAAGGCGATCTGCGGTGTGGCTGCATCAAAATACAGTCCCAAAGTCTCCGCTGACGCGAGGGTGGAAAAGCCGAGAAGTGCGGCGAGGAGTCGGGTGAGGTTCATGTCAGGCTGCGGTGTTGCGTTTCACTTCAATCTTTGTATGCTTCTCAAAGTAGCGGACGAGGGCGCCGTGGTCGCAGTCGCCGAAATCGTCGATTTTCAGGGCCTGCATGATCTCCATGACGGAGGCGGTGAGAGGCAGCGGTGCTCCGACTTCGTGTGAAGTGTCGAGGGCGTTGGCGAGGTCTTTAATGTGCAGGTTGATGCGAAAGCCGGGGTTGAACTTGCGGTCGAGTATGAGTGGGACTTTGGCATCCATCACGGTGCTGCCGGCGAGGCCGCCGCGAATGGCTTGATAGACGAGTTCCGGCTCCACACCAGCCTTGGCAGCCAGGACCATGGCCTCGGACACGGCGGCGATGTTCAAGGCCACGACGACTTGGTTGGCGAGCTTGGTGACGTTGCCCGCGCCGATGTCTCCCACCCGCACCACGGATGTGGCCATCGCTTTGAAGACGGGCACGCAACGATCAAAGTTCTCCTGCTTGCCGCCCACCATAACCGAGAGCGTTCCCTCGATGGCCTTGGGCTGGCCCGCCGCTGACGGGCGCGTCGAGCATCTCGATTCCTTTCCCGGCCAGAAGTGCCGCGATCTCGCGACTGGCCAGCGGGGCGATGGAACTCATGTCCGCGACGATGCAGCCGGGCCTGGCACCTTCAATCACACCGTTCGGACCGAGCACGACCTGCTTCACCTCGGGCGAGTTGGGAAGCATGGTGATGACGACATCGACCTGCGCAGCGAGGTCTCGCGGTGTGGGAGCGGACTTGGCTCCAGCGGCGACGAGTTCGTCCACCGACGCGGCGGTGCGGCTGCTAACGACGAGTTCGTAGCCTGCTTTTAGGAGATTCTTGCACATGGGCCTGCCCATGATTCCGAGTCCGATGAATCCAATTTTCATGTGTGTGGTTGGTAGAAGATTTTTCGGGTCTTCAGCTATTCGATGGGTTGGTGAAGTCCTTCATCCAGCCGAGTGATGAGATGGTGTCGGGCGTGGGGATGTATTCGAGGCCGACCCAACCGGTGTAGCCGCTTTCGTCGAGCTGGCGGAAAACGAATGGGAAATTAATCTCTCCAGTGCCTGGCTGATGGCGACCGGGATTGTCGGCGATCTGAATGTGGCCGATGCGGGCGAGATGCTTGCGGAAGTTGGCGGTGATTTCGCCCTCCTCGCGCTGTGCATGATAGATGTCGTATTGCACGCGGACATTCGGCTGACCGGCCTCGTCGATGACTTGAACGGCCTGTTCGGTGCGATTGATGAAGAAACCGGGGATGTCGAAGTGATTGATCGGCTCGATCACCAGTTCGATGCCATGCTTGGCAAGCTCAGCCGCGGCGAAGCGGACGTTTTCGACGAGGGCCTGCTTGTGTTCTTCGTCGCGGTGACCGGCCAGTCGTTTGCCGACGAGGCAGTTCAGACGGTTCACACCGAGCACCTTCGCATATGCGATGGCCTTCGGCACTCCGGCGCGGAATTCGTCGCTGCGGCCAGGCAGCGCCGCGATGCCGCGGTCGCCTGCGGCCCAATCGCCAGCAGGCAGATTAAAGAGGACTTGCTGGAGGCCATGTTTGTCGAGTTCGGCTTTCAGCTCCTCCGCTTTGAAGGGATAAGGGAACAAGTATTCGACGTGAGTGAAACCGGCCTGACGCGCGAGGGCGAAGCGTTCCATGAAAAGCGCCTCGGTGAAGAGCATGGTGAGATTGGCGGCGAACTTGGGCATGTGTTGGTAGCTTCGAATCTGGTTGTCGGTTTACTGGGCCTTGTGAAGATGGGACGCGGGCAGTCCGCACAGGAAGATGATGAACGCCCCGCCGATGCTGGTGGAGAGCCGGGCGAACGGCATGAGCTGAATGCGCTTCGCGGCGGTGAGCACCGCGACATCGCCCGTGCCGCCCATATTAGTCATGCACAGTCCGGCAGTGAGGGCCGACTCGACGAAATAGAAGCCCACGAGCCGCCCCGCCAATCCCGCGCCCAGTGCCGCGCCAACCACGACGAGAGCGCACATGAGGACATAGTGCGGTGTGATGGCTGCGAAGACCTGGCCGAGGTCTGTGAACACGATGCCGATGCCTAGCAGCACGATGCCGACAAAGGCTTTCACAGCGAACTTAAACCACGAGTAGCAACCGCTGATGATGTAGGCGGGCAGAAGGCCCGAGATGTTTGCCAGCGCCACCGCGAGCACCATCCACGCGAGATTGTGCACATCGGGCATCAGCTTGTTCAGGATCTTGCCGAGTGCATAAAAGCCGCAGGTCACCACCGAGCCGATGACGAGATTGGCAGGCGAGAAATCGATCTTCGGCTCCTCCTGCACGAGCGTCGCGTCCTTCATGAGGCTGCCATTGCCGCTGAGCGAGGGAAACCTGGCACCGAGACGATCCAGCAGCGCGGCGGCGATGATGGAGAACACATTTCCGAGCACCACCGCCGGGACGAAGATGGACATCAGTTGCTTCATGTCCTGGCCGGTGATCCCGTTGACCACCGACGCCATGGGCACTGCGCCCGCACCAATACCGCCGCCGAGGATGGGAAAGCCAATGTTCAGCACCAGTTCGGCCCAACCGCGGCCCATGATCAGGCCCATTAGCGCCAGCAGCGCACAACTCGCGATGACACCCCCGATCATCGGTGCAGCATAGCGGAGCCCGGCTTTGATCAGCATCTTCGAGTGAATGCCGAAGATGGCACCAGTGATGAGGCTGCAGATGAAGAAATCCAGGAAGTTGGCGCCCGAGTCCTTCATGAAGCCGGAAAACGATGTCACCACCTCCGGCGACAGCACTTTGAAATACACCAGGCCGGCTCCGAGGAAGATGAGCAACAGGGGCGAGCCGCCGAGATAGTCTTTGAGAATCGGCACGCGGTCTCCCAGTGGCTCCAGGATCAACGCCAACGGCAGCAGCAGACACGCGGCGCCGATCACGCCGAGATACATGGCGGTAAGACCGAGGCCGAGAAACAGGAACGCCGGGCCGCGCAGAAATTGCTTTTCAGGAGTGAGGTTGGTGGCCATTTGGCTGTGTGTTGACAAGACGGAGCCGGTCGGCAGCTACATTCCGAGACTGCCAATGATGAGGTCGGTGATGCCGGAAGTCGTGAGCTTCCCGCCCATGTCCGGTGTGCGGTTCGCTGGATCATCAAAAACCCGCTGCACGGCTTTTGCGATCATGGCAGCTCCGCTTTGCAGGCCAAGCCAATCGAGCATCATCGCGGCGGAAAGAATCGTCGCGGCCGGATTGGCGATTTCCTTGCCCGCGATGTCAGGAGCAGTGCCGTGAGAGGGCTGGAAGACCGCGCAGTCATCGCCGATGTCGCCGCTCGGCGCCATGCCCATGCCGCCGACGAGACCGCCCGCGAGATCGCTGAGAATGTCACCGAACATATTCTCCGTGACGACCACGTCGAACGCCTCGGGCTTGCGCACGAGGAACAGCGCCATCGCATCCACATAGACGCGGTCCGTCTTCACGTTGGGATACTGCTCCGCGATCTCGTCAAAGATACGACGCATGAAAACCATCGAGGGCAGCACGTTCGCCTTGTCCACCAGCGTGCAGTGTCGGCGGCGTTTCCGCGCCAGATCGAAGGCAAAACGGATCACTCGCTCGCAGCCCTTGCGGGTGAGGCGGAGCACATCGCGAGCTTCGTCCTGAGAGGGATTCGTGCTGAGGCGCGCCGAGAAAAGTCCCTCGGTGTTTTCCCGCACGATCACGAAATCAATTGTCCGGAGCGGCGGCTTCCGAGCCGCCGTTGAATCGTTTGCTGCGGAACCGGCGGCTAGGAAGCCGCCGCTCCCATACCCCTTCAATGGCGTATCGTCGCCATGGAAGAGCTTGATCGGCCGTGGTCCCGCATAGAGATCGAGCCGCTCGCGCAGGTCGATCTGCGGCGTCATCTCCTTGCCGTCCGGCCAGCGCACGGTTGGCAGTCCCATCGCACCGAGCAAAACCGCATCCGCAGCGCGGCAAGCATCGACCGCACTCTCTGGCAGCGGCGAACCATTTTTCAGATATTCGCCTGCGCCGACGGAGTGCTCCTGAAACACGAACTTCACGCCCGTCAGCCGCGCCTCAATCACGCGCAACACCCGGACCGCCTCGCGCGTCACGTCCACGCCGATGCCATCGCCGGGCAGGACGACGATGTTCAGGAGACTGAATGATGTGGATTCGGTCACAGCGTCATCTTGCGCGGAAGGACGGATTTCGTCCATGCGGGATGCCGTATCTTTCTTGCGGAATCGCGGCTCCATGCGGAAAGTCTTTCCCATGCCGCACAGAAACCGCCCGACCCGCTCTCCCGTTGTCGCTCTCCTGATCGAGACCTCGAATGCCTTCAGCCGCGAACTGCTGCACGGTGTGCGGAACTGGATGCGTGCTCATGCGGGCTGGACGATCCATCTTTCCGAACAAGGACGGGGAAACAAACCACCGGCATGGCTGAAGCAGTGGCGTGGCGATGGCATCATCGCCCGCATCGAGACGCCGGAGATTGCCCGGGCGGTCAAGGCCTGCGGTGTGCCAGTGGTAAATGTGAGTGCGAGCGGATTGGCACCCGAGTTCCCCGCCGTGATCAGCGACAGCGCCGAGATTGCCCGGCTGGCAGCGCGGCACCT
The DNA here is from genome assembly GCA_043775315.1 of Verrucomicrobiota bacterium. GTDB lineage: Bacteria > Verrucomicrobiota > Verrucomicrobiia > Limisphaerales > CANJSG01 > CANJSG01. The sequence continues at coordinate 5,865 of JAYVSO010000033.1, forward strand.
GCTGGAGCGCGGCTTTTCAAACTTCGCCTACTGCGGGGATGGACGCTTCGCCTGGTCGCGGAGTCACGGGCGGCATTTCGCCAGCGTTTGCCATGAGGCGGGTCATGGCTGCGAAGTCTTCCCCACGGCGGGTGAAGATCAGGAGCAGGTGCGGATTCAAAAATGGCTCAAGAAGCTGCCGAAGCCCGTCGGCATCATGGCCTGCTACGACATTCGCGGACAGCAGGTGCTGGATGCGTGCCGTGCGTTGAGCGTGCGGGTGCCGGACGAAGTCGCCGTCATCAGCCAGCACAATGACGAGTTGCTGTGCGAGCTGTGCGATCCGCCACTGAGCAGCGTCATCCCCGGTGCCCGCGAAGTCGGAGCCAAAGCCGCCGCCATGCTGGATCAACTCATGCGCGGCAAGCGCCGCCACCCCGCGATCACGACCGTGCCTCCACTGGGCATCGCCACACGCCCGTCCACCGACACCGTGGCCGTGGCCGATGCCGGACTGGCCGCCGCCGTTCGGCATGTGCGCGATCACGCCTGCAAGCCATTGCTCATCGACGATCTCGCCCGCCGCGCTGGCATGTCGCGCACCAAGCTGGAGCGACTGTTCCGTGAACACTTCGGCGTCTCCCCCTACGAACAAGCATTGCGGCACCGCATGACGCGCGCCGAGCTACTCCTGCGCACCACCACCCTGAGCATCCCCGAGATTGCCGAGCGAACCGGCTTTGCCACCGTGGAGCATTTCTCAAACACCTTCAAAAAGCGCGCGGGCCGATCACCCGGAGCGGTAAGACGTGGGCGTGATGTTGACCAAGGAAAGGTGGCGTCTTGGTCACCGCGGGTCTGAGCGGCGTCCCCACCGCGTTTCCTGGTCAAAGCTTCACGCTTCGCTGCCCAGCCGGATCCGTGGCCGTTGCTTCCATGCCACTGAGTGTCTGCTCGTTCGGCTGGTCGCGCCCGATTTTTACGGTGTGCTTCCCCGTGGAATAGACGCGCCGTTGAAAGCGGGCACCCTGCGCGCGGACGGTGTAAAGAATCTCGCCCGTCGCCTCGGCGATAACCTGCACGACGGGATTCGCCACGCCGGCGAGCTTCACCGGCGGGAGGTGCGCGTGGACTTTGCGACCGTCGTTGGCGTCCTGCGCGATGGTGATGGGCCAGCCGGGGAACTGCGCCTTCTCGCCATCGGCAACTTTCGAGAAGCGGGGCCAGCACTCGAAGGTGATCTTCCGCGTCTTTTTGTTGAAGCGGATCAGCCCGTAGCCATCCGCCCGTTGCTGCTCGTTCTGGATGTCCTCGGGGTTGGCGTAGGCCATCATGCTGATGGGGTTGCCGAGGCCGTCTTTGAAATCACCGGTCCACGGCAGCGGGCTGTTCGCCACCGGATTCGGGCCGGGCTTTTCATCCAGCGGATGCCACCAGCGACCGTAGATCGTGTTCACGAGCGCCGGGCTGGTGAAGCCGTAAGGGCCGTCGCCAAACTGCTCGATGCCATGCTTCACCACGACGGCGAGGTGCTGGTCTCCGCAAAGATGCGGTGCCCACGCGCGGCGAATTTCGACGAGGGCGCGGTTTCGTCCTGCTTGCGGCCAGCCATTACAATCGAGGTCGGCGAGCAGGCGCTGGTTGCGTCCGCCGTGCATGTGGACGGCGCCGCAGAAGGCCGTGGCGGAAAGCACGCACTTCATCTCCGCGCCGCCGCTGTAGTCCTGCCCCCATTCGCGGAGGAACTTTTCCTGCCGCTTGCCCAACAGCTCCAGACCGGGCAGGTCGATGCTTTTCGGGTCATACGCGGGATCGTTGATGTGATCGGGGCGCGGTCCCATCTTCGGGATTTTGCCCGCCGGACCGCTCTTAAATTTCCGATCTTCCAGGATGGCGAAGTCGATGCCCGCGATAATCATGCGGGTGAAATAGATCGCCACGTCGCGGCTCACCAGCGCTGGATCATAGGCATCGGGCAAGTGCCAGCTCTGCTGCCGCTGCACTTGGTTCACATACGCCACCGGGTAGCGAAAGCCGCCATCGGCATCGCCCTCGATACTGGAGAGCTTGCCGCTTTCACCCCACAGATTGCCGTGGCCGACATCGTGGTCATCCGGGATGCAGACCGTCGGGCGGTCGCGCATGATGTCGCGGAACTGGAGGCCGAATTCGATCCATCCGGCGGTGTGCTCCGTGTGGCGATACGTCTGGTCGCCGCCGAAGAAAAGCACGTCCGGGTTCTGGGCGCGGAGGTTCTCGATGATCTCGGTGCGCGGGCCGATGGTGCGGCTGGAGTTGCAGCTCATATTCGCCACCACGATCACGTCTTTCTCCATCGGGTCGCGACGGATCCGGCCTTCAAACATCGCCTTCTCGCCGTGTCGCACGCGGTAGGCCACATTCTTCGAGCCATCCCATCTCTCGACGCGAAAGTGCGCATCCCAACCAGGATAAGGCACCTCGCCTCTCGCGACCTCCTTCCAGTCTCCGCCCTCGGATTTCACTTCCAGCCGCGCCACACGTTCTTCGCCCGGCTTCAGCGGGAAAAGCTGCGCGCTCATTTTCAGCACGCCCTTCTGCTGCGTGTAGCAGGCAAAGCACACGACCTCATTTCGCGGCACAGCCATCGACGGCGCGGGCGGCTGCCCGCCGCCCTTGCCCTTCGCCTTATTCGGTGCGCCTGGCGCGGCAGCCATCGCGCCCTTGGTCCACCACTCGCCGGTCGTCAGGGATTCGAGGTTAGGGAACGCCGCGCCAAAAGGCTGCGGGGCATCCAAGGCAAAGGAAGCGCCAGACGTCAGCGCGAGTGAACTCAATCCCGCAGCGGTGAGCTTGAGGGCCTGGCGAAGAGTTCATGCTGTGTGCGGAGGAGATTACGGTTTCGCGCCACTACTTGCGAAATCCTTTCTCCGCGCCGGAGCGTTTGCCGTCGTCTTTGAAGGTGCCGGGTATCCAGTCGCGGGCGATTGCAATATCGGCGGCGGCTTTCTCGGTGAGTGCGGTGATGTCCACGAAACCAAGGCGGTTGTGGAGAGTGGGGACGAAGTGGGCGTCGCGGATGGCGGCGGCGCAGGAGTGATTCGGGATCGGGCCGGAGAGGAAGGTGGAAGGCTGACGCCCGATTCCTGATGCCGGATGATGGAAGGAGATGGGGGATGGTCGTCAGGCGATGAGGCGGACCTTGGGGAAGTAGGTCTCGAACCGGGAACGGTCGCTGGTGGCGACGGCAAAACCCGTGGCCTCGGCATGGGCCCCGATGAAGAAGTCCGGCAAGGGAACGCTCCGGCGGATCTGTCCCGTGGTGCGGGAGCGCCTCAGGAAGACGGCAAAGGCGCGGGCGGCGATGGTGCACGCGTTCCACGGCAGGTCGAGGCGGCGCACACCCATGGCGGCGAGGATCGGGTCGATCCCGGCCGATCCCGATCCGATCAGCAGTTCGGCGTAGATGACCTGGTTGATGCCCATGACCCCGGCGTTGGTGCGGAGAACGCCCACGGCCCAGACGTGGTTCGGCGAGGTCTTGTCGGCGGCGTCGATGAAGACGTTGGCGTCAACGATCACCACGGCGGGCCTCCTTCGCGAGCTTGACCAGCTTCTTGTCGAACTTGAGGGACTGGAGGGCGGTCAGGCCGGCGTCGAAGGTGGCCTGGGCGCGTTGCCGGGCGATCATCAGCGGGGCCTCGGCGCGGATGCACTGGCGCAGCACCTCGGCCTGCGAGGTCTTGAGCGCGGTCTTGGCCTCGAGCAAGAGCTTGAGCGTCTCGGCGTCGATCGTGGTGGGCGGGAGTTTCGGCATATCAAAAGCATATCTCCAGGTGCGCGGCTGTAAAGGGGGAGGTGATGGCGGCGCGGAACGGAGAACCTTGTCCAAGGCCGCCAAGCGAAGGGCGTCACGCGGTCCCATTCCCTCGCGCAAATGTTCGGCACTCTCACCGGGCGCAGAATCTCGGCCGGGACTTCGTCGCTTGAGCCAGCGTCGTCAATCCAATGAGTCGCCTCGACGGTGTCGTATCCCCTACTCTGCGGCGGTGTAGGTGCACACCGTCAGAATTCATACATCCGACCCAGTATTTCCGCCGACAGGTCCTGCATCGCCGCCCGGATTTCGGCTTCCGCCAGTCGGCCGTCGTCGCGGGCCAGATCCGCAAATGAATGCCGCCGACGTGCTGACGACAACACGCTGCTGAACAACACAGGGCCATTCGCGGGCTTCCTGACCATCACGTTCACCGAAGCCACACACCAGAGCTTTGGATTGATGCTGACATTCGATTCCGTCAATGGATCGAACCGGATCGCCATTCCTTCAATGGACACGACCATGGCGTCTTCCCCACTCCCGGGTGGCCGGGCCGACCAGTCGCGCCGGGTCCGGCTCTTCCCCAGACGCGCCAATTCACCGCTGAACACCTCGACCGCATGCGACCGTTTTCCGGCTTTGCCGATCGCTTCCGTCCACTGCACCAGGTCCTTCTCGGGAACGCCCTTGGCCCAGCCGACGAGGGATGCGACGCCCGCGTTGACCGGAGTCATCAAGACTATCGCGAGGCCGAGCGGCGCGGCCCGGAGGCCGCCACTTCCAGTCCCGTATTTATGGTATCGAGGGCGACCTCTTTTGCCAAGTGGGCCGGCTCGTCGCCCTTGCTCGTCGGGACTCGGAATCCGAACGTGAAGTTCGTGTTGGGAACGCTCACAACGGTCCGGGTTGCAACCGTGGCCGTGCCCTCTCCGGCCCACGGTGATACCGATACAGGCGAGGCACAGCCGACGAGGCAAGCCAGCGTCAGCACGATGATGAGGCACATGCGGGCTGGAGCGCGCCGCAACCTGAAGAACCAAACCATTCGGCCAATGGAATGTTCCAGACTTATTCCCCATCGTCCGGCCCGGCTCGGCCAGGAGGTCGTTGACTCGGTCGAAGCGGATAAACGGGTGGCTCCGGCAGGCTGGCAAACAGCCATTCCCGGACGGGTGGAAACGGGGGAGTTCATGACCGCGACCGTAGCGACCGCCGTCCGGGCGGCATAATCGATAAACTGCTGGGGTCCATCGATTGGATCAATGAGCGCACGAGGGTCGATTCTCACGTGCGGCCACCGGGGAGTTTCGCGGCGTGGAACGGAGAAGATGGGAGATGGGAAAGTCGAAATCGGAGATCGGAGATCGGAGATCGGAGATCGAACTTCAAACATCGAGCAGCGGCGTCCGTAGGCATCGTATTCGAACTGGCTGTCGATGGCGATGGTCCCGCCGGTGTAGTTGTCGGTGGTAAACCGGACGGAGCCGGTGACGAGGGTGCCGACGGCTCCGCCGATGCGTTGGAGACCGTAGACCCAGACAGCCGGAGGCGGCCGAGGAGGAGTTGGTGACGGTCTTGTCCTGGATGACCTGGGGCCAGCCGGTGGGGTTGCTTTCGTAAAGTGGCAGCGCGACTCGGCCCACCTTGCTTCCGTGTTATCCGGGTGGTCTGTGGGTGTTCGTCGCGGAGGCCGCTTGAATCGCCCCGGCGGGTCTGAAAGTTTGTCGCCCATGCGAATCGTCAAAACAACCGGAGCCATGCAGAAGATCGCGCTCCAGTGGCGACGTGGGGGCCGCAAGGTCGGGTTTGTTCCCACGATGGGGTATCTGCACGCCGGCCATGTCAGCCTCGTGACAGAGGCGCGGAAGCGCGTCGGACCCAAGGGCGTCGTGGTCGTCAGCATCTATGTGAACCCGGCCCAATTCGGGCCGACGGAGGATTTGTCGCGATACCCGCGTGATTTCGCCGGTGATCGCCGGCAATGCGCCGAGGCTGGAGCGGACGTGATCTTTTTCCCGACCGACGCGGAGATGTATCCGGGCAAGACCGACGGGGGTTGCAGCACCTATGTGGTTGAGGAGAGGCTTTCGCAGGGGATGGAAGGCGATTCACGGCCAACCCACTTCAAAGGAGTCACCACAATCGTGGCGAAGCTGTTCAACCTCGTCTTGCCCGACATCGCGCTCTTCGGAGCGAAGGACTGGCAGCAGGCCGCTGTCATCCGACGCATGGCCGTTGATCTCAATTTTCCGCTCAAGGTCATCGTTCGGCCGACCGTGCGGGAGAAGGACGGCCTGGCGATGAGCTCGCGGAACAAATACCTCTCCGCCGGACAACGGGCGGAGGCGCCGGTGTTGGTGCGGTCCATCGCTTTGGCCCGGGCGGCGGTGAATCATCGCCCCGTCGCCGCGGACGAGTTGAAGCGGTCCATCGCTACGTTCATTGCTGGAGAATCTTCCGGGAGGTTGGACTATGCGGAGTTCTTCGATCCGGAAACCTTGCAGCCGGTCGACGTGGTGAATCCCAGAACGCAGATGGCCTTGGCCGTCTACTTCGGGAAGACCCGGTTGATCGACAACGCCTCGCTCTGACCGGCATCTCCCCGCTTGAACCGCGAACCAATCGGGACTCTCTTCGGGAACAGACATGGCTTCGTTTGATTTTCTTGTGCTCGGCAGCGGGATCGCCGGGTTGTCCTTTGCCCTGAAGGTCGCGCCGCACGGGCGTGTCGCGATCATCACCAAAAAACGCAGCGCGGATTCCAACACCAACTGGGCGCAAGGCGGGATCGCGGCGGTCACGAGCAAGGAAGATTCCTTCGAGGCGCACGTGCAGGACACGTTGATCGCCGGAGCCGGGCTTTGCCGCGAGGCCGTCGTCCGCACGATCATCGAGGAAGGCCCGGAACGGATCCACGAACTGATCGCGCTGGGAATGAAGTTCTCCGAGCGCGAGATCAACGGCACCCGCGAACTCGACCTGGGCAAGGAAGGCGGCCATTCGAAGCGCCGGATACTCCACGCGAAGGACATGACCGGCCGTGAGATCGAGGCGGCCTTGCTCCACGCCGTGGCGTCGCAGCCGAACATCGTGATGCTGGAGAACCATTTCGCCATCGATCTCGTCACGACGCGGAAGCTCGGCCGGGCAGGGGACGACCGCTGTGTCGGTGTCTACGTGCTCGATGCGAAGACGGGCGAAGTGGAGGCGTATTCCGCGCCGTCGGTCGTCTTGGCCACGGGTGGCTGCGGCAAGGTCTATCTCTACACGACGAACCCCGACATCGCGACGGGTGACGGCGTGGCCATGGCCTACCGGGCGGGCGCGGCCATCGCGAACATGGAGTTCATCCAGTTCCATCCCACATGCCTTTTCGATCGTCGCGCGAAGTCCTTCCTCATCAGCGAAGCCGTCCGAGGCGAAGGCGCCCGGCTGTTGGGCGCGAACAAACGGCAGTTCATGGACCGCTACGATCCTCGGCTGGAACTGGCTCCGCGCGATGTGGTCGCCCGCGCCATCGACAGCGAGATGAAACGCACCGGCGCCGACCATGTGTGGCTCGACATCACCCACAAGCCCGCACGGTTCATCATCGACCGCTTCCCGATGATCTACGAAACGTGCCTGCGCTACGGCTACGACATGACGAAGGATCCCATTCCCGTCGTGCCGGCGGCGCACTACCAGTGCGGCGGTGTGCAGACCAACGTCGACGGCGAAACCAACCTTCCCGGCCTCTACGCCATCGGCGAAGTGGCATGCACCGGGATTCACGGCGCGAACCGGCTGGCCAGCAATTCCCTCCTCGAAGGCCTCGTCTGCGCGCATCGGACGGCCGAAAAGATCCTGGGTTCACCGGGACCGAAGGATGTGACGGCGATTCCGGCATGGCAGGCGGGCAAGGCCAGCGACGCCGACGAAATGGTCGTCGTCTCCCACAACTGGGATGAGATCCGGCGACTCATGTGGGACTACGTTGGGATCGTCCGCACCAACAAACGCCTCCAGCGCGCGGCCACGCGGATCGCGAACCTGCAGGAGGAAATCCAGGAGTATTACTGGGACTTCAAGGTCACAACCGACCTGCTTGAACTGCGCAACATCGCCACCGCCGCCGAGTTGATCGTGAACTGCGCGTTGCAGCGGCCCGAGAGCCGGGGCCTGCACTACAATCTCGACTGGCCCGATGCGGACGTGGCCTGGTCCCAGCGCGACAGCCTTGTCCGGCGCGGCCTCGCTTAAGCCATCGACGCAAGGGCGGGTGTTGACAAGACGCCTTCGTTCGATAGTTTCGCGGCCTCTTTTTAGGAAATAGATATGCCCAATACCAAGTCAGCTAAGCGCCGAGTTCGTAGCAGTGAGCGGAAACGTGTCCGTAATGTCGCCGACAGGAGCAAGGTGAAGACGCTCGAGAAGAGCTACCTGGCCGCCGTGAAGTCCGGCAAGAAAGACGCGGCCGCGACCGCCCTCCAGGCCGTTGTGTCCGCCATGGACAAGGCCGCCAAGAAGGGCGTGCTCAAGAAGGGCACCGTGGACCGCAAGAAGTCCCGCCTCGCCATCAAGCTGAACAAGGTCGCCGCCTAAGAGGCCCGGCATCCAGATTCTAAACACGAAGGCCGGAGCATGATTCCTCCGGCCTTCGTTTTCTTTTGCCCGGAGATCTACTGCACCGGCGCCAGCACGGAGACCTTTTTCCAGTCGGGATCGGTTTTCGAGGAAGACAGGCCGGCGGCTGGGTTGGATGCGGGATCGGTTCTCTGGATCCTGGTGTCGTCGCTGGCAAACTGCTGGTTGTATTTGATCACATCGCCCTTGAACGTGACCAGCGCGGCGCTGCCGTCGAAAAGTCCTGCGATGGCGCCGTTGTGACGGCTGGCCGGGAGGTTCCAAAACTCGGCGGGACCGGTGGGTTCGTTGATCCCGATGGCTCCGTTGTCGATGCTGACCGCGTTCTCCTCGAGGAAGACGGCCACGGATGATGGCTGCCGCACTTCGCTCTCGCGGATGAAGCCCTTGAAACCCGGTATCGGACCGAACGCGGTCGGACACCCCAGCCAGACCGAAATCGAATAGCTGCGGTTGTGGGCGAAGCGCCCCGTGCCGAGCCCGCGGACCACCGCCTTCGAGCTGGGACACCGGTAGATGTCGGTGCTTGAATTGTAGCGGAAGAGTATCCCGTCCTTCACATCGTTGGTGTAGTTGACGCTCCATTGCTGGACGTTGCCCTTGATCCACGAATTGGCCGTGGCGGAGGTGCCGCTGACATTGTTGTCGAGCAGCGCGCCCCCGTTGTCGTCCGCGTAGAGTTTGTAGCAGATCATCAGCTGCTTGACGTTGTTCAGGCAGGCCGTGGTCAGGCCCTTGGCCTTGGCCCGGCTAAGCGCGGGCAGAAGCATGCCCGCAAGGATCGCGATGATGGCGATGACGACGAGCAGTTCGATCAGCGTGAAACCGCGGGCACGGCGCCTCGTCCAGCCTGTCATAGCGATTTCATTGGCTGCTGCGGAAGAACTCATCTGAAATCTCCTATATTCACTTTACCGGTGTGTCGAGCAGCTGGTCTGCGTTTGGGACTAAAGTGCAGTTGTTGCGACCGGGCTGGCCGCTAGCCTTTTCTACCAAGCTCGACCCGAGCCCGAACCTGCACATGAATCCGTCCCCGCAATCCCCTATTTTTCGGACCAAAGGAATTCTTTTGGTCGCTTTGTTCACTCTACTGGCCGCCGGTATCAACGCCGGGGCCCAGACTCTGGTGCTGTCGAACGTTTGGAACCTCAGCAACACGAACTACCCGTTCCTCACCAATGACAACAACGTTCGGGGCATCGCATTCAATCCGGCGACGTCTAACCTGCTTGTCGCGTCCAGAACCGGGTCCAACGCCGTCCACGTCCTGAACGGTCGGTCTGGCGTCAAGGTCGGCAATCTCAACATGGGAATTGGAATCATTTCCGGCGGCGGTGGTGCCGTCATGAACATGATCAATGTCGCCGACGACGGAGCAATCTATCTGGCCAATCTTGCAACCGACTCCGCGGCAAGCGGGCTGAAAGTTTACCGATGGGATGGCGAGGACTCCACGAATCTTCCCTATGTGGTCTACAGCGGGGACCCGTCCGGCGCCGGTGCTCCGGCGACGAATCGGCGCTTCGGTGACAACCTCGATGTCCGTGGCGCGGGCACCAACACGCAGATACTGCTTGGGTCCCGCAATGGAACCAACGCGGTCGTGCTGACGACCGTCGACGGGACCAATTTCACCGCGATCGCGATTGCGACCGATGCGGGTGCCGCGGCGTTCGGCAGGAGCGTTTGCTGGGGCCCCACCAACACGTTTTTTGGCAAGGACACCACCACGCTGAGGAAGTTTTCCGTGGACTTGATCACGGGTAGGGCAACCACCCTGAACAATTTCTCCATCTCGATCTTCGGCGCATCCGCAATCCCTGTGGGCTACGACGTGTCTCGGAACCTCCTCGCCATCGTGGACATTGGCGCGAACCGCAACCTTCGCGTTTTCGACCTGTCGGACCCTTCCAATCCGACGCAGGTTGGCGCGGCCATCACGTTCCCGTTGCCTACGGGGAGCAACGGCAACGGCACCGGGTCGGTGGATTTCGGTGGTGGTGCGGTCTATGGCCTCAGCACGGCGAATGGAATCTTGGCGGTGGACATCGCCGTGTCCACGGCGCCCGTTGCACCATCGATTTCAGGCCAACCGGCCGCGATTTCTGCCTATGACGGTGCATCGAACCAGGTGCTCAGCGTTATCGCCTCGGGAACCACTCCCTTGTCGTATTCTTGGTTTCAGAACGGCTCGGTTGTGGCCGGAGCCGCAACCAACTTCATCCGGTTCAGCCCGATCGGCGGGTCCGCCGCGGGTTCGTATTTTGTGATCGTGACCAACACTGCGGGCGCGGTGACAAGTTCGGTCGCGGTCGTGACCGTGCTTCCTACTCTAAACTCCGCTTTGACCACTAACGCCTGGAGCCTCCCACCAGGCTCGAGGCCCTATCTCTCCGACAGTGACAACAGCCAGCGCAGCATCGCTTTCAATCCCGTTACAACGAATCTGCTCGTTGTTTCGCGCGCGTTGGGGAACGCCGTGATCGTTTTGGACGCAAAGACCGGCGCCGAACGCCACCAGTTGATTGTCGATCCCAGCACGATCACGGGCGGGACATTCGCCCTCAACCAGATAGGTGTCACCGATGACGGCGTGGTGTTTGGCGCGAACCTGACCACTGCCGCCAATTCTCCGCCGCTGAATCTCTACCGTTGGGACAACGACTCGCCCACGACTGCGCCTCTTTTGGTCGGCCAGCATGATCCCGGTGCTCCGACCGGGATCGCGGCTGCTGAAACCCAACCCGGCATCCGTTGGGGCGACGCTCTTACGGTGCGCGGCGCTGTCAGCAATTCGACGACCGAGATTCTCCTCGCGCCGTCGACCGGCACAAACGTCGCGGTCCTGCGCGTCGATCCGAGCGGCTTTTTCTCCGCCGATCCCACCTACAACTCGCTCGTCCGCGTCCTTGGTGCTCCCGCGGGCTTCGCCCATCTGGGAATCGCGTGGGCCCCTGGAACGAACGCCTTCTGGGCGAAGGGTTCCGGGAGTCTGCTCCGCCTCGTCGAGTATGACTTCCTCGCGCGCACCGGTGTCGTGGTCCGCTCCTATTCGACCGCGTCGCCGCTCAGCGTGCCCCTTGCTTCAAGCGGCCCTTCGTATCATCCGGGGCTCAAGCTTCTCGGGGTTGTGGCGAACGAGGCTCCTGACAACGCCCGTCTCTACGACGTATCTGATCTGGATCTCGGACCTGTCCTTCGCGACCAGAAGCTGTTCGGCACCGACAATCCGAACATCAACAACACGACGGCCAGCGCCTTCGGTGCCGGCAAGTTCTTCGCCTTGAGCGCCAACAACGGCCTGATCGCGATGAACCTCAACAACGCCTTTAATCCCGGCGTGCCGGTCTTCTCCCTCACCAACCAGTTCGCGGTCACCACCACCCTCAATGCGACCAACAACGCGGTCATCGTCCGCTGGCCGAGCACTCCGGGCCGCGTTTATCGTCTGGAATCGAAGGATGACCTGTCGTTCTCGAACTGGACCACGCAGGTCAACCTTTCGGCGCCGGCCGTCACGACGATCGTGACCAACATCGTCGACGGCTTGACCAATCGCGTATATCGCGTGCGGGCGCTTTGATCGGGACGCGGGCCCTTGGTCCACGGCGGCTTCCGCGACGTCGGAGGCCCCGTTCATACTTTCGTCGACTTTCGCTACGCACGATCTATGGCACCTTTGCCGTAGGTCGGTGGGAGTTAACCTAATTACAGCCATGAAGAGTGAATCCATCGGAAAAGGGCTCCAGCCACTGAACGCCTTCACGCTGATCGAACTGCTCGTCGTGATCGCCATCATCGCGATCCTTGCCGGCATGCTGCTCCCGGCGCTTTCGAAAGCGAAAGCACGGGCGGAGCAGGCGGCGTGCATGAACAATCTCCGGCAGTTGGGGCAGGCCTGGCAGCTCTACAACAACGACAACAACGGCCGCGTCGTTCGGAGCCATCCGGTCGAAGCCCCCAACGTCTGGATCAACGGGCGCATGGACATCGCCCTGGAATCGACGAACACCGCCTTCATCGCGAGCGGTCTCCTCTTCCGCTACAACGACAGCGTGCCGATCTACAAGTGTCCGGCCGACCGCACGATCCGGCCCGGGTTTCCTGCCCCCGGCACCGTCCGGAGCTATGCCATCAACTCCTGGGTCGGCGGCCGCGCGTTGGGCGGCGGGAACAACGCCGATTTCCTCGTCATGGATCGCGACACGGACATCCGGAACCCGACGCGCACTTGGGTGCTGGTCGACGAACACGAGAAAAGCATCAACGACGGCTGGTTCGCTGTGGACATGAGCGGCACCCGCGGAGTGCTGGATTTTCCTGCCACCCGGCACGGCAATTCGTTCAGTCTCGTTTTCGCAGATTCCCATGCCGAACCCTTCAAGTTGAATGACACCCGCATGCGCACTTGGAACCCGACCTGGGGAAGCGCCCCCGCGGTCTCCGCTCTGGCGAACCGTGATTGGACGAATCTTACGGCCATCACGACCGTCAAGAGGTGATGTGTCCGGTCACTCGACTTTCAAAAGCAACGTTCGAAAGCCGCAACTCCTCATGGCGACGATCGCCGGAGGCTGCGGCTTTCTCCTTTCTGCCACTTTCATCGTTCAGGCCGCCGATGAGGGGATGTTCGCCCGCGAAGTCGCGCCTGTCCTGATCCGCAAATGCCTGATTTGCCACAATGAGGAGAAGTCCAAAGGCGGCTACCAGCTCGACGACACCCAGGTCCTCCTGAAGGCGGGTGATTCCGACAAGCCGCCGGTTGTGGCGGGCAAACCGGAGTCGAGCCCGCTCTTCTCGCTGTTGATCCATCCTGATGCCGATGAGCGGATGCCACAGAAGGACGAGCCTCTCCCCAAGGCGGACGTGGAAGCCTTCCGCCGATGGATTGCCGCTGGTGCGGGTCTTCCTAAACAACCGATCCGCCTGACCACGCTCGTTCCACGGGTTCACGCCGCGCCTCCCGCGGGTTACCGTCGAGCAAATCCGGCCAACGCCATTGCTGTAACGCCCGATGGAAACCAACTCGCGTCGGGTGGGATCAATGAGGTTCTCCTGTGGGATTCAGCCGGGACTGGAGTGCTCGGTCGGATGACCAATCTGCCTCCGCAGATCCAAGGGCTGGACTTCTCGCCCGATGGTTCGTGGCTGGCGGTGGCGGGCGGTTTGTCCGGGCAGTTCGGCGAGGCCGTCGTGCAGAAACCCTCTGATCCAGGTTCCCGCAAGATGCTCGTAAGCCTCAAAGATCTTGCCCTGGACGTGCGATTCAGTCCGGACGGCCGCCTTCTTGCCGTGTCGGGCGCCGACAATTCCGTCCGGCTTTTCTCCACCTCGGACTGGAAGCAGACCCGCGTTCTCCAATCGCATGCCGATTGGGTTGTCTCGGCGGCGTTCAGTGCCGACAGCAGGCATCTGGTCACGGCGAGCCGCGACAAGATGGTCAGGGTCTCCAATGTGGAGGACGGCCAGGTCGAAGCGACCTACATGAACCACGGCGCTCCGGTGTTTGCCGCCGCATTCAGCGCCGACGGCAAACTTGTGCTCAGCGGAGGCCGCGATCGCACCGTCCATGGCTGGCGCGTCAGCGACGGCAAGGAACAGTTTCGTCTGAAGGAACCGGAAGGCGACATCCAGCGTTTGGTCGTCCGGAGCAACGACCTCTTCGTCGCTTCTTCGGACAAGCTCGTCCGCCATTACCGCATCGATACCAAGGCGCTCGTCCGGACGTTCCAGGGCCATCGTGACTGGGTGCAAAGTCTCATCGTTCCGAAGGAAGGTGGCGTCGCCTACAGCGGCGCGTTCGACGGCGAAGTGCGTGTTTGGACGATCCTCAATGGAGAACTGGAACGCCGCTTCGTCCCGACGCCCGGTTTCGAGCAGGCGAAGAAGTGAATACAACCACCATGAAGCGTTGAAGCTTGTTTCAACCTCCCTTCGAACATGGTGCCGGTGGCGGGACTCGAACCCGCACGGGTTTTGAGGCCCTGAGGATTTTAAGTCCTCTGCGTCTGCCATTTCGCCACACCGGCAAATTTGATAACCATAGGTTTATGAATGATCTATTCTTCAGGACTTGCGTTTGTGACACTATTTGTGACACTGCAACCTTCTGAAAGACTTTGAAACAGGTAGCAATGCTCGCCCATGGCACAAGGATTATTCAGCAAAGTCCTAGACGGACGCAAGGCGCCGATTCGGGGTCTTGAGGAGCGGAACGGACGGTTCTACGCCCGAATCAAGTTTCCGGGGCCGGCCGGCATCGCGCGAGTCTGTCGTCAGCCCCTCACGGCGACGACCGTGGCTCAAGCGCGCGAAGAGCTGAACCGGCTCAAATCGCGGCGCGAGGAAGGCGACACCGCATACGCGCCGAAGCGGGAATCGCGTTTCTCGGTCTACATCGAGGAATACCTCGCCCACGCGGCGACCCTCGGGTTCAAGCCGTCGACTCTGCGCAAGGACCGGCACAACCTTGAGGCTTGGTCCAAGGCCATCGGCAAGCTCTCATTGTCCGAGATTGTCCCGAAGCACATCAGTGACTTTGTCGACAAGTTGATCCGCGGCGGCTTGTCGCCGCGAACCGGCAACCTCTATTTGATCAGCTTGAGGAACCTCCTCAAAAAAGCCCGGGCCGACGGCCTCATCCGGCAACTCCCCCATACGACGTGGCGCAAGGTGGTTCAATCACCGGAACGTCACCTGATCAGCGCCGAGGAGTTTACGCGTCTGATCGCCGCTTGCCTCCCCTTGAAGAACGGTGCCCAACTCCGCGAATACCTTCTGTTCCTCGCCTACACGGGTTGCCGAGAGCAGGAGGCGCTGCGGGTGCGGTGGTGCGATGTGTCCTGGACCGGTTCCTGTGTGACCATCGGTGCGGACGGGGACACCAAAAACCGGGAACGCCGGAGGGTTGATTTTTCGCAGGCACTCGAAGCGCATCTCAAGGTCATGGAATCCCGACGAACCGGTGATTCGGAGTTCCTGTTCCCCTCTCCGCTCCGGGGCGACGAGGACCGACCCTTTAATTCGTTACGCGAGAGCCTTCGATCTGCGGCAACTGCTGATGGGTTGTCCCTGGGCGGTTTCCATGATCTGCGACACATGTTCATCAGCCGTGCAGTGATGTCGGGGATCGACTTCATGACCATTGCCCGGTGGGTCGGCCACAAGGATGGCGGCATGCTAATCGGAAAGGTCTACGGACACCTGAGCAACGAGCATCGCGTTCAGATGGCCAAACGCATCGTGTTCTGATGCTTGAAGAGAAAACGCCCGACGCCTGCCCTTCATCGTATGGTCCTGCCCCCAGCCCAACGGCACCATCACCATCCTGGCCTGCGAACCCAAAGCCGGAGAACGCCTCGTCCTGCTGCTCCAAGTCCGCGCCCGGTAAATCTGTCCGCCTTTGAAATCCTCGCGACGGATCGAATATAACGGCTTGCGGCTCACAGCTTTTTAGGCTAAATTGTTATGTAATAATTCGGACTTCCGGACTTATAGTGTCCACTTTAACCTGTGTCGATTGACACCAATGTTTTGGCCTTATGCATGCCGAAAACAATGAGCTGCTTTCTCTTTATCTTGCAGGCGATCCTGGAGCGGGGGAGAGCGTTGTCAGTCGACACGCGGGACTGGTTTCTCGCGTTTGCGAGAGAATTTGCCAACCCGACTCCGACTTGGCTAAAGAGTGTGCGCAAGAAACCTGGCTGCAAGTTTTCAAGGTCTTGGGCAATCTCCGTGATAGCGGTAACCTGACAAGTTTCCTTTGTAAGATTGCTACTAATGTAAGCCGTAACGAGATTCTTCACCGAAACACGTCTCGCATCGGGAACGAAATATCTGCTACCGAGAACTCCCAGACGGGCGAAGATATCGATTCAGATTCGGACCTGCACTTCTGAGTCAACACGCTCCTCTCTTTTGGTCCGCCGCTGACATCGACAGCACTCCCTTGTTGGGAAGCGACAGCGAATAGCTGCCGGCTTGGGCGACGAGATCGATTCTCTCCCGGGTTCGTGCGAGAGTCAGGGGGGGGCGATCAAGCCATCCGCCCAGACACAGAGGTCTGGAGAATCCGGCAGAGCCGATGTTCTGGAACTCCCCATTGTTGAACGACGTCAGCGATGAGGTTCAATTCATTGCCTGGGCGCTGAACACGGCTGTTCCCGGCAGCACGGGGCCCGACCCCGGTTTGATAGACACCCTTGGCGTTGCCACAGGCCCAGCGGAACCGGTCCAATATCGCCGGCAAATGCAGGGGGGCACGGGGAAGCATCTCAACATTCCCCGTGGAAAAACGGCTCGAGCGCAACGCCGCCGGCCATCTCTTCGTTGACGAGTGACAAACCTGTCCTGAATTCCCCCTGTTGTCCGCTGCCCCGTAACCCTGGATGCTCCGGGTCGGGGACATCGGGATGGAATGGCTGATCGGAGCCGGGGCGGGGTTGGTGCTCGGGCGGTATTGGAGACAGGTGGCGCGACGGAAACGGGTCGAGCGGATCCACCTGCGCGGCGCACAGCTTTCCGATCCGCAGGAAGACACGCCGGGCGGACCACTCGTGCTCGGTGGTCGACGGTTTCCCGAGGGCATGGCCACCGGCAGCAGGAAGACGCTTCTCCAACGATTGCTCCTCCAGAGCACGTTGCCCGAGATCGGAAAACAACGGAGGCATCGTGCGCTTCTTTACGACGCCAAACGCGATCTGCCGTCGATGCTCGGCGGCATGGGGCTGAACGCTCCCGTCCGCCTCCTCAATCCGCTCGACGCCCGCGCGGTGGCTTGGGACATGGCGGCGGACATCACCAGTCCCTCGCTGGCCCAGCAGGCGGCGTTGCTCCTCGTGCCCGAGACCCGGAACGACAACAACCCGTTCTTCTCCCGGGCCGCGCGGCATCTCCTCTCCGGCGTCATCACCAGCCTGCTCCTGCGGTTCCCAGGCAAATGGACCTTCCGCCAGGTCCTCCTCATCGCCCGCGATCCCGGGCGGATGGAACGCACCCTCCACGCCGTCGAAAGCACCCGTTACATCAACCGTTACTTCGAGCACGAAGCCACCTTCCAGAACATCCTCGCGACCGTTGCCGATCTCGATGACATCTTCTTGATTGAACCCACCAAAGCCCGATCCCTGATTGCGCAAATCAAACGACAACCTGCCACCATAAGCAGCTTCTTTTGCACCCACGAATTTTGGTGGTGCCTGCCAATACTGGACATTCCCGGTTTGTCCGCTGCCGTCGGGGTCATCCAGCTTGACGTGACCTCCAGCCTGCCATTGAGGTGCATTCGTGGCCAGAAATCCGACGGGCGTCGCGTGAGGATATGGCAGCATGACGCTGAGCCAACCGTCTGCGTTCGTGTCGAAGGTGCTCTGCGCCAGTTGGGCGTTTGCCGACGACGAGAGCATCAGTGCGATGATGAGTTGTGCCGCTGCAATTTGGATTTTTTTCATAACTCCGGTGTGTGCTGGGTTTGCATGTCCGCCTGGATCCAAGTTCAGCGACGGCGTCAACGAGGCGCGTCGATCGCAACCGTAACGGTCAGCCGCCATTAGGAGCTGAAGCGTTTGGGCAGGTTATGTCACAGTGATTTCGCGTAATCAATCATCCCTTGGAAATCAACCACGACCGCAGGCTCGTCACCGACAACCCACGCATCGTGACCTGAAGGCAATAGTGAGACATCCCCCGGTTTGCAGTCGAACTCCGCGCCATCGTCCATGCGAATCCGCAGGACTCCGGACACGTGATACTGGAAGTGTGGGGCATCACAGCTCCGGGTCTTGGCTATTGGCTGGAGCGAAGTGGCCCACCTCCATCCCGGCTCGAAGATGCAGCGGCCCACAGTCGCTCCGCCAACCCGAATCAATTCCAATCTGCCTTTGGGAAACTCCCGCACCTCGTCAGGTGTTCCAAAACTTTTCAACTCCGCTTGTTTCATGTTTGTGTCCTTTCTGGTTTCTCGCTTGATGGTTTCGTGAAACTTGGTTCGGCCTAACGACCCGAACCCGGCGACGGCGGCCCCAAGACTTGCTGATGGCAACCGCGCCGCCCCGCCGCCGTTAGATGCCATGAAGGGATGAAGAACCCGGCCGCCCGGGCCAAGTAGGCGCCGATGAAAACATACATCCTCAGACCTGCCATGACGGTAGTGACATCAACCCCAACCTCCGCCTCTGGCAAGCCCGCAGTGCCGCCGAAGCAGTCCCCGACTCCACCGCCCACCGAATAAAAAGGGTTTCTCGCTACTTTCTGTGGCGGGCTAAGGACGGTATAGTGAGCTTTCCGGCGACGAAGTAGAGCATGGCGATCATGTAATCCCGGCTGCGATAGCCGCGTGCCTTGCGTTTCACGGCGCTGAAGACGCTGTTGAGGCCCTCCAGATATCCCGTGCTCAACCAGCCGCTGGTCCAATGGGCCAGGATGCCGTCCAGATGCTTCTCGATCGTGTCGGCGACCCTGGCCAGCGGGGCCAGCACCTCGCCGAAGCGACCGCATTTTCCGCGCACCCAGCCCAGCCAGCCCTCCAGGCGGTGGCGGGCCCGCTCGGGCTTGACCGTATGCTGGTAGATGTCGCGCAGCTCCAGCCGGACCAGGTAGGCCTGTCCGGTCGCCAGGTGTTTGAAGTCGAGTTCTTCCAGCCGCTCCTCCTGGCGCTCCGTCAGGTTCTCCGTCAGGTTCTCCGGGTTCTTGCGCAACGCATGCAGCGTGTGCCTGAGGGTGGCCCGCAGCACGGGGGAGCTGGCCGCCTCGCGGCGGCGCACCTCGTCCATCGCGCCGCCGACCAGCGCCGTGACGTGGAACGGGTCGAAGACGATCTGCGCGTTGCCCAGCTCTTCCCGGGCCCCCTTCTGGTAGGCATGGCTCAGGTCCATCGCCACCGCCGTGACGGCCTTGGGATGCCCGTTGTGTTTGAGCAATTCCCCGGCAAAACGGGTGAACGTGGCGTGGTCCTTGCCCTCGGTGGCGAAGACCACCCGCCGTGCCGCCAGGTCGGCGAACACGGTCAGGTAATTGTGGCCCTTGCGGCGGTTCATCTCGTCGACGCCCAGATGCACCAGGCCGGACAGATCCAGCGCGGCATGGGCCTTGGCCACGTGCTTGAAGAGCAGACGCCAGAGCCGGGTGTCGCTCTCGCCGAGGATGTCGCCGGCCTTCTTCATCGGCATCTCGCGCATGAGGGTCAGGGCGAAGGCTTCGAAGTCGCGGGTGAAGTGCTTGCCCTCGCCCTCCCACGGCACGGGCACGCGCCAGACGTGGCGGCAGGCGCCGCAGCGGGCGCGCGGCGGCGAGCAGAGGATCTCGGTGCGTTTGCCGAAGGCGTCCAGATGGCGCCAGGCCCGGACCTTGGTGTGGTCGTGGCAGACGACTTCCGGATGGGTGCAGGTGGATACGGGGCACCTCAGCTTCGGCCAGAGCCTGGCCGTCTCGTGGATGACCAGGAGGAAACGCTCCACGGGCGTGGTCTCATACTCGGCCCCGCCCACCTCCCAGCTCTCGTCGAGTCCCAACAACCGCTCAAAGGCCTTCTCAGGTATCATCCCGGCCAACTATGCCACAAACCCTCCAGCCACTGGAATCAGCGAGGAACCGTAAAATTGTTAGCCAACCGGATAAGCATGATCTGCACACCCGCCTAGGCGGGCTAGATCTTGCGTCCCGGGGAAAGAAAAAAGCGGGTTGGCCGAAGCCAACCCGCTCGAAACGGTTCAGGACAGCTTACTTGGAGCTGGTCTTCTTCGCGAGCCGGTTATGGTCGCCGGCCGCGGTGTTCGGGTCGTTGATGTTGCCATCCAACGCACCGGGGTTGCTGTATCCGGGAGGAGGATTGCCACCGACGGGGCCGCGGCCTACGCCGTCACGGCCGTTCAGGGTCTTGGTGCTGGTCTTCCACTTGAAGATTTCCGCGTGGCCGTCACCCAGCGACATGCCGAAGGCATTGTTGTGGTAGGCACCGGGGAGATCGATGATCACGTTGGGCTGGGTCACGTCGACGACGAAATAGCCGTCGTTCATGCTGTTTTCGTGCTCGTCGAGGAACACCCAGGTGTTGGCAGGGCCGGGGCGGGTCAGATCCGTCGTGCGGCGATAGATGAGGAACTGCTGGTTCACAGCGTTCTGGGTCCAGCCGTCGATCGCTTTCTTGTCGCCGATGAGCATATAGTTCATCGAGTTGCTGCGGACGCGGGGCACTTTCTTGCCGAAGATGGTCACGGAGGAGGAGTCAGCCGGGCACTTGTAGACTTTGTAGTCCTTGGTGTAGGGCCCGATGAGGCCGCCGTAGTTGCCGTTCTTGGTGCTGGGATTGATGAGCCGACCCCAGTTCGTGTTGTCTTCGTTCTGGTTGTCGAAGTTGAGCCAGCCGCCAGCCCAAGAAGGTCTGTTGGCAGCCTTGCCGGAATTGCCGCCGTCCGAGTTGGGGGTGATGACCTGGTTGTTGTCATCCGCATACATGTTCCAACCCAGCTGGAGCTGGCGGAGGTTCTGCATGCAGCTGATGCCTTGGGCCTTGAGTTTGGCCTTGCTGAGGGCCGGCAGGAGCATTCCTGCCAGGATCGCGATGATCGCGATCACGACGAGCAGCTCAATCAGGGTGAAGCCCTTTGAGCTGCCGCCCCGGATATCGGGTTTTGTGTTCATAACGCGCTGTTTGCTGATGGGACGTTGGGGACGCGGGAAGCTACTGACTCCGTTCTCCGGAGGTCAATACTGGGCCTTTGTCCGCTCCTCAACGTGGCGACTTCAGTCGTTCGCCGAGGAGTTTCCATTTGGTTCGGTCGTAACCTAGGCAAGCTTCACACTACCGTCACTGTGCGTTCTCGGGCACAGCTGGTGCATTGCGGCGCACATCCCGATAATTCTACCGGCCCAAGCCGTGTTCCGCGTAAAAGCCGGCGTTCGCCACGTATTTTTCGGCCCAGTGCCGCAAGCCGGCCCTTTCCGTCGTAGAAAGTTGCCTGACAACCTTGGCCGGCGATCCGAGGACCAGGGAACCGGGCGGGACCTTCATTCCTTGGGTAACTAGGGTTTTGGCCCCGATCAGGCTTTGTTCGCCGATCTCCGCTCCATCGAGAATGACCGCGCCCATTCCAATGAGGCACTCGTCCGCCACCGTGCACGCATGGACGATGGCGCCGTGGCCGATGGTGACGTAGTTGCCGACCAGACAGGCATGGTCGTCGGCGAGATGCAGCACGGCGTTGTCCTGCACGTTGCTGTGATGGCCCATGACGATGCGGTTGATGTCACCACGAAGCACGGCATTGAACCAAACGCTCGAATGGTCTCCCAGCGTGACGTCTCCGATCACAGTGGCGCCACGGGCGATAAAGACATGCTGTCCCAAGGTGGGTTGCTTGAGGAGAAACCGTTCGAGTTGACCGCGGAGTTCGGGCGACATGCGTTGGTTGAACCATGGCGGACCAGTTTCCGCCAATCCTCGCTGCGGTCGGTCCGTTGTCATTTCACCGGGGCCGTGCGACGGTCCGACTCATTCCGATGACAGATCTGCCCGAATCCGACCGGCGCCCTGCCCGAAAACGCCGCCTACCCCGGTCGTTCAAGGATCTGACCCCGGCCAAACATTTCAATCCCCAGACGTTCTTCTACGAGATGGTTTGGAAGGCCTGGCTCACCAAACGCACGGGCCGGACCAAACGCCCGGTGTTTCCCAAGCTGGCCAAGAGCGAGGTCGCCCTCACATGGATCGGCCATGCGTCGTTCCTCGTGCAGTTCCCGGACCTCAACGTCCTGATCGATCCCAACTTCGCCAACTGGCTCTTCCTCCTGAAGCGTCTCAAGCACGCCGGCCTCAGCATCCGCGACCTGCCGCCAATCGACCTCGTCCTGCTGACGCACGCGCATTTCGATCATTTCCACAAGCCGTCGCTGCGCCGCATTCCTTCGCCCAAGATCGGCGTCATGCCGTGGGGTCTCGGCGATCTGGCTCGCGGTCTCGGCTTCAGCCGCATCGTGGAACTGCAATGGTGGGAAAGCTTCAGCCACGGCGATTGGAAGGTGACCTTGGTTCCGTCGAAGCACTGGGGCGCCCGCAAGCTCACCGACAAACATCGTGGTTACGGCGGCTTCGTCCTCGAACACTGCGGCCGCACGGTCTACCACGCGGGGGACTCGGCCTACTTCGACGGCTTCAAGGAAATCGGGGAACGCTGCGCGCCGGAAATCGCACTACTCCCGATCGGTGCCTACTACCCGGATTCGTTCCGTGTGGTGCACATGGGACCGGATGAAGCCCTCAAGACCTTCCGGGACCTGAAGGCGAAATGGTTCGTCCCGATGCATTACGGCACATTCAAGCTCAGCTTCGAGGATCTTGGCGAACCACCGCGTTGGCTGCAGGAACTCGCCGTCGCCGAAGGCATGAGCCGGCATATCCGCATTCTGGAAGAGGGAGTGCCCGAAGTGTTCTGATTGACGGAACGAGAAGGCCAAAGGCAGAAAGACATCCGATTCCGCCGCGCCTCAGCAAACCTCGCTTGACGCACCCACGTCCGCTCACGACCCTAGCCTCACAATGATCGTTGCACGCTTTCGCACTTTGGCCGCAGCCGCTGCGGGATTAACCCTCCTCGCCTCTTCTGCAGTCGCCCATCCGGGCCATGGGGCCGCCGGCGTCGTCCACGCTCACGAAGGCGGCCAGATCGTGGCAAACCTCCTGTGGGTTGGCGGCATCGTGCTCGCCGTTGCGGTTGTCGGTGGTTTGGTTCTGGCCAGGCGCGGCTTCCTCAAGCGCGACCAGAAGACGGCTCCCGTCCGGATCGACCGCGACTGATCCGTCCGCGATCCCAGTTTTCAACGGCCTGCCAGGGATCGGCTGCCGGCCGTTTTTCTTTGGCTGCTTCGTAACGGGTGGCGGACCGTTTTCTGGATCCGCAGTCGTTCGTCGGTCCGAGGTATTTCAAACGCATGGTTGCCTTTTGCGAACGCCTGACCTTAAAACCCGGCTCCAACCGATGGGAAAAGCTCTTGTCATTGCGGAGAAACCCTCAGTCGCCTCGGACATCGCCAAGGCCCTGGGCGGATTCCAGAAGCACGACGACTATTTCGAAAGCGAACAGTTCGTCGTCTCCTCGGCTGTCGGCCACCTGCTGGAGCTCGCGGTGCCCGAGGAGCACGAGATCGTCCGCGGCAAATGGTCCTTCGACAAACTTCCCCACATCCCGCCGCGCTTCGCCCTGAAGCCGATCGAGAAGTCGGAGAACCGCCTGAAGGTCCTCCAGAAGCTTCTCAAACGGAAAGACGTGGATGCCATCGTCAACGCCTGCGACGCCGGCCGCGAGGGTGAATTGATCTTCCGCAACATCATCGCCCACACGGGCGCCAAACAGCCCATCCAAAGGCTCTGGCTCCAGTCGATGACTCCCGCCGCCATCCGCGACGGTTTTGCCAAGCTGCGTTCCGACCAGGAGATGCGCCCGCTGGCCGATGCGTCGGTCTGCCGCTCGGAAGCCGACTGGCTTGTCGGCATCAACGGCACGCGCGCCATGACCGCCTTCAACTCGAAGACCGGCGGCTTCCACCTCACGACCGTCGGCCGGGTGCAGACGCCGACCTTGGCCATCGTGGTGGAACGCGAGGCGAAGATTAAGAAGTTCGTCAGCCGCGACTATTGGGAAGTCCTCGCCACCTTCGACGCGGCCAAGGGCGGCTATCCCGGCCGCTGGTTCGACGAGAAGTTTTCCCGTAGTGACGACAAGGACGCCGAACTCAAAGCGGAGCGCCTATGGGACAAAGCGAAGGCTGAAACCATCCAGGCGAAGTGCGTCGGCAAGCCCGGCATCGTCACGGAGGAGAGCAAACCCAGCACGTCGCTCTCGCCGCTCCTCTACGACCTCACCTCGCTCCAGCGCGAGGCCAACGGCCGCTTCGGCTTCAGCGCCAAGAACACCCTCGGCCTCGCCCAGGCGCTCTACGAGAAACACAAGGTCCTGACCTATCCCCGAACCGACGCCCGCGCGCTGCCGGAGGACTATGTCGCCACGGTGAAGCAGACGCTGGACTCGCTGCGCGACATCACCAGCTACGCGCCCTTCGCCGGCAAGATCCTCAAGGAAGGCTGGGTCCGGCCGAACAAGCGCATCTTCAACAACGCCAAGATCAGCGACCACTTCGCGATCATCCCGACCGGCATCCTCCCCAAGAGCCTGAGCGAGCCCGAGCAGAAGCTCTACGACCTCGTCACGAAACGCTTCCTCGCCGTGTTCTATCCGGCGGCGGAATTCCTCGAAACCACCCGCATCACCCGCGTCGAAGGCGAACCCTTCAAGAGCGCCGGCAAGATGCTGATGAAGACCGGTTGGCTCGAAGTCTACGGCAAGGAAGTGGACTCCGACGAATCCCCCACGCTCGTGCCGGTGGACCAGAACGAGCGCGTCCGCACCAGCGCCGTCGAGGTCAAGGCCAACGTCACCAAGCCACCCCCGCGCTACACGGAAGCCACCTTGCTCTCCGCAATGGAAGGCGCCGGCAAACTTGTCGACGACGAGGAGCTCCGCGAAGCCATGAGCGAACGCGGGCTCGGCACTCCGGCCACGCGCGCCTCCATCATCGAAGGGCTCATCGCCGAGCAGTATATGCTCCGCGAGTTGCGCGAACTGAAGCCGACCGCAAAGGCCTTTTCGCTCATCACCCTTTTGACCGGTCTCGGCGTCGAGACGCTGACCAAGCCGGAGATGACCGGGAACTGGGAGTATCAGCTCAAGCAGATGGAGCGCGGCCTGCTCAAGCGCGAGCAGTTCATGGACGAGATCCGGCGGCTCACGCAGGAGATCGTCGGCAAGGCCAAGCTCTTCGAGCACGACACGATTCCCGGCGACTTCGGCATCCTCAAAGTCCCCTGCCCCAAGTGCGTCGGCGAGGTGCATGAGAACTACAAGAAGTTCCAGTGCCAGAAGTGCGACTTCGCCCTGTGGAAGATCGCGGCCGGCCGCCAGTTCGAGCCCGCCGAGATCGAGGCGCTCATCCGCGATAAACACATCGGTCCGCTCCAGGGCTTCCGCAGCAAGCAGGGTTTCCCCTTCGCGGCGCTCATCAAGCTCACGCCCGAGTTCGAGGCCAAGTTCGACTTCGGCGACGACAGGAAGGAGGACGGCGAGGCCGTGGCCGTCGACTTCACCGGCAAGGAGCCGCTCGGCAAATGCCCCAAGTGCGGCGCGCGCGTCTTCGAGAACGGGATGAACTACGTCTGCGAGAAGTCCGTCAGCGCCGAGCGCACCTGCGACTTCAAGACCGGCGCCATCATCCTCCAGCAGCCCATCGAGCGCGCCCAGATCGTCAAGCTCCTCGCCGACGGAAAGACCGACCTGCTCAAGGGTTTCGTCTCCAAGAAGACCAACCGCAAGTTCGAGGCGTTCCTGAAATACGAGGGCGGCAAGGTCGGATTCGAGTTCGCCCCGCGCGAAAAGAAAGCCGGTGCCAAAGGGGCCAAGAAGTCCGACGAACCCCTCGTGAAGCTCGACTTCACCGGCCAGACGACCGTCGGCAAATGCCCGCGCTGCGGCGGCAGCGTCTTCGAATCGGAGACCGACTACATCTGCGAGAACAGCCAGCGCGAAACCAAACGCTGCGCCTTCAAGTCGGGTAAAGTCATCCTCCAGCAGCCCGTCGACCGCGAAGAGGTGGGCAAGCTCCTGGCCGATGGCCGGACCGACTTGCTCGAGAAGTTCATCAGCCGCGCCGGCAAGCCCTTCTCCGCCCATCTCGTCCTGAAGGACAAGGGCAAGGTCGAGTTCGAGTTCCCCGAGAGATAGCCCGTCCGCTGGCTAGAGTCGCTGAACTCTTCGGGCCTTCGCATACAGCGTCACAGACCTACGATAAGTTTCAGGAACTTGAACGTCGAAAGCATCGCGTAGGACAAGGCCGACTGGACGGCGGGAATCCTCACTATGAACAGCACCGCGATGAAGCCGAACTGCGCCATGCTCCGGTAGGCCTCGTCGCTGATGTTGAATAGGTATCGGAGCACGTAGGAGCCATCGAGCGGCGGAATCGGCAGCAGGTTGAAGAAACACAGGCCTAGGTTCACGAAGATGAACACCATGATGAGATGCCGCAGTTCCTCGGAGCTCACGAAAAGCGCGATCCGCATCGCGATCATCCCGATGAGCGCGAGGAGGATGTTGCTCGCCGGCCCGGCCAGCGCGACATACATGCCGTAGAGATGGCGTTTCCCCGGAGGAAAGTTCGACGGATTCACGGGAACGGGCTTGCCCCAGCCGATGACCCAGCCAGCCGCCGCCGATCCGATCGCCGCGAGAAACTGGCCGAGCAGCGGGAGGACCACCGTTCCGACGACTTCCATGTGAACCACCGGATTGAGCGAGATGCGCCCCATCAGGCGTGCCGTGTCATCCCCGCACTTCCAGGCAGCCCAGGCATGGGCCGCCTCATGCACCGTGATCGCTATCACGAAGCAGAGGTAGGATTGGAGTATGCTGACGATGGTATCCGGACTCATGGCGCGCGGAACGTAGAACAGGTTCCCGCGGATTTCGACACTGGTTCTTCCGGGCGCCGCGCCGGAGCTGAACCCCGGCCTTTTGGGGGTAAAATCCGAAGAATCGTTGTTCATCCAGCCGCAACTGTGCTTTCAATCCAACGGCTGCGGCACGGGCCCGGCTTCCTGATCAAATGTTCACCGGCATCGTAGAAGAAACGGGCTCCATCGAATCCGTCACGCCCACCGCGACGGGGACTCGTCTCGTGATCGCGGCGAAACTGGTGGCCAAGGACCTGAAGCTTGGCGACAGCCTCGCGATCAACGGCTGCTGCCTCACGCTGGTGAAGCGGTCACGAAAAAGCGCGAAGACGCTTCTCAGCTTCGACCTGCTAAAGGAAACTTGGCTCCGGACCAACCTCCAGTTCCTCAAGCCCGCGGCGGCCGTGAACCTCGAACGGGCTTTGGCTGCCGGCGGCCGCTTCGGCGGGCACTTTGTCAGCGGCCACGTCGACGGTGTGGGGCGAATCTCAAAATGGGAACGATCGGGTGCCGACCATGTGCTGGACGTGGAAGCCCCTGCCGAAGTGCGCCGCTTTGTCGTCTTCAAGGGATCCATCTGCGTCGATGGGATCAGCCTGACCGTTTCAGGAATCACGAAGAAAGGATTCCGGCTCTGGATCATCCCGCACACGTTCGACGTGACAAACCTGCGGGCTCGGAAAGTGGGGGACGTCGTCAACCTCGAGGCCGATCTTCTCGGGAAATATGTGGACCAGCTGTTGGATCGCAGGATGTCCGCGACCGGGTCCAAAAGGCGTCGAAGGGCTCAGTAGCCGCTTGCGCTCGAATCCGGCTTCCGGTTGTAGGGGCCTATTTCCCTGACCCGGATCGCCGCAATGGTGGCCTTGTTCCCCTTTACGTCCGTGTAGTGGTAGACGCCGGTTGTCTTGTCGAGACGGGGCTTGGTCTTGGAGAGCACCCGCACGTTGTTGTTCATGACGATGTCGTAGCGCGACATGCATCCGGAAGCAGGGAGGAGGAACAGGGCGGCCACGAGGGCCAAGATCGGTTTCATGGATTCTCCGGAAGAAATGGTGCGCACTGCAGGACTTGAAGGTCCGATAAATTTCCACGGTTTCTGGGCTAATCTCGGGGACTTACTCTCTTGCTGCCAAAGTGCTGCCAGTGGATTGAGGGTTTACCGGCTCCGCAGGCACGCCCGGCGGATGCTTCGGTCCTACTATAGACCTGCCTTTGCTCAGATGCAAAGGGGATCGCGCAGCGGTGGATGCGGGGAGGACTCGTGGCTGCATTTCAGCTATTCCCGCGAAGGGTCAGATTCTTCCAAATTTGACGAGCAATAGGTGGAGCGATGAACCACCAGGCAGGCCACGGCGACCCTTGCCGAGAGCACCGGCGATTCTTCCCCATGTTTCCCCTGGAGCGTTGAGCACATCACCTGAGTTCCACTTCGGCCAGTCTCCGGTCTTCCTATGGTGATGATCGGCCCATTTCAGGATTTGCGCTTCGGTGAGCGACGGGAGGGCCTTCTGGTTACGGACACCTCGTTTCTCCGACAGCAGTTGAGCCAGCGATGAACCGCCGGGCAGGCCACGATTTCCGCTAGAGAGAGCGTCATTGATATTCCCCCATGTTTCCCCTGGAGCGTTGAGCACATCACCTGAGTTCCGCTTCGGCCAGTCTCCGGTCTTCCTATGGTGATGATCGGCCCATTTCAGGATTTGCGCTTCGGTGAGAGACGGTAGGGCCTTCCGGTTACGGACGCCTCGTTTCTCCGCCAGCAGTTGAGCCAGCGATGAACCACCAGGCAGTCCACGGAGACCAGCAAACATAGCAGAATCGATATTCCCCCACCTTTCTCCTGGAGCGTTGAGCACATCGCCGGATTTCTGACTTGGCCAGTCTCCGGTTTTCTTGTGGTGATGATCGGCCCTTTTCAGGATTTGCCCTTCCGAAAGCGATGGGAGCGCTTGCTGGTTTCGGACGCCTCGTTTTTCCGACAGCAGTTGAGCCAGCGATGAACCACCAGGCAGACCGCGGTGCCCTTGGTAAAGAGCGTTGTAGATGGTCGCCCAATCCTCGCCCGGCGCGTTGAGCACATCGCCGGATCGGACGCTCGGCCAGTCGCCTGTCCTCCCGTGGTGAAAGTCGGCCCACTCAAGGATCTGTTCCTCCGAAAGCCGGGGCAGTGGGGTGATGGACCGGACGGTGCGCAGGTAGAACGCGTCCGCGAACGTGACGTCCACCTGGCGAGGGAGGTCTAGTGTGATCTTCGCCGGGAGCAAGATGCGGCCTTTTCGGCGTCGGCCAATCCCGGCGCGGAGGGCGTCCAGTTCGCTGGCCAGCGCGTCGTCATGTGAGCGCAGGGCGCGGAGCACGCGCCAGACCTGCTTGAACGAAGAATCCTCCAGAACCTTCTCCTCGTCCTCATTGGCCGAGATGTAGACCGGCAGGATGATGATGCCGTGCCGCTTGTTCTCCGCCTTGCGGATGGCGCGTCCGACCGCCTGGATGATGTCCACCTGTGATTCCTTCGGGTCGATAAAGGCCACGCCGTCCAAGGCGCGGACGTCCACACCTTCGCCGAGGCACCGTGCATTGCTCACCAAGCCGCGCTCCGGCGCCTTCACTTCGCGGAGCCGGTCGAGAATCGCATCGCGCCGGCTGCTGGTCATGTCGCCGGAGATCGTGGACGCCCAGAACTGGCCGGAGGGCACGGCCGACTTCGGCATCCACCGGATCATCTGCGGGAACTGTTCGGCAAAGTCGCGGGCACGTGAAACGCGCCCATGGAAGGTGATGATCCGGCGGAGGTCATGCTTCCTTGCCGCCTTGGCCACGGCGATGTGGCTCGCGAGCGCGGCGGCGTCGGTGATGGTCTTCCCGTCGACTGAGACGAAGACGCCTTCCTCGGCGTAGCTCCGGCACGTGGGATCGTCCACGCCAATGATCTCGACGCGGTAGTCGGTCAGGAGCTTGGCCCGAATGGCGTCGGAGAACTTGAGCTCGTGGAAGACAGGTCCGAAAACTTCGGGGTCATCCATCGAGACCAGTTCCAGCCCGAGTTCGTCCGCGCGATTCTTCAGTCCCTCGGACGCGATGCGCGGCGTCGCGGTCATGAAGAGGCGTTTCCTGGCCTTGATCTTCCCAGCGTCGAGGATCGTGGCAAACGGGCCGGTGTTGCTGCCGGCGCAACGGTGCGCTTCGTCGGCCAACGCCAAGTCGAAAGGCGGGAGCCGGTGGCGCTTGAACGCCTCCGCGAGGATCGGAGCGGATTGGTAGGTGCAGAAGACGACGAGCGGACCGGCCCCATGCATGAACTTCACGACTTCGGCGGCATCGGTCGTGGCCGGAACTCCCAGCTCGCTGACATGGGCCACAAGGTGGTCTTCACCGCCGACGGTCTCGTCCGAGCAGACCGGGAGAAAGCGGAACGGGCGCAGGGTGTCGGTGGTCCAGTCGCGCAGGGCCTGCGAAAGGAGGGAGAGCGATGGCACCAAAAGGAGCGTGCGCTGCGCCTTCATCGCCTCCGCAACTCGCACGCCGATTAGGGTTTTGCCGGTCCCGCATGCGCGGATGAGCTGGCCTCGGTCGTGTTTGCCGAAGCCTTTGATGACGTCAGACACCGCTTTGAGCTGATCCGCGCGGGCCTTGTGCGGTGCGGGTTGTTTGGCAGCGAGGCGCCCCGGTGATGCGGGCCAATTCAGGTTCCGCTTTTTGAGGTCGCCCAGAAGGAGACAGCCGACTGGCTTCTCCTGGCCCGCGATGACCTCCCTTGCGTTGTGAACCAGGTCCTCGGCGGTGCCGATCAGCAGACGATAGGAGATGCTTCGCCGTGAAGACTCGCTGAGGAACTTGTCCAAGTCCTTCTTGGTGATCGCATGTCCGGCCGCATAGGCCTTGGCCTGGATCGCCCAGATCCGTCCATCGAAGCCTTCGCCCACGAGGTCGATGCCTTTGTCGCGACCCCACCGATGCGGCCAGTCGTCCCAAAGCCACACGCGCTTCAGCTGGCACCGATACTCGGGATCGTTCTCAAGAAACCATTTGCAGACGTGTTCGAACTGGCGCCCGCGCCGAAGCTCGTTTCCGCTCAATCTCCCCAGCAGTTCGGTGATCGTGGCCATGGATTTTCCGGTTGCAGCTTCGGGACGTGGTAGCGATTCGAGATCCGCTTCAGTGTGATTCCAAGTTAAAGTTCCCTGAACGGTCCCAACGTCCGTTCTTGTAGGTTGCGGTTAGGGCCGTGGCCAGGGAGGAGTGGGAAACAAGACGCAAGAAACAGGAGCCCGACCCAAAAAGCAGGGGAAAATTCCGTTTGAAAACTCGGTTTGGATCCGTTGCAGAACCACAAACCAAAAAGGAATGGTGCGCACGGCAGGACTTGAACCTGCACGCCTTACGGCACTACCACCTCAAAGTAGCGCGTCTGCCATTTCGCCACGTGCGCAACGGGGCTGTAAATGAACCCTGCGGGGGTCCTCGGTGCAAGAGGTTTCTTCCGGTCTTCAGGTTGTCCCGGGATCGACGGCGGTTTCGGTAGTGATGGCGAGGAAGGCTTTTTCAAGCGCGCCGTCGGTGCCGGCTTTGCCGCGGAGTTCCTCCTTTGTCCCGACAGCCACCAGACGGCCCTTGTCGATGATGCCGATGCGATCGGCCATCTCTTCGGCCATGGCGATCTGATGCGTGGAAAGGAAGACGGTCATGCCGCGAAGGGCGCGTTTCTTCAGGATATCTTTCACCACGCGGGCGTGTTGCGGGTCGAGACCGACCATCGGCTCGTCGATGATGAAGACCTCGGGGTCGTGCATCAACGCGGCGGCGATGGCGACGCGTTGTCGGGTGCCGTGGGACAGGCCCTCGATCAACTTGCTGGCGAAGGGTTCGAGCCCGAGTCGGGGAAACAGCTCCTTGCCGGCCTGTTGGATTCCCGCCTCGGACATGCGGAACAGTTCGCCCATGAAGCGGAAGAACTCCCAGGGCGTGAGCTTTTCGTAGAGGAACGGAAAGTCGGGCACGTAGGCCAGGCGTTGCCGCGCGGCGAGCGGATCAGTCTGCACGTCGAACCCCGCGATACGGGCGCTGCCGGAGGTCGGCTTGATGAGGCCGGCGAGCATGCGGATCGTCGTGGTCTTGCCGGCGGCGTTCGGTCCGAGGACGCAGAAGAATTCGCCGGGTCTAACCGTGAGCGAAATGTCGTTCACGGCGGTCAGGTCGCCGAAGCGTTTCACCAGATGGTCGATCTCGATCATGCGCTCCTCGGCTTCAGGCGGGGCAACTCGGTGTTCACGATGACTATCTGGTAGGGCAGTTCCGCCCGGAGGATTTCACCCGCCCGGCTGACCCAAAGCTTGATCTGGAGATTGTCGCCCAGTTTGCCCCGCAACAGGTAGACGCGGAGCGAGCCGTGGCCGAGGTCCATCCAGTCGAAGCCGGCTTCCCATCGGATGGCCGAGCCGGATGCGGCGTTCGTGGAGACACCATTGGCGGTCATGGCCGATTTGACCTGGCCCGCGATTAGCAGAGCCGCGGGCCCGGCGAGGTCCGCAAGCAGGGCCTCCGGCCTCCGGAGTTGCTCGCGCGTGAACTGGCGTTGGATCGCCTGGTAGCCGTCGTGGTAGTTCATCGCCACTCCACCGGAATCGACCGAGCCGGAGAGCTCCAATTGGAGCGGCTTCAGCGCGAGCCGGACTTCCCATTGGCTCCAGTGGAAGTTGGTTTCGAACGATCCGCCGAGTGAGAAACGCAGCGTGTTGGTAAGCGCCGTGATCGACGCGTTCCCGTCGAGCTCGACCGAGTAGCCGGTGACCCGCTCGACCCGGCCTTCGCCCGCGAGTCCGTCCTCGTTTGCGCCCGGAACTGCCGTGTCCTGCTTCACTCCGGATGCCCAGCGGCCCATGCCGACCCTTTTTCCGCGGAAGAGGATTTCCAACGACGACGTGTCCTGCGCGGTCAGCATCTTCTCCCAGACGACTTCCGGCGAAAGCGAACCCGAGATGCCTCCGCTGCCGAGGCCGAACTCCGATCGGACGAGGAGGAACATCATCACGGCCCAAAAGGCGGCGATGCCTGAAAGGATCAGCTTCGGGCGCATGCGGAAGGCGTGTCAGGGCGCCGGGATGACGAGGGTCTGCCCGATCTTCAACTTGCGGGCGTCGACGTTGCGGTTGGCGGCGAGAAGCTTGTCGACCGGCACCCGATACTGCGCGGCCAGGCTGCGCAGCGTGTCTCCCTGCTTGATCGTGTGGGTGCGCTGCTGGGCTGGGGCGGGAGACGCTTCAATGCGGGGTGCGGTCCCGCGCTGAGGCGGGAGGTTCGTCCGCGGGACCTGTCTCTGGATCAAGTCCGGCTGGGACTGTTGGGCATAGTTTGTTTGCGGAACCGGAATGGCGCCGAGGTTCCGAAGCAGGGCCGACAGACGGGCCACTTCGGCGTCCAGCATTTGGACCCGCTGCACGAGCACCGTGTTGGTTGTCGTCGCCGCGTTGTAGGAACGGGAGATGGACCCGTTCAAGGAATCCTGCTCCGCCTTGGCGATGTCCTGACGGCTGCCTTTGATGGCCTGTTCGGCCAAGGGACGACGTCGGTGGGCCGGTTGGACGGCTATGAATTTCTGGTAGTGGTAGATGGCCGAGGCGTCGTCGTTCTTGAGCGTCTTGTAGACGACGGCGAGCTCGAAATGGGCGGCGGAGTTCTTTGGATTCACCTGCAGGGCCTGCTCGAATTCCGCGATGGCGCCGTCGATGTCGCGGTTCACGAGCCGCTGTTTTCCGGCGAGGACGTGCGCATCGCGCTCCTCGTCCTGCGACGAGGATTCCGGCACGCAGCCGGTCAGGATCACCATGCCGGCAACCAGGCAGGCGAGAAGACAGCGAAACATGGCGGCGAACCTAAGGCCCGTCCCCGACCCGGGCAAGGTTGCGGCGGCGTGGAATGACGACGGCGTCACTTGGCGTTTGCGTTGGGCCTTGCCGTGCCCTTATTGAAGATCGAAATGTCCACTGTGGCAGAAGAGCTCCGCACCGCGCGGGAAGCCCGGGGCCTCACGGTCCACCAGGTCGCCGAGATCACCAAGATCAAGACCGACCACGTCCGCGCCCTCGACGAGGGCGACTACGACGTCTTCGTGGCGCCGGTCTATGTGAAGGGCTTTGTCCGCACCTACGCCACCATGCTCCGACTCGACGTGCCCGCCGTCATGGCCAGGCTGGCCGAGGAGCTCAAGGGCAGCGCCAAGCACAGCGAACATCCGCCCCTGACCGCCCGCCGCCGGGGATTCCTCGACTGGGTCAGCTACCATCTGAGCCGCGTGGACTGGAAGTTCTGGTTCCCCATCCTCCTGCTCCTGGTCAGCGGGGCCCTCGCCGTCTGGATCTACCGCGCCGTCCGTTCGCGCGAATCGGAAGATCCGCTCAAGCGCCTCGGGCCCGGGATGCACCAACCGGCCAAGACCCCCGGCCGCGACACGCTGCCATTGCCCACCCAGCCCGGGCGCCGCTGAAACGGCGAGCGGACCATTCCACTCGCGTCCCATCCGACGAGGGAGTCCAGTGTTGCCAGAGTCGCATCGGCCGACTTAATTCGGCCACGCTCTTCCCAATCACATGACTGCATCCAATGACATGTCGGCAATGGTCGTCGCCCGCCCGTTGAAGCAACTCGTCCCGTTCGTCTGCCTGCTCACCGCCTTGGCCGTTTCCGTCCAGGGCCAGACCAAGGCGGCGGCTCCGGCGAAACCCCTGCCCAAGCCGGCGCTCGAATTGTCGATCGGCACGAACAACACGCTGGTCATCCCGCGCTCCGCTCTCGGCAAGGAGCATCTCATGTCCGCCTCGCGCATCCCGCAGGCGCTCGCGGCCACCTCGACCGGATTGTCCGGCAAGATCGTCCGGTTCGAGCTCTTCCACGACGGCGTGGACCTCTACGAGTCGACGGACGGCCTCATCGTCACGAAGGATCTTCCCGCCCGCCGTCTGCTGACGACGTTTCCGATCGTCGAACAGGACGCGACGAAGGTGACCATCGACTTCAACCGCGGCATGCGCCGGCTCTACACCGAGATCTGGTATGGCGGCAGGCGCGGATTCGATTCCATCTCCCGCGACGAGTCCTTGGAGATCCCGCAGTCGCGCGTCTTCCAGGCCGTGAAGAACGACGACCAGATCGTCATAAGGCAGAGCGTTCAGGTCCGCGACCGCCAGGCGCAGGCTAACGTCGAGCAGCAGTTCGAGGTCCGCTACTTCTTCACGCCGTATTCCTCCGGCGGTTATCAGGGCAAGGAAGCGACCGCGTCCGACCTCCGCTACTCGCGCTTCTTCGAGACGCAGGCCCGCCTTGAGGAAACCACCGGCCGCGCGTCGCCCCAGATGGCGCGCTTCGATGTCACCAAACCCATTGTCTTCCACTACAGCGCCAACACGCCCGAGCCCTACGTGCAGGCCGTGAAAGATGCGATTCTCTATTGGAACCGCGCTTTCGGCACCAACATCGTCCGCGTGGAGAAGGCTCCGGAAGGCGTCACCGCGCCCGATCCTCGCTACAACATCGTGCAGTGGGTTCCGTGGGACAGCGCCGGCTTCGCCTATGCCGACATCCTCATCGATCCCCGCACCGGCCAGTCGCAGCACGGCCAGGCCTACATGACGAGCGTCTTCGCCATCAGCGGCAAATCCCGCGCCCGCGCCATGCTGCGGTCCATGCGCGAGATCGTCGCCGACAAGAAAGGCGCGACGGCCACCGGCTTCGGCGGGGACGCCGCGCAGGGCTTCCCGTGGATGACCGCCAACGGCCTTTGCCACATCAGCGCCGTCGAGTTCGCGCATCAATACGCCCAGGGCCTCGAAGACCTCCTCGGCAACGACGGCCTGACCGACGAAGCCGTCCTCCGCGCCTCGCAGGATTACGTCCGCGAAGTCGTCGCCCACGAAGTCGGCCATGTGCTTGGACTCCGGCATAATTTCGCCGGCAGCCTTTCCGCCACGCTCAACCGCGAGGAGCTCGACCAGTGGTTCAAGGCCTACATCACGGGCACCAACAGCATGGCCGCCTTCACCAACCGCTACGCGTCGTCGTCCATCATGGAATACACCGTCTTCAAGTCGGCTGTGCAGGTCGGCTCCTACATCCGCACCCACACCAACGCGCTGCCGCACGACAAGGCCGCGATCCAATGGGGCTACTTCGGAGGCAAGGAGCCGCGGGAGAAGAAGCTGCTGTTCGGTTCCGATGAACTCGTCGGCGTCTATTCGGATCTCCAGCGCTTCGACGAAGGCGTGGAGCCGGTCATCAGCGCCTACGCCCAGGTCGCGGACGGCATCCGGCTCCTGCCGAACAACCTGATCGAATCGTTCATCGCGGCCAAGGCGCCCCGCGATTCGCGTGACGGCGTGCCCCTCGCGGAAGTGGTCCTGTCCCCGTCGGGCAGCGCATCCCAGATCTCCGGCGGCTTCTCCAGCGTCCTCATCTGGTTCACCTCCAAGGCCCGTTCGCTCCGGGTGGAGAACCAGTTTGAATTCATCGGTGAACTCAACCAGCAGGACCGCGCCAAGGCCCATTGGAAGGAGCTCAACAGCCAGATCGAACGCCTCGGCGGCGTCGACCGCGCGCTCTTCAGCTTCATCCCCGTCGAACTGAAGCTCGACCTCAAGGAAGCCCCCAAGGGCGTGCCCGTGGCCGACAAGGTCAGCGCCACCAACCTGCTCGCCCGGCTGAAGAAGCTGCTCGACGCGCCGGCCTACACCAACTTCGTCGGAGCGGATGAAAAGCGCTACGCGTTCACCCCGGCCGAAAAGGAGATCATCCTCAAGCGCGGCGAGAAGTTCTTCACGGAACTGGAGGCCGACTTCGTCAAGCAGGTCAGCCAGCGGCTCGAGAACGCCCAGCGTGATCTCGGCATGGCGGCCAATGATTCCATCGAGGACGCCGACATCACCGCCAAGCTGGAGCAGCGTATCATCGAGATGGCCAAGACCGTCGTCACGGCCAAGGACGAGACCAAGCGCCTCAAGGGCAAAGTCGACAAGAGCTTCGTCGAGGTCGTCGACTTCAAGTTCGACCAGGAGACACGTCTCGCCGCCGCCCGGACGCTCAACGACCGCATCGGCTCCTACCGCGGCTGGGCCGTCGACGCGCGGACCGAGCTGAACAAGCAGCTCAAGGACGACGTGGAAGGCTCCTTGAACATTCCAAACTTCAAGGAGTTCAAGGACTCGATGCTCTCGCGCCCGCTTCGCGAATGGTATCTCAAGCAGCTCGACATCCTGCAGCAGCTTCCAGTGCGTCCGCCCGGAGCCCCGGCTCCCGCGCCGATCCCCGGTCGTTGATCCGCAGGAAACGATCTCAGCAAACGGAAAGAGCGCCGGAGCCATCCGGCGCTCTTTTTCTTTCAACCGTCGGCTCTATCAATAGCCGCGTTTGGCGTCGGGAGATGTGGGCACCGCATTCGGCGGCGGAGTGACGCCGGCGGCGAGCATCACCTTCTGCACGGCGACGATCGTCTCGGCCGAAGGCTTGAAGTTGCCGGGGCGATGGCCTTCGGCGATGGAGAGCGGCGTCCAGCCATACTTGTCCTTCCGGTTCCATAGCTCGGCCTTCGCACCCTTGTCGGCGAGGAACTGCACCACTTTCGGCAGGTTCTTGAGCGCGGCGGCGTGCATGGCGGTGTCGCCGTTGGCATCGACCGCGTTGACGTCCGCGCCGAGCTTCAGGAGCATCTGGGCGGCTTCGAGCACTTCCGATTCGTCACCCGCGACCTCGTTGGCCGCGTCCGAGCCGACGTGGATTCCGCAGGCGACCATGAGCGGCGTGGTGTTGTCGGCGTTTGCGAGGGAGGGATTCGCGCCCAGTTCGAGCAGCAGTTTCATGTAGGCGACATCGGAAGTCGCGGATGCGAGGAGGAACGGCGTCGCGCCCTTCCGGCTGAACTGGCCGGGCCCGCTCTTGCCGTTCGCCAGTCGCCCGTTCACGTCGGCACCGCGTTTCACCAGTTCCTTGACGAAGAGCAGGCTGTTGAGTTTTCCCAGCTCGGCCGGAGGCGGAGCGCCGTAGTCCTCGCCCTTGGGCGGCTTGCGGACCCACGACATCATGTGCAACGGCGTGAAACCTGATCGTTGGTCGTTGGGATCGGCACCGGCGTCCAGTAAAGCCAGCGCGAGTTCGTAATGCCCGTTCTCAATGGCGAGGACGAGCGCACTGGTTCCAACGACTGGTCCTTTGCCTCCCGGTTTGCGCGGCTGCATCGCCTCGTTCACATCGACGCCCGCCTTCAACAGGGCGCGCACCACGTCCGTGCGGCCGCCTCGTGCGGCGAAGAACAAAGGCGTGAAGCCGGAGTCGGCTAGCGGCGTGCGAAAGTCGGCACCGGCTTTGAGCAGCAACTCCACGACCTCCGCATGGCCGTCCGCCGCCGCCCACATCAGCGCGGTCTGGCCTCGGCGTTCCTTCGCATCGACCTTCGCGCCCTTGGCCAGGAGCGCCTTCACCGGGCCGGGTTTTCCGGTGCGTGCGGCGGTCATCAGGACAGTTTCCCCGCCGCGCAGAGTGGTGTTGGGGTCGCCGCCGCGTTCGAGGAGAAGTTCGACCATCGCCGTGTTCCCGCTCTGGCAAGCGAGGGAAAGGGGCGTGACACCAAAGCGATTGGTCGCATTCGCGTTCGCGGTGGCCAACAGCTTCGCGGTCTCAAGATCCTCGCGGTAGGCGGCCCAATGCAGCGCGGTCACGCCGTCTGCTTGCGCCGCGTTTACGTCGGCGTGTTGCTTGAGCAACGTGCGGATGGCGGTGCGGTCGGATTTCTCGGCGGCGTCGGCGAGCCAAGATTCGGCGGCGGTTGCCACCAACCCTGACAGGACGAACGCAGCGAGAGTGATGGCACATACTAAGAGACAACGAAAGCGATGGGTCATCTCGCCCTTCGCTCGGTTGAGCACAGCGTGAAAACCATGCACAGTTTTAGTGGAATAGATCACGTTCATTCCCCTAGCGAGGCATTGCCATTGCAGTTTTTCGGCCCTCGAAACCTGGCACTGGCTGATTGGTAATCATGGCATAGC
This sequence comes from Verrucomicrobiota bacterium, assembly GCA_043775315.1. GTDB lineage: Bacteria > Verrucomicrobiota > Verrucomicrobiia > Limisphaerales > CANJSG01 > CANJSG01. The sequence continues at coordinate 44,791 of JAYVSO010000033.1, forward strand.
CGATAGCACCAAAATCTCCTCCGCTCTCGACAATTCTCTTCCACTCTTCGGGACCGAACTGACCCCCGCCGGCAGGATTAAGCGTGGTCTCTGCAAACCCACTTTTGTTCCGCTTCACGCTAGCAGCTTCCCAAAGCGTAAATCGTGGCTTCTTATAGCCGATAACCTTGCTGCGCGACGAGTCAAAAACCGCAGGCATTTGCATGGTAAGCTCGTAACGCTCGTATAAATCCACATTCAAATCAAAGCCCAGCCCTCCCGTGAAGGCTCGATAACGCACTTCAGCTTTTGGAAAGAGACGAAGGAACTCGGCGATGTGTGGGGCAGAGGAGCGTGCCGAGTCTAGTGCCTTGTGTGAATCGTTAGCCTCTTCGACGGCTTGGCGAAACAGTTTTGCATAGGCGGTTTGATCCGAGGCCGGTCGTCCGTAACCGACGATGACGAAACTTGTGTATTCCCTTCCGGCCTCGACGATGCCCCACCGGCAACAGACGGTAGCCCCGACGTTCGTTCCATAATACGCCTCCAGACTTCCAGTCGTTTTTGAACTGTTCGGCGTCGGTTGGCCCTGCATCGGTCCGACCGCCTCGATTAAGAACGCGTGGAGTTGTGGGTATGTGTTGCCATCAACGATCACTTCCAACGTTTCGCTGGTTGCTCGGTGATGCCATTTGGCAGGAACAAGAGGTAGTCCATTTGTCGCAAGCAAGCGGACGCCGAATTTGGGTGCGGACTTAAGGATGAAATCCCCCAAGTCTCCATTTGCCGATGCATAGCCAGCAAGGTGCTCGACTCTTTGGGAACACCCGCTAAGAGCGAAAAGGAAGGAAGCAGTCAGTAAAGGGAGGAATCGCGACATGATGACCGAACTCAGATTCAAATCGCCAGCGGCTCAAACAACCCGTCCACCTTGCCGGTGCTGTCGGCGAAGGAATCGAGGCGGACACCGGCCTTGTCGAGCAGCGTCAGGTGGAGATTGGCCAGCGGAGTCGGCTGCGCGAACTTGATGTGGCGCCCGCCCTTCATCCCGCCGGCCGCACCGCCGGCGACGATGATCGGAAGGTTGGTGTGGTCATGGATGTTCGGATTGCCGATGCCGCTGCCGTAGAGATAGAGCGAATGGTCGAGCAGGGTTCCGTTGCCTTCCTTGGTGGCCTTCAGTTTCCCCAAAAACTCGGCGAAAAGCGACACGTGGAAGGCGTTGATCTTCGACATGCGCTCGATCTTCGCGGGATCATTGCCGTGGTGCGAAAGCGGATGATGCGGATCGGACACACCGATCTCGGGGTAGGTGCGGTTGCTGGTCTCGCGGGCGAGCTGGAAGGTGATGACGCGCGTCACGTCGCCCTGCATCGCGAGCACCTGGAGGTCGAACATCAGCCGCGCGTGGTCGGCATACGCCGCAGGCACGCCGACGGGGCGGTCGAGATCCGGCAGCGGATTGTCCTTGGTGTCGGCCTCGGCCTTCTGGATGCGGCGTTCGACCTCCCGGACAGTCTCAAGGTATTGGGAGAGTTTCGCGCGGTCGCCGGCACCAAGCTCGCGTTTCAGCCGGCTGAGATCTTCGGTGAACGAGTCGAGCAGGCTAGCGCGTTTCTTCAGCGCGGCGCGGCGTTCAGCCAGGTTGCCGCCGTCGCCGAACAGGTTCTCGAAGACGATCCGCGGATGCGCTTCGGCGGGCAGCGGCGTGGTGGGGGACGACCACGAGAGGTTGTTCTGATAGGCGCAGGCATAGCCGTTGTCGCACTGGCCGACGACCTGGAGGTGGTCCATCGCGAGCTCGAGCGACGGCAACTGGGTTCCCTGGCCGATGCGCTGGGCGGCGATCTGGTCGACGGTCGTTCCCAGATAATAGTCCGTGCTTTCCGTCAGCTTTGCCTTCGCGGCGCTGAGGAAGGCGGAGTTCGACGTGGCGTGGCTGCCGGGATAGGCGTTCTGAAGTTCCAGATTCGAAATGATGGAGACCTTGTCCCGCACGGGCGCGAGTGAACTGAGGATCGGCGACAGCTCGTCGAGCGTGTCGCCGGGCGGCGTCCAACGCGAGTTGTCACAGCCCATCGGCATGAAGACGAAGCCGAGGCGGCGCACGGGATTGCCGGCCGTCTGCGCCAGCGGCGTCGCGGCGGGCACCATCGACTCGAGCAGCGGCAACGCCATGGTGGCTCCGATTCCGCGCAGGAACGTCCGGCGCGGCATGAACTTCTTCGTGATGAAACTCATAGTGTTTTCCTCATGGTGAACGGGGTGCTGTTGACGATTCCGATGATGACTGACGAGAAGCGGTTTCCGTCGCCGTTGGCGTCGTGGACGATCTTGCGGACGGCCGGCGCATCGTGCTCCTCGATCCCCCGGCCCAGCGCAAAGGTGAGCAGCTTCTCGGTCATCGTTCCGACGAAAAGTTCAGGATGCTTCAGCAGTCCAGCTTCGAGGCCGGCCACGCCGGTGAACTTGCTGCCGTCGGGAAATCCGCCGCTGGCATCGACGGGCAGCCCGTCCTCCGCCACGCGCCAACGGCCGATGGCGTCGAAGTTTTCGAGCGCGAAGCCGACCGGATCCATCAGGTTGTGGCAGCTCGCGCACGCGGCGTTGGCGCGGTGCTCGGCCAATCGCGCGCGCATCGGAAGCGAGTCCGAGACGGTGTTCTCCTTCAGGTTGGGAACATTCGCGGGCGGCGGCGGCGGCGGGGTTCCGAGCAGGTTGCCGAGGATCCAGTGCCCGCGGATCACCGGCGAGGTGCGCGTGGCGTAGGACGTGACCGTGAGGACGCTGCCCTGCCGGAGCAGTCCGCCGCGCTGGCTGTCCGGCGCGAGGGCCACGCGGCGGAACTGGCTCCCGTAAACGTTGGGAATGCCGTAGTGCTTGGCGAGCCGCTCGTTGAGGAACGTGTGGTCGGCCTTGAGCAGATCGAGGACGTTGCGGTCTTCCCGCAGCAGCGCTTCGAAGTGGAGTTCCGTTTCGCGGCGGAAGGCTTCGCGAAGATTGTCGTCGAAGTCGGGAAAGAGCCGGAGATCCGGCGTGAAGGAATCCAGGTTCCGCAGGTAGAGCCATTGGGCGGCGAAGTTCTCCACCAGGCTGCCGGCGCGCGGGTCGGCCAACATGCGGCGCACCTGTTTCTCCAGAACCTTGGGCCGATGCAGTTCACCGCGCTCCGCGGCGGCGAGAAGGTCTTCGTCGGGAATGCTGCTCCACAGGAAGAACGAGAGCCGCGACGCGAGCGCGAGGTCGCCGATCCGATAGGCCGTCGCCGGGGCCACGTCGGCGGGATCGCGCTCAATCCGGAAAAGGAATTCGGGACTGACGAGGACCGCGCTCAGGGCTGAACCGATGCCCGCCTCGAAGCCGTTGTCGGCCTTGGCCTCGCGGTAGAATTCCAGCGGCTTGGCCAGATCGGCCCCGGTGACCGGTCGCCGGTAGGCCTTGCGCACGAAAGCCGACAGGATGCGTTCGGCGCAGGCATCCTCTTCGGCGGGCTTCGTCGGATAGGTCACGAAGATCTTCCGGCGGCTCAATGTGTCGCCGGCCTCCTTCGAGTCGTAGGGACCGGTGATGGAGACCTGGTAGATCGCGGGCGTCAGCCGCGGATGCCGGTGCATGTTGTAGCGGGCCTGGTAGGGCTCGCGTTTCGTCTCCACCAGCGAGGATGGATTCTTGAGGAACGTCACGCCGACCTCGTGGGCACCGGCCTTCACCGCAACGCGGGCCTTGAGATGGGCGTCCACCTTTTCGAAGTCCCGGTCGCCCTTGGGCGGTCCCACCTTGAACTGCGCGGCCGTCGCGCGGTCCAGCAGGACTTCGAGTTCATGGGTTTCGTGCAGGCCTTCGACCACCTCATTGCGGTCGCGCGTGAGGCGGACCTGGATCTCATACTCGCCATCCCGGGGAAACGTGTGGCGGATCAGCGTGCCTCCGCGTGTGCCTAGCGGAAGGCCTTCGACATGTTCCTCCTGCGTGCGGTCCGGCTTCAGGCGAAAGGTGTCGCCGTTCGGTTTGTTCATCGGCGCGCCCACGGCGAGGCGGCTGATCTTTTCGGCGGCGGAGATGTAGCGGTTCAACAGCGTCGGCGAGAGATCGCCCACAGTCACGTTGTCGAAGCCGTGGCTCGCGTCGTCCTTGGGCAGCAACGCCGCCGCATCGATCTCAAGGCCGACCAGATCGCGGATGGCGTTCCGATACTCCGTGCGGTTGAGCCGGCGAAACGTTTCCGTGCGGCCGGGGTTCGGGTTCTTCGCCGCCGCCTTGTCCAGCGACGAACCGAGCGTCGCCACGAGGCGTTCGAAGTCCTTCTCGGCCGGACGGTCCTTGCCGATCGGCGGCATCTGACGCGCCGCGAGTTTGCGGACGACGCGCTCCCATTCGGTGGAGTGCGCCGACAGATCGTCCTTGAGGATTTTCCCGAGGTCGAAGTTTCCTTTCTTGACCTCGCCGTCGTGGCAATCGAGGCAATACTGGCCGACCGCGGATTTCACGGTGGTCGGCAGGGGGGCGGCGACCGCCGAAGCCGCGAGTGTGACCATCGCCCAAGCGCACGGTCCTGCCAGCCGCGCGAGGGCTAGGGAGGACCAACTTCGACCATTGGGATTGGGCCGCGTCACAGTGTGGGGGAAGATGGCCCTCCTCGGGCGATGGAACAAGCGCTAAGCCGGGTTCTCTTCCGAGGCTCGCCAAGCGATTTCGGCCCGGTCAGGTTTACCGGCGTTCCATCAATCCCCATGCCGGAAATGCAGACCAAAGCCGTCCTCGTCGTCACTGGCCTCCTGAGCCTCGCCTTCGCCACGTGCGCGGCCGAACAAACGCCCGCGCCGGCCGATCCCGCTCGCCAGTTGCGGGCCTACCGCGACTTCGCGATGGGCCGCGAAGGAAACGCCGACCGCGGCCGCCAATTGTTCCAGGACGAAGCGCGCGCCGCCTGTGTGAAATGCCATTCCATCGATGGCACGAGCAGCAAGGCCGGGCCTGATCTGATGGCGGTCGGCGACAAGTTCCCCCGGCGCGACCTGATCCAATCCATCCTCGAACCCTCGGCCGCGATCGCGGTCGGCTACGGCACGACGATGGTCGAAACGAAATCCGGCGAACAGTTCCAGGGCATCATCAAGTCTTCGCCGGACGGCGGACTCGACCTCATGGGAGCGGATGGAAAACACATCCTGATCTCCAAGGCGGACATAAAGGAACAGCGCGGGACGGCGGTGTCGCTCATGCCGGAAGGGCTCCACACCGGGATGTCCAACCAAGAATTCACCGACCTCGTCGAATACCTCGTCACCCTCAAGCAGCCCGAGTCGGCGCTCACCGGAAACCGGGGAATGCCTTCCACCATTTCCGAGCTGGCCAAGCCCGTCACCTTGCGCCCGTTCTTCAGCGAGTTGATGCGGTTCCCCCATGCCTTTGTGCAGAAGCCGGGCGATGTGCGCTCCGGGTTGGTGTGGTTCGGCCAGCTGCCGGGCGCACTGAACATGTTCCTCGCCGGGCATCAGACCGGGAAGCTGTGGCTGCTGGAGAAGGCCGGAACCAATGAGACCAAGACGCTTTTCGCCGACATCTCGAAGGACATCTTCTACGAACGCGGCCCGAACGGACTTCTTGGCGTGGCGTTCCATCCCAAGTTCCGCGAGAATCGCCGCTACTTCGTGAAGCACCAGGTCTTCGAGGGCGGCAAGATCGTGACCACCGTGGCCGAACGCCTTGCCACGGCCGATCTGCGCTCCGATTCCGGACAAGCCGAACGCCGTCTCTGGAGCGTGACGAGCACGACCCAGGACCACAGCGGCGGGTGCATCGGCTTCGGGCCGGACGGGTTTCTCTACATCGGGATGGGCGACACCGGCCCGCAGCAGGACCCGCAGGGCCACGGGCAGGACATGACGCTGCATCTCGGCAAGGTCCTCCGCATCGACGTGGACCGCGCGGAGCCCGGCCTCGCCTACGCCATCCCGTCGGACAATCCGTTCCGTGGCCGCCCCGATGTGCGCCCCGAGATCTGGGCTTACGGATTCCGTGAGCCTTGGCGCTTCAGCTTCGACCGTGTTACGGGCGACCTCTGGGTCGGCGACGTCGGGCAGGACCGGGTCGAGGAGGTTTCCATTGTCCGGCGCGGGGAAAACCACGGCTGGAACGTGTATGAAGGCTTCGAGCCCTTCTCCAACGCCTTCCGCAAAACGGGCGCCACCTACACGCCGCCCGTGTTCGCCTACCGCCGCAAGTTCGGCAACTCGGTCACTGGCGGCCATGTCTATCGTGGCGACAAACGATCGTCGTTCTACGGTATCTACATCTGCGGCGACTACACCTCGCACCGCATCTGGGGCGTAAAGCAGGAAGGTCGCGTGCTCCAGTCCGTGGTCCAGATCGGCACCGCCCCGCAGGGCATCGCTTCGTTCACCGAAGACGAACGAGGCAACCTCTACGTCGTCGGCTACGAGGGCATGGTGTATCAGATCGACTTTGCCGGGACGGCCTACACCGAGGCCAAAGCCTCATCCAACTGACTCGAACCAAGCCTCCGCAACCCTCACGATTTTATGACCAGCTTCCCACCGAACCCGCTCTCTTTGTCCATCCTGTCTCCGCTGCTCGGCACCGCGCTCCTGGGCGGAAGCATTGCCATTGCGGCCGGCGCGGAGACCGGCCCCATCAATTGGACTCGAACTTCGGTTCCCTTGCCCGAATCCATATGGAGCGTGGACGCGGTGGACGCCAACGCCGACGGGAAGTTGGACCTGATCGCGATGGGGGAAACGAAGGTGTTCGCGCTCGTCGCCCCGGATTGGAAGCCGCAGGTGCTCTTCGATTCGAAGGAGCCCAAGATGCTCTATTGCGTGGCGCTGGATGCGGACGGGGACGGCGATCTCGACCTCGCCGTCGGCCGCTACCGCGTGCCGTGGATCGAACATCGCCAGGCGAAGGACGCCGGCAAAACGGCGGACGAACCCAAGGGCCCCGACTTCAGCATCGCCTGGATCGAGAACACCCGCCGCATCGGCGAGCCCTGGCCGTTGCATGTCATCGACCGCGAGTTCAACGGCATCCACGGACTCTGGACCGGCGACATCGACGGAGATGGCCGCAAGGACCTGGTGGCCGACAGCATCATGGGGCCGCTCTTCCCAAAGAGTCTCGCGTGGTTCCAGGCTCCGAAGCGCGGTGACGGCGCCTTCAAGCGCCATATCATCACCAAGGGCGGAGCGGACGGGCGTCCGCATTACCTGGATGTGGCCGATCTCAATGCCGACGGCCGTCCCGATCTGCTTGTGGGCGATTCCGGCGGTGGCACGTTCACCTGGTGGGAACAAGGGGCCGGTGCCGATCAGCCGTGGATCAAACATCCCATCGCGAAGGAAAACGGCGCGACCAACCTCAAGGCCGCCGACGTGAACGGCGACGGCGTGCCCGACGTGGTGGCGAGCTGCGGCCACGGGACCGGCGTCTTCTGGTTCGAGGGCCCCGCGTGGAAGAAGCACATCATCGACGCCACGCTGCGTGATCCCCACGCGCTGGCCGTCGGCGACCTCGATGGCGACGGCGATCTCGATGTCGCAGTCGCGTCCTTCGGCGCGAAGCTCGTCCGCTGGTATCGGAACGACGGCAAGGGTTCATTCACCCCGCACGACATCGACACCGGGAACAGCCAGGAAGCCTACGACCTGAAGACCGCGGACCTCGACGGCGATGGCCGCCTCGACCTGATCCTGGCCGGCAGGGAAACCCGCAATGTGGTGTGGTATCGGAACGTGAAAACGAAGTGACCCTGCGACGTGGAACAGCGCCGCGTTACTTGCCGAAATGGCGTTCGAGGAACGCCTTCACGACTTGCATCCGTTCCGCATCGTAGAAGGCCGGGCCCCCATGGGCCGCGCCGTGGACGACTTCCAAGTGCGCCGGGAGATCCAGCTTCTTGTAGGCGCCCATCAATTCGTGGGCCTGGTTGATCGGCATCTGCGGATCCTGATCTCCGTGCAGCAGAAGCAGCGGAGGATCGGCCCGATCAACCTGGAAAACGGGACTGGCCAGCCGTGCCAATTCGGGCACCGCTTCCGGCTGGCCGCCGAGCAACAGGTCCAACGCTGGAACCCGCACGCTCAATCCATGCGGAGTCGATTGCTTGAGGATGGTCGTAAGGTTCGCCCCTCCGTAGAAGCTGACGATCCCCTGCACCGCCGAGCTCTGCTTGGGATCGTCGCCGACGGCGCCCTCGAGTTCCGCGTGCCCATTCGACACTCCGACCAAGGCCGCCAGGTGGCCGCCAGCCGAGTCGCCGGCGATCACGATGTTGTTGGTCGGGAGTTTCCATTCAGCTCCATGCCCACGCAGGAAACGGATGGCCGCCTTGATGTCGTGGATCTGCGCCGGGAACCGCGCCTGCGTGGAAAGCCGGTAGTCCACGCTGGCCACCGCGTAGCCCGCCTCGACCAGTTTTCCAAGGGGCATCGAAGTCCGCGATCCGGACCGCCAAGCACCGCCATGGACCCAGACGATCATCGGCGAACACCGGCTCTTTTCCGGCAGATGCAGGTCGAGCTTGAGCGTCAGCTCGCCCACGCTGGCATACGCAACGTCGCGGACCACCCGCGGCTGGTTGGTATCGGCCGCATTGCTTGCAAGGCAGAGCCGGATCAGGCCAATCAAAGCCAATGCGAACGGTCGGTTCATGAGATGGATTTTACGGAGGCTAGTCGCGGTGGACCAGTTGAACAGCACCGACGATGGGGGGAATCGCATAGCCTAGTTGTGGTGCCGGACCGAACGAGACTCCGCAATTTCTCCCGGCTTCTACGGGCAAGCCGGAGGTGGCGAATCGGGGAGCTTGGACTTCCAGTCCGTCGTCGGCAGGCCGTAGCCCTTCCGTCGCTCCTCCAAGGCAGGGCGAATGATTTCGGTTTGAGGATCGACTTCCCGCCCGTAGATGGCGGGCCAGAGGCGACGGCAATTCCCGGCAAAGTCCGTCCCTTGTTCCTCGGCAAAGGCGGGGCGGAACAGGTCCACCGAGAGTTGCAGCTCTCGAATCAACTCGCGCTCCGTAGGACGCCCGGTCTGGGCGATGACGCGACGGAATGCCTCAAGGTCCTTTTCTTCAAGGCGGTTCAGCTTGCCGATCAAAATATCCAAAGGATCGGGCACGATGATCGTGCAGTGCCCCAGCCGATGCTCCCGCTGGCGTTTGCGCCAGTTCGGGCTCGTGCGGAAGCTGATTTGCGTCCCAATTTGAATGTAGAAATCCGACTGCCCTTGCCCAAGTCCGGCCTTGCGCACGGCTTCGACCAAGAAGTCATCGTCGCCGTCCTCCCCGAAAACATCCACGTCCGCGCTCAATAGGGAAGCATCCACCGTCAATTGCAGGGGAGACGATCCGAACAGGGTGATGATGAAAGGCCGGTCCTTTGGCAAAGCGGCCACCAATCGTTCAAGGGCTTTCCCGGTTGGGGTTCCGAGATCAAACCTTTCAAGCCGTGAGTCGGAGGCCATTTTGACGGGCAAGAGTGAAGTGAATCGCTTGATCCACCAGTCGGTTGGTCACGGCGGGATCGTTCTTGAGCTTCGAGGAAAGCCGGAAGTCGCGCGGGGTGAGCCGTTCGCCCCGTTCCAACTTGAGCAGGATGCGTGCGGCGATCCGGGCCTTTCGCCATGAGGGATCGACGCGACCGCCCGAGCAGAAGACCAGGGGCGCTTCACGCAGTCTTTGACTGGGAGGGAATGCGCGCGTGGTTATGGTCATCGTGGCAATGGAGTTGGAGCTTAACCGCTGCAACTCTAGCCACTGTTACGTGATGCCTTGAAGCCGTCAACGCTGCCCCGGAGCGCTCTCCGCCCATTCGTTGGCCCAGAATCCGCTAGACTCGCGACACGGCTGGTAAACGCGGACGAAGCATTCTCCGCGCGCTGTCAGAACCCTTGAAGTAAATGGTGGCTGAGGCCGGAATCGAACCGGCGACACTGCGATTTTCAGTCGCATGCTCTACCAACTGAGCTACTCAGCCATCTAGGGCCGGGAATGAAATGGACCACACTCCCCTTTGGCAAGGGATTATTTCCCCGGCGGAGCGGACCCGTGGTCAGGAACCCCGGTCGCCGCGGGGTTTGAATGGCGACTCCGAACGTTCGCGATCGAAGGTGTCCTTCACCGCCCGAATTCCCCCGCCAACCAGTTCTTCTCCGACGTCGGACAACGCACTGGTCTGGCGCCTGAGCGTCCGCGCGGTGTCGCGGGCGAAACGGGTCAATGCGCGCGGCGTGAACATGTATTGGGCGATGGAGCTGAGGCCGACGATGGGATTGAACTCGCGCATGCTTTTCATCTGACGGACGAGTTCGCGGACGGGGCGTTCGGCCGGCTCTTTCAACTGCTGCAGCAGGTGCAGCGCGATCAGCGCGGCGAAGAGGGACAAACCGAAAAGGAGGTGATACCCGAGGATCGGCTGGCCGAGCAGGCTTCCATAGGACGCGCGGCTGGAGAGGCCCCCCATCAGCAGTCCGCCCATCACCGGCCCGATGGCCGTGAGGAGGCTGGTGACGGCGAGGAAGACGGAGATGTAGTGGGCGTTGCCCTGCGTCGGAACCATCTTGATCATGAGCGTGAACTGGCAGAGCTGGAATCCGGCGAACATGAACCCGGTGACGAAGTAGTTCGCGTAGAGATGAACCTGCCGTTCCGGTCCGGCGAAGAGCCACGCAGGAAGCGCGGTGAGGCCCCAGGCGAGCGCGCAGGTGAACATCACGGGCTTGTTGCCGAAGCGGTCGGAAAGCCCGCCCCAGGCCCTCAGCGACATCAGTCCGCCGAAGGCCGAGATGGTCGTCAGGATGGTGAGCTGGCCCATGTCCATGCCCAGCCCGCCGGGGTCGAGGAGGTATTTGCTGTAGAACGGCTGGCCGAGGTTGATGCACATGTTCCAGCTCCCGATGAAGAGCATCAGCCAGAGATAATTCCTGTCCTTCAGCACCGCGACGTAGTCGCCCAACGTCTGCGTCTGCGGCCTCCGCTCCATGATCTTGGCCGGAAACTTCATCCGCGTGAGGAAGAACATCCCGCACAGACGCGCCATGGCCGCCGCGGCGAAGATGAAGCCGAAGACGGTCAGTGAATTGTCGTAGTGTTTGGCGATCTGGCCGGCGACGAGGACGACGACCAATGTCCAGAAGGCGAAGACCAGGTTCCGTTTTCCGAAATAGGTTCCGCGGATGTTCAGCGGCACGAGGTCCGACATCGCGGCCGACCAAGCCACGGCGCAAATGCTGTTCGCCAGCGTCGCGGTGGTGACGATCAGGGCGAAGATCCAATGCCTGTGCTCGCCGGTCCACGGAAGGAGCCACACAAAAGCCCACGGCAGGGCGTTGAACACGAAACCCAGGAGGATGATCTGGTAGGTCGAGAAACGCCGCTGGAGCAGGTAGGTCAGCGGAGGCTGGAAGGCGTTGCAGAGAAACGGGACCGCCGCCAGCAGGCCGATGGCGCGGTCGCCCCAGTGGAGGGCCACGACGGCAAAGCCGATGGCGAACGGGAACTGCGTCAGCGTCAGGTTCAGCATCGGCACGCTGAAGCACGCCTCCACCGTCGCGTTCTTGAGCGACAGGAGCAGTTCACGTTTGCGGAATGGGGTCATGGATGGAGCCCGGGCCGGAATGTGGCCGCTTCACCGAACGATGGGACCGGCGGAAAGCGGATCAATGCGAAAAGTGGAACGCCAAGAAGGCACGGCCTCCGAGGGTCGCTACCCATGCCCGACCTGCAAGTTAGCAGCAACGGTTCGGTTTGCTGAAGCGTTCCTCGGTCACGCGGGCGAAGCGTTCGCCGTCGGTCTCCTGGCAGGCGACCGTCGATTCACCAGTGAGGCTGACGCTGACTTTGGGAGCGCAGACGCATTGGGCGGTGGCGCGGTCGTAGGCGCCTTGGCCGGACACTTCCTTGAGGAGCACGAAACCGAGGGTGAACAGGCTCCAGAACTTCAGAGGCTGGCCTTCGACCACGGCGTAGTCCGGCAGCCAGACGGGCTCGGTCTCGCGCAGTTCCGCCAGCTTCTTGCGGGCGATGAGCAGCAGCCATTCGCGCACGGAGAGGAAGAGGATGGCGGTGGCCATGAGAAGGAATGCGGTAGTCACAGCGGTATTAAGCAGCGCGTTGAAGAGGAGCCGCCGAGTCTTCGGGTAATCTTTCCTCATGACTTCAAAGTATTGGCGCAGTCGTTCCGCTTCTTCTGGGCCGCTGAATTCAAGAGCATCTTTGATGGCGTGTTCTCCCCCACGAAGGAGCCTGAGCTGTTGGTTTTCCTTCAGGGACAAAACTCGGGCTTGCTCCAAGAATCCAACCCGAACATCCGGATGGAAAATCTTCTGTATGCCCGCCGTGAACGTGACCGAGAGGAGCCACACCAGCGGCAGCAGCGTGACAAGCGCGAGCCATGGCGAACGGTAGCCGCCGACGTGAGGAGGCGGATTGGCTCCGTTAGGCGCGCAGTCCGCCTCGTTGCCTCGGCGGCTACGCAGGGACATCTTCAAAAGGATCGTCGTCCCCAGGCAGAGCGCGATAGCCGCGAGAAGCTGGTTGGCGATGCCGAAGAGCGGCCAGAGCGAATTGATGCCGCCCAGTGGATCGCGCACGCCCTGGATGAGGAAATAGCCCCAGCCGGCCACGATCAATCCGCTGGCGAAGAAGTTGGCGGATCCGTTTTTGGTGTCGCCGAGCGGCTTCCAGAGATGGCCGAGCGCGTCCTGCAGGAGATAGCGGCCCACGCGGGTGCCGGCGTCGAGCGTCGTGAGGATAAACAACGCCTCGAACATGATCGCGAAGTGATACCAGATGTCCAACCAGCGGCCGTGCGTGACCTTGGAGAAGATCTGCGCCATGCCGACAGCCAGCGTCGCGGCGCCGCCGGTGCGGCCGTAGAGCGACGCTTCGCCTACTTCCTTGGCCAGCGCCTCCATCTCGACCGGATACACAGTGAAACCGGTCGCGTTCACCTTCGCCACGGTGTCGGCGACGATGGCGGCTTGGTCCGCGCCCGCGCCCTTGACGTTCATCGCGAGATAGACGCCCGGGTCCAATGTGCAGGCGGCGATCATCGCCATGATGGCGACCAATGATTCCAGGCACATTGCGCCATAGCCGACCGGGCGAGCGTAAGCTTCGCGGGTGATGATCTTGGGCGTTATGCCGCTAGCGATGAGCGTGTGGAATCCGCTGATCGCCCCGCACGCAATGGTGATGAAGCAGAATGGAAACAGGCCTCCGGCGACGACGAGTCCCGAGCCGTCGATGAACTTGGTCAGCGCGGGCATCTTCAGTTCAGGCAGCACGAGCAGCGTTCCGAGAGCCAGCGCGGCGATGGTCCCGAGCTTCATGAATGTGCTGAGGTAGTCGCGTGGGGCGAGCAGCAACCAGACCGGCAGGATGCTGGCGAGAAGGCCGTAGATGATGATGGTCCACGCGATGGGTTCGGCGGTGAACGTGAAGGCCTTGGCCCAGTCGGCATGGCTGTGGACGAATTGCCCGCCCCAGACAGCGAGCAGCAGCAGCACGACGCCGATGACCGAGACTTCGAGCACCTTGCCCACGCGCAGATAGCGGAGGTAGCCGCCCATGAACATCGCGATGGGAATGGTCGCGGCGACGGTGAAGACACCCCACGGGCTTTCGGCCAATGCCTTCACTACAACGAGCCCGAGCACGGCCAACAGGATCACCATGATGGCGAGGATCGCGATCATGGCCACGGCTCCGGCCGTGGAGTTGAGCTCCTCCTTCACCATCTGGCCGAGCGATTTTCCGTCCCGGCGGATCGATGCGAAGAGGATGACGAAGTCCTGCACGGCCCCACCGAGCACGACACCGATCAGAATCCACAGAGTGCCCGGGAGATAGCCAAACTGGGCCGCCAGCACGGGCCCGACCAGGGGTCCGGGACCGCTGATGGCGGCGAAGTGGTGGCCGAAGACGATCCACTTGTTCGTCTTCACGAAATCCTTTCCGTCCTCATGGACCTCGCACGGCGTGGCCCGGCGGTCGTCTAGCATTAGGACTTTGACCGCGATCCATTTTGAGTAGAACCGATAGCCGATCGCGTAGGTGCAAAGCGCGGCGACGAGCAGGAAGGCCGAGCTCAGATGCTCGCCGCGATGCAGGGCAATCGTCGCATAAGCCCAGGCGCCGAGGCCGGAAACGACCAACCAAAGAAGCGTGCGGAACAGGGATTTCATTGTGGCGCCGGAGTCTCGTCAGATGGTGGCACCGAACGCAACCGCCCCATTGAAACAGGTGGCCGTATCAGGCGCTGACAGCCCAGCGGAGTTTGGCTGACGAAGAACGGGGATTCTCCCGACGTTCTTCGGCGCTCGGGCGGATGATCTCCTCCGCGATCACCGCGTAGTGGCCGGCATCGTAGCCGCACTGGAATGCCTGTTTTACCCGGCGATCTTCGCCGCTGTGAAAGGTGAGGATGGCCACGCGCCCGCCGGATTTCAGGCACGACGGCAGGACGCGCAGCAGGTTGTCGAGTGCGCCGAACTCGTCGTTCACCGCGATCCGGAGCGCCTGGAAAATCCTCCGCACCGTGTCGTCGGCCAGTTCTCGGGCCGACGACCGATGTCCGCCGGAGAAAGCACTCCGGATGATGTCGGCCAACTGCGTCGTGCGGGTGATGGGCTGGATCTTCCGGGCCGAAACGATGGCAGCGGCGAGATCGTCGGCGCGGGGTTCATCGGAGTTGTCGCGGAACAGCGTGGCCAGTTTGGCGGCGTCATGTTTCGCCACAAGATCTGCGGCGGAAGGTGAACGGAGGGGATTGAGCCGGAGGTCGAGAGGACCGTCGGTCTTATGGGTGAAGCCGCGCTCGGGATTGTCGATCTGCATGGACGACACGCCGAGATCCGCGAGGACAAGATCGACGCCGATCGTCAGGTTTTCCTGGGCGATGAGTTTGGCGAGGCCGGCGAAGTTCATGTGCCGGACTTGAAACACATCCGGCCCAAAGCCGCCGGCCCGCAGGCGGGTTTCGGTGCGGGGCTGCTCGATCGGATCGACGTCCAGACCGAAGAGTCGTCCGCCGGGCGAAAGGCGTTTAAGTATCCGCTGGGCGTGACCGCCGAACCCCAAGGTGCAATCAACGGCGACTTCTCCTGGCTTTGGCGCGAGCACGCTGAGGATCTCTTCGACGAGGATGGGGCGGTGCGTGCCGGCGGGCGTTTTGCCGGAAGCGACGACCCTGGCGACATCCCCGGCGTAGCGGTCGGGATTCAGTTCCTTGTATTTCTCGTGGAACTTGCGCGGGTTCTTGCCGCTGTAGCGCGGCCGGCGTTTAGGTCGCGGTGCGGTGGAGGGCTCGGAGGCGGGAGGCGCTTGCTGGGTTTCGTCAGGCATTGGGCCGGAGGAGTAGAACCACATCGGCCCCGATTGAACATCCGGGAATCAACGACTCCCGGTGGATACGGGCACGGGGACAGGAAACCGACGACGCAGGTCCGCAGGGTGACCAGCGTCGTCGGGTTCCCGCCACTATGCGGTTGGGGATCCAGGGGAATGCATGCGGTCAGACAAGCTCCTCAAGGATTAGTTCGCTGCGCGACCGGACGACATTCTGTCTGGCGACCAGCCGCCGCGCTTCCCGGGCCTTCTCGTCGAAGATGACGGGCAGCAACAGCAGCGGGTAGGCGTGGGCGCATGCGAGCGCGACCGCCTCGTTGGCGGCCTGGCGGAGCAGGCTGTTGAAGCCGGGCTCGGCGTTGGCGCTGAGGTAGTGCTGCAAAAGCCGGTTCTTCAGCCGGTCGACTTCGTCGTCGAGGGTGGCCCGGAAAGGTGCATCGACAGGATGCAGGGCGAACTTCGCCTCGGGCTCGAACCTCGGTTCGATGGTTTTTGTTCTACTGGGCATACGATTCTCTGGTTCTTTGGTTTTGTTATGCCGCCGGTGGACGGGCTGAGGTTTGGATTCGTTCAAAACGAAACCCCATGATCGCCTAGGCGATCATGGGGTTAACAAATCCGGTTTTACGCCGTGTCAGCCCATGTCGCCCAAAGCGGGGTGACGCCAAATGGTCATGCCGAAATGGCATGCCACTGATTTGGCGCTTACGTTTGCTTTGGACGTGGACTGATTCACAACGGCTTGAAAAGAGGGCTTTGGGCCGATCTTGTCAAAATGTTTGTCGGGACGACGAAGACTTCAGGTCAAGACTTGTGGCACCGCCGCCGATGGCTTACGTGACACTCCGCACGTGAGCGACGCCGCCGAATCAACAGCCCCGGAACCGCGCAAGACACTCCGCATGTCCGAGTGCGGGCGTTGCCGCTCGAAGAACTTCATCGCGGGCGACCTCGAGCCCTTCGCCACGATGCCGTGCACCAAGTGCGGCCATCCCGTGATGTTGCCGATCCTGATGCGGCAGTTCGAGCTGAGAAGCATCATCGCCTCTGGCGGGATGGGAACCGTGTTCCGAGCTTTTGATGTGAAGCTGGAAAGGCTGGTCGCCTTGAAGATGGTGAAGCGCGAGATGGTGGACGACGCCGAAGTGATGAGGTCTTTCTACCGCGAGGCCCGGGCCGGTGCGGCGTTGAACCACACGAACATCATCCACATCTACACGTTCGACGAATTTGACGGGTTGCCCTATCTCGTCATGGAACTGGCGGACCACGGGAGCTTCTCCGGGTGGATTGAACGGGAAGGCCATGTTCCCGAACTCAACGTCCTCGACGTGGGCATCAAGATCGCCTCGGCTCTCGAGACTGCCTTGAAGCACGATCTCCTGCATCGCGACCTCAAGCCTTCCAACATTCTCTACAACGCCGAAGTCGAGCCCAAGCTGTCAGATTTCGGCCTCGCCGAAAAAGCGACGGGTCAGGCCGGCGCGGAGGACTCCGTATTCGGCACGCCCGAATATGTGGCCCCCGAAAAGATCCAGCGTGCACCGGAAACCTTCCTGTCCGACATGTATTCACTTGCGGCCACTTGCTATCAGGGACTGACAGGCCGGACGCCGTTCGTGACGGAGACCATCGAAGAAATGGTCATGGCGCATGTGAACCAGCCCCTGACACCTCCCAACCACCTCGTGGAAGTCAGCCAGATGACCAACGACGCCATCTGCAAGGCCATGGCCAAGAATCCGGCGGATCGTTTCAAGTCCTACGGCGAAATGATCCTGGAGTTGGAGATCGCCCGCACGCACGTGCTCCGCGCGCTCTACGAAGAGCAGCTTCAAACTCCTG
Source organism: Verrucomicrobiota bacterium (assembly GCA_043775315.1). Taxonomy (GTDB): domain Bacteria; phylum Verrucomicrobiota; class Verrucomicrobiia; order Limisphaerales; family CANJSG01; genus CANJSG01. The sequence continues at coordinate 61,982 of JAYVSO010000033.1, forward strand.
AAGCATGAAAAAAGGCGGCCCCCGATACCGAGGCCGCCTTTTCCGTGAGAAACTGGTTACTTGTCCGAGGCTCCGGCTGCTTCCTTGGCCTTCTTCTTTACTTTGGCCGGTCCTTTCGGATCCGCGCTCTCGCCGGCCTCGACGGGTTTTGCGCCGACCCGGAGGGACTTCAGGATCAGCTTTCCGTTCTCCTCAACGACGCTGCCGCCGATCTCCTCGCCGACGGTCGCGTCCGAAAACGTGGCGGGTTTGCCCGCCTTCATGATCTTCGTTTCGGAGGTCACGACGAGCACCTGCTTCTTCTCGCCCGAAAGCGTGAGCGTCTTCATCGTCTTGTCGACGGCTTCGATCTTGCCCGCGATCGGTCGGGCACGCGGGGCGGGTTTGTCAGATTTCTCGGCCTTCTTCTCCGGCGCCTTTTCGGCGGCGATTCCAGCAAAGCCCCCGAGGGCAAGACAGAAGGAAAGCGTGAGTGACGAGAGGGTGCGTTTCATGAGGGTGGTCGGCTGGGATTTGTTGAATGGCTCGAAACGGTTGATAACAAGGCCATCACCCCGTGCAAGCGTGGACTTGCGGTCTGGGCGCCCGCTCCCAGAGGAGCAAATGAGCCGTTGACATCAACTCACCGCCTTGGTTTATTCCGCGTCCCTTTTGGGACAGCTTTATGTATGCAGTTTTAGAAACAGGCGGGAAACAATACCGCGTGGTGGCCGGCGACAAGCTGGAAATCGAGCGCCTCGAGACCGAGGCCGGCAAGACTTTCACGTTTGATCGCGTCCTCATGATCAGCAAGGAAGGCAAGCCCACTTTCGGCGCGCCCACGGTCGCTTCGGCGAACGTTGTGGCCGACGTGCTCGAGCACAAACGCGGTGACAAGGTCATCGCCTTCAAGATGCGGCGCCGCAAAGGGTATCATCGCACGGTCGGTCATCGTCAGGAATTGACGGTGGTCCAGATCAAGGAAATCAACGCTTAAGGAAGCAGGCTTATGGCTCATAAAAAAGGCGGCGGCAGCACAAGCAACGGCCGCGACAGCAACGCAAAAAGGCTCGGTGTTAAACGCTTCGGTGGCGAAGTCGTGACAGCGGGAAGCATCATCATCCGGCAACGCGGCGCGAAGTTCGTCGCCGGTGCCAACGTCGGCGTCGGCCGCGACTGGACCCTGTTCGCGCTCAAGGATGGAAGCGTGAAGTTCGACAAGAACAGCCGCCGGGTGAACATCCTCCCGACCGCTGCTCCTGCAGTTCCTGCCGCGAACTGAACGATCCTACACTCTACTTAAGGGCGAGGCCGTCTGGCCTCGCCTTTTTGTTTTCCACCCTAGACGGCATCCGCCGTTCGAAGTCACACTCCCTCCATGTTCGTCGATCAGGTCAAAATCTATGCCCGCGCCGGCCACGGCGGTAAAGGCGCCGTCTCCTTCTGCCGTGAAGCATACCGGCCCAAGGGCGGTCCCGACGGCGGCAACGGCGGACGTGGCGGCGATGTCATCCTCGAAGCCTGCCACGACCTCAACAACCTGATCGGCCAGTTCTATATTCCTCGCCTGATGGCCAAGGATGGCGATCCCGGCGGAGGCAACGGCAAAGACGGGTTGGCCGGTCCCGATCACGTGATCAAGGTGCCTTGCGGAACATTGGTCTGGAAACTGCCGTCCCCAGAACCGGCGCCCGGAGCGGACGAAGACGACGAGGAAATCGACGAGGAAGGCGATCAGCGCCAGGCCGTCATGCCCAGCAGTTCGACCGGGCGAGGCGTCATCCGGACGGTCGGTTCCGTTCGTGCGGTGGAAATCAACCTCGAGGACGAGGACGACGAGGACATCGCCGAAGGCCTTCGTAAACCCCAGGACGGGGCCGAGTTGGTGGCGGACCTGACGACGGATGGCCAGCGCTTCATTCTCTGCAAGGGTGGCCGGGGTGGACTGGGCAACCGCAATTTCGCGACTTCCGTTCGGCAAGCCCCGCGTTTTGCCCAACCCGGGGAATCCGGCACCAACGAAGGCGAATACTTCCTCGAACTCCGGATCATGGCGGAGATCGGCATCGTCGGATACCCGAACGCCGGGAAGTCCACGTTGTTGACCGCGATCTCCCGCGCCCGTCCAAAGGTCGCGCCGTATCCGTTCACCACCCTGCATCCGCAGATCGGCATCCTGGAATACGAGGACTTCAGGCGCCTCACCGTTTGCGATGTTCCGGGTCTCATCGAGGGTGCGCACAAGGACGTCGGGCTCGGCCACGCCTTCCTCCGGCACATCCAGAGGTGCAAAATCATTGTGCTCCTCCTCGACATGGCCGGAACTGACAACCGCGCCCCGTGGGACGACTACAAAAAGCTGCTCGCCGAACTCGAGCTCTACGACCCGACGATGCTCGACAAGCCGCGCTTCGTCGTGGCCAACAAGATGGACGAGCCCGTGGCCGAGGAGAACCTGAAGAAGTTCAAGCGCAAGGTGCCCCGGACCAAAGTCCTGTCGATCTCGGCCGCGTTCGACCAGGGGATTCCCGCCTTCAAGCAGATGATCCGCGAAGCCGTCGAGGAAGTGGAAGCCGACGCGGCCGACGAATCGGACGAGTAGTCCTGTTGGTGATTGGCGTCCCAAATCCGGTCGGGGAATTCCCAACTGAAGGGTTCCGCCTGGCGATTCGTCTGTTCATGCTGCGCAGGAATCTCCTGCTTCGTATGACCCAGCGTCTCCTTGCCCAATCGCTCGCCGTCCTCGCCCTCGGACTTACCGCCGAAGTCGCTGGACAAGCCGCGGACCAAACCGTCCGCTTCAACCGCGACATCCGGCCGATCATCTCCGAGAACTGCTTCCATTGCCACGGGCCAGATCCCGGTTCGCGCAAGGCTGGCCTGCGTCTCGACACCAAGGAAGGGTTCTTCGAGTCCACGCCCAAGCGCTCGGCAACCGTCATCTCGGGCAGCCCCGAGAAGAGCGAACTCTTCCGGCGCATCATGACGACCGACGAGGAAGACGTCATGCCCCCGCCAAAGGAGCACAAGGTCCTCAAGCCCGAGCACAAAGAACTCGTCAAACGCTGGATCGAACAAGGCGCTCCGTGGGAGCCGCACTGGTCCTTCCTCAAGCCCGAGCGCCCCGTTCAACCGGCCGTCGCGAATGCCGTTGTCCGAAATCCAATCGACTGCTTCGTCGCGGCCAAACTCGCCGAGAAGAAGCTCGCGATGAATCCCGAGGCCGATCGCCGCACCCTCGCGCGTCGGCTTTCGCTCAATCTCACCGGGCTTCCGCCCAAGCCCGCCGAGGTCGACGCCTTCGTGAAGGACAAGTCGCCCGACTACTACGAGAAGTTCGTCGACCGCCTAATGGCCATGCCGCAGTGGGGTGAACATCAAGGCCGCTACTGGCTCGACGCCGCCCGCTACGCCGATACCCACGGCCTTCACTTCGACAACTACCGCGAGATGTGGCCCTACCGCGACTGGGTCATACGCGCCTTCAACGCCAACAAACCCTTCGACCAGTTCACCGTCGAGCAGCTCGCCGGCGATCTCCTGCCCGACGCCACCGACGATCAGAAGACCGCCACCGGCTTCCAGCGGTGCAACATGACAACGAACGAGGGCGGCACGATCGAGGAGGAAAACCTCGCGAACTACGCCAACGACCGCGTCACAACCGGCGGCTGGGTTTTTCTCGGCCTCACGGCCAACTGCGCCGCCGCACCCAGATCGGAGTGACTGCTCATCTTCTTCTCGCTGATGCTTGTCCGAGCTTTAGGGTGAAATTCGAAGGGGCCGAAAGCGCTTCAGCATGTCGCCCAGCAAAGGTGCGAAGAGCCACGGACACGCCCGGAACATCCACCAGGCCACACGCACGGCGAACGGGAACACAATGATCTCTTGATTCCGTGCCACACCGCGCAGGATGCCTGTCGCAGCTTGGGAAGGGTCGAGCATCCAGCGCCAGGGAAGCAGCGCGAGATGGTCTTCCTTGCGGATGTTCCAATATACATTGTGCTCACCCATGTTCGTCCGCACCAGGCCCGGACAGGCGACGCTCACCTTCACGCCCAATCCGGCCGCCTCCGCGCGCAGGGCCGTCGAGAAACCGACAATGGCCCATTTGCTCGTGCTGTAGGCGGTGAGGAGCGGCGTCGGCATCAACCCGGTCAGGGACCCGACGTTGACGATGTGCCCGTAACCCTGCCGCAGCATCACTCGATAGGCCGCCATCGTGCCGTGCACCACGCCGAACAGGTTCACGTCCATCACCCGTCGGAAGTCGGCGACATTGCCATCCCGGAGTTCGCCCACGATGGCCACAGCGGCGTTGTTGAACATGTAATCCAGACGCCCGTAAGTGGCCACGGCGGCGCTGACCGCCTGCTCGACTTGCGTCTCACTCGAAACGTCCAAAGCCGCCCCGGAGGCGCGGCCTCCGCGCTGCCGGATGCCCGCCGCGACTTCTTCCGCCCCGGAGGCATTGATGTCGGTGACGATGGTGAAGGCGCCGCTGGCCGCCAGCGCCTCGCACAAAGCACGCCCAATCCCGGAGGCCCCGCCGGTCACGAGGGCGACACGGATTTCAAGTTTTGGCATAGGCATCGAGTTTGCGTTGTTCGGTGTTGGCGTTCATTTCACCAGATTCATTTTCTTGAGGATGGCTTGGACGCGCGGGTGCGGACGGAGGTCTTTCCAGACAGGATAGTAGTTAACCCTTTCCACACCGAACGCACGTGCCTCGAAGGCCATGTCCAACGAATCCAGCGCCCGCCCGTCATCTCGCAGCCCATGTTGAACCAAGGCGATGCCAACACGGCGGTCGCTCCCCTGAGCCTGGAGTCCTAGTAGTTGGTCGAGGACCTTTTGCGCATCGTTGGTCCTGCCCGCGCGAGCGTAAGCAAAGCCAAGACTCTCCAATCCGTAGGTCCCGGTTCCATCCAATCGGTGCATTGTCTCCAGTTCGGCGATGGCTTCGGTTAGCTTGCCTTTCCACAGATAGGCGACCCCGAGGATGCCGTGTGCCGGGAGAAACGAAGAGTCGAGGGCGATTTGCTTCTCGAGGACTTGGATCGCCAAATCGTCTCTTCCGGCCCTGGCCAGAATCCATCCCAACTCCGCATTGATGATTGGCGAAAGCGGATCGAGTTCCTGTGCTTGCTTGAGCTCCGCGAGCGCTTCGTCGTATCGGCCCAGTGGTTCTAAAACATTCCCAGCGAGCCAATGATGGGCAGTGGCGTAGTTTGCATTCAGGGCAATCGCCTGCCGGAATTCCGCTTCGGCCCCCGGCCAATCCCAGTCGAACCTGGCTTTGACCGCACCTAAGCTGGCGTGGGGCTCTGCGAGAGTGCTGTCCAGCTCCAGCGCTTTCAGGGCTGCAGCGCGAGCCTTCGCCGTTGTCTCGCGCTGCGCGAATCCCGCATATTCGGGCAGCACAACGTAACAGTCGGCCATTCCCGCATACGCCCGAGCGTAACCCGGGTCTTTGGCGATGGCCTGGTTGAAAAACTCGATGGCCTTCCTCATGTCTTCGCCGTTCCGTCGGTTCCACAGGTAACGGCCTTTCAAATACGACTGATATGCTTCCAGATTTTCGGTTCCCCGCTTTTCGATTTGTTGTTTTGCGCCCGCCAGCAGTTGGATTTTCAAAACCTCCACGACCCGTTGCGCCACGTCGCTTTGAATGGCGAAGATGTCGGTCATGTCGCGGTCGTAGGTCTCCGACCAAAGATGAAAGCCATCGGCCACGTTGATCAGCTGCGCGGTGATGCGCAGTTTGTTCCCCGACTTGCGCACGCTGCCTTCCAATACCGTGGCGACATGGAGTTGTTCGCCCACTTTGCGGAAAATGTCGTCTTCGTTCTTCCCCTTGAAGGCGAAGGACGAACTGCGCCCCGGCACGCGCAGACCGGGCACCTTGGCCAGCATGTTCAGCAACTCCTCCGTCATGCCGTCGCTGATGTATTCGTCCGCCTTGTCGGCGCTCATCAGCACAAACGGCAGCACTGCAATGGATTTCTGGTCGGTGGCGCTGATTGCGGCAGGCGTGGTGGGTGGAAGGTTGCTCTGTGTCTTAGTGACCTGTTTTATGGCCTGGCCCGATTGATGAAACCGCCACCAGCCTAGGCCGGCGGCGAGCAGCACAAGCGCGGTGATCGCAGCCCACTTCGTAGCCGCCGAGGTGACGAGGCTCCGTTTTGATTCCGCATTCCGCACCCCGCGTTCCACCTTGATCAGAGCCTCCTCACGTCGGCTGCTACCCGGCTTCTCCCATGGCAGGACGACGCGGTAGACGTCCATGGGCACGTCGATGTGCTTCAGGTTGGGCGAGTCCAGTTTGGTCAGTCCCACTTCCAGCTTGTTGCGGACCTGCTCATACACCGTGTTGGACAGACAGATGCCGCCACCGATGGCCAGGGGCTCGATGCGCGCGGCGATGTTCACCCCGTCGCCATACATGTCCGCCTCGCGGTGCACCACGTCGCCGACGTGGAGGCCGATGCGCACACGGATCTGCCGGTGGTCCGGCTGGGCGCAGTTGCGGGCAGCGACGGCCCGCTGGATTTCCACCGCACACTGCGTCGCCTGGAGAGCGCTTGGAAATTCGACGAGAAAACCGTCGCCGGTGGACTTGACCTCGCGTCCGGTGAAGAGCGGGAACTGCGTGCGCAGAAGCCGCTGGCTCTCGGCGAGCAATTCCAGCGCGAGCGCCTCGTTCCGCTGGGAGAGCGCGCTGTAGCCCACCATGTCCGTGAACATGATGGCCACCAGCTTGCGTTGCTCGGTATTTTCGGAAGGCACCAGCAAGGGATACCAGATCGGGTGAGGAAGGAAACATTCGACCTTTCAGGGTAAGCGGTCCACGTCGGGCGCAGCCGTATCGAGCATCTTGGCGATGTTCGGATGATCCATGATCGCCAGCGCCTGCCGCTCCGCGTCGAAGTGGGCGACGACCTGCGTCGCAAGCAGCGAGTCAGGTTGATCATGCACCGCGAGCAACGCTTCGATACGCTGGCGCACAAGGCGGGTTCGCTTCCACACTCGTAGTCCTATCAGGCCGAGCGTTCGGCCCCAGGTTTGGCCGCAGCCAAGGCAAATTAGGGAGTGTCTTCAAACCCGATTCTGAGCACTAGAAGTGCGGTAGAAAGTAGCCCACAGCGTGAGCTGTAGGTTGGGTGTTACATATGTTACCAAGCTCCGGAGGATTGCAGAAGGGCGTCTGTCGCTCCTCTGGAGCTCGCTTCCCTTGCCTTTCCAACCCCGGGCTCATGCCATGGGCCACTGTCTTCCGCTGCTCCGCAGCTCGTTTGAAGACACTCCTCAGCGATTCAGCGGGAACACAACTCGTTCATGGCAAAAGAAAAGAGCCGGCTTGCGCCGGCCCTTTGCGTGATTGGATGTCGAGACCGGAGGATTACTCCTTGGTCTTGATCTGGTCGAAGGCCTCGAACGCGTGCTCGAGAGCAACGAGGTCTTCGCCGGGCTTGAGCTGGTCGAGGATCTTCTGCTCTTCCTTGATCTGCTCGGGCGAGTAGTTCGCGGCCTTGATCGACAGGCCGATGCGGCGGTCGCTGCGGTCGATCTTGATGACACGGGCGGAGACGTCGTCGCCGACCTTGAGGACGTTCTTGATCTTGTCGACGCGATCTTCGCTGACCTGGGAGATGTGGACGAGGCCGTCGATCTCGTTGTCGAGTCCGACGAACGCGCCGAAGCTGGCGAGCTTGGTGACCTTGCCGGTGACGAGGTCGCCGACCTTGTAGAGCTGGTCGATCTTGTCCCACGGGTCGATGGCGAGCTGTTTGATGCCGATCGAGATGCGCTGGTTGGCCTTGTCGACCTCGAGCACGGTGGCCTCGACCTCGTCGCCCTTCTTGAAGACCTCGGAGGGGTGGTTGATCTTGCGGGTCCACGAGATGTCGGACACGTGGATCATGCCGTCCAAGCCTTCTTCCAGTTCGACGAAGGCACCGTAGCTGGTGAGGTTGCGGACCTTGCCCTTGACGCGGGTGCCGGCGGGATACTTGGCCTCGGCCTGATCCCACGGGTTGGTCTCCAGCTGGCGGATGCCGAGGGAGATCTTCTGCTCGTCGCGGTTGATGCCGAGCACGACGGCCTCGAGTTCCTGGTCTTGCTTGAGGACGTCGGAAGGCTTGGCGATGCGCTTGGTCCAGGAGAGTTCGGTGACGTGGACGAGGCCTTCGACACCGGGCTCGATCTCGACGAACGCGCCGTAGGGCACGAGGTTGACCACCTTGCCCTTGACCTTCTGCCCAACCGTATACTTGGTCTCGATGGCGTCCCAGGGGTTCTGCATCTTCTGCTTGAGACCGAGGGAGACGCGCTCCTTCTCCTTGTTGACGTCGAGGACGACGACCTCGAGGTCCTGGCCGACCTTGAGGATTTCGCTGGGATGGCCGACGCGGCCCCAGGACATGTCGGTGATGTGCAGGAGGCCATCGATGCCGTTGAGGTCGATGAACGCGCCGAAATCGGTGATGTTCTTGACGATGCCCTTGCGGACGTCGCCGGGGGTCATCTCGGTGAGCAGCTTGGAACGCTTGTCGTTGCGCTCGGCCTCGATGAGTTCGCGGCGGGAGAGGACGACGTTCTGGCGGTCCTGGTTGATCTTGACGACCTTGAAGTCGTAGGTGTTGCCGACGAACGGGGTGAGGTTCTTCGGGGGGATGATGTCGATCTGCGACGCGGGCAGGAAGGCTTCGACACCGATGTTGACGAGGAGGCCGCCCTTGACGATGGCCTTGACCTTGCCCTTGACGGTGGCGCCTTCGCCGGCGATCTGGAGGATCTTGTCCCAATTCTGCTTAAACTCGGCCTTCTCCTTGGAGAGGATGACCATTCCATCCTTGTCCTCGAGCTTCTCGATGAGGACCTCGACTTCGTCGCCGACCTTGACGGTCTTGACGTCGTCGAACTGGTTTCCGGAAACGACACCCTCGGACTTGTAGCCGATGTCGACGAGGACTTCCTTGTTGCGGACCTCGATGACGGTCCCCTTGACGATTTGGCCGGGAGCAAAGCGCATCGCGCTCTGCTTCATGGCCTGTTCCATGGTAAGCATGATTCTACTGTGACGGACTGCGGGAGACTTGCTGGTGCGGTTGCACCGGGAAGGCTCCATTGCCTAACGCTAGACCCGCGTTGGACGACAACGGAGGTTGAAGGTCAGGTTACGCGTTGACTTCTGTTTCTCAGCCTTAATGAACATCCCCACACGAGGCGTTCAGGCAGGGTCAGGCTATCGGGCGGGAGGACCGAGGCAAGGGCATTTTGGTCTGCTATTGGCCGTGCTCCATCTTTCACGGGCTGGGCCGACGCGGGATGGTGGCGTGATCGCGGATCCAGACCATGTCCTGGTTTCCAGGCTGGCGCGGGGTTTGCATCATTTTGATACCGGTAACCGGGACCAATGTTCGCTTGTCCTGCCAACGTTTCGTTTCCACATGCCCGTCGAGAAAAGACATGTTGGCGGCCGGGCCATGCCGTGCTCCAGGAAGATGGCCCCAAAACCAGTCCTGCTGGGATCCTTCATTTACGCTGAAGAATCCTCCGTTCAACGAATCCTCCTGCTCATCGATGAAGTAGAAGAAGTGAGAAGGCCGCGAGACCTCATGCATCCAGGCCATCGAATAGATGCCCTTGCGCTCGGTTGTGTAGCCGGTGCCGTGATTTCCCATGAACCAGTTCATGGCATAGCTGCGGGTGCGCAGGTAGGGCGTGCCGTTGATGGTCACGGTCGACCTGTCGGACGGGCAGCGGTAGCTGCGGACGTCCGGATTATATGCCCCAAGCCGACCACCGCCGACACCAACAAGATACGTCTCGTTGGTATTAACGTGGTTGTTCCCATCGTAGTTGAGGCCGCCTTTGGTCCAGCCCGGCACCCTCTCAAAAGGCGAAGCATAATACGAATCGCTGAGATTCCACGGGAGTTGTCCGTCGGCGTCCTCCGTATACATGATGGCGCCGAGAGTGATCTGGCGGAGGTTGTTCTTGCAGGCCGCACCTTCGGCCCGGCGCTTGGCCCCCGCCAGCGTAGGAAGAAGAATCGCCGCAAGGAGGCCGATGATGGCGAGGACCACCAGCAGCTCCACCAAAGTGAAGCCAGTTATCGGGCCTCCTCTCCCCGGCCCTCTCCTCCGCTCGGCGCGGAGGAGAGGGTGCCCGGAGGGCGGGAGAGGAGGTGCCAAGTCGCGGGCGGTCTTCATGTTCAGCCCTCCGGGTCTTGAGGCGGCTGGGGCGGCGGCGGTGTGCCGGGCACGGCCACAAATCCACGCGGGATGCCGTTGTAGTAGCCCCAGCCCACGATCATCCCCGAGTCGTTCACGCCATAGGCGTCCTTCAATTGCCAACCGGGCGTCGTGGGATAAACCAGTTCGTTCAACCGGCGGAGCATCGGCCACCCTTTCCGCCAGACGAAGGCGCTGTAGGAGCCGGTCAGCGGCTCATGGCCATTGCCCACGACCACGCCATAGTTGTTCAGAGCCATCGCAATCGAGGAAGTCCCGAAGACCGTGGAGCCGTTGCCGGAGGGCGAAGACAGCACGCCCAGGTCCGTAAATCCGCAGTCCTTATTTTGGCCGGGGATGCGGAGGAAGGCGTGATACTGGCCGTTCCGTGCCGTGGCGGCTCCGGCATGTTCACCGATTTCATTGACGGCCCGGGCCTCGCTGATGCCCTCGCTCCGGCAGCCGAGGATGGAGCCGATGTCCTGTGCTGAGTCCAAGTCGCTCAGTGTCTGGGGATCGAAGTTCAAGACGAAGCCATGAATGAGATTATCCGGATTGATCGAGGCACCGACGATCCGATTCCCATAAATCCCCATGGCCGACGAATAAAATCCTTGCTCGGTTTGAGTATCAGCAAACCTTGCGGACTTCAGTGTCCTCAGATCCCGCGACTGTGACGACCCCGGCAGCCAGTAGGTTGCGCGGCGAACGCCGTTGCCACGTGTGGCCCAACCCACGGCCATGCCGGCGTTGTTCAAGCCCAGAGCTTCGCTTTGGGTATTGCCGGAGTAGGGATCGAGCGTTCCCAGCGAGGTCGGGCCGGAGCCGCCCAGCCGAAAACCCTTGCGAGTGCCCCATAGCTCCATAGACCCGGCAACCTGGCCTCCATAATTGATGGCGAAGGAACGGACATTGGCCTGGGAGCTGGGGAGGTAGTCATCCAAACCCGATAGCGGATACGCCGAAAACGAAAATGGACTCCAGGAGCTGGGCTGTGGGCTGATCCAGCTGCGGAACCGCGCATAATAGCTGGTGTAGTCGTATTGATCGCTCTGGGCGAACCCGGTGACCCGCCCATCCGCACCGATGGCCGTGGCCACGCTGTAGGCCCCGGGATTGTATGGGTTCAGGTAGTTCATCGAGGAGGAATAGACATAGTAGCCCTCGATTTTTGGCAGGACCTCGACCGTGGCCGAGACGGTATCGTAGGAGGAACTGTCGTTGTCGTTCGCCGCACGAAACGACAGTGTGGCAGCGCCAAGCTGTGTCGTCCGAAACCGGATCTTCTTTTTGATGCAGTTGGCCGCGCCAAGCGGGATCAGCGTCTCCGAATAGTCAGCTAACCCCGGAGGGAGAGATCCTTCCCGAGTAAGAGAAATCGCTTCGTTCGGCAGGTCGGAAACCCCGATTCCGATGACCGAGAACTCCACCCAGTCCCCGAGATTCACCATCCGCAGTGGCGCGCTGTCGATCGCAACTATCGCCCGGGACGATCCCGTGCGGTTTGTGCCGTTCTGGTCGAGCAACACCACGAAGTCATAGGGGGTTTTGACGATTTCGTTATTCTGAGAGTCGACGGCCGTCGCCATGACTTGGAAGCTCCAGAACTTGTCTGGATTGCCAAGGCCGGACCCTACTTGAGGAAACTGCCATTCGAGGACGCCGTCGGGTGAAAGGCTAAACGGAAGCGAAGTGGTGTCGGCACCGCCGGGCGACTCCGGAGTCAGGTGAGACTCCATCCGTTCTTGATTGAGGCTCCTGATGTTCGGATCTGCCAACGTGCCAACAGTGTTCCGCCAAGATAGGTAGTCGGAGACGCGCCATTTTAGGGTAAGACCATCTGGAACCTCGGCGCGGAGGAGCTGTTTGCCTATCTTCCCGGCTCCCGGAGAGGGCATATGAATCACGGGCGGGGCTTTCTTCACCAACGGCGACCCCGCGGCGGCGCTGCCGTAAACGATGGTTTCCAGTTCCCAGTAACCGCTGGTGCCTCCCGTGTTTCCCTGCAAGCTGCCAAGGAACCGGTTGTTCACCGCATTTGGGCCAATCCTTCTCCATCCGCGGAGCCATGCGAGATAGCGGCCCTCGGTGGGAAGCTGGTAGAGGACGCCCGTTGGACGTAAGCGTCACTTGGAGCACCGGTTGAAGGCGTAGATGTCGTAGCGTTATGCTACGACGTTTATGACGCAAGTTTCTGGCGGGGCTGGCGGGCTTTG
>JAYVSO010000034.1:0-55690 GCA_043775315.1 Verrucomicrobiota bacterium
ACTCCGGCCAGTTCGTTCGCTGTCACGGCCCCAAGCTTGTCCCGCCCTCTTGTTAAAGTAAATAGCCACTTAACCTAGTATTATTAGCAGCCCGTCAAAAAACCCTCGCTTGATCTGAACAGGGGGTTGATGGGACGCGTCGGAAGAACATGGCATTGGGAAAGAAGAAGATCCGGCAGGAGGAGCTGGTTCGTGGCGGCGGCGGAGCTGCGGAAAGGCCCCGGCCACCCGTTCTACGCGAAGCTCAACACGGCCCCAGGCTCGGATCGGCTGCACCGCCAGTGGTATCTGCCCCGCATCGCCGATCCGCAGCCGGACACCTCCCGGAAGCTCCACCTCAAGCGCGGCTGAGGATGCGGCCGCCTTCTCCACCATCGCTTCGAGGAAACGCACGGGCTTGACCGGATCCGCCTCCGCGGCCGCCAGCCGCCCACGCCGCAGCCAGCTCGCCAACGTCGAATACTTGATCCCGGCCAGCTCCGCGAACCGCACCCCGCTCAGGCCGCTCCTCCCGAACTCGTCCAAGATCTCCTCCCGCTTCGCCGCCGGTGTCCTCACCCGCCCCTTCGTGTCCATCCTCAGCAACCGCGTCCCGCCCTTCATAGATGTCATTGCACTACCCTATGACATCTACGCTCCCAGTGCATACCGGTGCTCCGCGTGACGCTCACGCTCCACGACGTGATGCAGCCGTTATGTGGCAGGCATTTCTTCAGGGCCATTCCCAAGCGCCGCCGGCTATTGGACGCGCCGCAGGCGATAGAATCTCCGCTGCTCATCCTTCGACTGCTCGATGGTCGCCACCCCTGAATCGACCGTCACCCCGGTCAACGGCACGGGCTCCCAACTCGCTGGAGCAAGCGTGTCCGATTTCTCCAAGATCCAACCCACCGCAGCGGCGGGCCATTTCACCGCGATGTTCGGCCCACTCAAGCCCACGCCCACCTTGGGCATCGGAATGGTGATGAAGCGCACCCCGTCCACCGCCACCGCGCAGTTCGTCGAAGTTCCACCAACGAGTCCGAAAAACAGTTCCACGTTCTGACCGGCATAGGCGGAGATATCGATCATGTCCGTGCTCACCGGTGAGCCGTCCGGAGCGAACTTCGCGGGCAGCGTGAACACGTTTGTTCCATTCACCGCGCAGACCAGGGAGTCCTCGCCCGGTTCACCCGTCACCGTGAAGTCAAAGGCCATCAATCCGGCGTTGGTGGGCACATTCACCGTCATCCATGCGTGCGGTGCCTGGGCGGACTGCGGCCCGTCAGTCTGCGCTCGGGCTCCACTTGGCTGCGTGCCCTGCGGAGCGGCTTGCGTTTGCAGTATCACCGAAAAGACCGGCGCGGTGACGGGGCCGAGGAGTTGCGAGTCGGGCTTGATTGAGTCCAGCGTATCCGAAGCGGCGTCCAGAGCCGCGTCCCACCACGTCCCCACCTTCTCCTTCGTTTCGGTGAACACCACGCCTGTCTTGTAGATGACGGTCCCGCCAATGTTGCCAGCCCATTGGATTTTCGCCTCATAGCCGCGCATGATCTCCCGCCCCACGGCGTCGAGTGGTTGGATGATGTAGCTGTTCGCCGCCGCTGCGGCCGGTAGCACCGTCAGCGCAGACAGGATCTTCAGGTTGGCTTCGAACTTGCCGGGGTTGTTGTCCTGCAACAAATCCAGCGGATCGCCTGTTGCCAGGTTCTCATACCACAGGCTCCCGGCGCTCAGTCCCGTGCCGCTCGGCGGAAAGGCGCTGCCGGCTTCGTAAGACTTCCGGAAACCCACGGCGGGCAGCGGTCCCGGCGGCCAGACAGTGTCGCGATAGAAACGATGCGCGTAGCTGTGCGCGAACTCGAGTCCGCTCTTCGGGGAACTCCAATCGAACCCGGCTGTCGGCGCGAGCAGGCACACATTGACCGCGCCGTCCCGCTGGAGGCCCACGAGCGAGATGTAGTTGTCCACCCACTTGGCTGCTTTCGGAATCGGATCCTTCCAATCCGCCTTCGCGGCTACGGCACCCGCGATCAAAAATCCCTGGAGCTGCGCGATCTGGCCGCCGATGGCCGCCGCCGTCAGCACGTTTTGTCCGCCGACCGATCCCAGTTCCGCTTCGTCGAGCAGCGTCACCTGCGGCGTGGTCAGCAGCGGATTCCACGGGCTCGTCGGGTTGTTGCCGCTCCGTGCGAAGCTTCCATGCACATGGTCACACGCGTAGCCGTTCAAGATGGCCCCGAGGCTATGGCCGATGAAATGCAGGTGCTGGCTGTAGCCTGTGCCCAGCGCTTGCCGAAGTTTCTGGCCCAGTTTGATTCCCTGCCGACAGGCCTCGTCCGTCGAGGGCACCGGCATTTGGGAGAAGCTGGCCCGGATGTGCCAATCCCACGCCACGATGTTGGGCGGCGTTCCCAGCGCATGGTGTTGGACGATGAGTTGCGCCAGCGGCCGTGGCCATTCGTCCGGACTGCTCCGCCATCCGTGGCTCAGCACCACCGTCATGCGGTTGGGATCGAGGCCGGTCAGCGTTTCCGTGAATTGCCCGGTCGCAGGGTCGTAGCGCGTCAATTTTGGGGCGTTGGATGGCGTCGGTTCCGGCCGCCCAACTTCCGTGGCGGTCGGCGTGCGGTTGGTGTTCTGGATGGTCAATGGAGCCGGCAGAGCTTGGAGAACGACATTCAAAGTTTGGCTCCCTCCGGCCGAGCCGGTGTGGCTGGAGACGTGCGTCCCGTAGCCGGGCTTGGTCACCACCACCGTGTAGTTCGTCGGCGAAAGGTTCGGCGCGGAAAAAGTCCCGGCTGCGCCGCTCGTTCCCTGCCAAAAGACGGTTTCATATCGCTTCAACGCCACCACGGCACCGACCAGCGGCAGGCCCGCGCCATCGCGCACCGTGCCTGCGATGGTGAGCGACGGCGTGGAAGTAGTGAAGACCCATGCAGCCCCAGCGTTACCATTATCGGAATACCCTCCGACGATTGCGGTGTTGCTGTCTCGGGAGAGGGATACGGAGATGCCTTGACCAGCGTTCCCCACCGCACCAGAGCCGACGAGTTTTTGCTCTTGCTGAGACCAGACGGCTCCGCTCCTCGTCCAAATCCATGCGGCTCTAGCACCGCTGTTGTGGTTGACACCTCCGCTGATGGCCGTGTCGCCGTCGGCTGAGATGGACACGCAATACCCTTGTTGAGCATTCCCGCCTGCGCCCGAGCCGACAAGTTTTGGACCTTGCTAGGCCCAGACACTACCACTTCTCGTCCAAATCCATGCGGCTCCAACGCCGTTGTTGTCACTTTGTCCACCGACGATGGCTACGACGCCGTCTGCTGAAATGGACGCGGAGAAGCCTTGGTAAGCGTTGCCTACCGCGCCCGAGCCGACCAGTTTTGGACCTTGCTGGGACCAGATGGCTCCGCTCCTTGTCCAAATCCATGCGGCTCCAGCACCGCTGTTGTCGTTGGGGCCTCCGACGATGGCCGTGTTGCCGTCGGCGGAGAGGGATACTGAGGTGCCTTGTTGACCAAGCCCGACTCCGCCCGAGCCGAACAACTTGGGTCCCTGCTGGGACCAAACCCCGCCGCCGCTACGTGTCCAGACCCACGCGGCTCCAGCGCCGCTGTTGTCATTGGGTCCGCCGACAATGGCCACGCTACCGTCGCCTGAAAGGGACACCGAATAGCCTTGGTATGCCTCGGTCCCCACGGCATCCGAACCGACCAGCTTGCTTCCCTGCTGGGACCAGACGCCTCCATTCCTCGTCCAAATCCATGCGGCACCACCAAAACCATTGTCGCCGATCCCTCCAATAATTGCTGTGTTGCCGTCAGCTGAGAGAAACACGGAGCGGCCTTGGATAGCGTTCCCGACTGCGCCGGAGCCGATGAGTTTGCTTCCCTGCTGGGTCCAAGTGCCTCCACTTCTTATCCAGATCCATGCGGCACCAGCGCCGCTGGTGTCGGTGGGACCCCCAACGATACCTGTGTTGCCGCTAGCGGAAAGGGATACGGATTGACCTTGTTCAGCCAGCCCCACGGCACCTGTCGCCACCAACTTCGGTCCCTGCTGCGAGAACTGTGCGCGGGCCTGATAGGAAGAAAGAAGGGTGGCGCAGGCGAGAAAAGCTAACGCAATGCGATGACGCAGGCTCATAGAGAACTCTCCAAGAGACGGGCCATTGTTCCGGGGGATGAAACGGGTGATACAAGCACGCTCATGGCGATGGGAGTTTTTGCAGACAGCGGAGATTTATTCTCATCTTCAAGGCGAATCGCTTTCCTTCCAGAACATGTCGAATCAACAAGACCCGCTCCGCATCGGCAAGCATAGGGTTTGGGAGGCACGGGCCGCCTTGATTCTCCGTCCCGTTTGTGACCTACACCGACAGCGAGACGTGGGCCGGCGAGGTGCATCCGTCGCAGGCCCTCCGCGATTATCGCGGCGCGCTCGTGCCGGAGGCGAAGGCCGTCGTCGTGGGGATGACCTCGAACGGCTTCACCATCGCAGATCCGGCCGACCGCGGAATGCTCGACGTCGTCGGCTTCGACGCGACGGCCCCGGCCGTCATCGCGGACTTCGTCCGGTCGTAAGGCCGGACCATTCCAAGACGCCACGGAGGTGGCCCCAACACGCGGGCGGAGGCGCAGGCTTCCGCCCGCTTCACTTTCACTCAACTTGTTCACGTCCTGAAAACTCTGAAGCCGTCGCATCGAAAGTTTATCCTTCGATGGATTCATTCATCGATGCGGCCATTAGGAAGATTCGAGGCGACGTATCCGAAGCAAGGGAGTGAGTTCCGAGCATGACAAACAATAACTCAGATCGGGCCGCTGCTTCAGATTTGAGCCTGAGTGCATTGGAAATGTTCCGGCAACGACGCCTTTCAGTCGGCAAGGCTGCGGAACTGTCGGGGCTTACGCTCGATCAGTTCATGGAGTTTGCCGCGGAGCGCGGGGTTTCGATCAACTACACAGAGTCAGATTGGGAAGCTGATCAGGCCACGCTAAGTTCAATGGGCCTGTGATCTCCATTCGGAGGCTCTCATAGGTTTGGGGTGAGCAGTGGTCGTCCGTCAGGACCCATTTCAACAAAGACCAAACACCGCCGGGAAGGAGCGCTGTGTCCGCTGGGAAACCAGTTATGACAGCATGAACACAGACACGACCATTCCGATCCATGCGACCGGCGAGGCCACGGGCTTCATTCCGGCGCCGGGCGACAAGGGCAAGCCGATCACCGTGATCGGGACCAATTCCATCCGCGCGGGCTTCGACGCGAACTGCCTCAGGCAGGCGCTCAATTCGCGTGGGGCTCCCGGCGTGACCGATCTCGTCCTCAATCCCGACGCACACTCCGGCTACGGCGCGCCCGTGGGATCCGTGATGGTTTCGCCGACGCACATCTATCCCGGACCCGTGGGCGTGGACATCAAGTGCTCCATGAGCTTCCTGCAGATGGATCTGCCGGCCGATCAACTGGCCGGCCGTGAAGTCCGCCGTGCGCTCATCGAAGCCATCGCCCAACGCACCCCGACCGGTCCAGGACGCGGTTCGCGCCACGCCTTCAAGTCCCGCAAGATCGGCGAGGAACTCGGCTTCCTCGCCGCGACGGAGGGCGCTTCGCCGACGGTCTGCCATGCGCTGGGAATCCCGGTCGCATGGGCGTCGCGTTGTGAAGACACGGCCCACGTCGGGCACGACGAGACGAAGGATTCGCTCGCGCTGCGTCTCCAGTCGCATCTGCACGCGAAGTTCTTCCGCCACTTCGGCGAGAAGGTCAGCCAGCTCGGTTCGTTCGGAGGGGGAAACCACTTCGGCGAATGCGAGATCGTGCACGTCGCGGACAACGACCGCGCGCGCGACGTGTCGGCGGCCTTCGGACTCCGCGATGGGTGCGCCGGGTTCCTCTCGCACTGCGGGTCGCGCGGCTTCGGCCACGCGCTCGCGATGGGGCAGTTCCGTTCGCTCCAGCGCAAGTTCAGGGACTGGTCCATCCCGCTGCCGGGTGACGACCGTGAGCTGGTCTATGCGCCGCTCGGAACGCCTGAGGCCGATGCCTATATCGACGACCTCGCGCTCGGATCGAACTTCGCCACGGTGAACCATCTCCTGATCAACGCGCTCGTGTTGGAGGCGTTCCAGGAGGTCATCCCCGGAGTGAAGGGCGAGCTGGTGTATTTCATCAGCCACAACATCGCACGCCGCGAGCTGCTGGCCGATGGACGGGGCGGGTTCGCCGGCGAGGCCTGGGTCCATCGCAAGGGCGCGACCCGCGCGTTCCCGGCGGGACATCCGTCGCTCCGGGACACGCCGTTCGCCGCGACGGGTCATCCGATCCTGCTGCCGGGAAATCCGACGGCCGGAAGCGCCGTCATGGTGGCCGACGCCGGCGCCGCGCTCAGCCATTATTCCGTGAACCACGGGGCCGGACGCGCCATGGGCCGCAAGGCCGCCGACCGTGCGCTCGATCAGAAGACGGTCGATGCCGAGTTCGTGGCCCACGACATCTTGACGAACTGCCGCCAGTATCCGAAGGACGAGGCGCCCGCCGCCTACAAGGACTTCGACGCCGTGCTCGACTCGGTGAAGAAGGCCGGACTAGCCAGCGAAGTCGCGCGCCTCAAGGCCCGCTTCGTCATCAAGGACGCCGACCAAAGCACGAACGGTGCGGCGTAGAATCAAGGGAGCCTGGGAAACCGGGCTCCTTTTTTCGTTTGGAGACTCGTCTTCGATCTAGCTGCGGAGCAGCGGAAGAAAGTAGCCACGGGCGTGAGCCCGTGGTCAGGCGATGAAGATGAGTTAGCTCAGGAGGAGCGGCAGACGCTTTTCTGTCGCCCTTCAAGGGCTTTTGCCTCATTGGAAACTCAACCCACAGCTCACGCTGTGGGCTTTCTTTCGCACCTCCGGTGCTGGCAGTCCGCCGAGCTTCGTGGAGGTCACGCGCCGCGCCATGAAGAAATGAGAACTACGGAAGCTCCTGGCCATGCGGAAGCTGGCCGGGAACGAGGAACGTCTTCACCAGCTCGCCTTCGCCACAGACGATCATTCCGGAGAACCGCTTGAACCAAGGACCGATCGGAACATCGGGTTCGGTATCGAGCCATTGTGCGAGCAGGCCCAGTTGGCTGGCGGGAATGCTCCGGTCTTGGATGCGGTCGAGGAGATGCCGGAGCAGGGCTGGAGGAAGGTTCTGACGACGAACCTTAGGCATTTGGCTTGGAGCCGTAGAAACCGCGTTCGATGGAGTCGCGCAAGACCAAGGCCTGCGAGGCGTCCGCCGTTTCGGTTAGACGGGAGGCAAGGGCGGATAGTTCTTTGGCGCTCAACAGCCCGGTGGTGTCGATGGTGCGGGTGAAGCGGACGACCTCCGCCCGCTGCTCTGGGGGCAAGGAAACGATCTCCTCGATGATTTGGGCAGCAGTCATGCGAAGACGCTACGAAGGCCGACGAGACGAGTCAAACGGCGTGACGGCTCGATGGCCGTTGTGGCATTCCGAGCGACCGAGGCCGGGACCGTCTCAAACCTGTAGGGCTGAAAGCCCGCGATAAGACAGCCCAGGGCAAGCGACGCAACGCGAGCGCCGCCCTGGGTCATCCGTCCAAAGCCAGCGCCAGCCCTGAAGGGGCGGAAGATAGAGGAGGCTTTTCATGGCTGTTTGAATGAGTTTGAATTTGCGTGTGATCCATCAGCCTGCGGACTCAACACAGACAGCAATCGCCTTTCTCGGCTTTCGTGAGTTTGACAATGGCGAAACGTATCGAGGTGCAATTCTCGTAACGGACGAATGGAGCAAGCCGATTGAATTCCGTTGCACTGCCCCTATCCGCCCTACGCAGCTTCAGCGAACTCTCTACGGCAAATCACTACTGCCCCACGTGTTGACCGAACTCATCGCCCTACCGCTGATTTCGTCGGTCCGTGAGAAGGCACAGTTCTATGTGATAGCTGACGACGCCTACTTTGACGTGCGCCAAAAAGTTTCCGTCCCGGTCATTCGAGTCGCGCGTCTAAACGGAGCCAAGTCCAAGCAGGAAGACCAACCAAAGTCCCGATTGCAGACCCTTCAGTCTGCGTCCGGAAAGTTTGCCCAAGTTGAGATTGAGGCTCACTGGAAATTCGAGGGCGACCTTGACTCATGCGGCGACAGACTTCGGGACTTGTTTGCCCGCTGGGATTTAGTCGAACCGTTTCAGCGCCTCGCTGAGGGGCTGCAATACGTCCACGACGAAGGGGTGCTCGAAAGCTGATCGCCCGTGGGCTCGCTGCTGCAAAACATTCAGCAAAAGGTTGGAAGGGCAGCCAGCCGAATTGCCACGCCATCGGTTCGCGAGTTGCCGGTCGTGCAGATTGCAGAGCCGACGATAGGTTGGTTACCCGAAGACGACTATTCGTTCCGTCTGGCGCGGACACACGCCGTGAGCTTCGCGAACCTACCTCAGCCGTCGCACAACTCATTGCCTCTGCTTGCCGTCCCGCGCATCGCAGCCGTTGATCTAGGCCGGCCAGCGGCGACCTTCGAGACATTGGCCGAAAAGTGGCGGTTTAGTGGGTGGGTTGAATTTTCTGAGCACGCATTGCTCACCAAGTTTGAAACTGAAGAACTACGAGCAGAACTATTCGCGGCCAGTGCTTCGAATCGCGTTTCCCTCCTGATAAATCCATCAGTTGTTTCCCGGAACCTTCGCCGCAAGCTCACACGCTCACTCCCCACAGAGGATTGCTTGGCCCTACTGATGGCGCGGTGCGTGGTTTCGGACGACCTGCACAAGCCACTTGCCCGTCCGCCGCGAGCGGACGGCAAGCGATATGCCGACAAAGCGCAGTCTCCCAGCAAAGCTCCCGACGTGGATAGGCTCGAAACACCTTCCCTTGCGTTTGCCGGCGCTGGCCTTGGCAACCGCAAGGCGTTTGATCAAGAGCGTGGGCGCGTGACACGAGGCATGAGCGTTTGGGATTTGTTGCTTCCTCTCCTCCAGCACCCGGTCAACCTCGATTTTGGAGCTGAAATTGACCTGCCATCCAATCTCTACCCCTACCAGACCAAGGGTGTGGAGTTTCTGATCGAAACACCGTCCGCGCTGTTGGGTGATGACATGGGAACAGGCAAGACCGTCCAGACCTCGGTTGCTCTGCGGATGCTTTTTCAGACCGGGAAGATTCGGACGGCAATGATCGTTTGCCCTCTCAGCGTGATTCCGAACTGGGACAGAGAGCTTGCGAAGTGGGCCGGAAACCTCGCGGTCACTGTGGTGCGCGGCGACAAGGAGCATCGCAAGATCTGCTGGCGGCAGGTTGCTCATGTCTGGTTGACGACCTACGACACGCTACGAAACGATCTGGAGGACGTGCTGGTGCTGAGAAAAGGCGGGTTTGATTTGATTGCGCTTGATGAAGCTCAGCGCGTGAAAAATTGGACCTCTGGAGTCACGCGGGCAGTTCGCGCATTGCGCGCGACCTATCGTTGGGGACTCACGGGCACTCCTTTGGAGAACAACACGGACGAGCTGTGGACAATCCTGAATGTGCTCAAACCAGAGCTTTCTGAACTCCAGCGCGCTGGACTTCTGGACTGGTCAGAGGGAATCCAAAGTGTTTTGCGACCGATGTTCCTTCGCCGCCGCAAGAAGGACGTGCTTACCGATTTGCCGTCGCTTGTTCAGAATCCAGTGTGGCTGCGGCTGGAAGACGAGCAGCGAAAAAGCTACGACGAGCTTGAACAAAAAGGCGTGCTGGAACTTCACGCCAAAGGCGAAACCATCACGGCGCAACTCATCATCGTCCTGCTAAACAAATTGAAGCAGGTCTGCAACCGCTGTCCGAGGTCTGGCGAGAGTTCAAAGCTCGCGTGGCTGCGTGACAGTTTGGAAGACATCGCGGCGGAAGACGACAAGGTGCTGGTCTTTTCGCAATACACTGACGAACGATTCGCTGGTGCTGACTGGCTGGAAAAAGAACTGGCTGACTTCGGCACTCTCAACTACTCAAACGCAACGAGCGACAAGCAGCGCAAGGCACTGCTCGCTGCATTCAAAGATAAGTCGGAGCACAAAGTTTTCGTCGGCCATCCGAAGACTGCCGGATTGGGATTGAACGAACTCGTTGTCGCGAACTACGTCGTCCACTTCGACCACTGGTGGAATCCGGCGGTGATGAATCAAGCAACCGCCCGGGCTCATCGGCCGGGGCAAACGAAAACGGTTTTCGCTTACGACCTGTGGGTTCAGGACACCTACGAGGAAATTATTTTCAAACTCTTGGAGCAGAAGCAGGGGCTTTACAACGAGGTCGTAGACAGCATCAGCGTCGAGCGCAAGCCGGAGGACAATCTCGCATTCGCTGTGGCCGACACGTTGTTTTCCAAATACGGACTCAAGCCGGTTCAGAGGTCGAACCAAACTTAGTTGGTTGCCTTCGAGAGTCTATTCCGCCCCTTCAGGGCTTGGGTGGTTTGGTGGGCGGGTGACCCAGGGCGGCGCGGACTTCGTCCCGCTTGCCCTGGGCTGGCTTATGGCGGGGCTTTCAGCCCTTGGGATACGGAGCGCGGTTGTGTGCGAAGCATCAGCCGCAGCAGTCCGGCGTTCCTGCGGCTGGCTTCCACCACAGCCGCGCTCCTCATGAGTGCCACCAAACCGGCTGGGGCGGCTTACTCCACAAATTCCAGCCAGCCGAAGCGGTCGGGGGTGTGGAAGGTGCCGGCGAGGACGGGGTTGGAGGCGAGGGCGGCGTTGTGGGCGCGGTCGAGGCGGTAGAGGTTGGCGCGCCAACGGGTGCCGGCTTGCGGCGCGGTTTCGCCGAGGGCCTTCAGCGGGATGCGGACTTCGCAGGTCCAGATTTTGCGGGCTTCGTCCACCTTGACCTTCCATTCCATGCCGCTGCTCCAGGCGAAGTCGGGGGCGCGGTCCTTCAGCCGGAGATCGAGGGCTTCGTTGTTCGGCGCCCATTCGTATTCGGTGTAGTGGGTCAGGCGATTGGTGTCGGAGGCGCAGAAGAATTCGACCACGTCCTTGTCCCAGAGCGAACCCTCCTTGCGGACGCGTTCGCCGGGTTCCGCCGGGCCGAAGTCGGTCAGCGTGGTGAAGGGGCATTCGTAGGCGAGGTAGAGGAACCGATCCGACCAAAGCGTCCGCACGGTCGTGGCCACTTCCGGGCGGGCGCGGCCGGTGCCGGAATGTTGATCGAGGCGGAAGGGCGTGGCGGTGGCCCACTCGGCTTCGTCGAGAATACCGTCGGGCGGGAAGTCGCGGGCGATGCGTTTGGCCTTGAGCGTGGTGAAGGGCAGCGCGCGGGCGAGGAGCAGGCGGGCGTTGTCGAAGTAGATCTTCCGCAGGACCTCGGGCGGCAGGCCGATGGAGCTGATGTTCCATTCGCCCTGGATCGGCGTCATGTGCGGCCAGTCGCGGTCGTTGGTCTCCAGCCAGCGCCATTCCTTGCGGTAGAATTCGGCGGCATCGTCGTCGGTCGGACGTTCGGCGTCGCCGGAGCTGCCGAGGATGAGCTTGGCGTAAACCTGGAAGTCGGTGGCGAAGAAGATCCGGTCCTGATGTTTGATGAAAAGGCGGCGAAGCTTCTCCGGATCGTGCCGGCCCAGCTCGGGAATGCGCGCAGCGAGGTCGGCGTTCATGTTCGGATGTTCGTCGAGCTTGCGGTCCACCCAGTCGATGTCCTCGGCGTTGTTGGCGAAGTGGACGCAGACGAAGGTCGTCTTCGGATGCCGGGCGATGACGCGGTCGAGCGCGGCGAGCAACGTCTCGCGCGAGGGGAACTGCTTGGGATCGCCGAACCACCAGCTCTTGTGATCCTTCAACTCGGTCCAGCGTTCGTTCTGCTGGGTGTAGGGCAACCAGAAGGCGCGCGGGTCGGCCACGTGGATGCTCACTGGAAGGCCGAGTTCGCCGCAGCGTTTCCAGATGGGATCGAGCTTCGGATCGTCGATCTTGATCAGCTCGGCCTTGGCGTCGCGGAGGAAGAGGCCGAGGCGCTTGTATTCCTTGAGCCCGGCGGTGCCGAGTTCGCGGGCGCGCTCAACCTGCTTGACCGCGCGTTCGGCGAAGTCCGGTTCGTCCCAGCCGGCGTAGTCGAGATTGAAGTAGTGGACGGCGCGGCCGGGCGCGATGCGGTCGGCGAGGGCCTTGGTCTTCTCGAAGGTGGAGAGTTGGCCGGGCTTGGCCGTGACGGTCCCGCCGCTGAGGTTCACGCCGACGCCGACGCCCACGCGGTCCATGATCCGCAGCCAACGCGTCATGTGTTCCTCGGTGGCGTTGATATGCTGGTGGAGATCGATGATGCGCCGTTCGCGGCGCCACGCGTCGCCCGGCCACGGCGGCGGTGTCTCGGCCGATGCGGCGGGCGCTGTCAGGGAAAACATCGAAACGAAGGCAGCCAGCAGGACGGGCAAAGAGAGGCGCGGCTTCATGCGGGAAGGAAAGGCGGCGATGAGGCGTTTGGCGAGAGCGGGGTTCGTTTGGCGCATGAATGCGCCGAACAGGATATTAGGGCTGCGCGGCAGCGCAGCCCCACCTTCCAACCTTGGTAGGACGGACCTGCTGGTCCGCTCCATTCTCAGCCAAGGCCAGCGCAGCGCCGTCTTGGCCGTGGGGCTGGCGAACTGCGGATGCTGATGGGTTTCAGTGGGCGATGGAGAAGGCGGCTCCGGCTGGGGTGTTCGGACGTCCCGTTCGTCCCGCACTGCGCTTGGGGCGAGAGATCAGGTCAGGTTAGGTCCGGTGGGAGCAGCTGGGGGCTGTTTCCTCGCAGGCCAAAGCTCTTCAATAACTCGCCAGCCCAGGTTGGTGGAATGGATTCCGTAAGTGTCAGGACTGCTATTTTGTCCGGCTTTGTAGTCCGTCCAAAAAAGGCGTCTCGCTGACAGCTCACGAACTGCGTTATGGAACGCAACTTTGCCGCTGCAGCCTCCAAACCGTTTGGGGTCGTGCTTCTCGGCTGAATCCTCCCAAATGGATGGGTTATCGTCTCCGACATTACATCCATCCCACAGAGTGCCGTAAATCCTTAGCGCAGAAATGCCGTCCGGGGTTAGCTGGGTTGAAAGAAGCTTGATGTATTTTCCGGCTTCTTCTTCAAAGCAATTGGCGGCCTTCACCAATTCCGTGGCAATCAACTTAACGAAGCTTTTGCCTGAATCTTCGCTGATAGCGGCCTCTTGATACTCGCAAACTTTGGAGGTTCGCAGATCAAAATGTAGTGAATGGCTGCCGTCTTGAGTAATTAAAAGCACCCGCTCGCTGGGTTTAAGTGCGAGGGCAATTCCAGCTTCCAAGACGACGCCGAAGTTGCACCCGGTAAGATCGCCTAGGAAAAAATGGCTGTCGAGAATGTGCCGAATGATCGCGTCTGTAATCACAAAGGTCCCAGTTCCTTCATCGTCCGTCCGAAAAGGCTTTGAGAAGGTCTTTCGTTTCCGAGAAGTATCTGTTCCCAAAAGCTTCTTCGCTTCTTCATGGACTCGGCCGAGTAGTTCCTTGATTTGTTTCTCCGGATAACCGCCACGATTGGTGAACGGCATGGCGATAAACGTGGAGTATTCCGTAGCGGAGAACTGCCGAGCAAAAGCGTCGTCTCGCTGGAGTTGGTAGATGTGATCAACGTTCATAGGCGATAGCAGGAGTCCCGGAGGTGGAGACTACTCTCACAGCCCCAGCCGCTTGAAGCGGTTCTTCACTTCCTTGAGGTGGAAGTCGAGGGAGCAGAGTTTCTCCAGTTCGCCCTTCTTGAAGTGCCGGGCGACGTCGGGGTCGGACTTGAGGACTTCGAGGAAGTCGGCGTCGTCGCGGCCGGCGTGCTTCACTTCCCAGGTCTTCATGGCGTTGCGTTGGACGAGCGCGTAGGCGTCCTCGCGGGTCAGGCCCTTGCGGATGAGGGCGAGCAGGACGGTCTGGCTGTTCCACATGCCGAGGCTGAGGCCGAGGTTCTTCTTCATGTTCTCGGGATAGACGAGGAGGCCGTCCATCAGGCGGGTGAGCAGGCCGAACATGTAGTCGAGCAGCGTGCAGGAGTCGGGGAAGATGATGCGCTCGACGCTGCTGTGGCTGATGTCGCGCTCGTGCCAGAGGGCGACGTTCTCCATGCCGGCGACGGCGTTGCCGCGGATGACGCGGGCAAGGCCGGTGAGGCGTTCCCAGGTGATGGGGTTGCGCTTGTGCGGCATGGCGCTGCTGCCTTTCTGGCCCTTGGTGAAGGGCTCCTCGGCTTCCAAAACCTCGGTGCGCTGGAGGTGGCGGAACTCGACGGCCCAGTGCTCGAAGCTGGCGGCGACGAGCGCGAGGCAGTTCATGAACTCGGCGTGGATGTCGCGCTGGACGACCTGGGTGGCGATGGAGGCGGGCGAGAGGCCGAGCTTCTGGCAGACGAAGTTCTCGATCTTGGGCGAGAGGTGGGCATTGGTGCCGACGGCGCCGGAGAGCTTGCCGATGGCGACGACCTTGCGGACGTGCTTGAGGCGGGACAGCGCGCGGACGAACTCCTCGTGCATCAGGGCGAGCTTGAGGCCGAAGGTGGTGGGTTCGCCGTGGATGCCGTGGCTGCGGCCGATGCAGGGCGTCATCATGTGCTCTTTGGCGCGGCGGGCGATGACGGGCAGCAGGGTCTCGACGTCCTTGATGAGGATGTCGGCTGACTGAACCATCTGGACGGCGAACGCGGTGTCCACGATGTCGGAGCTGGTCAGGCCGAAGTGCAACCAACGTGAGGCTTGGTCATTGATCTGTTCGGCGACAGCCGTGGTGAAGCCGATGACGTCGTGGTTGAGCGTCTTCTCCAGTTCCTTGGCGCGTTCGGTCAGGGCCTTGGTGTCGGCGAAGCACTTGTCGGCGCCGGCCTTCATCTTGGCGAAATCCTTCTTGGGCACGACCCCGTCGGCGACGAGGGCCTCGCTGGCGAGCAGTTCAATCTGGAGCCAGATCTTGAGCTTGTTCTCGTCGGTCCAGATGGCGCGCATCTCGGGGCGCGAATAGCGTTGAATCATGTGGGGCAATTCAAAGGCCGTGGCGCCGTGTGCCAAGCGCCAAAGTGCTGGGGAGCGGTGGAGCAGGTGAGAAAGTGGGCAGGAGTGAAGGGGAGTGCGGAAGTCTTGGAGCGTTGGAACGGGTGCCGGTTCGGTTGTCGCGAAGCGACTTGGGAAAGTAGCCAGCCACGGAGTGGCTGGTTGTGGACGATGAGAGGAGCGAGTCCCGGAGGGACGGAGGAGGCGTTCGTCCGTCGTCCCTGCAGGACGAATCGAATATGGTGGGCGCGATCCAGCCACCGTGTGGCTGGCTAATTTCCTGAGTCGCTTCGCGACGATTTCCGGCTCCCCGTCACACTGTCTCTGTCTCCCTCGCCTTCTTGCTCACCTGCCACCACACCGCGCCGGGTCGGAGACCGGCGCTCCGACGCGTCACAGGACGCTCCGACCTTCGAGCGCGCGGGCGAGGGTCATCTCGTCGGCGAAGTCGAGGCCGCTGCCGGCGGGGAGGCCACGGGCGAGGCGGGTAATCTTGAGGCCACAGGAAGAAAGGCGCTTTGCCAGATAGTAGCTGGTGGCGTCGCCCTCCACGTCGGTGCCGAGGGCGAGGATGATTTCCTGGACGGGCTCGGTTTCGAGGCGGCGTTCCAGTTCGGCGATGCGGAGGTCTTCGGGATCGACGCCGTTGAGCGGGGAGATCCTTCCGCCGAGCACATGGAAGCGGCCGCGAAAGCTCCCGGATTTTTCCACGCTCAGGATGTCCGTCGGTTTCTCGACGAGGCAAAGCAGATGGGAATCGCGCCGCGGATCGGTGCAGAAGCCGCACGGATCGGTCTCTGTCAACGCCCCGCAGACGCTGCACGCATGGACGCGTTCACGGGCGTTGGTGAGCGCGGTGGCGAGGGCTTGGACGCGGGCGGAATCGCTCTGGACGATGTGGAGGGCGAGGCGTTCGGCGGAACGCGGCCCGATGCCCGGCAGCGAGGACAGCGCGGCGGTGAGCTGCTGGATCGGTTCAGGCAGTGAAGGCATGCCGCGAAGGGCGCCTTACATCAATCCGGGGATGCTGAATCCCTCGGTGGCCTTGCCCATCTCCTGGTTGGAGATTTCCTTGGCCTGGTTCAACGCCTGGTTGGCGGCCGTGAGGATCATGTCCTCGACGATCTGGGCGTCGGAGGGGTTGAGCGCGGCGGGATCGATCTTGATGGACTCGATGGTGCCGTCGCAACGGGCCACGACCTTCACGGCGCCGCCGCCGCTGGTGGACTCGACGGTGCGCTTGGCGAGGGCCGCCTGGATTTCACCCATCTGCGACTGCATGCGTGCAGCCTGCTTCATCAGTTTTCCAATGCTCGACATGGGCGGAAGCTAGTGGCGCCGGCTGTGGCGGGCCAGTGAGAAGTGCGCGGGGGAATGACGAAGTGCGAAGGCCAAGGGCAAAAGGTTAGGAGCGCGGAGCATTGCTCCGCACGAACAAGCTCTGGTGTCGCCCCGTTCGTCGGAACGTTTGGTCTTTTGTTCCGATGAGGTATCGATCGGCGTTCGAGCGGAGCAATGCTCCGCGCTCCTTGCCCTTCGTGATCAATTCCCGGCCGGCTTGAAGTCGACGATCTCGCCTTTGAAGACTTCGAGCGCCTTCTGGATGAGCGGGTCGTTCTTGAAGTCCTCCTTGGTCAAGGCGGGCGGCGGCGGCAGCACTTGGGCCGGAGTGGCGGCGGGACGGTGCGTGGGAGCGGGCTTTGCCGCGCCGGTGGGAACGGGTGCGACGGAGATGGGTGCGGCGGGCGGAGCCCAATCGGCCGGCGGCTGGGCGACGACGAACTTGATCTGGGCATTCGGCAGGCCCAGCTCGGCGAGCTTCTTCTTCAGGTTCGACTGGTTGACCGGGTTGTCGGCCAGCGTCATGTCGCTCGCGGCGAAGGAGGGGAATCCGATGGCCAACAAGTTCGCCGTCACAGAAACCGGGAAGGCCTTCAGCAGATAGCTCTTCAGGAACATGGTCGCCGGTTCCGTCATCAGGCCGACGAGCTGATTCCAGAAAGCCGTGAGATCGGTCGGGACATGGGCGGGCCTGGCCGCAGGAGCAGCGGCTGGAGCCGGCGAGGAAGCGACGGCTGGCGTAGGCCGGGCTTCCCTGCCCGGCAAGGGGGTGCTCGGAGGAGTAGAAGGAAGATTAAGATTAGGAACAGCGGACGCGGAAGAACCGGCTTCTTTCCGGAGGGCGTTGAGCTGGCGCAGGACGGCGTCGATGCTGACGGCCTGACGGGCTTCGATCGCGCGGATCAGGGTCACTTCCAGCAGGATCTTCTTCGACGTGGCATCGCGGAACCGGCCTTCGGCATCGGTCAACACGTCGAGCACGCGGGCGAGTCCATCCGCTCCGATCTGCGGGGCGAGTTCGGCGAGCGAGTGCGCTTCGGCTTCGGATACTTCGAGGAGCGAGAGGTCGCCCTTGGAAACCTGGTAGACGAGCAGGTTGCGGAAGTGCCCGAGCAAGTCCGTCAGCAGACGGCTGAGGTCCTTGCCCTGCTTGGCCAGGCTGTTGAGTTCGCGCAGGGCGGGTTCGGCCTGGCCGTCGATCACGCCGCGGACGAGCGCGAGGATCTGGCTTTGGGCGCTGAGGCCGAACATCGACAGCACGTCGGCTTCGGCGATGTCGTTTCCGCAGAAGCTGATGAGCTGGTCGAGCGTCGATTCCGCGTCGCGTAATCCGCCGTCGGCCGCGCGGGCCACGGCGTAGAGCGCCGCATCGTCGATCTTCACGCCTTCGCGGCCGGCGATCCACGAGAGGTGTTTCGCGATCATCGGCGTGGGTATGCGCCGCAGGTCGAAGCGCTGCGTGCGGCTGAGGATCGTCGGCAGGACCTTCTGCGGATCGGTCGTGGCGAAGAGGAACTTCACGTGCGCCGGCGGCTCTTCCAGCGTCTTGAGCAGCGCGTTGAACGCCGCCGTGGAGAGCATATGGACCTCGTCGATGATGTAGATTTTGAACTTCGAGGAAGCCGGGGCGAACCTGCACGTTTCGCGGAGTTCGCGGACCTGTTCCACGCCGTTGTTCGAGGCGCCGTCGATCTCCAGCACGTCGAGCGAACGGCCGTCGGTGATCTCCTTCACGCGCGGATCGTCGTCGGAGAACGTCGCGCTCGGACCGCCGGTGCAGTTCAGGGCCTTGGCGAAGATGCGGGCGATGGTGGTCTTGCCCGTGCCGCGCGGACCGCAGAAAAGGTATGCGTGCGCGACCCGGCCGGCGGCGATGGCGTTGGCCAGCGTCTGGGTGACGTGCTCCTGCCCGACGACGTCTTCGAATCGTTGCGGGCGGTATTTCCGGGCGATGACCTGATAGCTCATGCGGCGAGTGGAGTGGGAGGATGAACCAAGGACCGCGCCGCGCCAGAATTTCTTCCCGAAGGAATCGCGGATGGGGAAAAGGGAAATGTCAGGGTGACCACGGCAAACGGGAGCAAACTGCCGTTGCTGCCTTCCGGCTCTCGCGGGGTTCGTAAGTCCGCGTTCCATGGGCCCTGACGGAGCAAGTTGTGCCGGACACGGGGCGGATGGGGCAAGGAAGGATTCCCGAGCCTCCTCGTTCTCGCCCTGGTTCTCTTTCTCGAAACGATCTTGCTGGACCGGGAAGGAGCACGAGCAGAAGGACGAGCAGGAGAAGAACACATGAACCAGGCGTTGAGCTTGAATGCCCGTCTGCTACGTTTCGTCCGAAATCCCGATGAACAACCACGCCTTCAACCCCGAGCATCTCGCGCTGACGCGGCGTCAGTTCCTCCACCGCTGCGGCATGGGCATGGGCGCGCTCGGTCTCGGCGCGATGATGGGCAACGTCCTCACCGGATCCGCGCTGGCGGAAGGTTTCATCAATCCGACCGCCCCGAAGGCGCCGCACTTCCCCGGCAAGGCCAAGCGCGTCATCCACCTCTTCATGAACGGTGGGCCGTCGCACGTCGACACGTTCGATCCCAAGCCGTCCCTCGACAAATTCCACGGCAAGGCCATCCCGCTTGAACTCAAGACCGAGCGGAAAACCGGCGCGGCCTACCGGTCGCCGTTCAAATTCCAGAAATACGGCCAGTCCGGCATCGAGGTTTCCGAGATCTTCAAGCACACCGCTCAGCACGTCGACGACATGTGCGTCATCCGTTCGATGCACGCCAACGTGCCGAACCACGAGCCGTCCCTGCTTCTGATGAACTGCGGCGAAGCGCGGTTGCCCCGGCCGAGCATGGGTTCATGGGTCAACTATGGCCTTGGTTCGGTGAACCAGAACCTCCCCGGCTTCATCGCCATGTGCCCGGGCGGCTACCCCATCCAGGAATCGCAAAACTGGCAGGCCGCCTTCCTTCCCGGCGTCTACCAGGGCACCTACATCAACACCGAGCACCGCGACATCGAGAAGCTCATCGAGAACATCCGGAACAACTACAGCTCCACCAAGGTGCAGCGCGGCCAGCTCGACCTGCTCCAGAAGCTCAACGTGAAGCACAAGGAAGCCCGGCAGAACGACGGCCAGCTTGAGGCGCGCATCCAGTCCTTCGAGCTCGCCTACCGCATGCAGATGGAGGCGACCGACGCCTTCGACGTGACCAAGGAACCCGAGTCCGTCCGCAAGGCCTACGGCGATTCCGTGCAAGCCCGGCAGATCCTCATCGCCCGACGCCTGATCGAACGCGGCGTGCGTTTCGTCCAGCTCTGGCATGGCGCCGGCCAGCCGTGGGACAGCCACGACGACATCGAAGTCCAGCACCGCAACCTCGCCGGCCAATGCGACCAGGCCATCGGCGCGCTCCTCTCCGATCTCAAACAACGCGGCCTCTTCGACGAGACGCTCGTCATCTGGGGCGGAGAATTCGGCCGCACGCCGACCGTGGAACTACCGACTCCCGGCTCCAACGCCGGCAAGATCAACGGCCGCGACCACAACCACCATGGCTTCTCCATGTGGATGGCCGGCGGCGGCGTGAAAGGCGGCTACGTCCACGGCGCGACCGACGAGTTTGGCTTCGCCGCGGCGGAGAACAAGGTCCACGTCCACGACCTCCACGCCACGATCATGCAGCTCCTTGGGTTCGACCATGAGAAGCTCACCTTCCGCTACGCCGGCCGCGACTTCCGCCTCACCGACGTCCACGGCCACGTGGTCAAGGAACTGATCGCGTAGTGCCTTTCCGCGAAGGGCGCGAAGAACCGCGAAGGGAAAGGTAGGGCGAAGGCTCCCGCCGAGCCGCCTCGAAGTGCGCTGCATCCAAGACGCGTTCACGTGGGAAGCCTGAAGAGTTTCCGCTTTGGCCTGCCGGTTTCGGAAGATCATAAGGCGGCTCGGCCGGAGCCATCGCCCTACCGTTTCAAAGCGCTTCGCCGTTCCGCTTCCTCTGCCTTTTCTGCGGTTGAACTACTTCGCGCACTTCGCGGATCAACTTCGTTTTCTACGCCGCCAGCACCTCGACCAGATAACGCAGCTCCTCGTCCACGTCCGCCGATTCGGGAACGGTCTGGGCCACCTCGGCCCGCACCAGCTCGCGATACCGCTTCCTTAGCCGGTGGATCGCAACCTTGACCGCGCCTTCGCTCATTCCGAGCCGCGTGGCCGCCTCGGCCTGCGACAACGCCGCCGGATCTCCCGCCAGCCAGGGCTTCAGCACGTCGAACTGCGCCGCCTTGCCTTCGTCGCGCAGCTCGGCGGCGAGCGAGACCAACGACCGGTCGATGACGGCCAAGGCCCAGCTCCGGTCAAAGCGGCGTTCGTCGAAAGCGTCCGCCGGATCGGCGATCTCGATGCCCGGCGACGTGTCCGTGGACGGGCCGATGGATTCGTGGGCGACGCCACTGCCACGTTTGGCCGCGCGTTCGTGGTCGCGCTGGTCGCCGAGGAAATGCTTCAACGCCCCGAGCAGGAACGACCGGAACCGTCCGCGCGCCGGATCGACCCCGGCGAAGGCGTCGCGCTCCAGCACCTTGGCGAAGAACTCCTGCGTCAGTTCGCGCGCCGTGTCCTCCGTGCGCCCCTCGCGTTGCAGGAAGCGGAAGACCGCCGGCCAATAGGCCTCGCACAGCTCGCCCAAGGCCCGCTTGGCCTCCGGCGAATCCCCGCGCGCCGCGAGCACGCGCGTCCAGCGGGTGGTGATGAAGGCCGGTGACTCGCTCATGGCTTGGTCAATGGATCTTATTGTCTGGCCGGGGAAGTGCCTCGCATTCGAATATCAGTTGGAGCTTCCGGCGTCCTGGCTGCCGTGGCTGATGAAAGTTCGTTCCTCAGAACCGCGCTCCGTTCTTTGAGGTAAAGGATCTTGGTCAGAACCGCCTTTTTTGTCGGATGTTCGTCGCTGTAGTTGGCCATGACGGGTGAGGTGGCGAGTTCCTGCTCGGCGTCGGTCAACGCGGTCAGAGTCTTCTCGAACTGGTCGCGGGTGACTCGAAGCTGGATTTCGCGGAAAGCGGCGTCGCCTGCGGCCGGGTTGGCCGAGCCGCGTTGGATTTCATTCCGGAGCACCATCGTCCGTTCTTTGAGAAACTGCCGACGATCAATCAGGGCCTTCCTGGTCGGGTGCGTGTCCCCCATGCTCTGGATGGCTTCCGATGTCGCCAACTCCTTCTCCGTTTCGGCCAGCTCCGTAAGGGTCTTCTCCAACTGCTGCTTCGCGACCTTGCGTTCGATATCCTTGATCGTGTCACTGGGGCTCGGTAATCCGCCGACCGGCGTGGCCTGGGGAACCGTGAAGGCGATTGGAGCGGGTTCAGCCCGCACGACCAAGGGCTCGCGGGCGCTTCTTTGGTAGAGGGCGAAGGAGACGAGGGAGACCGATGCTGCGACGAAAATGATCAGCAGCAGGCCGGCCAAGACTTTGCCGACCCAGCCACCGCGGGCCGGGGTGGAACCGTGAGCTTCGGCGGTGCGGGCTCTTCTTCCCTGCCGATTCAAGAAGAACCAGGCCATCAAGACTGGAACAAGGATCAACATCAGCAGCTCGAAGAAGCCCAATTGACCGCCTCCCTTGATCTGAAGGCTGATGAAAACTCCGAGACTCACGACAAACACGATCACCGGCATGAGAATCATCAGCAATCCCAGCCCACGGCTCCGAGGAATGCCGAGTTGATCGGCGGGTGTTTCGCCGGGCGGTTTGCCTGTGACCGCCACGACTGCTTCGCGGATGGCCGAATGCCAGTCGGTCACGTCGCGGTTCCGTTGGGCCGGGAAGCCGAGCCATCCGTCCATCGGCGACAAATAGACGCGCATGTCGGTGGTGCCGTCGGTGTAGTTCAGGCTGATCAGGTTGATCCCGGCCGGGTTCATCGTCCGGGGATACTTTCCGATGCTGAGGTCGGTGATCGCCGAGAGCGGAATGACCGCGGGAAACCCGTCCTTGGTGAAGGTCAGGCGTTCTTCGTCGAGCAGCAGTTGGCCGCGGTTCTGGTAGGCGAACAACTGTCCGTCGAACGTCGCCATCGTCTCGGGGCGGATGAGGAGGCAACCCTGGCCCTTGAGAATGCGCGGTGTGCGGTTGCCGGCAAGCTGTGGGCCGCGCGGCGGAATGGCGGCGGTCCGTGAAAGGGTGTCCAACTGCGTCTTCACTTCGCCCGCGCTCTGCTGGCGGAGTTCGCGTTCCTTCTCCAGCGTGCGAAAGACGATCTCGTCCACGCGGCGGTCCACGGCGGACTTGGCCGAGGGCGGACCAAACCGGCCGAGCGGCAGTTCGCCCGTGAGCATTTCGTAGAAGACGACACCGAGCGAAAAGATGTCGGTGCGGTGGTCGACTTCGGACGGATGCTCGATCTGTTCCGGGGACATGTAGTGCGGCGTGCCGAGGGACGCGCCGCTGGCGGTGAGCGTGCCGCCGGGTTGGGCTTCGCCGAGCATCTTGGCGATGCCGAAGTCGGCGATCTTCACCCGGCCGCGGCCGTCGAGGAGGATGTTCTCCGGCTTGATGTCGCGGTGGAGCACGCCTTCGTCGTGGGCGTATTGCAGGGCCTCGCAGATGCGCGGGACGAGCGCGAGCGCCTCCGTGGCGGTGAAACGTCCGGCGGCCATGGCCTGGCGGAGGTTCACGCCGTCGACGAACTCCATCAGCAGGTAATAGAATTGGGTCTCGGGTCTCGCGTCCGGGGTCTGGGGCGCGGAGGCGACGCCGTGGTCGTAGATGGTGACGATGTTCGGATGGCTCAGCTTGGCCAGCATCCGGGCTTCCCGGGTGAACCGTTCCTCGAAGGTCGGGTCTTTCGCGAGCGATTCGGCGAGGATCTTGAGCGCGACGAAGCGGTCGAGCTTCGGCTGGCGCGCCTTGTAGACGACGCCCATGCCGCCCTGGCCGATGAGTTCGATGATCTCCAGGTGGGGAAACGCGGTCCGGACATTTTCGAGCGGCGGGGCTGCGACGCGCGGGCCGGTGGTGCGGGCGGCCTCCGTGGGCATCGCCGCGGCCGCAAGGACGCAACGCGGACACAAACCCTGCGGCGCATCGGCCGGGATGGCGCCGCCGCACTTGGGACAGGTTACAGGATCGTAGTTCATCGTGCCCCTTCCTGAGGGAGAACGGAGCGGAGGTTACGGGGAAACGTGGCGGCGAAGCGAGCGGACGAATCCGGGCCTCCGCAGCAGCAGTAGGCGGGGTTGCCCCGCCCGGCATGTAATCCAAGCTGCCGGCTTGGATCGAGCCGAGTTCAGGCTGGCAGCCTGAACTACTTGCCGGGCCAGCGGCCCGGCCTACTAGCGCCGGCGGCCACCCCCGGGCTTGGCAATCGGCCCAAGGCGGGCAGACTGCGCGCATCTCCCATGAAAGCCCGCATCCTATCCACGCTGGTTCCGTTCGCGCTCGCCGCGTCGTCCTTCGCCGCTCTCCCCGCTCCGGAAGCGGCGACGTTGAACACGCCCCGCACGTTCCCGAAGATCACCTCCGCCTCGGCGTGGCGGATGCGGGCGCTGGAGATCCGTGACCAGGCCCTCGTCAGCTGCGGCCTGTTGCCCATGCCCACGAAGACGCCGCTCAACTCGAAGATCTCCGGCCGCGTCGAGCGCGACGGCTACTCGGTCGAGAAGGTGTATTTCGAGTCGCTGCCGGGCGTGTTCGTGGCGGGCAACCTGTATCGCCCGCTGGGCCAGGGACCGGGGCCGTTCGCCGCGACGCTCAATCCCCACGGACATTGGGAGGAAGGCCGGTTCGCCGACATGAAGGACGGTTCCACCGCCGCCCGCTGCATCAGCCAGGCGCGCCACGGGATCATCGCCTTCAGCTTCGACATGGTGGGCTACAACGACACGTCGCAGTTCAACAACAGCCTGGCCGGCGCCAATCCGGGCAAACGGAAGAACTACGACCCCCATTCCGCCACCTTCAGCCAGCCGACGAATTTCTACTGGAACATCAGCCTGATGGGCCTGCAGACGTGGAACTGCGTCCGCGGACTCGACTTCCTCGAAAGCCTGCCGGACGTGGACCGGAAACGCCTCGGCGCGACGGGCGAATCCGGCGGCGGCACGCAGACCTTCATGCTCGGAGCCATCGACGACCGGCTGGCCGCGCAGGCGCCCATCGTGATGGTGTCGCACTCGATGCAGGGCGGCTGCCGCTGCGAGAACGCGCCCGGCCTCCGCATCCGCCATTCGAACATGGAGGTGGCCGCATCCGCCGCGCCCCGCCCGCAGTTCCTCGTCGCGGCCACGGGCGATTGGACCAGGACGACCGACACGATCGAAGGCCCGTCCATCGAATGGATCTACCAGCTCGCCGGCGCGGGAGACCGCTTCGGCTGGAAAATCTTTGAAGCGCCTCACAACTACAACCTCCGCACCCGCGAGGCGGTCTACGGATTTCTCGGCAAGACCCTCCGGCCCGACGCCTTTCCCAATGGCTGGCAGGAAGCGCCCTACACCAAGGAGCCCGACGCGGAGCTGCGCGTGTTCCCGGACGGAAGGTTTCCAATGAACGCGAAGACCGAGGGCGAGGCCATCGGATACTTGATCGGCGAAGCGGAGAAGAACCGGGCCGCCCTGATGAAGCCGGAAGGCGCCGGGCTGCGAGCGCGGTTGCTGGCGACGACATTGCAGATCCGCGCGGAGGACATCCAGACGACCGGCTTCAGGGAAACTCTCGGCGCGACCAACGCGGCGGATGGTTTCCAATTGAAACGGTTCGAGACCGATGACGGCCTGCGTGTGGCGCTCTACCAACCGGCCAAAGCCAAGCGACGTCCGATGCTGCTCGTGGGAGAGGCCGATGGAGCCGGCGTCGGAAGCGCGGCCCAGCCGGACAAGGCGCTCGCCGAACTGCTCGAACGCGGCCATCCGGTGGCGGTGGTCGAGTCGGTCTCGCGCGTCGCCGGGCGCATTGCCGGGTCGCAGGCTCCGCAGGATCGGCCGGACTATTTCACGACCTTCACCTGCTACAACCGCACGCCGGCCCAGGTCGCGGTCCGCGACATCGTCCGGGCGTCCGAGTTCGTGAAGCAAACTCTCAAGCGCGCCGACCTGGTCGCGAGCGGCACGGGTCCGGGTGCGATCTGGGTGTCGATGGCGTCGCCGTGGCTGGGGGACATCGCCTTGAACGCGACCGGCCTTCCGCTGGACGTGGTAGGAGCGGAGTCCGTCAACCTGCCGGCGGCGTTCGTGCCGGGCATCGGGCGGTTGGGCGGAGTCTTCGGTGTGCCGACGCTGCGTGATGCCGGCCACATCGTGGTCCACGGCGTGCCGGAAAGCGTGGGCCTCGCGGCGAACCCGCTAAAGGCGCGGTTCAAGGCGAAGAACGATCCTCTCAAGGTGATGGCCAAGATCCTCTCACCTGTCGACGTGATGAAGCAGTTCAAGGACTGACCACGCGAGCGCCGCGCCTACTTCCAGAACTTCCAACGGCTCGGTGGCTTTGCTTCCGACGTCGGAGGGTTCGGCTGCCTGACTTCGGCATCGACCACCTCGAAATCCGTCAGCAGGCACACGGCGTTCCCGGCCGCATCGAGGCCGAACCACGAGGCATACAGGCCGTCGCCGAAGCCGCTGGAGAAGGCGATGGCGTTGGTCGGCGGGGATTGGCTGACGGGGATGTTGGCGGAGAACCAGTCGTCGTCGGGCGCGACCTCCAGCGCTTCCTCGATCAATCGATCCCACTGGCCTGTCGGTTCCAGTTCCGTGGCCACGATGGCGAGCGCGGACGAATCGAGGAAGCAGCCCGTGGCGCTATCCACTCCGTAACCGGTCATCTCCAGATCGTCGTCCTCCACCGTCCGGGCGCGTTCCCAGGAGACGGGAGAGGCGTCGCTGAAGCGGAGAATGGCCGCTGCCACACGCGCCTGCTCCGTGTCCGTGGCGAGGACGAGAGACACCGGATACGACCCCGGCGGCACCGTCCGCACGAATGCCTCCTCCTCGCCGGAAATCACCGAAGGATCACACGCCACCACGCGGCCTGTCGGCAGGAGAAGGGAGCCGGAGTCATGTCGCCGCAACGTCCAGCCACCGGCCTTGGTGTTGCTAGTGAGCGAGGCATTCCAGAGTTCGAGCAAGGTGGATGGATTGTTGGCCATTCGGCGGATGCACCGAGTCTCTTTCAGCTTTCGG
This sequence comes from Verrucomicrobiota bacterium, assembly GCA_043775315.1. Lineage (GTDB taxonomy): Bacteria > Verrucomicrobiota > Verrucomicrobiia > Limisphaerales > CANJSG01 > CANJSG01. Next base: position 26,490 of record JAYVSO010000034.1, read on the forward strand.
ATGCAGAGCAACCTGGAAGGTTGCCAGCCATTAGCCGGGGGTTGAGCGAGTCAGCGAGCGACACCCCCGGTTCGTGTTCGGAACGGGAACGCATCCTGAAGGGATGCCAGCGCGTCGGAAGCTGGCGGCGATGCCGTGCCTTGCTGGCACGCGCTTCGCGGTGCTGTTTTGAATGAGAGGAATCCGGGGGTGTCGCTTCGCTCAACCCCCGGCTAATGGCTGGCAAGCCTCCGGCTTGCGGGGCACGAGGACGTGGCGCAGAGATCCCGTTGGTTCGCGGGCGCGCTGGAACGAGCAATCAGCACCGGAGGTGCGGAAGAGAGTAGCCCACAGCGTGAGCTGTGGGTTCGGATTTCCCCAACGATCAAGCCCCGGATGGGGCGGAAGAATTCCGGTGATCGAAGCTCTGCCATTCTGTCGCCCCATCCGGGGCTCGTTGCGCTCTGCGGCAAACCCACAGCTCGCGCCGTGGGCTACTGTCTGTCGCCGCTCTGCGGCTACGGAACGGCTCGCCTTGAATTCTCAGGCGGGCTCCGAGCTCCTTCTGTTAAACTTTTGAAATCTCACAACCCTTTGAATCGGGCCTGCTCGCCATCTCAAAGAGTTTTCAGCAATCTGCGAACATCCTCAGCCTTCTCAGTAACCGTCCTGATTAGTCCATCCAATTCACGTATTTGACAGCGGAGCCGGTGATCTTGTGCCGCCTTGACTGGTTCGGCAGCCAACAGCGCTAAAGCGCAAGCCTCCGCGTATGCCTTCTGCCGTCGCGCATTCTCAAAAGGCCTGTCGCCGTTTGCGGCGATGGCCTTAAAGCGTGGGCGCAAGTGGAAATAGATGAATGGGAGATACCAGATTAGACCGAAAAACGCCATCCCGAAAAAGCCTGACTGGTCAGATCCAGGGCTCGGGTTTGCGCTGGGAAACAGGAACAATAATGGCATGAGTGGCCACCACGATAGACACAACAACGGAGTGCCGCATCCAAGTCCCCACTGAACCCCCTTCAGCACTCCTTCTCCAAGCGGCGGGACAGGCTTTAGTGTCAGAACTTCCGGTGGGTTCGGAGTTTTTGCGTATCTGTCCACGCTCGAATTCAACTGCTCTTTGCATGCCTCCAGCATCCCGACATACCTGTATCTATAGTCATTGAGGACCGCCAGATCCGCCTCAACTCGTTTACGTGTGATGGTTGGGTCGTTTATTCCGAATGCGCTCGTCGAACCCAAGGATCCTCCGGTCTCGGTTATCACGCAGCCACAACGCTCGCAAACGGGAGCGAGCGCGAGAACGGAGGTTTCGCTCAGCGGTGATCCGCAACTGGGACATCTGGCAGCAATAGGCATATAGTTCTCCTGCGAGTCAGTCGCTGTGCATAAAAGCTATCGGATCGCCTATTCGACTCATAGGAGAACAATTTGGGACAAACCCAAAATTGCCGTCCTAGACTGTTCGTTGGATCGTCAACAGCTCACGCCGAGTAGTCGAGATACACTGTCTTCAGCCGCGAGTAGAATTCCACCGCGCCGGCGCCCTGTTCCTTGAAGCCGTCGGTGCTGCTCTGCTTCACGCCGCCGAACGGGGCTTGGAGCGCGAGGCCGGTGCTGATCTGGTTCACCTTCACCACGCCCGCCTCGATGCGTTCGGCGTAGAGCATGGCTTTCTTGAAGTCGCGGGTCACAAGGCTGGCGCTCAGGCCCACGTTGACGCCGTTGGCCACCTTCAACGCCTCCTCGAAGCTGTCCACGGCGATGAGGACGCAGACGGGGCCGAAGACTTCTTCCTGCGCGATGCGCATGGTCGGCGTCACGTCGCCGAGCAACGTCGGCTGCATGAAGTAGCCGTGGGCGAGGTCGCCGTCGGTCAGCTTCGCGCCGCCCCAGAGGAGCTTCGCGCCTTCCTTCACCGCGATGTCGATGTAGTCGAAGTTGCCCTGGAATTCCTGGGCGTTGACCGCCGGGCCCATCGTGACGCCGTCCGTCAGGCCGTTGCCGACTTTGATGGCCTTCATCTTCTCGATCAGCTTTTCGGTGAAGGCGGGCAGGACGCTGCGTTCCACGATGACGCGGCTGGTGGCGGTGCAGGCCTGGCCTGTGAGGCCGAACGCGGCGATGGCCACGAGCCGCGCGGCGAGATCGAGGTCGCCGTCGGCCAGGACAATGGTCGGATTCTTGGAACCCATCTCCAGCTGCGAACGCGCCATGCGCTGGGCGAGCTGCTGGTAGATGCCGTGGCCGATCTTGTAGCTGCCGGTGAAGGAGAGCGCGATGATGTCGGGATTGGTCGCGAGTTCGCCGCCGACGCTGCGGCCATCGCCGGTGACGACGTTGAGCACGCCCTTGGGCAGGCCGGCTTCGATGAGCGCCTTGGCCACTTCGAAGGTCATGGCCGGGGCCTGCGAGGCGGGCTTGATGACCACGGCGTTGCCGCAGAGCAACGCGGGGGCGAGCTTCCACACCGGGATGGCGATGGGGAAATTCCACGGCGTGATCAGGCCGACGACGCCGATGGGCTCGCGCCGGGTGAGCAGGAGATTGCCGGGGAGATCATGGGGAATAGTCTGGCCGCCGAGCGTGTAGCTGAGGCCGCCGAAGAAGCGGAGGATGTCGGCCGAGCGCTGCACTTCACCGGTGGCTTCGGCCAGGGTTTTTCCCTCCTCGCGGGTGAGCAACTTGGCGAGATCGGCCTTACGGCTTTCGAGGATCTGCGAGGCCTTGCTGAGGATGCGGCCACGGGCGGGGGCGGTCTGCGCAGCCCAGCCGGCGAAGGCGGCCTTGGCGGCGGCGATGGCCTGCTGGGCTTCGGCCTGGCTGCTCTGCGGATACGACGCGACGGTTTCCCGCGTGTCGGCGGGGTTGGTGGTGGAGAAGGTTTTGCCGGAAGCGGCTGCGACCCATTCGCCGCCGATGAGGTTCTGGTAGCTCTGCATGATGCGAAACGGTGTCGGCCCGGCGGCGGGAAGGGAAGAACGAAGACGGTTCCTCCGCGACGGACGCCAAGGAACGCGAAGAAGGAAACCGCAGAAGACGCAGAAGGCAACGAGGTCATGAGGCTGGTAGGGCGCAGGCTCCGGCCAAGCCGCCGCTGCGCGTTCGAGAACCCACAATGGCACGGCGGCAACTACCGCAGGGCGACATGGCGTCTGACTTCCCGCGAGTAAACGACATGGCAGAAGAACGCCTCAAGGCGGCTCGGCAGGAGCCATCGCCCTACCAGTTCGCCAAGCTCGTGGCCGCCGATGTGAATCGGCGCCCTTCTCTGATCAGCGCGGACTTACAGCCGAGGCTACCCGGCTATCATGGCGTCTTTTCGGTATTCCCGCTTCACGTCTGCGGCCGGGCTGGCTTAATCGGCTCCGTGAATTCCCTGTTGCGCACGCTCACGGTTGTCGTCGCTCTCATGGCGCGTGTTGTCTTCGCCGCCGACCAGTTTCCCGAGCCCTACGACACGGAGAAGTCGGGCAAGGCTCCGATGTCCGCCGAGGACGCGGCCAAGACCTTCAAGATGCCACCCGGCTTCAAGGTCAGCGTCTTCGCCAGCGAGCCGGACGTGCGCCAGCCGATCGCGATGGCCTTCGATCCTCGCGGACGTTTGTGGGTGGCGGAGAACTACACCTACGCCGAAGCGGCCGTGAAGTTCGCCACGAACCTCTCCGACCGCGTCGTCATCTTCGAGGATACGGACAACGACGGGCGCTTCGACAAACGGATCGTCTTCTACGACAAGGCCAAGATCCTCACGAGCGTCGAGCTGGGCATGGGCGGCGTGTTCCTCATGTGCCCGCCGCAGCTGCTCTTCATCCCCGACCGCAACGGTGACGACATTCCCGACAGCGAACCCGAGGTGCTGCTCGACGGGTTCACCACCACCACCGGCAGCCATCATACCTTCGCCAACGGCCTGCGCTGGGGACCAGACGGCTGGCTCTGGGGCCGCGTCGGCATTTCCAGCCAGGCGCGTGTCGGCAAGCCGGGCACACCGGAGTCGCAGCGCGTGGCGATGAACGGCGGCATCTGGCGCTATCATCCGACGAAGCGCGTCTTCCAAGCGGTGAGCCATGGCACGACGAATCCCTGGGGCATGGACTGGAACGAGGTCGGCGAGCCGTTCTTCATCAACACGGTCATCGGCCACTTCTGGCATGGCATCTCCGGCGCCTACTTCGACCGGATGCACGGCGAGCACGTCAACAAACACGCCTACGAATCCATCCGCCAGCATGCGGACCATTACCACTTCGACACCGGCGCGGGCTGGACAAAGAGCCGTGCGGCCATGGACGGAAGCAGCTTCGCTTCCGGCAGCGACAATCTCGGCGGTGGTCACGCCCACTGCGGCCTGATGATCTACCAGGGCGAGAACTGGCCGCCGGAGTATCGCGGAAAAGCCTTCACGCTGAATCTCCACGGCCGCCGCATCAATACGGAGCGGATCGAGCGCGAGGGCTCCGGCTACGTCGCCAAACACGACGCGGATTTCCTGACCGTGGGTGACCCGTGGTTCCGGGGCATCGACCTCATCCAGGGACCGGACGGCGGCGTCTTCATCGCCGACTGGTCGGACACCGGCGAATGCCACGAGAACGACGGCGTCCACCGCAGCTCCGGCCGCATCTACAAGGTCACCTACGGCGATCCGAAGAAGCCGGAGTTCGGCGATCTGACCAAGCTGACCGGCCCCCAGCTCCTTCCCTTGGTCACGAGCAAGAACGAGTGGCTTGCCCGGCAGGTCAGGCAAGTGCTGGCGACGAAGACGGCCCTCTCGGGAAAGCCCGCGTTCCCCGTCATCGAACTCAAGCGCGAGTTCGGCCGCCGTCGCGCCGTGGAGGATAGGCTGAAGGTCATCTGGGCGTTGAACGCGGTCGACGGAGCCCGCGACAACTGGCTGACCGACCGGATCTCCGGCCAGACCCGGGACGCGAATGAAAACATCCGCCGATGGGCCATCCGACTGCGGAGCGACGCCGTCTTTCTGACGATGGAGGAGGAAGAGGCCCGCCATTTATCCGGCAAGAAATCGGATCCGGGAGTGTCCGAAAAGTTCACGTTCAATTCACGGATGTTCACCGACCTCGCGGCCAAGGACGCGTCGCCGCTTGTCCGGCTTGGACTGGCCGAAGCCCTTGGGAGTTTTCCAGCCGCGCACCGCCGGCCCATCGCCGAACAGCTCTTGAAGCACGGCTCTGATGCCACGGACCACAACCTGCCGTTGCTGCTCTGGTATGGCATCGAGCCCCTCGTGGCCGCCGACGCCAAAGCGGGCGTCCAGCTCGCCATGGTCAGCGAGGTCCCGACCGTCCGCCGCCTCATCGCGCGGCGTTTGGCGGAAGACGTCGAAGCCAAGCCGGCCAACGTCGCGTCGCTCCTCGCCGCCGCTGCGAAGTCCGATCCCGCGATCAAGTCCGACATCGTCAATGGCCTCGGCCAGGCGTGGAAGGGCTGGAGGAAACTCGCCGCGCCGGAAGGTTGGCCGGCGTTTTCGGAAAGCCTCAAGGCGATCGCCGATGTCGCTCTGCAATCGAAGCTATCCGAACTCAACCTGCTCTTCGGAGACGGGCGCGCGCTCGACCAGCTCCGCACTGTCGTGGTCGACGCTTCGGCCGACGTGGCCGCACGACGCGTAGCGCTGAAGACGTTGCTCGATGGAAAAGCCGAGAACCTCGCGCCGCTGCTGAAGAAGCTGACCGACGATGGCCGGCTCCGCGCTGACGCCATCATCGGCCTGTTCCAGATCGGAGATGCGGCCGCGCCGGCGTTGGCCGTGTCCAAGTATCCGCAGGTCACGACCGGGGAACGCATCCAGCTCATGGGCGCGCTGGTTACCCGGCCCGTTTCAGCCAAGGCGCTTCTCGCCGCCATCGGCGACGGCAAGATTCCCAAGACCGACCTGACACCCTTCCACGCCCGCCAGATCGCCGGACTCAACGACGCCGCGCTTGCCGCCCGCCTCACGGAAGTCTGGGGCGCCGTCCGCGCCTCCAGCGCCGATGCCCGCGCGTCCATCGAGCGGTTGAAGAAGGAGTTGGTGCCCGAGCGGCTGAACGCCGGCGATCTCGTGACGGGACGAAAGCTCTACAACCAGATCTGCGCCGGTTGCCATGTGATGTATGGCGAAGGCGGCAAGGTCGGTCCCGATCTCACCGGCTCCGGGCGGGCGAGCATCGACTACCTGCTGGAGAACATCGTCGATCCCAGCGCCGTCGTGCCGGCGGAGTTCCGCATGTCCATCGTCGCGCTGAAGGACGGACGCGTCCTGAACGGCGTCATCCGCGAGAAGACCGACCGGACCATCACGCTCCAGAGCCAGACCGAGCGCGCCACCTTCGAGCGCGGCGAGATCCAGTCCATCGAGGAATCGATTGCGTCCATGATGCCCGAGGGAATCCTCGAAGCACTCACCCCTGACCAACGGCGCGACCTCATCGGCTACCTGATGAATCCGAAACAGGTGGTGATCCCGTAGGCCGAGCGTCCGCTCCGTCCGGCTTGCTGCGGCGTGAATTGGTGGGAGCCCCTCCGCCTTTGACCACGGTCGAATGCAGTTTCGGAAGCGGATTGGGCGCTGTCCGCTCAGACCTTCGGAGCGACGTCGGCCTTGAGGAGGTTGAGGAACTGTTTCATCGCGGGGCTGAGCACCTTGTTCTTCTTATGGATGGCGCCGAGCGGACGGTAGAGCTCGGGCCCTTCGATGTGGACCTGGGCGAGGGTCTTGGCCGCGACTTCCTGGCTGACGGTTCCCTGGGGCACGATGGAGATGCCGGCGTCGATCTCGACGGCGCGTTTCACGGTTTCGACGTTGTCGAACTCCATCACGCTCGTGACCTCGACGTTGCTTTCCTTGAGAAGCTTGTCGATCGCCTTCCGGGTCGGGATGTCCGGCTCGAAGCTGATGAACTTGGAGCGGTTCAGTTCCGTCAGCTTGACCGAGGCGCGTGAGGCCAACGGATGCTGGGGATGGCAGATGAGGACGAGGCGGTCCTTGCGGAGCGGGACCATTTCAAGCTTCGCGTCCTTCGTCGGATACGCGACGAGACCGAGATCGACGACGTTGCCGAGGACGTCCTCGTAGACCTGGTTCGCCCGGCGGTATTCGATGTGGACGTTCACCGTGGGGAACTGCTTGAGAAAGCTCTTCAGATACGGCGGCAGGTCGTGCAGGCCGATCGAGTAGATCGTGGCCACGCGGATGGTGCCGGAGACGATGTCCTTGATCTCCTGCAGGCGGCTGAGGAGTGAATCGTAGGTCTGGATAATCTGCTTGGAATACTCGTAGAGGATCTGGCCTTCGCGGGTGAGGCGGAACTTCTTCTTCGACCGCTCTATCAGCAGCGTCTTGAACTGGCGTTCTAGGGACGCGATCTGCTGGCTGACGGCGGACTGGGTGACATTGTTGATCTGGGCGGACTTGGTGAAGCTCTCCGTTTCGGCGAGGTCACAGAACACTTTCAGACTGTCGATCTGCATGCGGAGAAGGAAGCCGTCCGGCCGGATGAAGTCAACTTATCGGCTGTTGCGCCCCAAGGGCCTCTTTTGCCGGGCGCTCCTGACGGACATGATTAAGCAGCTCTAACGGGGTGGCGATGCCATCAGAACGTTCCGGTTTGGCTTCGACCTCCATCGGTAGGGCCGTGTTGCGGCACGGCTGTTTTCAACCCGAACTCCGAAATGGAAATGGGGAGCGCACGCGTCCCGCGTGCGGGTTTGGGCGTCCCGCCCAAACCTTCGTCACACTGTCTGTCGCCTTTCCGGGGGAGAAAATGGACGACGAGGTTTTCGGCGGGACGCCGGAAACAGCACGCGGGACGCGTGCGCTCCCGGGTTTGTTCTCATCCTCTGATTCCAACTTCGGAGTTCGGGCTCAACCCGCCTCGAACTCGCTGAACGCCGCCGGCAGCAGCTCCGCCACCGTGAACCGCCGGATGTCCTTCGGCTTTGCGGGATCGGCCAGGAACACTTCCGCCTTGGGGGCGTATTCGATGAGCATCTGGCGGCACGCGCCGCAGGGCGAGACGGCCCCGTGGGCCACGACGGCGATGGCGATGAAGCCCTTCCTTCCCTCGGTCAACGCCTTGAACAGCGCCACGCGCTCGGCGCAGCAGGTCAGGCCGTAGCTGGCGCTTTCCACGTTCGCACCGCCGACGATCTCGCCTTTCCGCGTCAGCAGGGCCGCGCCGACCTGGAACTTCGAGTAGGGCGCGATCGCGCGCTTGCGGGCGGCGAGGGCGGCCTTGACGAGGCGGCGTTGGTCATTCGGCGGCAGCATGGAGTTCGGCGAACTTGCGGAGGAACTTCGCCATGGCCGGCGCCTGGCGGCTGCTGACTTCGAGCACTTCCTGGTGCGAGAGCGGCTGCTTGGAAATGCCGGCGGCCAGGTTGGCGATGCAGCTCACCCCGGCCACCCGCATGCCGCATTGGCGGGCCACGATGGCCTCGGGAACGGTGCTCATGCCCACGGCATCCGCGCCCAGCTTGGCGAAGGCGCGGATCTCGGCCGGCGTCTCGAAGCTCGGCCCGTGCACGGCGAGATAGATGCCCTTCTTCAGGGTGAGCTTGGCCGCCTTGGCCGCCTGCTCGCTCACCTTGATCAGCCTGGGATCGTAGGCGACCGACAGGTCGATGAACTGGATCGTGCCGGGATAGGCCACGCCCCGGAGGGGATTGTCGCCCATGAGATTGATGTGGTCCGAGATGGCCATGAGGGTGCCCGGCTTCAGGCCGCCCGTGATGCCTCCGGCGGCATTGGTCAGCAGGATGGTCTTGATGCCGAAGTCCGCCAGGACACGGATGGGAAACGTCACCTTGTCGAGCGAATGCCCCTCGTAGAAGTGCGCGCGGCCCTTCAGCGCCACGACGGACACGTTGCCGAACGTCCCGAAGACGATCTTGCCGGCGTGCCCGCTGACGCCCACCGCCGGAAATCCCGGCGCTTCGCGGAAGGGGATCTCCTTCACGACGGTCAACTCGGACAACGAGTGCTGGAAACCGCTGCCGAGCACCATGGCGAGCGTGGGGCGCAGGGAGGTTTGTTTCTTGAGGAAGGCGGCGGTGGTGCGGCTGTCGTGGTTCACAGGGTGGCGGCTTGATTTGAAACGGTTGTCTCTTACGCTGCGCGGACTTTACGAAGTTATGGAATTAAACAACGACGAAATCCGGCGTTACTCCCGGCACCTCATCCTTCCCGAGGTCGGCCTCGCCGGACAGAAGAAGATCAAGTCGGCCAAGGTCCTCTGCATCGGAGCCGGCGGGCTCGGCTCGCCCATCGCCATGTATCTCGCCGCCGCCGGCATCGGCAAGATCGGCATCGTCGACTTCGACACCGTCGATTTCTCCAACCTCCAGCGCCAGATCATCCACGGCACCGACGACGTCGGCCGTCCCAAGGCGGAATCGGCCAAGGAGACCATCGGCTCGATCAACCCCAACGTCGAAGTCGTCATCCACAACACCCGCATCAGCGCGGAGAACGCGTTGGACCTGATCGCGCCCTACGACATCGTCGTCGACGGCACGGACAATTTCCCCACGCGCTACCTGACCAACGACGCCTGCGTGCTGCTGAAGAAGCCCAACGTCTACGGCTCCATCTTCCGCTTCGAGGGCCAGGCCAGCGTCTTCGCCCCGCACCTTGGCGGACCCTGCTACCGCTGCCTTTATCCCGAACCTCCCCCGCCGGGAATGGTCCCGAGCTGCGCCGAAGGCGGCGTCCTCGGAGTGCTGCCCGGCATCATCGGGTGCATCCAGACCAACGAGATACTCAAGCTCGCCCTCGGCAAGGGCACGTCGCTCGTCGGCCGGCTCCTTCTCTTCAACGCGCTCGACATGAAGTTCCGCGAGCTGAAGCTCCGCCGCGATCCGTCGTGCCCGCTTTGCGGCGACAATCCCACGATCAAGGCGCTGATCGACTACGAGCAGTTCTGCGGCATCGTGCCCGAGCCCGCCAATCCGGGGCAGAACCCCGACGAGGTCACCGTCCAGGACATGAAGAAGGCCCTCGATGATCCGAAGCTCGGCATCAAAGTCGTGGACGTGCGCGAGCCCGACGAATACCAGATCGCCAAGGTCGCCGGCGTGCCGCTGCTCCCACTCAGCCAGCTCCCGCAGCGCTTCACCGAGCTCGACCCGAACGTCCAATACTACCTCCACTGCAAGGGCGGCATCCGCTCCATGAAGGCCCTGAAGTTCCTGCGTGAACAGGGCTTCAAGTATGTGAAGAGCGTGAAGGGCGGCATCGGCGCGTGGTCCGACGAGATCGACCACAGCGTGGCGAAATACTGAGCCTCCCGATCAACCAAACTTCGCGACGGCACCGGATGAACTCCGGTGCCGCTTTTGTTTGGGTTGGTTCCGTCGCGTCGCCTCCGGCTGTTTGACAAAGCAGAAGGCAGCAAGTCCACTGCCGATATGGCTGAAGCTCCAAAAAAACAGATCAAGGGAAGGCGGATCGAACTGAGCGGTCACATCGTCGTCGATCCCCGCATCTGCCACGGCAAGCCAACCTTCAAAGGCACGCGGATTCTTGTGCAGCAGGTCCTGAACGACGTCGCCTCAGGCAAATCCTGGGAGTTCATCAGCAAGGTCCGCTGGGGCGGCAGGGTGTCCGTTGCCGCCATTGGAGAAGCTGTGCAGCACCTCATGCCGGCAAGAACGTTCGATAGCTATCAACTGCCTCCTGGCTGAAGACGCAGTTTCTTGGATTCGCACCTCCTGAGAGCACGGTTCTAACGGCTGGCAAATCCTTACGCCACTCGGGAGGACGCAATAGATGAACCAATCGGTCTTGCCTGTTTACCACAGTATTTACGGCCTCCTTGGCGACAATGGATGAAGGACATTTCAAGGCCCATGCACCGGGAAACTGCTTCGAGTAATAAGGAAAACTCTCAACGCAGGCGAGATGGTCCGCCAAAAAACTGAGAGCCTGCAAAGTCGATCTGCGGCTGCTCGCTAAGTCGGTAATCAACTTCCCGAGCACCCTCGTCCACCACTTGAAACCGGGATGCCAGGCGAACTCTGGGTTCAGAAAGTAGAAGGGAAACTCACCCTGAGGGATCTCTTGGCGAAGGTTGCGCTCAACCGCTTCTTGAAAACCACGATGCCGTATCTCTTCAAGATCTCCAGGGCTGAAACCCGGGTTGGCCAGAACGATGAGCACCCGACACGAATGCAACGATCCGATGTAGGGCTTTGGCAGCAATGATCCAATGATTTGGCCACCCATGTTTTGTTGATGGTCAACGTGAGCGAAATATTCCGCCGCATTGGACGGACAAATCATCGGCTTTCCTCGCAACTGTCCAACGTCGGCGGGATGAATCCGCGCCTTGTCTGAACATGGTGCCTCCAGCTTTCTCCAGTGTTCAATCAGGCCATCAAACTCTGTTGTCATAGTTCCTCTCCAGCCATCGAGTCATAGGCCTACTGCCTCACCCCACCAGCCGATACCAGTTGTCGCGTTGCTTCGGCTCGTAGCCGAGTTCGGCGATGAGGCGCTGCATGTCGGCCACGCCCATGCGGAAGGTGGTGCCGGCGCTGCTGACGACGTTCTCCTCGATCATGATCGAACCAAGGTCGTTCGCGCCGTATTTGAGCGCCACTTGCCCGACCTCCTGGCCCTGCGTGACCCACGAGCTCTGGATGCTGGGGATGTTGTCGAGGTAGATGCGGGCCAGCGCCTGCACCTTGAGGTATTCGTGCGAGCCGACCGTCGGCGCCTTCAGCACTGCGTTCTCCGGCTGGAAGGTCCAACAGATGAAGGCCGTGAATGCGCCGCCCTTGAGCGAACCTTTCTCCAGCGCCGTCGCGTAAGCTGCGGACCGCCCCATCGGGCTTTGGCCTTCGAGCTTCGTCATTCGCGCGAGCGAGACGTCCTGCTGGCTCCGCACCACTTCCAGATGCTCCAGCCGGTCATCCATGGTCTCCACATGGCCGAACATCATCGTGACCGAGCTGGCGAGGCCGAGCTTGTGCGCGGTGTCCATCACGCCCATCCATTCGGCCGTGTTGGCCTTGAGCGGGGCGATGCGTTTGCGGACGCGATCCACGAGAATCTCGCCGCCGCCGCCGGGAATGCTGCCGAGGCCGGCGGAGACGAAATCGCGGATGATCTTCTCCACCGGCTCGTTGAAGACTTCTTGGAAATGGATGAGCTCGCTGGGGCTGAAACCGTGGATGTTAAAGCCGGGGAACTTGTCGCGGACGTGGCTGAGGAGGTCGAGATACCACTGCTTGGTCAGCTTGGGATGGTGCCCGCCCTGCATGAGCATCTGCGCGCCGCCGAGGGAGATGGTTTCCTCGATCTTCTTGTCCAGCTCGTCGAGGGAGATGACGTAGCTGTCGGCGTCCTTCTCCGTCCGCCAGAACGCGCAGAACTTGCAGTAGACGTTGCAGACGTTGGTGTAGTTGACATTGCGGTCGACGATGTAGGTGACGACGTCGTTGCCGCGTCCGCCATGGGCCGAGGCGCGGTGGAGCTGGCGGCGGCGGTCGGCCAGGGCGCCGAGTTCCTCCAACGGCAGGGCGCAGAGCCGGCGGGCTTCATCGAGGGAGATGCGGCCGCCGTCCCAGACTTTTTGCAGGAGATCATCCAACGTCGCGTCGTAGACCATGGCCTGAACCTAGGCCCACGATGGAGGGAGTTCAACGTGTTGCCGGCTTGCAGCCGGCAATTCAGTTATCCTTCTGAGACCAGCAGAAAATCAGAACTGCCGGCCGGGAGGCGCGGCAGCACATTCTCAGCTCACGAACGTCGGATCGAACACTTCGCGGCCGGAGTGTTTGCGGAGCAGCTCCACGAACTTGGCCAGGCCGCGTTTTTCATCCGAGCCCAGATGGTAGTGGATGTGCCAGCCGAGGTAGTCTTTGCGGAACCCAAGGTCGAACTCCGCGCGGTCGCGGATGATGTCGTCGAGCGTGTCCTGCCCGAAGTCGCGCGTTTCGCGGAGGATGCGCCGCAGCTCCTTCGTTACGCGATCACGGCGCAGCGCCCAGACGGCGTAGACGAAGGGGAGATTGGTCAGCTCCATCCAAGCCGAGCCGAGATCCCAGATCTGGTGGGAAGGATTCGTGCGCCGGAAGCGGATCGCCGGGTCGCCGATGAGCAGGACGTTTTCCGGCATCAACTCGGGCGTGTAGTCGATCAAGGGCACGAACTCCGGCCGGATGCCGCGTTCGCCCAAGAGCACGCGCAGCAGGTTCACGCTGGTGAGCGAAGCCGGGTCGCAATGGATCTGGGTCAGCTCGTCCAGCGGCGTCGTATGCGCGAGGTAGACGCTGAACACTTCGCCAAGGGACCCGATGCAGATGCCGTCGAGGATGTCATAGCGGTCGTTGAAGAGCACTTCCGTCACGCTCAGCAGCGCGGCGTCCAACTCGCCGGCCCGGAGCATTTCGCCGAGGCGCGACGGCACTACGAACTGGATCTGGTCCTCGATTCCGCGCGTGAGGGGCACGGCGTTGAGGTAGGGCACGGAGCCGACCTTGAAGCCGGACAACGTCATCTCCAGCACATCGTCTTCGGCATCGATCTGGATCAACGGATCCGCCTTGGGCGGGCGCGGCTGGTCCTTTTCGCCGGCGGGCCCGGCGAGGCGGAGTTTTGGGAGGTCTTCGGGCATGGCTCTTACGGCCTACGGATCATGGACGCTCAGATACAGGTCCAAAGACCGTTCCACGCATTCGGCGATCAACTGGTGAAACGGTTCTGAAACGCCCCGGTCCGCCTCGTCAAGCGCACCGATGTAGGCGGCGCGCTGATCCGCGGGAATGACCGTCAATGGATATCCTGCGCGCAGAAGCATCAGATTCATCAGCAGGCGGGAGGTTCGGCCGTTCCCATCGACAAACGGGTGGATCTTGACGAAGCGGTAATGGGCCTCGGTTGCCGAAGTGACCGGATGTCCCTCAAGATTCCCCAGCCAGGCGGCCAGTTCCTCCATGAGCCGGGGGACATGCTGCGGACCGGGTGGAATCAGCGGGCTTCCGACCACGAAGACACGGTTGTTGCGGTAACGCCCGGCCCATTGTTCATGGATGTTGCGGAGGACCAGGGCGTGAAGATCCAGGAGGTCGCGTTCGCCGACATGGCCGGGTTTTTCTGCCAGCCGGTAGAGCATGAGGACCGCCTGGTTGTGGTTCACCGCCTCGTGCAGTTCACGCAGCGTCCTGCTGGTGGACGGGGTGACGCCCTCGTCGATGAGCATCTGGGTTTCACGAAGCGTGAGCGTGTTGCCCTCGATGGCGTTGGAGGCGTGCGTCAGCTCGATGCGGAGTTTGTGTTCGAGCGAGTCGGCGAAGGGCTTGGGGAAGGGCTGGAGCGATTGGAAGCGACTCTGCTTCCCGGTCAATCGGGCCAGGATGGTTTCTAAGCCGGTCATTTCACAGGTTTCGATACCGGGCTTCAGCCAGCCGATCATCCAGCAGCTCCACTGTGGCAGAGCGGGCATCTCCCACGCCCAGGCCGTGGGTGGTCAGACCCAGGCTGGGAATAGGGTCGTAATAGAAACCGGGCGGGAATCCATCTTGCTCGATCCGCTCAAAGAGAACTCCGCATTGCATGGCCGGAAGGTGCCCGCCGGGTTGCCTGCGGTCAACGACCCGGCGGCTGCCAGCGCCAGATGGACCAGACGTCGCACTGGGCGTGGGGTTCTCGCGGGTGAGCTGTGGCGAGCTTGGATTGGATTTCGATCGCGCGGTGCCATTCTGGAATCAGGCCCACGGATGAAATCTCGGAGTTGGAGAATACGTCGGGAAAGCCGCCACAGTTCGTGAGGGCGCTGATTTGTCCTCCGATCTCGACCAAATCTAAGCCGACAAACTGGAAGCCTTCTTCGGTAGTCCAGTTCTTCGGGTCGGTCGCTGGATTCCGGGCATCAGCCAGCAAGTTCCAGTTGGTCAGATGGGTAAGTTTTGTCCGCAGATAGGCCACGTCCGAGAAGAGGTCGATCTCGAAGTCTTCATGCATGTTGTGGTTCCAGTCTTCATCGCAATCCAAGCCGACGAGGCGAGGACATAGGATTCCATCGAACAGGACTTCGTCGAGCTGCGCAAGTCCCGACCATTTGACATATCCCCGCCACGACTCGCCAATCCAAGGGCCGAAGCGCGCTTTCACCGTGTAGGCGACGCCTGTCTTGGTCCCGTCTCCTTTGTTGAACTCCCGTTTCATCAATCAGGCAGGCGGTTTAGTTTTTGGTGGCAGGAATTTGCGCTCTACGATCCCGGTTGCTCAGCCAGATCTCGTTGAGCCAAGATTGATGTGACGATCAGTCGGAAACACGAGCAGAGATGGTTTTTAGCAACTCCCTCTGGAGCAGGTCGGTATCCAGTTTGAAATTCTTAAAAACTTTGGCAGCGAGGCTTTCTCGTTCGGCCAATATGGCGAGGAAAACGTGCTCTGTTCCGATGTATTGATGCCCGAGTCGCTTGGAGTTTTTGAAGGCATCCTGAAGCACCTTCTTTGAGCGTGGCGTGAAAGGGATTCTTTGGGTGATCGCTGGTGTGTTTCCCATGCCGGCTACCTTTACGCCTTCCAGGTAGACGGCATTGAGGTCGATTCCCATGGCCAAGAGTGTTCCGTTCGCAACGCCTCTCTTCAATCCGACCAGGCCCAACAGAATATGCTCCACCCCGACAAAGTCGCGTTCTAGCCGGTGAGCTTCTTCATGGGCGGCTTCAAGCGCCGCAAGAGCATTGGGAGTGAAATTGTCTCTAGCTGCGCGTTCGGTGGCTTCGCAGGTTCTCCATCGCAAAACAAAGTCTGATGCCCAATCCAACCAGGTCATATGATAATGGGGTTTAGTGTTTCACAAGAGCATCGCCGAGTTCACTTGCTCGCCATCTCCGTCTCCTTCGTCCGCTGCTCTCCCGCGTCGCCGCCCGCTTCCTTGGCTGAGACCGCAGCAGCCTGGGGTTCTTCCCAGACCTTGATCGGTTCGTAGAAGGTGTTGCGTTGAACGGGGGTGCGGCCGGCTTCGCGGATGGCTTTCACCATGTTGGCCTCGGTCTGGAGCTGGGGCGATTGGGCGCCGGCCATGTGGAAGATGTGTTCCTCGATGATCGTGCCGTGCATGTCGTCCGCGCCGTAGCTGAGGGCGACCTGCGCCATCTTCATCCCCATGCCGACCCAGTAGGCAGTGATGTGGTCGAAGTTGTCCAAGAACAGCCGGGCGACGGCGAGGGTGCGGAGTTGGTCGAAGCCGGTGGGCGGATGATCGACCGAGATGCCGTTGTTGTCCGGCTGGTAGGGCAGGGCGATGAAGCCGACGAAGCCCCTGGTCTCGTCCTGGAGCCGGCGCAGCAAGCTGAGGTGATGGACGCGGTCGGCCAGCGTCTCGACGTGGCCGTAGAGCATGGTGCAGGTGCTGCGGCCGCCGAGCTGGTGCCAGGTGCGGTGGACGTCGAGGTATTCCTCGGCCGATTCCTTGCCCTTGGCGATGGCGCTGCGGACCTCCTTGCGGAAGATCTCCGCGCCGCCGCCGGTGAGGGATTCGAGGCCGGCATCCTTCAGCTCGGCCAGCGTGTCGCGCACGGATTTCTTGGCCAGCCAGGCGAGATGGAGGATTTCAATCGCGGTGAAGCACTTGAGCTGAAGCCTTGGATCAAGCGCCTTCAAGGCCTTGAGGAAACCGGTGTAGTAGCTGAAGGGCAGCGAGGGATGCAGCCCGCCGACGATGTGCAGTTCGGTGATGCCGAGCGCGAGCGCCTCGCGGGATTTCTGGACCATCTGATCGGCGGTCAGCTCGAAGCCGTCCTTGTCGCGTTTCTTGCGGCTGAAGGCGCAGAACTGGCAACTGAGGATGCAGTAGTTCGAGTAGTTGAGGTAGCGGTTGACGATGTAGGAGGCGCGGTTGCCGACCTTGCGGGCGCGGGCGAAGTCGGCCATCGCGCCGAGGGCGTTGAGGTCCTTGGTCTCGAAGAGGCGCAGGGCATCGGCCTCGGTCAACCGTTCGCCGGCGACGACCTTGTCGTAGAGGTCGCGCAGAAGGCTGTTTCTTAGGGAAAAAGTCATGAAGTGGAAACGTCGCTACTGGATGAATCTCCAATGGATGTGTTCAGAATCGAATTGGCCCGCCTGAGCCTGTCATCCTCGATCACTTGATCCCACTTCCGCCGCTCTTCCGGGGAGAAGAGCAGATCTTCGGGCAATGGTTTCCCGCAGACACCGCAAAGCTTGTTGCGTCGACTGTAGATGATCGAACCGCAATTTTGGCAGAGCGGATTCATGGAATTAGGCCGCTGCTGCCCATGGTGGTGCCAGTGGGCCTCCTCGTTGGGAGTCGCTCAACTCGCTGTGCTTCAGGGCAAACATCGTCATGTCGCGATGAACCTAGCAGGCCGACGAGTGAAAGAAAGGCCGCCAGCGGTTCACGGCTTCGGCTGTGGTGCGGCGAAACCACCTTTCACCGCGAGGAACTTCGAGAGCTGGGTCCGTGAACTCTCAAAGGTGAAGGCGGCGTAGACGGTGTGGAACTCCGCCGGATCGATCACCCAGTCGGCGGCGAGCTTGGCGCATTCCAGCTTACGGTCGTCGAAGGAGAAGAGCTTCAACATCTCCAGCACCTGCCGCGAGGAGATGCGGCCGCGTGCGCCTGCGCCGACGACTTTGGCGAGGGCGAGCTTGGAGTCGTCGAACGACTCCCGTTTGAGCGAGGCGAGGATTTCGGCGAATTCCTTGTCGGTCATCGGCGGAGGCCCCGCTGGTCGCGGGGCCACTCCGCCCGGGCTGCGGCTCGTGACGGGCGCGCTGCGCTGCTCCCATTGGATGCGGTCGTGCAGGCGGAAGACCTTGGAGAACGTCTGGAACGCGTCGTAGACGTCGTAGAAGTTCTCGGGATCGATCGTGAACCGATACGCCTCGGCCGCGAACTCGATGCGGCTGTCCTCATTCGTGATTGTGAGCGCCATGCGCTTCACCTGGGCGCTGGAGACACCACGAGGAAAGAGGGTGGTGGTGGCGCGCTGGAGGCGTTCGGCGTCGTTCGGGGCCTGCTTCCATTCGTCGAGCCGCCGTTGGAACTCCTGCTCGGGAAAAGGCCGGCGCACCTCGGCCGACTGGGCCGAATCGGGGGCGTGCAGCAGCGCCGTCACAAGGGAGAGGGCGCAGAAAACATGTTGAAGGGTCTTCATCGATTCCTTTGTTGATTCGCAGATTACTTGCCCGCCGCGTAGTCGTCCCAGAGCCGGTCGATCTCCGTCTTCGTCAGCGCTCCGTCGGCGGTCACGAAGCGGTAGCGGGCGATGTAGGGTTCACCCGGCTTGATCTCCATGTCGCCGAGCTGCTGCGGGGCGTAGCAGAAGAACGGCTCTGTCGGATGCAGCCGGATGGGCTGGGGGAAACGGTAGTTCGCCGGATGGCAGAGGATGGCCGTGCCCGCGACGACGCCGTCGAGCGGTCCGCCGATCCAAGCCCATTTGCCACGGGTCTCGTTGATCTTGAGACGGTCGGTGTCGCCGTTGGAGGTGAGGAAGACGCCGTTGGTCTTCCCGTTCCAGGCCCAGTTCCCCCGAAAGCCGAGTCCGCCGTAGTGATACTTGGGGAGTTTCAGCGGCGACGCCGTGGCGCAGGTCTGGGTGGAGACGAGGTCGATGATGAAGAGCGCCTTGGGCGAAGCGACGGCCTTGGCGCGGATTTCCCAAGTCTCGTTGAGAACGGTCTTCGGTTGCGACGCGAGCAGGTCGACGAACTTGTGCCGCGCGATCAGGCCGGTGCCCGAGGCGTCGCTCCAGACCTTGTCCACGGCGACGAATTCCACGAGGCCCTTCTTGTCGCCCATGTTCCAGAAGTCCGGCGTGCGTCCCTCGAACTCGGTGAGCGTCCATGGCGCCCAGATGCCGTGGTGGTGGATGTGGCCGCGGGGGAAATCGTCGGTCACGACGCGGCCGGCCGGAGTCGAGACGGGATGGATGTAGCCGCCGCGCACGAAGGCTTCCTTGATGTCGGCGCGCGGCAGTTCGCCGGGCTCGGCCTGGTAGCGGAACATCTCCTTCGCACCCGCCTTGAAGACGATCTGCCTGCCTTCGCGTGCGGCGGTGACGGCCGGGTCTGCGGCGATGGCGGATGCGGCGAAAAACAAGCCAAGGGCGAGGGAGAAAAGCGGGAAGCGCATGGGAGAAGTTCTGTCCGCGCGGCGGAAACGGTCAAGCAGGCGGATTGGCAGGCCGGTGTGCGACGCTCGTTGAGAAGTGGTTGCTGCAAGGTAGGGCGGGCATCTTGCCTGCCCACGGCGCTGCCGGCCTGAAATCAAACAGTGCGGGCGGATCAGGATGCCAGACGATCCGGGAGCCCTTGTCACCACGGGGCAGGCTGGAAGCCTGCCCTACCTTAAAAAAGCCGGCAGGCTTTGCAGCCTGCCGGCTTGGTGATTCGAGATCGATGTTGGCCTACTTCACCGTCTTCAGGTAGGCGGCGATGTCGGCGAGGTCCTGGGGCGTGAGGCCCATCTGGTCGGCGCTCATCATGAGGGAACGGCCGAGGTTCTTCTTCGCCTTGATGCGGTTCTTGGGAACCATCTGGGTCAATCCGCCGGCGGACTGGATGATCGTCGGATCGCCATCGGACAGGACCAGGCCCTGGATCACTTCATCGTTTTTCAAAGCGAGTTCGTAGCCGGTGTAGCCGGAGGCGATGTCGGCGGAGGGATTGATGATCGAGTTGATCAACACCTCGGTCGTCTGGCGCGAAGCCCAGCCGGTCAGGTCGGGGGCGTAGTCGACGCCGTTGTTGGGCCCCACGCGGTGACAGGAGTAGCAGGCGGCGGTCTTGGTGGCGCCGGCTTTGGCGTCGCCCTTCAGCTTGATGACATCGGCCACGGCATACTTGGGCGCTTCGGGTGCGGGCATGGAAGCCGGCGTCAGTTCGATGGACTCGGCATCGTAAATGCCGCGCTTCTTCAACTCGCCGCCGAGCTGGTGATCCTTCCATGTGCTGTCCTGGCGGTTCATGAGCCACCAGAAGGCGTCGGCCTTGGCCGGACCGTCGGCCTTGGCGGCGATCTCCAGCATGGCTTCGGCCGCCTCCTTCGAGGTGTTGAAGCCGATGGTGGTGACGGCGGCTTTGTGTTCCGCGCCGGTCAAGGATTTGGAAAGCGCACGGGCTTTGAAGTCGGCCACGCTCTGCGGCGGGTGCAAGCGCCAGGCGAGCCCGGCGAACTGGGCGGTCCACTGGGTGGCGTCGGGATTGTTCAAGACGGGCTTGATGAAGTCGTAGACCTGCGACTCCTTGCCGCTGGCGCCCGTGCCCCAGGCTTCGAGGTAGGTGCGATCCTTGCCGTCAAAGCCCTTCGCGACTGCGAGAAGGATGTCCTTCGACTGGTCGAAGGTCATGTCGCGCATGGCCAACGCGACTTCGCGGCGGACGGCGGGCGAAGGATCGACGGCGAGTTTCGACGCGGTGGCGAGGAGGTTGTGGTTCTGGCGACGCAGAGCGCGGAACGCGACGACGCGGGCCTGGGCGTCCTTGTTCTTCAGTTCGACTTCGACCTGCTTGATGCCATCGGCTCCGAGCTGCGAAAGGATCCAGACGGCGCGGGCGCGGGCGTAGGGGTTCTCGTCCTTCAACAGTTTGGCGACCGGCTTGAGGGCCTTGTCGCCCATGGCGACGAGCGCGAGTCCGGCGGTCCCTCGGACGTTGACCGCGGGGCTCTTCAGGCCGGCGATGGCGCCTTCGACGGTGCCGAAATCCACCTTGGCGACCTTCGACTTGAAGCCCTTCGGAGCGATGCGGTAGATCGTGCCAGACATCGTATCATCCCAGTCGGCATGGCCGCCGACGCGCGCGTCAAACCAGTCCGCGACGTAGATCGCGCCATCGGGTCCGACGGTCACGTCCGACGGACGGAACATGGTCTTCAGTTCCGGATCGGGCAGGCGGCGGCCGCCCTTGAAGTCGGTGCCGGCGTATTCGCCTTCCTTGTTCGAGGTGATGAAGTCGAAGCGCTCGAGCTTGAAGCC
Source organism: Verrucomicrobiota bacterium (assembly GCA_043775315.1). Taxonomy (GTDB): domain Bacteria; phylum Verrucomicrobiota; class Verrucomicrobiia; order Limisphaerales; family CANJSG01; genus CANJSG01. The sequence continues at coordinate 47,432 of JAYVSO010000034.1, forward strand.
CGCGCCGTCGGGCACGGGCTTGTAGCCGAAGACCACGTTGCGGCCGGGTTCGCAGCTCAAGAGCAGGCCGCGCGCATCCTTGCCGAGAGCACCGTCCTCGTAGAAGGCGATGCCCGTCGGCGAACCACCGCCGTAGACATCGCCGGCGGGCATGACGCCGGGATCTTCCTGACGCCATTCGGCGATGGGCGTGCTCTGGCCGGGACGACGGTCCGCGCCCCAGGAGCGTTTGCCGTCGGTCGAGCAGAAGCCGGCGTTGCCGTATTCCAGCAGGAACGCCGTGCGGCACGCCGGGGGATCATCGTTGTCGTTCTGGAAGACGTCGCCGAAGGCCGAGACGGTCTGCTCGTAGCTGTTGCGGAAGTTGTGGCCGATGATCTTCACGGCCGAGCCGTCGGGATTCATGCGCGCCGCGAAGCCACCGATCCAGACATGGCCGTCGTCGCTCTTCTGGCCGGCGATCTCGGTGGGTTTCCAGCCGAGGTCCGCCTGGCCGGGATCGTAGGCGCTGCCGATGCGGAAGGTCTTGCCCGACTTGTCGGTGAACATCGCGCCGCAATTGCCGCTGTTGAAATACAACTGGCCGTCCGGTCCCACGGTGATGCTGTGGACCGTGTGGTCGTGGATGCGGGCGTTGAACCCGTGCAGCAGCACCTCGCGCTTGTCGACGGCGGGATCGAACTTCATGTCCCGGTTCACGTCCGTGTAGACGATGATGTCCGGAGCCATGGAGACGATGATTTTGTTGTCGATCACGGCCACGCCCATCGGGGCCAGGAGGAACGGCTCCTGCACGAAGGTCCAAGACTTGTCCGCCTTGCCGTCGCCGTCGGTGTCTTCCATCACGATGATACGGTCACCCTCGGGCTGTCGCTTGGAATGGCTGCGGTAGTTCACGCCCTCGGCGACCCAGAGGCGGCCGTCCTTGTCGAAGTCGAAGTTCGTCGGGTTCTTCAGCATCGGCGACGAGGCGAAGACGGTGACCTCAAGCTTGGGATCGGCGGTCTTGAGCAGGGTCGTCGGCACGATGGTTTCGGCGGCGTGCAGGCCACCGAGCGTGCAGAGCGAGGCACAGGAGAAGAGTGTGAGCGCTTTCATGGATTGGTGAGTCGCGGCAACTTCGCTGAGTCCGAAGCCGGAATGCAACCCTGCATCGGCAAGGAACGGTATGGAAGGAGTAGAGGGCCGAAGGGGTGAAACGAATCTTTGCATGAGGCCTTGGTCGGGCTCCCGGGGGAGCCGCCTGTTTATAGACACGCCGCGACATCGCAATCCCAAGCTCCACACTCCTACTTCGAGTGGGTGCAGGACCTGCAGAGCTTCTTTTGGACGGAGAGCGAGGTGATGGACAAACTGTTCCGCATCCTGGAGGGCTCGTTCCACCAGACGCTCCAGCTCAGCCGCAAGGAGAAGATCTCCATGCGCGCCGCCGCCCTGACGCTCGGCATCAAGCGCGTCCGCGACGCGAAGCAGATGCGGGGATTGTTTCCGTGAGGAATGAAGAAGGGTTTCTCAAGGCTGCTCGCCAGCTCTTGTTCACGTAGTCCTGGGAATGTCCACCGCCTTGAATTCACCAGGATGAGTCCCGTCCAGCGATGCTTGGACGATGGAGAAGTGCCTCTTCAACGTCGGCCAATGGTTGGTGGATAGCAGCACGACGGCGATCTTCCGGTCCTTGAGGTTCTGCTGATACTCCAAGTTGCGGTCGCAACTGAGAAACAGGTCGAACTCCGTTTCTGCCACCGCCAGCAAATGACCGTTCTTGTAGCTGCCCCAGCCCTTCGCTTGCGCCGTCGTGAACTCGTGGCCGATCAGGAGGAGGATTAGCTTGAAGGGAACACACTCGTCGACCAGCACCTTCACCGGCGCGCTTTCTCCAAGGTCAGCTCCTGGGCTCCGATGAGCACGGCGACGGCGACTTCACGGCTGACTGAAGGAAAGCACTCCAGGAACTCGTCCAGCGGACAATCGCTCTCCAGATGCTCGAACAGCGACGCCACGGGCACGCGCGTGCCCTTGAACACAGGTTCACCACCAAGGATGTCAGGATCGGCCACGACCAGATCATTGATGCTTAGTTGCGTCGGCTGCGTGTCGGTGTTCATGGGCAGGTTCTCTGGTTAAGTTAAGGTGGGCCTCCTGGCGTTTAGAGGCAAGATTTCAAGCTGCACCAAAGGAGGCCGCGAATTCTTCAAACTCAATGTTTGAAAATGGCGTCTTGCGCAGTTCGTTGATCTGCCAAAGACCGCTTTCACGGATTTTCGAGTTAGGAGAAAACTGGCCAAGCCATCCCGACGAGGGACGGCATTGCTCACAATGCGACACGGTGGAGATCATTCGCGATTCCAGATGCAGTCGTTGTTGCTTGGTTCCAACCCTGAAGACGGCAAGGCTGAAATCCGCCTGCATATAGGCAGTAACTTGGGTTTCGACGGCTTTTTGCTTAACGAGATCAATGCGGCCTGCGTGTTCCCGCTTTTGGGCGGTGGTGGTCAAATCAAGATCCCAATCATCTATAAAGGAGTCATTCTGCCGATTCAGAAGCGCACGCCCGATGTGCTTGCGAAAAATGCTCCGATCCTTGTTTTCGTTGATAAAATGCTGCTTCAAGCGCGAGCGAAGCTGGCCCGTTCCAGTATGTGTTCCAATGCGGACGATTCGCTTCAGGCCATGCCCTGACTCACCAGCCTCGAACAAAACGTAGATGCCGTCGTTAGGGATCAGTCCGAGATCAAATGGGAACGAGTGGATCTGCCATTGATTGGACAGAGTATGTAGTGCGCGACACGCAGTGCTCATCTGAGCTGGGCCTCCAGGAATTGCAGTTGCCGTCCGATTGTTAGTCCACGCAATGGAACGCTGGTGTGGACAAGATGGGGTTCGAGGTAGCGACGGTAGTTGCCGCCTGCGAGAAAGGTGAAGTGATCCTCAGCCAAATTTGATCGCTCACTGAGCTGGATCAAAACCTTCTCTGACCAGCGCCGGATTGAGTCTTGATCCATTCCAACGAGAGTCTGGTCGTAGGGCTCAAGCTCATCGTCCAACTCAAGCACGCCATGCTTTGCTGAGAGGATAAATATCGCGTCAGGGTTCAACTGACGCGCGTAGGCGATGCTTTTGGCGAAAAGCGATCCGACATAGAGAGATTGGGCCTGGGTTCGATGGCCGACCTTTTTCTTCCCACACGAAAGCAAGACGATCTTCTTCATGTGCTGACGAGGTTAAATCACTTCCGCCCACGCCGCTTAGCTTTGCCGTAGCTCGTGGACTTGGCGGGCGCAGCGCTTGCGCCGGACGAACCGCCCATCCGGTTCTTCAGTTCCTTGATCTGGTCGCGGAGCATGGCGGCTTTCTCGAACTCCAGGTTGTTCGAGGCTTCGATCATTTCGCCCTCCAGTTCGCGGATGGTTTCCGTGAGGTCGAAGTTGCCGCCGGCGTCGTTGATGACCGCCTTGCTGTCGAACTCGTGGGCGCGGGTGCTGAGGCTCTCCTCCACGGCCCGGATGACGCTGCGGGGCGTGATGCCGTGCTCGGCGTTGTAGGCGAGCTGCTTCTTGCGGCGATACTCCGAGGTGGCCAGCAGCTTCTGGATGCTCTGGGTCATCACGTCGGCGTAGAGGATGACCTTGCCGTTGAGATGGCGTGCGGCGCGGCCGGAGGTCTGGATAAGGCTGGTGGCGCTGCGGAGGTAACCTTCCTTGTCGGCGTCGAGGATGGCGACGAGCGAAACCTCCGGCAGGTCGAGGCCTTCGCGGAGGAGGTTGATGCCGACGAGCACGTCGAACTCTCCCTTGCGGAGCGCGCGCAGAATCTCGACGCGTTCGATGGCGTCGATCTCGCTGTGGAGGTAGCGGACGTTGACGCCGAGGTCGCGGAGGTAATCGGTGAGTTCCTCGGCGGTGCGTTTGGTCAGCACTGTCACAAGGATACGCTCCTTTTTGTCCACACGTTCGCGGCATTCGTTCAACAGGTCGTCGATCTGGCCTTTGAGGGGCTTGATGACGATCTCGGGATCGATGAGGCCGGTGGGGCGCACGATCTGTTCGGCGACGTGTTTGCCGGCGCGCTGCATCTCCTCGGGCGCGGGCGTGGCGCTGACGTAGACGGCCTGGTGGATGTGTCCGTTGAACTCCTCGGTGTTGAGCGGGCGGTTGTCGAGCGCGCTGGGCAGGCGGAAGCCGTGTTCGACGAGCACCGTCTTCCGCGAACGGTCCCCGGCAAACATGCCGCCGATTTGCGGGACGGTGACGTGCGACTCGTCGATCACGAGGAGGAAGTCGTCGGAGAAAAAATCCATCAGCGTGTTCGGCCGCGAGTTCGGCGGCCGCTGGGTGACGTGGCGCGAATAGTTCTCGATGCCGGAGCAGAAGCCGAGTTCCTCCATCATCTCCAGGTCGTATTCCGTCCGCATCTTGATGCGCTGGGCCTCCAGCAGCCGGCCGGTGCTCTCGAATTCGAAGACGCGTTTCCCAAGCTCCTCGCGGATGGAGAGGATGGCGCGCTTCATCTTGTCGGCCACGGTGGCGAACTGCTTCGCCGGAAAAACCATGGCGCTCGCGAGTTCCGCCAGCTTGTCGCCGGTCAACGGCTCGAAGCGCGTGATGCGGTCGATCTGGTCGCCGAAGAACTCGAAGCGCAGCCCGTCCTCCGTCGCGGCCGGACGCAGCTCCACCGTGTCGCCGCGCACGCGGAACTGGCCGCGTTCGAAGGCGATGTCGTTCCGGGTGTATTGCAGGTCGACGAGGCGCGAGAGGAAGGCGTCACGGCCCAGCTCCTGGCCGACGCGCACGGGGATGATGAGCTGCTCGTAGTCGTCGCGGCTGCCGATGCCGTAGATGCAGGAGACGCTGGCGACGACGACCACGTCGCGCCGGGTGAAGAGCGACGCCATGGTCGAGAGGCGCATGCGCTCGATCTCCTCGTTCACGCTCGAATCCTTCTCGATGAACGTGTCCGTGCGCGGGATATAGGCCTCGGGCTGGTAGTAGTCGAAGTAGCTGACGAAGTATTCGACGGCGTTCTCCGGGAAAAAGCTTTTGAACTCGGCGTAGAGCTGGGCGGCCAGCGTCTTGTTGTGCGAGATGACGAGCGTGGGCCGGTTCACGTTCCTGATGACGTTCGCCATGGTGAACGTCTTGCCGGAGCCCGTGACGCCGAGGAGCACCTGGTGTTTAACGCCGGAGACAAGGCCCTCGGTCAATTGGGCGATGGCCTGAGGCTGGTCGCCTGCGGGTGCGTAGTTGGAGACAAGCCGGAACATCGGACGCGGAAGCTAGGTGCGGGTGGCGGGAGCGTCAACGCACGCCGCGACGGTCAGTGGATGAAGGCAGTCCAAGCGCGAGGAGGAGGCAGGCTTCGTCGACTTCATCCAGAAAACCTACAACTTCGAAACCTTCCGCCGCGTGATCGAGGCGGTCACGACGAAGCGGGCGGAGCTGCATCAACGACCTGCCGATCGGCGAGGTGGACCGCAAGTTCCGGTGGGAGAGGAAAGGATGAAGCTGCAAGCGACGGTTTACTTTGAGGCCATCGGGCTTCAGCATGATGCTTCCTTCGGAGAAACTGTTCATGCCGCAGGAAGTTAAACCCGCAGAAGAAACCAATCATTATGGGCGACAGATCCCCGAAAGATAACCAGAAGAAGACCGGCCAGAAGCAGTCCAAGGTCAGCGCCGCCGACCAGAAGAAGAAGCAGGCCGCAGCCTCCAAGCAGGCTGTGACCAAGAAGAAGTAACCGGTCGCGTCTAGCCGTCCCTCCTGATCCACCGATCAGGAGGGACGTTGCTTTCCGGGGTGAACGATCCTTTGCTGATCCGCGTTCAGTGAATGCACCGGTCGTCAAAAAAAGTTCTCCAGCCATGAAGATCGCCATCGCTTCGGACCACGCCGGATTCGCTTTCAAGGAACACATCAAGCAGCTGCTCCAACAGCTCGGTCACGAGGTGAAGGACTTCGGGTCGGACAGCGAAACGCCCGTCGACTATCCGGTGTTCATCCGTCCGGCGGCGGAATCCGTGGCGAGCGGAGAGTGCGAGCGGGGAATCGTTCTCGGCGGTTCCGGCAACGGTGAAGCCATCGTGGCCAACAAGGTTCGTGGCGTGCGCTGCGCCTTGTGCTGGAGCCACGACACGGCGCGATGGGGCCGCGAGCACAACGACGCCAACGTCCTCGCCCTGGGCCAACGGACGATCCCGATCGAACTCGCGCTGGAGATCGTGCGCCTCTGGCTGGACACGCCCTTCAGCGGCGGCCGGCATACGAACCGGGTGCGGTTGATCGAAGGTTGACGGTCAGCGTCACGGGATTGTCGGACAAGGACCGCTTTACCCGGCCACGGTTCGGACGGATAAACAGGCATCGTTTATGCCGAAGCTACCCACGTTTTCCGCCGTCGCCGGTGTTCTTCTGCTGGCCTCCTGCGCCTCGCAACCCACCGCGCCGTTTGCGCCTTCGATCGGATCGGCTCCCGGCCGTGACCTGCCGGGCCAGCGGGAAGATGGCTCGGTGCGCCTGCCAAACCAGTGGTTCCTCCGGCCGGTGGGACGGCAGGTGGAGCTGGGGGACTTCCCCGTCAACATCGCCGTGCATCCCTCGGGCAAATGGGCCGCCGTGCTGCACGCGGGCTATGGCCAGCACGAGATCATCGTCGTCGACCTGAAGACGGAGGCGATCGCCTCGCGGACCAGGCTGGCGGAGGCCTTCTACGGGATCGAGTTCTCGGCGGACGGCCGCCGGATCTTCAGCAGCGGCGCGGGCGAGGAGACGGTGTTCAGCTTTGATTTCAATGAAGGACAACTGGCCGCGCGTCCCCCTATTCCCCTGCGCGATGTGAAGGAACGCGGCATCCCGGCCGGCCTCGCGCTGGACGCCTCGGCCAAACACCTCTTCGTGGCGAACGTCTGGGGCCACCAGATTTCACAGGTCGATGTCGATGCCGGCAAAGTGTCCGCCCAGACGATCCTGGGCCGGACCAACCGCGTGGCATCGGTGGTTCCTCCGCAGGACCCGGACCTCGCCGCGATCACGAAGCGGGCCGAGGCCGCTGTCGAAGCGACGCGTCTGGCGGAACCCTTTCCCTACAGTTGCCGGCTCGATGAACGCCGCCAGCGGCTCTACGTCAGCCTTTGGGCGCGGGCCGAAGTCGCGGTCATCGACCTCAAACGCAACGAGGTCGTGGCGCATTGGCCGACGGAGGAGCATCCGAACGAGATGCTGCTCTCGCGTGGAGGAAAACTTCTCTTCGTCGCCAACGCCAACCGAAACACGGTCACGCTCATCGACACGGACACGGGCCGCGCACTGGAGCAGATCTTCGCCAGCTTCCAGGCGGATTCGCCACCCGGATCGACCCCCAACAGCCTCGCGCTTTCGCCCGACGAAAAGACGCTCTACATCGCGAACGCCGCGAACAACATGGTCGCCGTGATCGACGTGACGCTGCCGGGCAAGAGCCGCTCGCTCGGGTTCATCCCCGTCGGCTGGTATCCGACGTCGGTCCGGGTGACGCCCGACGGGACGAAGCTCCTCGTCGCGAACGGCAAGGGGATCATCTCGAAGGCGAATCCGAACGGTCCCCAGCCCGGTGTGAAGAAGGCTCCCGGCACGCTCGACGAATACATCGGCGGCCTCTTCCGCGGGACGCTGGAAATCATCGACCTGCCGACGCGGGCGGCCCGCGACCGCCAGCTCTCGGATTGGACGGCGCGGGCTTTCCAATGCCTGCCCGCCACGAACGACGCGCTCATCGCCTCACTGCCGGCCGACCACCCGATCCCGCGCAAGCCGGGCGACGTCAGCCCGATCAAATACGTCGTCTACATCATCAAGGAGAACCGCACCTACGATCAGGTTCTCGGCGACATCAAGGAGGGCAACGGCAACCCGGCTCTGTGCATCTTTGGCGAAGCCATCACCCCGAACCTCCACAAGATCGCCCGCGAGTTTGTGCTCCTGGACAACACCTATTGCAGCGGAATCCTCAGCGCCGACGGCCATCAATGGAGCACCACCGCCTTTGCCACGGATTACATGGAAAAATCCTTTGCCGGATTTCCACGCAGCTATCCCGACGGCATGGGTGAAGATGAGTCGGACGCCCTCGCCTATTCTCCGGCCGGGTTTCTCTGGGACAACGTGCTGAAGCATGGAAAGACCCTTCGCGACTACGGCGAATTCGCCAAACCCACCGTTCGATGGCGCGATCCCAAACGCAAAGGAAGCCCCAAATACATGGACGCCTACCGGACCTGGAAGGGCGAG